>VGCD01000001.1 GCA_016870215.1 Actinomycetota bacterium
ACGTTGTCGGAGGCATCGACGAACTTCGTTGTCGGCGATGTCACCGTGTCGGCGGGAGAACTGAGTGCATTCGCCGGGTCGGGCGCCACCTACACCGCCACCTGGACCCCACCAGTGTCTGATTCCGGTTCGGCGACAATCGGTGTCGCGGCCAACAGATTCACCGATGCAGCGAACAACCAGAACACCGCCGCGGTGAATCTCTCCCTCGCCTACGACACCCGACCCCCCGCATCGACGACGACAACACTCGCATCATCGGGCTCCGACTCGAACCCGACAGCGACGAGGACAGTTGGTGAACCGACGGCGACGAGGACAGTTGGTCAACCGACCGGGACCGCCGTGACGACTCCCGTGACCCCCGTGGGTCCATCCACTGCGACGCAGTTAACCACGACGACCAGCACCACATTGAGCACCATCTCGACCCGCCCGGCGTCTCTCGACCCTGACGAGATCGATGCCATTGCCGACAAGAACGCGGCCGCTCCACCAGAGCGCGCTCCTCGAATTGGTGCCGAGGGCATCACGATGCTTATCGACGATCAGGAGGTGGAAGCCTCCATTGAACAGACTTCGACCGAGTACGTGGTCCGTGCCGTGGACTCGACGGTCAGGTTCGGAGCGCGCACCGCCGACGGACAGCCAACCGACATCGATTCATCGGGTCGGTTGCGGGTAAGCCGAGACGGACGGGTGGGTATGGGTGTCGAAGGGTTCGCCCCTGAGTCCCCGGTGGCGGTGTGGATGTTCTCTGATCCGGTCGACGTGGGCAAGGCCCAGACCGGATCCGACGGTGCCGTGGTCTCGCAGTTCACGCTGCAGAAAGACACACCGGCAGGTGACCACACGGTTGTTCTCGTCGGTACCGACACCCGCGGCAAGAAGGTGACTGTTGCCGTCGGTCTCAACCTCGAGGACGAGTCCTCCGCAGGGTCGGCTCGACAGGCCCCGATGGACGTCAACTACGGCGATGAAGACGGACCCGTGAATGCGTGGTTGATCGGAATCCCGATCGCATCGGCGATCTTGGGCGCATTCTTCCTGCCGGCTCGTCTGCGGCGACGCAAGGAGGAACCCGTCCCAGGTCAGTGATCACCAGGAATGCGTGTGGGTTCCGGGGCCGACCTCGAATGACCCGCCGTTCGGGAGCACGATCTCACCGGTTGTTCCCTCGGGTAGCACCGATGTGAGAACTCAGCCGTCGTCGTCGCGATGCGATTCGACCGAGATCCGTCCGTGCGGTGCGTCGTGGTGCGTGCGCACCCACGTGATGCCGCTACCGGGTCGCGGTGCGATCCGTACACGCCGGTACCTGGGCGCGGTCAGAACCAATCCGCCGACATAGTGATGGAGGAACGAGATCACCGCACCCTTGCGGTAGTGGTTCAGGCTGTGGGTCGCCGTGTCGGGCCATCTCACGCCCTCGTTCTCGTAATGCTCAGGGAATGGCGTCAATTGCTGCCGCCGCAACTTTCACTAGCTGTGCAAGTTCGCCACGTTCTTCGGCAGTGAGTGACGTGTCATAGATCGCCGCCATCATCTCGTCGGTGTCTTCTTCGACGCGTTGGCGTTGTGGGCGTAACGCGTCAATTCCCTCCATTGAGACCTCTGCCCAGCCATGCAGTTTGGCGATGTCGGGTCCGCCGCCAGGCCCGGCGAGCACCGCTTGCAGTCCGTTCAACCCAGCGTGCACCACTGCAATGATGTGCACGCAACCTCGAAGTTCTCTGAGTACATGGAGACATTGATAGGCACGAGCAGCTGAATCACTCGGCAGTGGCTCTGCTCTCCAACCTGCAAAAAGTGAAAGACCTGATGAATCGACAGACGAGATGACTTTTTCTGCGAGCACAGCCAGGCGGTCCATTCCCAACACTCCTCTCAGTCGCTTCGTGCCGAATGCCTGACATGCTGCGGCAAAGCGTCGACCTGCCGCGCGAGCATCTTCAGTTGCCACTCCGCCCGTCCACATCTTGGTGATGATGTCCTTGTTGAAGAACATGAACGCCGAATGAATCACATCAGCGTCAACTTCACCGAGCACACCTCCACGACCACGCATGTAAAACACGAATCCGTTCGGGTAGCCCGCCTCAGCACCCATAGCCATGGTTTCGGGGTGAACCATGAACTTTCCACCGATGATGCCGACGGTGGAGTCGATGGCTGCAGAAAGTTCGCTTCCTGTGAGTGTGGTCATGGTTGTCTCCGTGGTGCGAAGAACGTACGAATCAATGGTTCGTAGTGTTCGAGTGGGTTGCTCTTGAAGTCTGAGTCGAATGCAGGTGAGTCGTACTTTGCGCAGAACTCTTCGGTGTATTCGAACCATTCGTGTCCACGGAACTTCTCGCGGGTGTTGCGATCAAGCCCGATGTGATGCCAGAAGTAATAACCCTGGAAAATGCCGTGGTGCTGCACCATCCAATGGTTTGCCTCGGACACGAACGGCTTCAGGATTCCGGCAGCGATATCGGGGTGATTGAACGGGGCAAGCGTGTCGCCGATGTCGTGGAGCAACGCGCACATGATGTACTCATCATCGCGGCCGTCCTGCTCAGCGCGTGTGGCTGTCTGGAGACAGTGCTCGAGGCGATTGACTGGAAAACCGCCAAAGTCGTGGGCTAGGTGACGCAAGTTTTCGATGACGCGATCTGCAACTTGGGCCTGTGTGTCTTGAAGACACACCATGATGTTGTCCCAATCTTCTTTTGTCGAAGTTTCGAAACTGGTGAACGTGGCGCGCGCCATGTGTCCTCCCGTCAGTGTGGCAATCGGTCGCCTGACCGATGAGATGACAACGTAGTGCTAGTTCTGCACCTTCACGACAGTCCCGATGTCTGAGTGGGCGTAGATCCACTTTGCTTCGGTCTCAAGCATGCGCACACAGCCATGCGATGACGGGGCGACACCGAGCGGCGTGGGGAAAGCCACTTCACCCTGTTTGGTGACCTTGTAGGGAATGCCATGAAATCCGATATTTCCGCCGCGTCGGCCCTTGGTGAAGCGGGTCATCCAACGCATTTTTTCTTCAGGACGTGGCGTGTAGAAGGTGCGAGATGATTTCGAGAACACCTTGAACGTTCCAAGTGGAGTGGAAGAGTCGAGACCTGTTGACACATCGAATGTTCTCAGAACGGCACCCGACTTGTCGTAGACCACGGTGGTCTGGTCGCTGAGATCGATAACGATTTTTCCGATGATGCTCTTGCGCGAGGGCGCCTTTGAGGGTTGTGGCTTCTTGGCAACTGTGGTCAAAGTTGTATCCGGGGCCGCTGTCGATGTGGTCGATGACGCTTGTGGCGACGTGGTTGAGGTGGAGCTTGAATCGACAGCAACGGTGGTTGTTGTTGTCGATTCGGCAGCGGCGCTGTCGCATGCAGCGGCAAGCGTGAAAGTCGTGATGAGGACGACCGCGACGGAGCGCACAAAGCCCTTACGCATGCGCACTTTCGAGTGCTTCGAGCAATGTGTTCCACGCGAGAGTCGCGCACTTGATGCGCACGGGGAACTTAACGACGCCTTGCAATGCTTCGAGGTCACCGAGGTTCACCGAGGTATCGAGTTCTGAGTCACACTCTTCGATTGACATCATGTGTTTGAACCTCGATACGAGTTTACGCACATCATCAACGGACTTTCCTTTGACAGCAGCAGACATCATTGATGCTGAGCTCTGGCTGATGGAACAACCTTGACCAGCTATCCGTACGTCGCTGACCGTTCCATTTTCAACCAGCAGATACACCTGGATTTCATCGCCACACAACGGGTTGTGCCCTTCAGCGCTGACGGCCGGCGGCGCTAGTTCTCCGCGATTACGGGGATTCTTGTAATGGTCGAGGATGATCTCGCGATACAAGTCTTCGAGTCCGGGCATGGGGGTACTTCCTCGTTCGTGTCTGTCTCAGAGTGTAAAGAAATCACCGGTGTCTGCGAGGGCATCGCACAACGCCTGCACTTCTGACTCGTCGTTGTACAAGTAAAAACTGGCTCGAACGGTGGCATTGGCGCCTAGGAGGCGCATGAGCGGCTTGGCGCAATGGTGTCCGGCGCGGACGCAGACGTTGTGCTGATCGAGCACTTGGCTGACATCGTGTGGGTGCACGTCGCGGAAAGCAAAGCTGATGGTGGCACCTCGCACATCAACATCTTGTGAGCCGTGGATGACGATGTCATCACCGAAGCGCTCGGTGAGTGAGTGAAGTGCAGCTTTGGCGATAGTCCGTTCGTGCTCGCGCACGTTGTGCATTCCATGCCGTTCAAATAGTTGACTGCCGCACCAAGCCCAATGGCCTCGGTGATGGGTGGTGTACCCGCTTCGAATTTGTAAGGAAGTTCCGCGCAAGTGAAGCCGTCGAGGCGTACGTCAGAAATCATGTTGCCACCACCGATGAATGGCGGCATCGCGTCGAGCAGTTTCTCGTGCGCCCATAAGACACCGATACCGGAAGGACCGCACATCTTGTGCGACGAGAATGCGAGGAAATCTGCACCAATGCTTGCGACATCGGTCGGCATGTGTGGAACCGATTGACATCCATCGACAAGTGCCAATGCACCATGCTGGTGAGCTTTCGCACACAGTTCTGCGACGGGAGTGATGGTTCCGAGCACGTTCGACATCGCGGTGAACGCGAATAATTTTGCTCCGGTGAGCAGTGAATCGATGTTCGAGAGATCAAGTTGCCCGTCTGCAGTGAGCGGTACCCAACGAATTTCGATGCCACGTTCTTGAACGAGCATGTGCCACGGCACGATGTTGGCGTGATGCTCCATGTGGGTGAGTACCACGACGTCGCCCTTGTTCAAGTTGGCGCAACCCCATGAGTAGGCGATCAGGTTGATGGCTTCGGTGGCATTGCGGGTGAACACGATTTCGTGGTCATGCGGTGCGTTGATGAATCGTGCAACCGACGAGCGCGCGCCTTCGAACAACTCGGTGGCCTCGGCTGCCAATGTGTAGGCACTCCGGTTGATCGGGGCGTAGCCGTTCTGCAGGAACTCAGTCATTGCGTCGATGACTGCGTGTGGTTTTTGTGAGGTGTTGGCTGAGTCAAGGTAGACAAGTGGCTTGCCATTGATGTGGCGTTCAAGGACCGGAAAGTCCTTGCGCACTCGGGCAACGTCAAGAGCCATGGCTATGACCTGTACGCCTCGTAACCAGAACGCTCGAGTTCTTCGGCCACTTCCATGCCTCCGGACTTCACGATGCGTCCATCGATCATGATGTGAACATGGTCGGGCTGTAGTTCATCGAGTAGTCGCTGGTAGTGCGTGATGAGAACGATGCCCAACTGAGGACGGTCGACGCGAACTTCACGAATTCCTTTTGCAACGATGCGTAACGCGTCGATGTCAAGACCGCTGTCGGTCTCATCGAGAATTGCGATGTCTGGTTCGAGAATTGCCATCTGCATGACTTCATTGCGCTTCTTCTCGCCACCAGAGAAACCTTCATTCAGGTATCTGTCGACAAAGGACGAATCCATGCCGAGGCGCTTCATCCAGTCCATTGCTGCAAGTCGCAACTCGAGCACCGATAGGTCGATTCCTTTGCGAGCCGACAGTGCTTGGCGTAGGAATTGAATGACCGACACGCCGGCAATTTCCTGGGGGTACTGGAAAGCCAGAAACATGCCGGCTTTTGCGCGCACGTCGGTCGACCAATCGGTGATGTCGTCACCGTGGAAGTGAATCGAGCCCGACGTCACCTCATATTCCGGGGAGGCGAGAAGGGTGCTGGCCAGCGTGGATTTGCCACAGCCGTTCGGGCCCATGATCGCGTGAATCTCACCCTCGTTCACCACCAGGTCGACGCCTCGGAGGATGTCGGACGTGGCGCTGTCGCCATCATCGGCGACGGGCCGGGCATGTAAATCGGAGATGCGGAACAGCTCGCTCACGAGGACAAGTGTAGAAGCCGCCGGGCGATTAGCACTATCCGTGTAGTGGTAATTCAGCCACGTGCCGGGGCTGCCGCGGATAGGGCTTTCCAGAGTGAGCGATAGGTCGGGAACTCGAGATGTGCGTACCCCGACGACACCAAGTGGCGGTGGTAGTCGGGGAGTGATCGAAATGGAATGCCGGCGTCGACGTGGTGGGCCAGGTGAAATCCGATGCCATAGGGAACAAGGAACATGCGAGCCAAGAGACTCTGGCGCACGCTGTGCGTACTGATGCGTCGGTCGGTGCCAGCAGTCATGCCGCCGTGTTCGGCAATCGAACGCAGTCGATTGATGACTCGCCACACTGTCATGTAGGGCAACAACCAGAACGCCACCCACACGAACGGGCCCGCAACATAGGTCGACACAGCAATGAGGATCGCATGAACAGCGATGATCTTGAGTTGGGTGTTACGTACGCGCGCGACCGGTGAGCGCAGTGCGACGAATTGCTGTCGGAATAATTTCACCGCTGTCTGACCTGTGGCGTCGCGGACCAACTTGCGACGCAGGCTTGCGGCAGTCACCGGATAATTGGCATACAACGGAATGTCTGGTTCGTCGGGCCCGAATTCCTGGCGGTGGTGCGCCATGTGCACACGCCGATATGCAGCGGTGCTCGTGAAGCTGACATATCCAAGAAGCCAAGATCCGACGAAGTCATTCAGCGACTTGTTGGTGAACAACAAACGATGCGCGGCCTCATGCATGAGCGAAGTGCTCTGGGCGTGCGCGCGACCCATCAGAAGAAATGCAATGACATATCCAACCGGGTGGTGCCACCACAACGCGATGGCAATGATGGCGATGTTATGTACGTAGAAGAGGGCAACGGTCAGAGCATTACGAGCATTGCTGATGCGCCGAAGTTGATCTCGGTATGTGGGCGTGGGTCGACCATCAGTGTTGACGAATGTGTCGGCACGTGCAGAGACGAGTTGTTCTATATCTGGCGACATTCCACCGAGCACGGCGACATCACCAGCCACGGTCCACCCATTCCTGCAAGTGGGGGCGTTCGTTTCCGATGGTGGTGTCTGTGCCATGTCCTGGCATCACGATGGTGTCCGCCGGAAAAGTGAACAACTTCTCGTCGATGGACGAGATGATGGTGGTGAAGTCTCCACCCGGAAACTTGGTTGCCCCTGGGCCGCCTGGGAACAGTGTGTCACCAGTGAAAAGCACTGGTGAACCTTCAACTTTGAACGACACCGACCCAGGTGTGTGGCCTGGATTGTGAATCGAGTGCAGCCGAACTTTGCCGACTTCGATGACTTCCTTGTCGTCGATGAATACGTCGTAGCCAACTTCTTTCAGATAGTGAGCGTCCGCTGACATCACTCCGACTTCGTAACCGGCCTCGCGCATTGCGGGTACGGCAGCGATGTGATCGAAGTGGCCGTGAGTCTCCAGGACTCGACGAACACCGAGCGACTTGCACAGATCAAGCAGCAACTCATGTTCGTTTGCCGCATCGATGAGAACGGCGTCACCAGTGTGGCGACAGCGCACCACGAACACGTTGTTGTCGTAGTTGCCGACGACCACTTTGTGCACTTCGATGGCGTCATCATGGAAGTGCAACGTGGGGAGCGCAAGTGTCGAGTCGTCGGTTGCCATGTGCTCAGCCTGACACAACATTGAACCCGAGTGACAGGGCCACGGGAATATGGGCCGCATCGAATGTCACATAGGTGACATCTGCAGGAAGGCGCTGTGCGGCGACGAGGTGTAGCGCCGTTGACACACCGATGGGTTGCTCGGCCATCAGTTCAACGGCATCGTCGAGGCAGCGTTGATCAAGTGGTACGACGTGGATGAAGTCCCACGTGTGTCGAATGTTGTCCTCGAACTCGCGGCGCAACACCTCATCGTCGGTCAAACGAGACACGGCTGCCAACGCCTCAGTGAGCGAGATGGCGCTCGCGCACCATGTGGTATCTCGCTGCAGCTCTTTGTGCACGACGTCTCGCGACGCGCCGTCGATGTGCCACGCGAGAAGTGCAGACGAGTCGAGGTAGATGGTCACGTGCGGATCTCTCGGAGTGCTTGATCGATGCGCGCTCCGGTACGCAGAAAGACGGGCTCTGGCGACACGTACGCCGACCGACGGCGCGGCGCGATCACTTGGCCACGCCCCACAAGGTCATCCATAGATATGGCTTCAGGGCTGGCATCGACAGGGCCCAACTGGGCGATGGGGCGACCATCGACGGTGATCACCAGGCGTTCCCCAGTTTCGGCGCGGCGCACCATTGCGGCAAGAGTGTTGCGCAGTTCGCGAATGCCTAGTGAGGCCACGGAGCCACGATAGCCGGAGCCCACCAGATTTGCGTACACAGGTGTACACAAGCCGATTCGTCGTGGCTGCACGACTGCCACCAGACTTCATGACATGAATTTTGCTTTCAGTGAAGAACAAGAAGAACTGCGCAAGATGGTGCGCTCATTCCTCGAGGCCAAGTCGGACGAGTCCGCTGTGCGCGAGCAGATGGAAACAGAGAATGGCTACGACTCTGCGGTGTGGTCGCAGATGGCCGAGCAGTTGGGTCTGCAATCACTTGTCGTTCCGGAAGAGTTCGGCGGCCAGGGTTTCTCGTGGGTCGAGCTCGGCATCGTGCTCGAAGAGATGGGTCGTGCGTTGTTGTGTGCCCCGTTCTTTTCGACTGCAGTGCTCGCAACGCAAGCGTTGTTGTTGTCAGGTGACGATGCAGCCAAGAAGGCGCACTTGCCCGGAATTGCTTCAGGCGAGACCATCGCGACACTTGCGACCACAGAGCCGTCAGGCAAGTGGGATGCATCGGGAATCACCGCAGAGGCCAGAGGCTCTGGAAGCGATTTCACCATCAGCGGAACCAAGTCATTCGTGATCGACGGACACACCGCGAATCTCATCATCGTTGCTGCAAAGACCGGCAAGGGAATCAGCTTGTTTGCCGTTGAGGGTGATGCAAAGGGTCTCACTCGTACAGCTCTTTCCACCATGGATCAGACACGCAAGCAAGCAAAGCTCGAATTCAAGGACACACCGGCAAAGCTCATCGGAACCGAAGGTGCCGGTTGGGACGTGCTGTCGAAGGTGTTCGACCTTGCTGCAATCGGACTTGCAGCAGAGCAAGTTGGTGGTGCTCAGAAGGTGCTCGAGATGTCAGTCGAGTACGCGAAGGTGCGCGTTCAGTTCGGCCGTCCGATTGGTTCGTTCCAGGCCATCAAGCACAAGTGCGCGGACATGTTGCTCGAAGTCGAGTCAGCCAAGTCCGCTGCGTACTACGGCATGTGGTGTGCAAGCGAGATGAACGATGAGCTTCCGTCAGTTGCATCACTTGCGAAGGCATATTGCAGCGAGGCGTACTTCCACGCTGCAGCGGAGAACATCCAAATTCACGGTGGCATCGGTTTTACGTGGGAACACCCAGCACACCTGTACTTCAAGCGTGCGAAGTCAAGCGAGCTGCTCTTTGGTGACCCGACGTATCACCGCGAGCAACTCGCACAGCGCATCGGAATCTGATTGTCGTCTCACCCCAGTAGAGGACATCTGCTCCAACCGGGGTCGACGCAATTGAAATGAGTCATTGACGTGTTCGTGTTTCTCGTCGTTGTGTCGGCGGTGATCGTGTTTGTCATCGCTGCCATCACGGTTGGTCGAGAGGCGCGTCGTTTGGATGCGGTCGCGCCTCGAGCTGTCTATGACCTCGAAGTTGCGGTCGCGTTTGTGGCTGATGCGCTTCCCGAGACCACTCAAGCACGTTTGACGCTCGACGAATTGCGTGAGCTGCTGGTGGCTCACATGCGCTGGTTGCACGCCAAAGGTCTGCAGCCCGACAAGGTGGTCGACCGGCCACAAGACATCGATGAAGTTCTGATTGTCGATGAGTTGACGGTCGCGGCCTTCATGTTGGGTGCTGCAGAAGAAAGCGGCATCGAGGTGCTGGACGATGTCGACGTGGTGAATGTTGTTGAGGCTCATCTTGCGTATTTCGATGCGATCGGAGCGATCGGTCCCGAGCCTGAAGGCGAATCGCTATAGGTCGACGTGAAGAGAGTCGAGCCAGAGAGGTTTGAGTCGAATCAGTTCGAAGAAGACGACAGCACGTCGAAACCAGCGCGCCACTGCGTGATCTTGCGTTCGCTTTCGCGTGCTTGTTGTGCGACCTTGTTCTTTCCAACGACAGGCCTGAGGATCGTGCGCACTTCTGCCGTCTCACCAAATCCGTCTGAGTACTGCACCGTGCCGAGCAATCTGGCCTCAGCCACGCTCGGGTGCGTGAGCAGCCGCATCATCGGTTGAGCAAGTACATGGTCAGGACGGCCCACCGTGAACAGCCTTGTGATGAGGTCGCTGTTCGAGTTGATGAAATCACGTGTTCCATTTTGAATGTGATCAATGATGTCGCGCGAGTTGACAGGTCCGCGTAGTACCGGTTGGCCGTCTGAGTATGAAGCCACTGAAGGTTCGTTGGCTTGAAACATTGACTCGATGACGGGCACAGCACCCGCAAGTGCCGCGTGGAACTGTCGATGGCGAGGGAACCCGGTGAGCCATGCTGACATTGATTGATCGTTCAATGGATGTGAGGCCCACAGCAGCCCGAGGTAGATGCCTTCCAAGTGTCCATGCCAACCGATGAGTCGGAGACAACGGTCGAGACTGGCCTGTACAGAGCCACGCCATCCGACATCAACAAAACCAACACGGTGTGCGGACAGCAAGCCGGAATGCTTCAGGTACTCAGATAACTCGCCCAATCGTTCGCTTGCTACGGCGACAATGTCGAGTTTGATGTCGCGGAACACTCGCGACAACAGCTGGCGCGAGTTCTTGTCGGCAATCACGGTGTCTGCAGTGAGCCCGTGACGAGCAAGTACTTCACCATGCGAATCAACAAGGAGGTCTATTCGACTGAAGTACTCGCGCACTGGCGCAGCCCACAGGCCTCCTGTGAGATTGTCCATGTCATGGTCGTTGATGCCACCTGCAAGCGCTGGTAGATACAGCGAACGGCGCGAGAAGTGCATGTAGTTGTGCGACCCAGCCGGTGTGCGCACGAACTGACTGGTGATGTCTTCCAGCATCTTGCAATCTCGAGACGTGAAGCTGAGAAAGTCAAGGTCGTGTGCCCGTGCGGTGTGCAAAGCAAACGCAGTGAACCCGGCCACCACGGGCCCAAGGTGGGCAAAACCAAGAGCGTGTGCATCTCCACTTGCTGGGTCGTAATCATTTACTGCTCGAGCGACAATCGCTGACTCGAGTACCGGCGTGGTGTTGTTCGAAGGTGGTGCGGCAACACGAATGTAATCATGCGGGTGTGGCACGACAGCGGCTCTCATGCCGACTCGCTCCGCGCCAAGACCATCGACTTCGAGTTTGTCGCCGATGTGAAGGCCATTCTTCACGTCAAGATTCAACTGCGATGCCACGAGGCCAAGCAGGCCATCGCGCTTTCCGGATCCCATATCGCCAGACACGAACACATGGTGCATGTCGATTCCATGGCGCGAGAGCCAGTCTGAGATTGTGGCAGTCGAGAGATACATGTCAGAGACAGCAATGACAGTCTTGCCTTTGTTACGGGCGTAATCGAACAGCGACTTTCCGTTCTGTCGCACGTTGATGAGTGATGATTCAACGTCGATTTCGACAGAGAGAGCGTCATCGACATCGACGAGTCCACCATGGTCAATGTTGAAGCGCATCCAGATGTCGCGTAGTGATATTTCGACTGATCCAGTGTCATTGAACTGTTGCCGTCTGGCGAGTCGCTCAGCGCGCATACGACGGCGCACGAAGTCATCTCTTTCGATGCCCAACATCCAGTTGCGATCGGAGAGTGCTTCGTGTAACACGCTGTATGCATGTACGTAGTGGCTGACGGACCTCTCGATGAGCGTGTCGAACACATCGAACGACACCCACGATGCCTTGTCGATGAGGGGCAGGACGTCGGCGTGTGCGGTCATCGCTTGCGAAGTAATCGGCGCACGATGCGCCGCACCACGTGTGGCCGCGCGGCGCTCAGATGAAATTCCCCGAGGGCGTGTACCAGGCGCACTTGGTCGACAGGCACATTCGGAGTTTCGTGCCAGGCGTACTTCCACAAGTCGCCCATGGCTTTTTGGTAGCGGAAATCAAGCTGTAAGCCGTGTTCGAGGTCGAGTACCTCGGGAGACACAATCGCATGACGTTCACTCAGCTGCCACTGCAGCAACAGCAGTTTGTTTGCGCCGCCCACATATCGCACGATGGCGACGAGCAGTTCGTGAATCTCACGTGGTTGATAAAGGCTACGAATCTCTCCCAAGTGCGATGCAAGCCATGACGTCTTCACAACGAGCGCTCCTGGTTGCACCATGCCAAGGCCGAGCACCGTGGTGGGAGTGGCAGCAAGTGCGTGCTCGCCGAGAACCAATCGGTACACCTCGCGCGTTGATGGTGGTTGACCTTCGAGAAGTAGATACGTGCTCGGGTGGATGAGCGCATCAGCGGTTGTTTCAAGCGCCGGCTCGTCGAGTGCGGCCAAGGTGCGCTCAAGGCCGTCTTCATAGAGGCGGACACTCGGAGTGACGATGCACAACCAAGGCGCAGACGTCTGCAAGATGGCTCCGCCCAAAGTGGAGAGTGAGTCGCAATCAACCATGTCGACTCGGTCGGCGAGTCGCTCGGCAATCATGTGCCCAGCAACTGGTTCGTCGGTGCGCACAGTGACGATGGCGAGAGAAGTCATCGCGGTTCAGTGTACGGCAGTGTGTACGCCTGGTCGGCGCACGTCACGGTGTTCAGATCATCATGTTGAAGTTGTCCACCACTGCGCTACCGATGGTGTTGTCGCCACTGATCAGGACACGGCTGTGGGCGTTGGCACCAGAGATGCGACCACAGGCGAGTGCCATGAAGGTGTTGCTGTCCATTGACACTTCAGCAAGAACATGTGGTGGGCGAGTGGATACGACAGATGCGCGACCGTTGCTGACCGCGATGATGATGGTGCGTGTTACTGGGCCCATCACATTCAGCACGACGGTCTCACCTTCGGGAGTTGCGGCACGCTTGCCAACCACGATCGGCAAGGTCCGCAGAAGACGGTCGACTGAGAGATGAGCACTAGGTGAGTCGTCATTTCCGGGGAGGCCGAGCGCAACTCGAATGTCTTGTTCATGCACCCAGCAATCCATCACTCGGATATGCAGGAAGTCAGCCAACGTTCCTGGCCCCGTCGGGGTCATCATTTCTTTGGCGAAGTACTCGTCATCTCCACCTTTCAGAGCAGCAAGGCGCGTGGATACAAGTTCGTTCCACTCTGCGAGTACGTCTGCCCCCGACTTGCTTCGACGCTCTTCCACTTCATTTTCATTAGCCGCACCGATCGCGTTCTTTACATACTCGCGCGGACCTGCTTTCACCGTGCTCGAAGGAAGTCCATGTAAGAAACGTTCAGTACCGATCATGTGGGACAGATTGTCTTGAACCGTCCAACCTGGGCACAGAGTCGGTGTCTTCCATTGCTTCTCGTCGAGCGTGGCACACAACGACGAGATGGATGACCAGGTGTGTTCGAGTTTTTCGATGGTATCGGTGGGAATCATGATGACCTTCTCAATCTGTGTCGGTGAATGTCAGGGTTTTGATCTCACGGAGCGGGGTTCATGATCGTGGGCCATTGCCGTGCCCCGAGGTACGGAGCAAACACATCACCGATCATCTTCAAGTCAGAGTTCAACTTCGGTGTTTTCAACTCGAACAGCCCGGGGAATTTGCTGTACGCAACCGTCAACTCCCACAGTTCCATTGCTCGTTCTTTTGGAGGTGCCGGTACGACGACAGGCCCGAACACAGCACGGCCTCCGGAAATGATGATGATCGGCACACCAAATCCGCCGTACATTCTCACCGCCTCGTCATGATCACGACGAACGTCGTCATGAGTGGTGTCATCTGCGAGAGCTTCATCCCACGCCTCAACCGGAAGGTCGACTTCTGCCAGAAGTTCGCGAGCAACCGTTGCGTCGTACGGGCGGCGACCTTCGATATGCAGCGCATGTCCACACGCTTCGTAATAGCGACCGCACCACTCCATGTCGCGGCGACGTAGCCATGCGGCCACGCGCATCGGAGTCCAGCCATAGGCAATGTCGCGCTCCCACGGGTGTTTGGCACCATCGGTGCGGTTCACTTCTTCGAGACTGAAGAACTTCCATTCGATCTGTAATCCGGTTGCGTCGCTCACGTCACGAATCCATCGCGATGTTTGGTAGGCGTACGGGCACATTGAATCGAAGTAGAACTCAATGCGCTCTGGTAGGTCGACGTTCACTGCCATAGTGCCCTCCGATGACGGGTGTTGCGGATGAACTTACATCTGGACGACGGTCTGTCAACGAGCCGGCGACTACCGTGAGAGGCATGGAACGCCCCACGAAGTTCGAGCACAGTCGGTTCCTTGGTGACAAGCGCACTCAGTTGGTGTACGACCTAGATGACTGGACTGACGAGGCTGTTATCAACGACATCGTTGATGCCGGAGTCGGACTCACCTTTGGTCCCGATTCATTGGCCGAAGCACGTAACCGTGGGTACACGCTGGCGACTCCGGGCAAGACGCGTCGTCAGCGCAAACCGCGTTAGTAGTCACGCGTCGTTCCTCGTAATGCCGTCACTGAGAATCGCGACAACATCGTGAACGGTTCATTCGAGTCTGGTGGTTTTGCGCTCAGTCGGCATCTCGCGGTACCTGCTGGCGAGCGTCGTCGCTTGCCTGGAATCATCATGTGTCACGGATTTCCCATCGGCCCGCTCGATGCTCGGCAGTCAGCACTGACCTTTCCCGAGCTTATGGATCGAATGGCAAATGACTTGGGCGTTGCCGCGCTCACGTTCACATTCCGAGGATGCGGCACGAGCTCCGGAGATTTTTCATTGCAAGGATGGGTCGATGACCTTCGTGCCGCAATCGATCATCTAGATGCGGAAGTGTCGCCATCGGGAACGTGGTTGATCGGCACCAACACCGGCGGGTCGCTGGCCATTTGTGTTGCCGCAGATGACCCTCGCATCGCGGGATGTGCAGCGCTTGGGCCCCGTGTCGACTTCGACGACTGGGCTGCGCAGCCCCGCCGTTTCTTGGAACACGCACGTGAGATTGGTGCAGTTCGCACAGTTGGGTTTCCGACGAACTTCGAAGAGTGGAGTCGCGAGTTGCGACGTTTTCGACCCACCGATGCTGCTCGCCGGTTTGCTCCACGTCCGCTGTTGGTGATGCACGGAGAAGACGACGAAAGTGTTCCTGTTGCTGACTCACGTCTCTTGGCCGAGACGCACGGTTCGGCAGAGCTTCGTGTCATTGCCGGCGCTGGTCACCGACTGCGGCACGACCCTCGTGCGATTGCGGTATTGATGGGTTGGCTTGACCGACAGATTCAGGCTTGAGCCCTAGTCATGCCTTAGACCTAGTCACGCCTGAGTGGCGTGACCTTCAGGATGTGCGCTGTGCCAGGCGTATGCCGAGGCGATGATGTCATCGAGTGAGCGCCGCGAGGACCACCCCAATACTTGTTTTGCTCGCGCAGGGTTTCCGTAACAACAGGCGGGGTCACCCGCGCGTCGCGGTGCGATGTCGTATGGCACCGTGCGTCCCGTGACGCGTTCGGTAGTAGTGATGATGTCCATCACTGACGTACCAACACCAGTGCCAACGTTGCACATCATTGTGTCACCCCCATTGTGTAAGTACGTGAGGGCCGACACATGTGACTCGGCGAGATCTTCGACGTGGATGTAGTCACGCACGCCGGTTCCATCTTCGGTGGGGTAGTCATTTCCGAACACCTTCAACGCGGGAGCGAAACCAAGGAGCGCTTTCATCACATGTGGAACGAGGTTTTGCGAATAACGCCAGTTTTCGCCAAGTGATCCGTCACTTGCGGCACCCGCAGCATTGAAATATCGCAAACTGACACTGCGAAGACCGCGCGTGGTTGAGTACCACTCGAGTATTTGTTCGGTCATTCGTTTGGTGGCGGCGTACACGCTCTCGCATCGAACCTCGGCCTCTTCGGTGACAGGAACGATGTCGGGGTCACCATAGATCGATGCCGTGGATGAGAACACGAAGTTCGAGACACCTGCATCTGTCGCTGCAGATATGAGGGCGTGTGCACCTGTCACGTTGTTGTCGAAGTACTTGCCCGGGTCTGCCATCGACTCGCCGACAGCTTTGTAAGCGGCAAAGTGCACCATGTCGGTGATTTTGTGCTCTTTGCATGTCTTTGTGACGAGGTCGCGATCGGCAATATTTCCAACAACTAGCGGAACATCTGTGACGGCAGCGCGGTGGCCGAGCTCAAGACTGTCGAGCACCACCACATCAAAACCACGCTCAGAGAGCAATCGAGTGGTGATCGAACCGATGTATCCGGCGCCGCCGGTGACGAGAACTGTCATCGACAAACGACGCTACCGGAGCGGCTTGTCGCGCTTGTCTACACCAGCTGCCTTCTGCGCTTTCTTCGTCGCACGAACTTTGAGCAAGGCATCGTGAGAGTCGATGTCTGCGATGCTGCGAGGCACATTGTCACCGAACTCACCGGCGGCTTGCTTCCAGCCACGTGGTCTGACGCCGATGCGTTTTCCGAGCAAGGCAATGAAGATCTGCGCCTTTTCGTCGCCGTAACCGGGAAGTGTGCGGAGACGTTGGTACAGCTGTTCAGCTGTGGTGACGTCGGCCCACATGTTTTCGGCTTTGCCCTTGTAGTCACGCACGATGATTGCGCACATACCCTGGATGCGCTTGGCCATCGCGGCGGGGAAGCGGTGGATGGCTGGCTTCTGCAAGCAGACCTGCAAGAACTCGTCTGGGTCCATCTCGGCGATGCGCTTGGCATTCAAATGACCAAGACGCTTCTTCAAGGTCGGGCCACCATTGAACGCCCACTCCATCGGCACTTGCTGATCGAGCAACATTCCGATCATGAGAGCAAGTCCGTTGTTGTTGAGGAACGTATCCGACTTCGGATCACCAGTGACGTACAGGGTTCCACTCATGTTGCTTCAGTCTTTCGTGAGTCCGTGAGGCAGTTCTGGGTCAATGCCGAAATCAGCGATTGCTTTCGAGACCGTATCCCGAGTGATGCCATGACTTCCGATGAGAGTGGTGAGTACCGCCACGACGACATGAGGTGCGTCGGTCTCGAAGTATCGACGCAAAGACTCGCGAGTGTCACTTCGACCCATGCCATCCGTGCCGAGCGCGAGATATGTGCGCCGCGCCAGGTACGGAGACACTTGGTCGGCTATCACCCGCATGAAGTCGGTGACCGCCACGATCGGCGTGTTTCCACCAGAGAACACTTGCTGCACTTTTGAGGTGCGTGGTGTGTCGAGCGGATGCAATCTGTTCCAACGTTCCACTTCCATGGCTTCATCACGAAGGGCCTTGAACGACGTCGCCGACAGAAGGTTCACGTCGACGGTATATGTGTCGCGAAGAATGTTTGCTGCCTGTTCTGTAGCACCGAATGCGCTTCCAGAAAACACGATGGATGCGTGCGGATTTCCTGATGCGGATGCGCGCCACTCGTAGAGTCCACCGACGATGTCGGTATCAGTCACGTGCGATGGACGCGCGGGCATGACCATGTTCTCGTTGTACAACGTGAGGTAATAGAACACGTCTTCTGGCGCAGGGCCGTACATGTGGTTGATGCCATGTTTGATGATGGCGGCGACTTCGTACGCAAATGAAGGGTCATACGCTTGGCACGCAGGAATTGCAGATGCCAAGAGGTGACTGTGTCCGTCTTGGTGCTGTAGGCCTTCACCAAGAAGTGTGGTGCGTCCGGCGGTCGCACCGAGCAGGAACCCACGTGTACGTGCATCGGCTGCTTGCCACACGAGGTCTCCGGTGCGTTGCATGCCGAACATCGAATAGAAGATGTAAAACGGCACCATCGGCACGCCTCGCACGGCGTAGCTGGTGCCAGCAGCAATGAAGCTGCTCATCGAACCGGCCTCGGTGATGCCTTCTTCGAGAATGCGACCCTTCGCAGATTCGGTGTATGACAAGAGCAGATCATGATCGACCGGTTCGTACTTCTGACCGTGGGCCGCATAGATCTTGTGCTCTCGGAACAGTGAGTCCATGCCGAACGTACGTGCTTCGTCGGGCACGATCGGAACCACGCGATCACCGAAGTTGTCGTCGCGAAGCAAGTTGCGAAGAAGTCGAGTGAAGCCCATGGTGGTGCTGACGGCTTGCTCGCCAGAGCCGGCATCGAATTCGGTGAAGGCATCGGCACTTGGCAATGTCAACGGACGGCGAGTGCGCGTGGTGCGACGCGGGAGATAGCCACCGAGCGCACGACGCCGCTCCTGCAAGTACTGATATTCGACCGAGTCTTCCGGTGGCCGGTAGTACGGCGGGTCCTCGGCTTCAATAGCTTCATCGGAAATTTCATTTTCAAGATGGAGACGCTCGCGAAGACGTCGAAGCTGTGCTGCGTTCATCTTCTTGATCTGGTGTGTTGCGTTGCGACCCTCGATATCTGAGCCGAGAGTCCAACCTTTGATGGTCTTGCACAAGATGGCCGTCGGTCGGCCAGAACCGAGATTCTCGACCGCAGCTCGGTAGGCCGCATACAACTTGCGATAGTCGTGCCCACCGCGCGGCAACAAGCGCAGATCGTCATCACTCAAGTGGGCCACCATTTCACGCAGACGTGGATCGGGGCCGAAGAAGTGATCGCGAATGTACGCGCCGTCTTCGATGGTGTACCGCTGGAACTCACCGTCGAGGGTGGTGTTCATCTTGTTGAGCAACACACCATCGACGTCGCGGGCGAGAAGCTCGTCCCACTTGGAACCCCAAATCACTTTGATGACGTTCCACCCGGCACCGCGAAACACCGCCTCCAACTCTTGGATGATCTTGCCGTTGCCGCGAACCGGACCGTCGAGACGTTGCAAGTTGCAGTTCACGACAAAGACCAAGTTGTCCAACTGTTCGCGGGCTGCAAGAGACAGCGCACCGAGTGTTTCTGGTTCGTCGGTCTCGCCGTCACCGATGAAGCACCAGACGCGACTCTGAGCAGAATCATCGATCTCGCGATTGAGCAGATAGCGGTTGAAGCGCGCCTGATAAATCGCGGTGATCGGGCCGAGCCCCATCGACACTGTCGGAAATTCCCAATAGTCAGGCATGAGACGCGGATGTGGATAGCTCGACAGCCCCGCACCGTTGCGTCCGATCTCGCGCCGGAAGTGATCGAGGTCGTCTTCGTGAATGCGACGTTCGAGATATGACCGGGCGTAAATACCTGGAGCGGTGTGTCCTTGAAAATAGATATGGTCGCCCACGTTGCCGTCGTCTTTGCCACGGAAGAAGTGGTTGAAGCCAATCTCGTACAAACTTGCGGAGCTCGCAAATGTCGAGAGGTGTCCGCCGATTCCCTCTGCATGGTGGTTCGCGCGCGACACCATGACTGCTGCGTTCCAGCGGATGTATGCGCGAATGCGACGTTCGATGTGGTCGTCACCTGGGAACCACGGTTCATGTTCGCGCGGAATGGTGTTCACGTACGGCGTCGACACGGTGGCCGGGAAGCTGACATGAGATTGCTGTGCCCGTTCAAGAAGACGCGACAGCAGGTAGCGAGCCCTGGTCTTGCCATGCGTGTCGACCACGGCGTCGAGCGACTCGAGCCACTCTTTGGTTTCGCCGGGATCAATGTCGGGGAGTTGATGCACCGAACCGTCGAAAATCATGCCTTTATTCTCGCATTTCTCAGCGGTGCACCGTACGACGCAGGTCAATGCGTGACTGGTGCACCATTTCTGACCCTCGGTGTCCGACAATGGTCAGATGCAGTCCGATTCGCCACAAGCGTCACTTTTTGACGATGGGGCGACAGATGGTGATTCACGAGTGCGACGACGCGATGGAAGAGAGACGGTTCGGGTGTACACCGACGGCGCATGTTCGGGAAACCCAGGGCCAGGTGGCTGGGCGTGGGCAACTGCACCAAAGGGTGACGTGCGGGCAAGTGGCGGCGAAGGACACACCACGAATCAGCGCATGGAAATTGTTGCGACGTTGCGAGCACTTGAGCACTTCGATGATCAAGACGTCGACGTGGTCGTGGTGTCTGACAGCAACTATGTCGTGAAGTGTTTTCAAGATCGGTGGTGGGAAGGATGGTTGTCACGCGGATGGAAAAATTCGCAGAGACAACCGGTTGCCAACCGTGATCTGTGGGAACCACTCATTGCGTTGGTTCGCCGGCGTGGGCGAGTCACCTTCGAATGGGTGAAAGGTCATAGTGGCGACCCGATGAATGACCTGGTCGATGCGCTGGCAGTGGAGGAATCTCGCAAACAATCAGGCTGAGAGTTGGGCCGGTCATCGGTTCGAGTAGGCCTTGTTCGAACTGGTCTTCTAGCCTTGCCGACCTATGGATATTTCAGGTGTAAGTGCAATCGTCACCGGCGGAGCGTCGGGAATCGGAGAGGCGACAGTGCGTCTGCTCGCCAAGCGTGGCGCAAAGGTGGTCATCGCTGACCTCGAGCGTCAAGCGGACAAGGGCAACGCACTTGCCAAGGAAGTGGGCGGTTCGTTCTGTGCTGTTGATGTGACCAAGACAGAAGACATCATCAACGCCGTCGAGATGGCGAAGTCAATGGGCCCACTTCGTGTGTTGGTGAACTCGGCAGGTATCGGTTTTGCTCAGCGCACCATTGGCAAGGATGGCAAATACGAGTCGGCTGCAAACATCGACGTGTTTCGTAAGGTCATTGAGATCAACCTCATCGGAACTTTCGACGCCATTCGCATCGCAGCAACAGCGATGAGTCAAACTGAGCCGCTCGAATATGGCGAGCGTGGTGCAATCGTGAATATCGCGTCAGTTGCAGCGTTTGACGGCCAGATCGGCCAAAACGCGTACTCAGCTTCGAAGGGTGGCGTTGTTGGCATGACATTGCCGGTGGCCCGTGACCTTTCAGCGGTCGGCATCCGCGTGAACACTGTTGCGCCAGGTCTCATCGACACGCCGATTTACGGCAGTGGCGAGGGCAGCGAAGCATTCAAGGCGAATCTTCAAAAGGGTGTGTTGTTCCCGCAGCGCCTCGGCGATCCGGCGCAACTTGCGTCGATGGTTCTTGAGTGCATCACGAACAGCTACATGAATGCCGAGACCATCAGAGTCGATGGTGGCATTCGTATGCCACCTAAGTGACGCCTTGCTGAGCGACGTTCAGCGTGGAAAGGTCAAGTTGTGTAGTCCGCGTTGATGCGGACATAACCATCGGTCAGGTCGCAGCCCCACACGGTGCTGCGACCTTTTCCATTGTGCAGGTCAACCACGATGCGCACTGTGTCGCCCTTCATGTAGTCGGCGAGCAGTTGTAGCCCTTTGTCGTCAACACGGCTCGGGAAAACTTCTTGGTCGCCGAAGCTGATGGTCACTTTGCTCTGATCAATGTCCGCATCATTCACTTTGCCAACGGCCATTGCCACGCGGCCCCAATTGGGGTCTGCACCATGAACTGCAGTCTTGACGAGTGGTGAATTGACGATTGACTTGGCGACTCGCTTTGCCTGGTCATCGTCGCGTGCACCGCTGATATGTACTTCGATGAGTTTTTCAGCGCCTTCACCGTCGCGAGCAACTTGCTTTGTCAGCGACAAGAGCACCTCGAAAAGAGCGTCCTCGAACGCTGATGCATCGACCACTCCCGCTGCGCCGCTCGCCAAGATGATTGCAGTATCGCTGGTAGAGGTGTCGGTATCGATGCTGACGCAATTGAGTGTTTTGTCGATGACACGGCGGTGGATGGCATCAAGTTGTGACGACTCGACTTGTGCATCGGTGAACACGAGTGCGATAAGAGTCGCCATGTTAGGCTCGATCATGCCTACGCCTTTTGCCACTCCGACAATGCGTGCTGCACTTCCACGCACATTCGAATGCACGACTTTGTGCACGGTGTCCGTCGTCATGATTCCGCGTGCGACCGCAACTGCATCATCGCCAGGCAGCGGCACGGGGAGTGCAGCAATGCCAGTGCGAATGCGTTCGATGGGGTAGGCGCGACCGATGACGCCAGTTGAAGCGATGAGTACGTCGTGAGTGGCGATACCAAGCTGAGTGGCGACGAGTTCGGTCACTTCTCGCGCGTGTGCCGCGCCAGTTTCTCCGGTGGCGACGTTTGCATTTTTCGAGATGACAACGACAGCGCGGGGCGATCCGACCGCGAGATGTTCACGCGACAGAAGCACACTTGGGCCGGCGAAACGACTTTGAGTGAACACACCAGCGGCCGACACGCGCCCTTCGGCTGTCACCACGGTGAAGTCATCAGAGTCATCCTTGATGCCGACGTTGGTGACGAAACTTTTGAACCCGGAAGGCAAAGGGAGACTCGAGAGGAGAGCGTCGCTGCGTTCGGCCACGGAGTTTGTCTAGCACCGGCGGAGCGCCATCTGACGCCTACGCTGTGTCTATGCGCACGCTCATCGCCAACGGAACCGTGGTGACGGCGACGCATCGACGAGAAGCCGATGTGTTGGTGGACGGTGAACGAATTGAGGCCATCTTCGACCGTGGCCAGCGTCCATCTGGGCTTGATGTGAAGGTGATTGATGCGACGGACTGTTTCGTGATTCCTGGCGGAGTCGATGCTCATGTGCACATGCAACTCGATACGGGCGCGACCAGTTCTTCGGACACGTTCGAGTCGGGGTCGATTGCCGCAGCCCACGGCGGCACCACAACCATCGTCGACTTCGCGGAACAGCGCGCAGGTGGAAACGTCTTGCAAAGTTTCGCCGCTCGATTCGCAGAGGCCGAAGGTCAATGCGTCATCGATTGGAGTTTTCATCAGGTGTTGGGGGGTGTCGACGCGCAAGCACTCATCGACGCGCGATTACTCATCGAGCGTGAGGGAGTCAGCTCGATCAAATTGTTCATGGCTTATCCCGGACGCCTGTATAGCGACGATGGTCAGATGTTGCGTGCGCTGCAGATGTGCGCTGACACGGGAATGATGGCCATGGTGCATGCCGAGAATGGTCTTGCCATCGATGTTCTCATCGAGCAAGCAGTTGCATCGGGCAACACCGACCCGATTCACCACTCGCTCACTCGACCAGCGGCCCTTGAAGCAGAAGCAGTTCATCGCGCCGGAGTGTTGTCGAGAGTTGCAGGCGGAGCACCTCTTTACATCGTTCATTTGTCGAGTTCAGAAGCGCTGGCCGAAGTTCGCATTGCTCGTGCACGTGGCACCAACATCTTTGCGGAAACCTGTCCTCAGTATCTCCACCTTTCGCTCGAAGATCACTTGGGCAAGGGCTGGCCAGAAGGTGCTGCATACATCGCTTCGACTCCGTTGCGGTCGAAGCATGAGAGCCATCGTGATGACCTGTGGAAGGGACTTCGCGAAGACGAGTTGGCGGTGGTGAGCACCGACCATTGCCCGTTTTGTCTGCGTGAGCAAAAGCTTGCCTTTGGTGACTCGTTCAATCTCGTACCAAATGGCATTGGTGGCGTGGAGCACCGCATGGACTTGATCTACCAAGGTGTGGCGAACGGAGAAATCAGCCTTGAGCGTTGGGTGGAAGTGTGTTCGACGGCGCCAGCACGACTGTTTGGTCTCGACACCAAGGGCCACCTTGATGCAGGTTGTGATGCTGACATCGTCATATATGACCCCGCTGCTGTCACCACCATCAGTGCAAAGACGCACCATATGAATCTTGACCATTCGGCGTACGAGGGAATGCAATTGCAAGGTGCAGTGCGCATCGTCATGTCGCGAGGCGACGTGATTGTCGACCGCGGAGTACTCAACGCCACATCTGGCAGGGGTCGATTCTTGCGGCGCAGTGTTCCTGCGTTGATTCGTTAGTTCGAGGTTTCGCTGAATCGACGCACCAGATTGTCGAGCGTCTTTTCCATTGCGGCCTTGTTACGTTGCGGCGCCCGAATGAGGCGTAACGCAGTGGCGGACCGCGACGTGTTCATATCGAATTGTTCAGTGACCTTGGTGCCGCCAGTGACTGGCTCAAGTATGTATCGCCACACGTGACCACCCATATGACGCCAAGCGATACGACGACCTTCTTCAAACTCAACGACGGTGTTGTCGATTTTGTACGGCGCGCCAATGCGCATGTTCATGCCGAATTGAGACCCGAGAGAAAGGCGTTCTGGTGCGTCGACCTGTGCACCTTTCACGGAACCAGATCCATCGATCTCGTTGTGTCGACGTGGGTCGGCGAGCAAATCAAAAATGGCCCCAGGAGGTGAAGGAACAATGCGCTCGACAGTCACGATCTTTGAAGGATCTGACTGGGGAGATGGAGAAGTCGCGGCAGATGTCATAGATGAAGTGTCGTCCATTCGAGCACTGATTCCGCACACCTGCGACCAGAAAACATTGCCCCTTGGATGCTTCCGGTGTCGCGATGATCGCCACAAACGAAAAGGCCCTCGCCAAGTGCGACATTTTTCTTCGGATTGAAGGGTGGGTCTTGACCCGGTTGACCATGGGGAATGCGATACGAGCGCAAGGTCTTCCAACCGTCTACTTGCGGACCCCACCAACTGCGAAGTTGCGTGCGAGCAAGTTGCTCGATGTCGCCTTCTGCCACACCGGGCAGCGCCGCAACAACGAGGTGTCGCCTAGGTGGGGCATAGGTGTCTGCGACGTTGCTCATGACTGCAACATTCAACACAGGCCCTTGACCATGGCCATCGAGCACGATGTACGAGCCGGCGATGGGTGCAGTGTCAGCAGAGAAATACACGCAGCCGGCGGCGCGCGACGTGACCTGAGGTAGGCCCAGCAACGAACTTGCAACTGGCCCTTCGGTGGCCACGACGACTGCGCGTGATGCAATTGTGTGCCCCGACGAGGTCGTGATGCGACCAGGCTCAACTTTTGTCACTGCACAATTGAGATGCACGCTGCCCGCGGGAAGATTCGAAGCCAGCTGTCGAGTGATCTCTCCCATACCTTGTGCTGGCACACCGGTGTCTCCAGTAGCAAGCGTGCGGAAGATGACATCGAACATGCGGCGTGATGTTCCGAGGTTCGGATCAAGTTGAATTCCACCAACGAGTGGTCGAAAGAAGCGCTCGATGATCGCAGAAGAAAAACCGAAAGCTCGTAGTGCAGTCGCAGTGGGTATGTCGTCGCCGCGCAACAGCATCTTTGGGTCACGGCGCACAAGTTTCATGCGCAAGAGGGCGATGCGGGCTTTGTCGAGCACCGAGCCAATGGGGGCCGTTGCCGTGTCAACAACGGTCTTTGGTCGTCGCAACGGATCGCCAACGACATGGCCTTCACCATCGCGCCACACCAACGCGCCAGGCTCGAACATGCGTAGGTCAAGTGCCCGCAAGTCAAGATGGCGATGCAATTCGGGATACGCAGTAAGAAGAACTTGAAAACCGCGATCGAGAATGAATCCGTCGACGATGTCTGAACGCACGCGGCCACCGACATCATCTGACGCTTCGACGACAGCAATGGACAAGCCGGCGCGAGAGAGGACTCGTGCGGCAACAAGCCCAGCAAGCCCGGCTCCAACAATTGATACGTCAACCTGCTCGGGCAGACCGCTTGTTGACACGTGACTTGTCATGTTGTGAAGGTTATGAACGCGTGAGGAGTGCGCGCAGGGCTACGTCGAGGGTGGGGTGGGCAAACGTGAATCCGTCTTTCAACAAGGCGTTTGGCAATACGCGCTGACCAGTGAAAAGCAACGCTTCAGCAAGTTCACCACCGAGCAACAACTTCGGGCCAAACGAAGGAATGGTTTGAAATGCGGGGCGACGAAGTGCGCGACCGAGTTCTTTGGTGAATTGACCATTGGTCACAGGGTGCGGTGCGGTGAGGTTGACAGGTCCGGACAATTGCGACGACAGAAGGTGCGTGATTGCGGCGACTTCGTCGTCGATGGAGATCCAGCTTTGCCAGTGCTTTCCATTCTTGAACTTTCCACCGAGGCCTGCTTTGAAGATTGGTAGCTGTTTCTTCAGAGCGCCACCCTTTGTCGACAAGACGATGCCGGTGCGCAGATACACGGTGCGAATGCCTGCTTGCACTGCCGGTGCCGCCGCTGCTTCCCACTGTTCGCACACGTCAGCGAGAAAACCACTTCCGTGCGGGCTGGTCTCGGTGAGTTCTTCGTCGCCAGTTGCACCGTAAATACCAATTGCGGATCCGCTGAGAAACACAGATGGCTTGGTGGGCAACTGAGCAATCGCTGATGCGATGAGCGATGTTCCCTTTGTGCGGCTTTCAAGGATCTCGCGTTTGTAGTCATCGGTCCATCGCTTATCACCAATGCCCGCACCGGCGAGGTGCACGACGGCGTCGATGCCGACAAGTTTGTCTGCATCGATTGTTCCCGCATGCGGGTTCCATTTCACCGCGGTCGCAGACGATGTGGCGTTGTCGCCGCGAACCGCGTGCAACACGGTGTGACCTGCAGAGGACAGGTGTGCGCTGAGCGCCGACCCAATGAGACCTGATGCGCCAGTGACGAGAACTTTCATGCCTGTGAGGCTAGGTCTGGTCTGCTGGGCGTGTGTAATGGGGCTCGAAAGACTCTGACCGTAGGATGACGAGCGATGAGCACCCGCAAACTCATACTCACGGCCCTTCTGTGCGGGATAGTCATCATGATCGCTGGTGGCGTCAAGCTTTTTCAGGTGTCGTCAGAGGAGTCCGAGGTGCAGGTGTTGACACTCGGTACGGACGCCAAATTGGGTGACATGACAGTGACGGTGACAGACATCATCGATAGCGCGGATGCGCTTCTCGTGTCAGTCACCATGGTTGGTGTCGATGGCGCTGATGCTCAGGAGGGGTGGCGTCTGCTCGCCGACGGTCAAGTGACAGAATCTATTGAACTGCCCACAGGTGTAGGTGTGCCGTGTGGCACCGTGACATCGTCTGCGCCGATGTCGTGCACCATCGCATTCGTGCGAGTTGATTCGTCGCCGGTGGTGGCTTATCTGCGTGCCGGCGAGCAATTTCAGTGGTCGGCATAGAGGCAGCCTGTACGGTTAAGCCTGCCCTGATGGCGACATGGGTCGCTGACGGGCAGCACATGCGCAACAGCGCGTAGGCCAAGCCAACGGAGGTGTCAACAGTGGCCGAACAGTTCGACCTCGTCGTCATCGGAGGTGGCCCAGGTGGGTACGCCGCAGCCTTCTATGCAGCATCTGCAGGTATGGCAGTTGCGCTCATCGAGAAAGACACCATCGGTGGAACGTGTCTCAACCGTGGTTGCATTCCGGCGAAGGCGTTTCTCGAGACGGCAGCAGTGCGGCGACATGTCGAGCACGCCAAAGATTTCGGCATCGATGCTGTCATTGGCTCGACTGATTTTGCAGTTGCGCAGGCCCGCAAGCAGAAAATTGTCGACGGTTTGGTGAAAGGGCTCACGGGTCTCACGAAGGCAAAGAAAGTCACGTACATCCTTGGCGTGGGTTCGCTGTCGGCAGATCACACGGTGACTGTGAAAGCTGCTGATGGAACTACCACTGCTGTGCGCGGTCAGAGTGTGATTCTTGCAAGCGGAAGTGTTCCTCGCACGATCTCTGGCTTCGATGTCGGTGGCCCGATCATGACTTCGGACGAAGTGCTGATGCTCGACAGAATTCCAGCACGCATCGCAGTCATCGGCGGTGGTGCAATTGGATGCGAGTTTGCATCGACCTTCGCAGACCTCGGTGCACACGTCACGATTCTCGAGGGACTGCCCAAGATTCTTCCCGGACTCGACGCTGATGTCGCAAATGTTGTCGTGCGCAGTTTTCAGAAAAAGAAAATCGACATTAAGACTGGTGTCAGTGTTGCGGGTCATGTGCCGAATTCAAGTGGCGGCACTTCGGTGCAACTTGGAGATGGCTCGACAGTGGGCGTTGACGCGGTCGTCGTGTCAGTCGGCCGTCGCCCATATGCCGACGAACTCGGACTGACCGGAACGTCGGTGAAAGTCAGTGAACGCGGTTTCGTGGAAGTCGATGATTGGTGTCGTACGGGTGAAGCAGGTGTGTGGGCAATTGGTGACCTCATCAACACGCCGCAACTTGCTCACGTCGCATATGCCGAAGCAATTGTCGCCGTGAAGCAAGCACTCGGTGAGGACGTGTTGCCTGTCGCATATGACCGCGTGCCTTGGGCCATCTACTGCCACCCTGAAGTTGCGTGGGCAGGTCCGGGCGAAGATGCATCGAAGGAAGCAGGTATTGATGTGGTTGTGTCGAAGCATCAATTCCGTGCCAACAGCCGCGCGCAAATCCTCGGCGAAATCGACGGACTCGTGAAGGTTGTGGCGAAGAAGAATGCGGACGGATCTGCGGGACAGGTGTTGGGTGTGCACATGGTCGGGCCGTGGGTGACGGAGCAGTTATCTGGCGGCTATCTGGCGGTGAACTGGGAGGCCACTGTCGACGAGATCGCTGCCTTCCTGCAGCCCCATCCGAGTTTGTCCGAACTTTTCGGCGAGACTGTGATGGCACTTACTGGGCGCTCAATCAACGCCTAGCCCGACAGACGAAGACCGAGAACACGCAGAGATTTCAGGAAGACGAGAGACCCATGGCAGATGTGACCCTCCCGCAGTTGGGCGAAACAGTCACCGAAGGAACCATCACTCGCTGGTTCAAGAAGATCGGCGACAACGTCGCCGCTGACGAGCCGTTGTTCGAAGTGTCGACCGACAAAGTCGACACCGAGGTTCCATCACCTGTGGCCGGAGTTCTCTCTGAGATTCGCGTTCCAGAAGGAGACACTGTTCCGGTGGGAACAGTTATCGCAGTCGTTGGTGCTGCGGGCTCCGCTCCGGTGGCTTCGCCTGCTCCGGCAGCTCCTGCCCCTGAACCAACTCCGCCTCCAGCACCAGCCGTTGCGCCTGCACCGGCGCCAGTTGTTCAAGCACCTGCACCCGCACCAGTTGCTGCGGCGCCAGTTGCGCCAACTCCAGCACCAGCAGCTGCAGCTTCAGTGAGCAGTGCATCAAGTAGCAAGTTGCTGTCGCCAGTTGTGCGCAAGCTCGTGAACGACAACGGTCTCGACGTCAATTCGATTGTCGGTACCGGACCGAATGGTCGCATCACTCGTGACGACGTGCTCGACGCGATCGACAAGCGGGGAAGCGCTCCGTCTGTTGGTGCAGCATCGGCACCGGCTCCGTCATCGACACCAGCCCCAACGCCTGCTGCTGCACCTGCAGCGGGAGTTGCCACACCGGCAGCAGCACCCATCAAGGTGGTGCCGGGCGCGCGTGACGAAGTGGTCGCACTGTCAAAGATTCGTCAGCTCACTGGCTCGCACATGGTGATGAGCAAGGGTGTCAGCCCGCATGCGTTCAGTGTTGTCGAAGTCGATTACGCGAATGTCGATGTGACGCGCACGAAAGTGAAAGATGATTTCAAGGTAACCGAAGGTTTCAGCCTGACGTATCTTCCGTTTATCTCACGTGCTGTGGTTGACGCACTTGCTGACTACCCACATATGAACGCATCGTTTGCCGGTAATTCACTCATTGTGCATCGGTATATCGACCTTGGCATTGCCGTTGATATTGACTATCAAGGTCTCATCGTGCCCGTGGTGCGCGATGCCGGTGGGAAGCGACTGCGCGCGATTGCACGCGAAGTCAGTGACCTTGCAACACGTGCTCGTTCGAAGAAATTGACTCCGGCTGAAATTCAAGGTGGAACCTTCACCATCTCGAACAACGGTTCTGCTGGTTCTGTTCTTACGATGCCGATCATCAACCAACCACAAGTTGCCATCTTGTCCACCGATGCGGTTGTGAAAAAGCCAGTGGTCGTGTCAACGGCTGCCGGCGAGAGCATCGCAATTCATCCCGTCGGAAACTTGGCGATGTCATGGGACCACCGTGCTTTTGACGGTGCATATGCAGCCAATTTCCTCGCTCGCGTGAAGAACATTCTCGAGACCAGGGACTGGTCGTCGGAGCTCTAGAGGTGTCTGCCATCGTCACCGACGCCGTGCATGCGTGGCCGGCACTCGATGTGCGTTGGTTGGGGCGTGTTCCATACGGTGAAGCGCTCGCCGTCCAAGAAGCGATGTTCCGTCAAGGTCGCTCGCATCACTTATTACTGCTTGAACATCCACATGCGTTCACCTACGGCCCCTCGGCAGACCTCGCCAAGAATCTGAAATGTGATCCGTCTGCTGTTGGTGCTGACTTTGTCGCAGTGAATCGTGGGGGAGACATCACCTATCATGGACCAGGGCAACTGGTCGGATATCCATTGCTGACGCTTCCGCCAAAGCGATCGAATGGTCCTGCTGACTCAGTGGCATATGTGCATTCGGTGGAACAAGTGCTCATCGACACATTGCGAGATCTCGGACTTGCCAACGCCGGACGACAAATCGGATATCCCGGTGTGTGGCTCGACGTGGGAACAGAACGTGCTCGCAAAATCGCCGCCATCGGTGTTCGTGTTGGTCGTCGTCGTTCAATGCACGGATTCGCCCTGAATGTGTCGACGGACCTTGCCTACATGCGCGACTACATCGTGCCATGTGGCATCGCTGAGTTTCCGGTCACGTCGCTCGCAGAAGAGGGAATCTCCGTCGACATGCAAACAGTCGTCAATGCATTAACAATTCGCGCTGCGTATGCTTGGGGCGGCGGTGTTCACCGTCGGGCTGATGTTGCATGGCGACACACGCCTGATGATCTCTCTGCATTCTCGCGCGGTGACGGACCCGGTGAACCCGTTCGACTGATGAGTCGCCTTGCACGAGCGGGAGTCACTGATGCAATCGACTTGTCAGAACGCAAGCCAGATTGGATTCGCCCCCATGTGAAACACGGTGAGACGGTCATGTCGTTGAAGCGCACTCTGCGCGACCTTGAACTGGTGACCGTCTGCGAAGAAGCAGGATGTCCAAATTTGTCGGAATGTTGGAGCGACGGTACAGCGACGTTCATGGTGTTAGGGGAGCGTTGCACGAGAGCGTGTGGGTTCTGTTTGGTCGATACACGGAAACCAAATGTTCCCGACTCAGACGAACCACGTCGCGTTGCCGATGCGGTTCGCCGAATGGGCCTTTCGTATGTGGTGCTCACAATGGTGGCGCGTGATGACCTCGATGATGGTGGCATGAGCCATGTCGCTGCGTGTGTGCGCGCCATTCGTGACGTCGACAACACCATCCAAGTGGAAACTCTCATTTCTGACGTTCGCGGAACATCGCATGTAGAAGTGCTTATGCGCGAGAAACCCGATGTGTTGAACCACAACATCGAAACTGTGGCGCGGTTACAGCGTGCGGTGCGACCATCCGCCGGATACGCACGCAGCTTGTCTGTGCTGGCCCGCGCGAAGGCCGCTGGCCTCACCGCGAAATCTGGTCTCATCCTCGGGATGGGAGAGACCGATGATGAGGTGATCGAGACCTTCAGCGACCTTGCTGCTGTCGGAGTCGACATAGTGACCATTGGCCAATACCTTCGTCCGACCTCCCACCACTTGCCAGTGTCGCGGTGGGTCACCCCCGACACGTTCGAGGAATTCAAGAAGATCGGCGAGTCCTTTGGCATCGCCCATGTTGAGTCGAGCCCACTGACGCGCTCTAGTTATCACGCAAAAGATGCAGCAGCCCACGCGGCACCCGTTGCTGTCACAATTGGAGTGCGATGAACATCTCACACGAACCCAAAGTGTTCGAGTCACGGCTCGGGCGCGTGCGCGCGATCATGGCCGAAAAGAACGTCGATGCATTGATCTTGTCGGTGGGACATGACTTGCCGTATCTCACCGGATATCAGGCCATGCCGCTCGAGCGCCTCACGTTATTGATCGTGCCTCGTGATGGCACGACGTCGATGTTGATACCGCGCCTCGAGGCGCCGCGTGTGGTCGATATGCCGAGTGTGTTCACACTCGTGCCGTGGAGTGAAACCGATGACCCGGTGGCAATGGCAGCGCGACTCATTGGTGGAGCTCGCACGATTGCAGTTGGAGATCAGATGTGGGCGCGTTTCTTGGTGGAGTTGCTCGCACATCTTCCATCCGCGACATACACACGCGCAGTCGACATCGTGGGTCCGCTACGAAGAGTCAAAGATGCGGCAGAGATTGCAGCGTTGCAGCGTGCGAGTGCGGCAGTTGATCGAATCGCTGCACAGTTGCACGCTGGTGATATTGCACTCATCGGATGCACGGAAGCGCAAGTGTCTGCCGAGCTTTCGGCGCGCATCATCGCGGAGGGGCATGACAAGGTGAACTTTGCAATTGTTGCTGCGGGCGAAAATGCAGCAAGTCCTCACCATCACGCCGGATCGCGAGTTATTCGTGAGGGTGAAATCGTGTTGTGTGACTTCGGTGGCACGATGGCTGGTTATTGCAGCGATATCACCCGGTGTGTGTATGTGGGCGACATTCCAGCCGACATCGCCGACGCATATGCGGTGTTGAAGAGCGCGCAGGCAACTGGTGTTGCTGCGGGGAAAATTGGTGTGTCGTGTGAGTCCATTGATGCGGCCACACGCGAGGTCATCGTCGCAGGCGGATACGGAGAGTATTTCGTGCATCGCACCGGTCATGGCATCGGTATGGAAGAGCACGAAGATCCTTACATCGTGCAAGGAAATGCGACACTGCTCGAGGCCGGCCACGCATACAGCGTGGAGCCCGGCATCTACGTTCCCGGCAAGTGGGGTATGCGGCTCGAAGACATCGTGGTGGCAACAACGTCTGGGCCACTTTCGCTGAACAACACCAGCCACGAGCTGGTGTCCGTCGTGGCCTGACCGCTTCTCACAGCTCCGGCATGTCGCGGGGCTTTGCGACTGCTCGCTGAGTGGGCGAGACTATTGACCATGTACGACGTGGTGATTCGTGGCGGAACTGTTGTCGACGGCACCGGTGCAGCACCAGTGCACGCCGACGTCGCAGTCAAAGACGGTCGCATTGCCGACATCGGAGAAATCGACGCACCAGCCCACGAGACCATCGACGCCACTGACTTGGTGGTGAGCCCTGGTTTCGTTGACTTGCACACGCACTACGACGCCCAGGCGTTTTGGGATGGCACTTTAAGTCCGTCGCCGCTTCATGGCGTCACCACCGTGTTCGGTGGCAATTGTGGTTTCACCATTGCACCTCTTACGCCACAAGACGGCGACTATCTCATGCGCATGCTTGCGCGCGTCGAGGGCATGCCACTTGAAAGTTTGCGTGATGGAGTGCCGTGGAATTGGACGAGCACGGCTGAGTACTTGGACAAACTCGACGGAACTCTCATGCCCAATGCCGGCTTCCTCGTCGGTCACAGCGCCTTGCGACGTGTGGTCATGCATGACGATGCGACGAAGCGAGAAGCAACTGCTGAAGAGATTGAGCAGATGGTGCAGTTGTTGCGCGCTGGTCTTCAGGCGGGCGGTTGCGGGTTCTCCTCCACGTGGTCGACGAGCCACAACGACCACGAGGGGTCACCAGTTCCATCACGCCACGCAAGTCGTGAGGAACTGATTGCGCTGTGCAGCGAAGTGCGCAACCACCCAGGGACCACTCTCGAATTCATTCCGGCAATCGGACAGTTTTCTCAGGAAGTCTTCGAGTTGATGGGCGACATGAGTGCTGCCGCCGATCGTCCGCTGAACTGGAATTTGTTGCAGGTGTACGCGCAGAACTGGGACATGGTGCAACACCAACTCAGCGGGTTCGACGTCGCTGCACAACGTGGCGGACATGTTCTTGCACTCACGCTGCCCGACACATTCCGTATGCGTCTCAACTTCAAGAGCGGCTTCATTCTCGACATCCTCGCTGGCTGGGACCGTCTCATGGCATTGCCAGATGCCGAGAAATTGTCGATGCTGAAAGACCCTGCGGGCCGTGCAGAGATGGACCGATTGGCACAATCCACGCCTGGTAATGCACGCAACGTCGCCAACTGGGCTGCGTATGTGTTGCTGCAAACTTTCACGAGCAAATGGAAGCCGTTCGAGGGACGCACCATCGGAGACATTGCTTCTGAACGAGGCGTGTCGCCATTCGAAGCTTTGTGCGACATCGTGGTTGACGACAATTTGTTGACCGTCATGACTAACGTCGACAAAGGTCAAGACGACGACACATGGAAGCGACGCGTTGAAGTGTGGCGTGACCATCGTGCCATCGTTGGGGCAAGTGACGCAGGTGCACACCTCGACATGATCGACAGTTACGCGTTCAGCACCACGTTGTTGGCGCGCGCCGTGCGTGAGCGTTCACTCATGCCGGTGGAAGAAGCGGTGTATCAACTCACAGATCGACCCGCTCGCCTCTATGGGTTGAAGGGTCGTGGGCGCCTCGCCACAGGCTGGGCAGCCGACATCACGGTGTTCGACCCGACCACGATCGGACCTGGTCCTGCCGAGATGAGGTTCGACCTGCCGGGTGGCGCTGGTCGCGTGTATGGCGAAGCGCATGGCATCGAACACGTGCTCATCAACGGCACTCCGTCTGTCCGCGGCAGAGAGTTACTCGATGCGCGCGCCGGAACGTTGCTGCGCTCAGGTCGTGACACCGATACCGTCACCGCGGCCGCGGCACACAACCAGTGATTCGTCTTGACGCTGCGACGGTGCTGCTTCAGTGGGCCGTCGGAGGTTCTTTCTTTCTCTGGTTCACCACGCATCGACACCAAGTCAGTGCCGGTTACGGATGGTTGTTGCGCATCACGTATGCCGTCATCGCTCTCGGTGGAGTGGCTGCAGCATTTGCAACCGATGTGCTCGTGGCACGCGAAGTGTGTGCAGTGGCGTTCGCCACCATTCTGCTGAGCACCCTGCGACGAAAGAATGTGAACTTCGACATCATTGCGCCGATAGTCGGTGCGGTCGGAATGCTCATCGGCGCCATTGCTGCGGCTGATGGTGCAGGCGACATCATCGTGTCGTTGCTTCGAGTGCTCGTCGGCGCAGCATTTCTTGGTGCAGTGAGCGATGCGATGCTGCTCGGACACTGGTACTTGGTGCAGCCAGGCATGCCACGAAAGACTTTGAACGAACTCGTCACTGTCGTCATTTGGTTGTTGCCGTTCGAGGTCGTCGTCATGTTGTTACCAACGGGGATGTTCAGCGTCATCACCGGTGCAGTTGATGATGGCTGGAATGGAACGTTGGGATGGTTTTGGGTCGCGTGTGCGATGACGACGTGCGTGCTCGGGTTTGTCACGCGGGCAGCGCTCAAAGAAAAGAGCTATTCCGCGGTGATGGCGGCTACCGGTCTCATGTACCTGGCCATCCTCACGGCTTTTGGAACAGATCTGGTCGCGCGCGCCGTACTTGCCTGATCTTGCGCCTGGTCTTGGTCAGAGCGGCGAAGATGGTGCGATGAGCGGCCACGGCTGCTCACGCTCGATGATGTGGGCAAGCTCGAGAAGAACTTGCTCACTGTGGTGCCGTCCGATGATTTGCAAGCCGATGGGTAGCCCATCGACGTCACCTGCTGGCACTGATATCCCAGGATTGCCGTAGAGGTTCGCTGGGAACGTCAACAAGCCGTTGTTGCCAGCACCTGCTGTGATGCCACCGAACGTGTCGGGAAGCGGGCCATCGGCATCGAACGCAACATCTGGGTTCGATGCAGTGATGATGAGATCAACTTCATCAAAGATTTCTGCCATGCGATTGTTGAGTGCAACACGACGTTCTTCGATCTTTGCGCGAGCATCAGCCGAATATTTTCCATTGGTTGTTTCAACTCCAAAACGAATCTCGGGCGTCAGTTCATTGGCACATGCTGGCCATGCATCACCGAGTGCAGATGCAATTGAGATCATTCCGCTGATCGACCATGCTGCACCCATTCGCGGCAGCGATGTGTTGATTGCATCGACGCGGGTGAGCTGAGCCCACGCAACGAGGCGTTCTGCTGTTTCCTCAAGCCTTTGCCACATCTCTGGTGACACGATGGCTCCACCCCAGTTGCGCACAATCGCGACGCGCAGTCCACGCACAGGAACTGTGCCAAGGGCAGACTCCCATCCGTCGACGCGCGGAAGACTGAGAGGGTCACGTGAGTCGAATCCGTTGCACACGTCGAACCATCGAGCGGTGTCGCGCACACTGCGCGTGAGCGCACCAACCGTGACGGTGAGGTTTCCAAACGGCGAACCCGGTCCCCTTGGAATGCGACCGTAGGTTGACTTCAACCCGACAAGCCCGGTGAACCCTGCGGGAATTCGAATGGATCCGCCACCATCACCACCTGTGGCGAGCGTAAACAGACCACCAGCGACACCTGCTGCGCTTCCACCCGATGAGCCACCCGGAGTGCGTCCGATGCGCCACGGATTATGTGTCGAGCCGTTCAACACGGTGCGCGTGACGTTGACTCCACCGAACTCACTTGCAGTGGTGAGACCGAATCGAACAGCGCCGCCAGCGTTACATGCTCGCGCAACATTCGTCGACGTCGTGTTTGCGACCTGGTCTTTGAACATCATCGAAGCCCGCGTCGCAGGCCAACCGTGCACGTCGTCGAGTTCTTTCACCCCAAGTGGAACTCCGCCGAATGGTTTCGTCACATCGGCCATTGCCGCATGACGAAGGGCATGGTCATAGTCAATGAATGACACCGCATTCAGCGAGCTTTTCTCGACCGCTGCGAGCGTTGCCTTCATTTCATCGATGGGGGTGCGACGGCCGGCACGGAATTCCTCAACCAAAGAACATGCGTCACCAGCCCAGGGTGTGTCAGCCATGATGCGAACCTACCCCAGGGCCCGCGCTCGCGTCAGAGGCGGGGAGTCGCTGGTGGGTAGGGTCGTTTGTCGCATGGATGCTCGAACTTTTCTCGGTCTTGAAAGCACCCATAACAATCGTCGCTGGCATATGCCTGTCCATCGACGAAACACCACGAGTGGCGGTTTTCTCTTTGGTGGCTGTGCCCTCGGTGCGGCGATCTCTGCGATGGAAGGGACCACCAACCGCCCATGCGTGTGGGCCACGGCGCAGTATCTCAGCTATGCCAGACCAGGTGAAGTGCTCGACATTGACGTCATCATCGCCAACGAAGGAAATTCGATTACGCAAGCTCGCGTTGTCGGTCATGTGGGCGAGCGTGAAATTCTCACGGTGAACGCTGCACTTGGTGAGCGCACCTTCGATCACAGCGGACAATTCGTTGACATGCCTTCTCTTCCGCACCCCGACACCTTGCCGCAACGTGAACACATGAACGTGTTGACGGGGTCATTTCACGATTACCTCGAGGAGCGTTTCGCAAAAGGTCGAACGCTTGATCAACTTGATGGAATTGCAAATGACGGCCGTACGCAGATGTGGGCGCGCATTCCTTCGGTGATTGATGCTGTCGATGCGGCGACGCTCGCAATCCTCGGTGATTTTGTGCCGATGGGTGTGGGTCAGGCATTCGGCATTCGCGGTGGTGGCAACAGCCTCGACAACACACTTCGTGTCGTGAAATTGGTGCCCACCAATTGGATCTTGCTCGACATCCAGATTCACGGAGTGCAAAGCGGGTTTGGCCACGGTGAAGTGCACATGTGGGCCGAAGATGGCACCTTGCTCGCTGTCGCTAGCCAGAGTTGCATCGCTCGCATGTGGCGTGACGAGCCACTACGAAGTGGAACGAAAAAGGAGACGACATGAACGCATACGGAGCAGCAACGCACCACGGAATGCCGGTTCGACCCGGCATGACAGTGCCGTTGCCCGGACATCTGCACACTCAAAAAGATCGACTTCACGAGTTGGCCGACCTTGGCTACACCGATGTCTGGTCGGCAGAGGCCGATGGCGCCGATGCGTTCACACCGCTGGCGCTCACTGCGGCGTGGGAGCCCCGTCTGCGCCTCGGTACTGCCATCGTGCCGGCATACACACGGAGCCCTGCGTGTTTTGCCCAGTCGGTCGCATCTCTCGCAGATGCCGCACCTGGTCGATTCGCAATCGGAATTGGTTCATCTTCCAATGTCATCGTCGAGAAATGGAACGGTCTTCGTTTTGAAGAGCCGTATCGCAAAGTTCGCGACATCGTTCGATTCCTGAATGACGCGCTGTCTGGCGAAAAAGTCACGAAGACCTACGACACGTTTGATATTCAGGGTTTTCGCCTCGGTATCAGGCCAGAAGTGAAGCCAGCGATACTTGTCGCTGCGTTGCGTGAGGGCATGTTGCGATTGGCAGCCCGCGAGGCAGACGGTGCGATCATCAACTGGTTGAGCGCCAACGACGTTCGCCAAGTCACCAAGGTGGTGACCGACGCAGCAGAAGGAACACCCAAGGAGATTGTCGCGCGCATTTTCGTGTGCCCGAGCACCAACACCGAGCAGGTACGCCAGGCCGCACGTTTCGCGATTGCTGCGTACCTGAACGTGCCGGTGTACGCCGATTTTCATGCATGGCTCGGCCGTGGCGATGACCTGCGTGGCATGTGGGATGCATGGAAAGCAGGTGACCGCAAGGCTGCACTTGTCGCAATTCCCGACCATGTGGTGGATGACCTTGTGGTGCACGGCTCACCAGAGGCATGTCGTGACCGCATTAAGCAGTACTTCGACAACGGTGTGACCACCTCGTCGCTCATGATTCTCGGACTTGATCCGGCACTTGACTTCTGGCAAGCGGTTCGTGATTTGTCACCGTCGGCTCATCGCTGACGTTGATTGAATCGTTGTTTGTGGCACTTCGCACAGAGGATTCGATGAATGTCGACTGACCCCATTGCGACGAAGAGTGGTTGGCTGTTGTTACGTCGCACTCTCATGCAGCAACGCAGAGGTTTGACGGTCGGAGTGTCAATCGGACTGTTGTGGACAATCGGCAAGATCGCCGTGCCGCAACTCACCCGGTTCGCGATTGATGAAGCCATCGTGAAGTCGGGATCATTGCTCACGTGGACACTTCTCATTCTTTCCGCGGCCATCATCGCGGGGTTGTTCTCCGGTATGCGTCGATACTTCGCGTTTCGTGAGAGCCGCATGACCGAGTCGTTGATGCGTGAGAAGTTGTTCGCACATATTCAAGGCCTCGATGTTGCGTACCATGACAGAGCTCAGACCGGTCAGTTGATGAGTCGTGCGTCGACTGATCTTCAATTGGTGCAGGGGTTCGTTGTCATGTTGCCGCTCGTGATGGCGAATGTCGCGCAAATCATCGGTGTCGTAATCATCCTCGTGCTCGGTGATCCGCTGCTGGCGCTCGTCGCGCTGTTGCCGTTGCCATTTCTCAATTTCATCGCACAACGTTTTTCAAAAAAGATTCATCCTGCGAACCTCATCGTGCAACAAGAGCAGGCCCAATTGGCCACGGTGGTTGAGGAAAGCATCGCCGGTGTTCGCGTGGTCAAAGGTTTCGGCGCAGAAGCTGTGATGTCGGAACGCCTACGCGTTGAGGCAGACGACATTCAGCGTGCAGCGCTGGCCGCGGCAAAGATTCGTAGCACTTTCCTTCCCGGTATTGACTTGTTGCCGGCTCTTGGTTTGGTGGCGGTGCTCGGTATCGGTGGTCATCGCGTGCTGAATGGCGACATGACCATTGGAGAGCTCGTCGCCTTCAATACCTATGTCACACTCCTCATCTGGCCACTTCGCAATATCGCCATGACCATTGCGTTGGGTCAACGTGCAGCGACGGCACTTGTGCGCATCGATGAAGTGCTTGCCGAGCAACCTCAAATTTCTGACCCACCGCAGCCTCAACACTTGCCAGTGTCGCAACCCGGACGATCTGTCGGCGCAGTTCATTTTGACGACGTCACCTTCTCGTATCTCACAGACGAAGGCATGGTTCGGGTACTCGAGCATCTCTCACTGCACATTCAGCCAGGGGAGTCAGTGGCAATCGTCGGTGCCACGGGTTCGGGAAAGTCAACGCTCGCACGCTTGCTGTTGCGCTTCTATGACCCAGAAGCAGGCTCGATTCGCCTCGACGAGGTCGATGTGAGACAGCTTCCGCTTCGCGAACTTCGCAGCAGTGTCGGTGTGGTGTTCGAGGACACGCTTCTGTTCAACGACACAGTGAGTGCGAACATCGCATTTGCGCGCCCCCACGTCGACAGCTCCGTCGTGCGGCGTGCTGCACAACTTGCTGGCGCTCACGACTTCATCACGGAGTTGCCAGAGGGGTACGACACCATTCTTGGTGAACGCGGTTATTCGCTGAGTGGTGGTCAACGTCAACGCATCGCCATAGCCCGCGCCATCGTCGCCGACCCACGTGTGTTGGTGCTCGACGATGCGACTTCCGCAGTAGACCCAACGAAAGAACACGAGATTCGCGACGCACTTGTGACAGTGATGAAGGGTCGTACCACCATCGTGATCGCACATCGACCTGCAACCATCGAGCTTGCAGATCGAGTGGCACTGCTAGACCAGGGAACGATTGTGGCAACCGGAACGCATCGTGAGTTGCTCGACACCAACCAGCGATACCGCGACGTGCTCGCCGCGTGGAGCGCCCCCGAAGTGGGCGACGGAGCGGTGGTCTGACCATGTGGCGTACACCTGCCGGAGTCACTGAAGATGACAAGTTGTCACGCACCGAGACGCGCACGGTGCTTCTACGAAGTATCCGCATGGCGTCGCAGTTCAAGTGGTGGGGTATCGCCACGGCGGTGCTCGTCACTGTGTCCGTGCTGTTCACTCTGTCCGGCCCGTTGTTGGTGCGCCACGGCATTGATGCTGGAATCCGTCGAGGTGATTCCGGCGCCTTGAACGCTGCCGTCGTCGGCTATCTCATTGTCACGGTGCTTTCCTACATCGTGGGTCGTGTGCAGTACCTCACCATCAACCGAGCAGGTGAGGGATTTCTACGGACATTGCGACTCGCGGTGTTCGACAGGCTGCAACGGCAGTCAATGGCTTTCTACGATCGTGAAAAGGCCGGCGTGTTGGTGGCACGTATGACGGCAGACATCGACTCACTTGCTGAACTGGTGCAATGGGGACTCTTGCAGTTCATGGCTGCCGGCATGTTGTTGGTGCTCGCCATGTTCCTGTTGGTGTCGTTGTCTTGGCAATTGACGCTCGTGGCGCTCCTCGTGTTGCCGATTCTGGTGCTGTCATCGATCAAATTCCAGCGTGACTCGAACAGGGCATATTTAGAGGTGCGCGAGCGCGTCGGCGCGAACTTGTCGAATCTTCAAGAGAGCATTGCTGCGGTGCGCGTCATTCAGGCCTACGCACGCGAAGAAGAACAAATTCGCCGTTTCGAAGAAACCAATCGCGATTTGTATCGAAGTCATATGCACAGCGTGCGCGTGAGCACGTGGTACTTCGGTGTCGTGGAATTCTCCGGCATTGCTGCTACGGCTTTCATGGTGGGCCTCGGTGGCTGGTTGGTGCACCGGGGTTCAGTGACGGTCGGAACGGTCGTGGCGTTTGTGCTGTTGTTGGCGAACCTTTTCGACCCAGTTCAACAATTGTCCCAGTTGTACAACACGCTGCAGTCGGCAGCAGCGGCACTTCACAAGTTGTTTGGAATCATCGACGAAGTTCCGGACATCATCGAAGCCCCCAACGCTGCAGTACTTCCGCCTGCGGGTGATCTTCAGATGAAAAGTGTGACCTTCTCTTATCAGGGCGGTGCACGTCCGGCGCTCAGCGACGTGTCGCTCGTGGTGCCATCGGGGAGCAAGCTTGCTCTTGTTGGTCCGACTGGTGCGGGTAAGTCGACAGTTGCCAAGTTGATGGCGCGGCTGTATGACCCAGCCAGCGGTTCGGTGACTTTTGGTGGCGTTGACCTTCGGCAAGCGTCGTTTGATTCGCTGCGCGAACGCATCGTGGTGGTGCCCCAAGAAGGTTTCTTGTTCAACGGTACGGTCCGCGACAACCTGCTGGTGGCGCGACCGAGTGCGACCGAAGCGGAAGTGCGAAGTGCTCTTGAATCTCTCGGCGTGCGCGAACGTTTCGAGTCATTGCCAGAGGGCCTCGACACCGAAGTTCGCGAGCGAGGATCTCGTTTTTCAGCCGGTGAGCGTCAACTCGTTGCATTGGCTCGTGCTGCACTTGTTGACCCGGCTGTGTTGGTGTTGGATGAAGCGACTTCGAATCTCGACCCTGGCACTGAACGCGATATCGAACATGCGCTCGAGAACTTGATGGCGGGTCGCACGGTTGTTGTCGTCGCCCACCGCCTCACGACGGTGCGTCGTGCTGATCAAATTGCAGTGGTGAACAATGCGACCATCGAAGAAATTGGAACGCACGACGAATTGCTGGCACTCGAAGGTCGCTATGCGGCACTCGTGGGGGCATGGGAGGCGTCTCAGCCGACCTGAGATAGGGCAGGCGTCTCAGCCGACCTGAGATAGGGCAATGGATACTTCAGCGTGCGACGAAATACTTGGCGCGCGGATGGTGGCAGATGACTGCAGATGTCGTTTGCTCGGGTTGATACTGCCAGCCAGTTTCTTCGTTCACTTCGATGCCGATTCGACCCGCTTCGAGAATGTCAGCGACGCGTGCATTGTCTTCGAGGTCGGGGCATGCGGGGTATCCCCATGAGTAACGCCCGCCGCGATATTGCTGGCGGAACAGACCTTGCACGTTCGGGCCGTCTTCGTCGACGAAGCCCCACTCGGTACGAATGCGGTGGTGCCAGTACTCAGCCAAGGCTTCGGCCATTTCGACGCCGAGTCCGTGCAACACGAGGTAGTCCTGATACTTGTTGGCATTGAACAGCTCAGCTGCCTTGTCGCTGACGGTGCGCCCCATCGTGACGATATGGAAAGCGGCGTAGTCGACTTCACCAGATTCGATCGGGCGAAAGAAGTCGGCGATGCACAGGTACGGCTCTGTTTTCTGGCGGGGGTACTTGAAGCGAGTGAGTTCCTTGCTGCGCGCGGCATCGGCCCAGATGATGAGTTCATCTCCATCTCCGTTGGCAGCGAAGTATCCGTACACGACTTGCGGTACGAGAACTCCGTTTGCTTTTGCCATCGCCAATTGCTCGCGAAGAGTCGGACGAATTCGGTCTTTGAATTGCTCGTCTGTCTCGCCGCTCTCGGGGCGGTACTGCCACTGATTGCGGAAGAGGGCCGTTTCGTTGATGAATGCGGCGATGTCGTCGAGGCCGATTCCCTTCACGACTTTCGTGCCGAGGAACGGCGGTTCGAACACCTGGTTGTCGGTGACAACGTCGGGAGAGCGGCGGGGAAGATCGACCGGGTCAATCTCAACTTTCTCACGCTTTGGCAATTTGCGCCCCGTTGGCACCGTCCCGAAGTCAGGGTCGTCGACGCCGGTGCGTTTGATGTCCATCAATTTGTCGAGTGTGCTCAAGCCTTCGAAGGCGTCTTTGCCGTAGAACACTCGACCGTCGTAAATCTGTCGCAGATCATCTTCGACATAACTGCGTGTGAGAGCAGCCCCGCCGAGCAACACAGGGAGAGAACTCATGCCGAGAGTGTTCAGTTCTTGAAGGTTCTCGCGCATGATCAACGTGCTCTTCACGAGCAAACCGCTCATGCCAAGTGCATCTGCACCGACTTCTTTCACTTTCGCCACCATGTCGCTGATGAGTACTTTGATGCCAATGTTGTGCACTTCGTAGCCGTTGTTGGTGCAAATGATGTCGACCAAGTTCTTGCCGATGTCGTGCACGTCACCTTTCACGGTGGCGAGCACCAGCTTGCCTTTTGCTACCGCATCGGCCTTTTCCATGTGTGGCTCCAAGTAGCTCACCGCAGACTTCATGGTCTCGGCACTCTGGAGAACGAAGGGCAGTTGCATCTGACCTGAGCCGAACAACTCGCCAACTTCGCGCATGCCATCCAGCAACACTTCGTTGATGATGTCGAGTGGTGCGATGCCTTGCGCCATTGCTCGATCAAGGTCGTCGTGCAAACCTTCACGGTCGCCATCGATGATTCGTTGACGAAGAATCTGCTCGACGGTCCAACCTGATCGGTCGACCTTCTCTGCCGTCACGATGGTCGCATCGGCGAAGAGTTCGAGCAACGCTGAGAGCGGGTCATAGTTGGCTTCACGACGGTCATAGATGAGGTCTTCACACACCTTCTTTTGGTCGTCAGACACTCGGGCCAAGGGAAGAATTTTCGAAGCGTGCACGATCGCGCTGTCAAGGCCAGCAAGTCGGGCTTCGTGCAAGAACACGCTGTTCAACACCTGGCGACTTGCAGGGTTCAGACCAAAGCTGACGTTGCTCACGCCGAGGGTTGTGTATGCACCAGGAATTTCGGTCTTGATGCGACGAATCGCATCGATGGTGTGCATTGCGTCGTGGCGAAGGTCCTCGTCGCCAGTACCGAGTGGAAATGTCAACGCGTCAAAGATGAGGTCGGAAGCCGAAAGCCCGTAGCGCTTGGTGGCAATGTCATGGATGCGGTGTGCCACTTCCATCTTCCATTCGACATCTCGGGCCTGGCCTCGTTCGTCAATGAGCAGACAGATGACCGCGGCACCAAAGTCACGGGCGAGTGAGAACACGCGATCAAGACGTGAACCAGGGGCTTCGCCGTCTTCGAGGTTCGCGGAGTTGAGAATTGCGCGACCGCCAACGTGAATAAGGCCTGCTTCCATCACTTCTGGTTCGGTGGAGTCGAGCACGAGCGGAACGCTCGCCTGCGTCGCAAATCGCGACGCAATCTGATGCATGTCAGCAGTTCCGTCGCGTCCCACGTAGTCCACGCAAACGTCGAGCACATGGGCACCTTCGCGAATCTGGTCAGTCGCCATCTTCACGCAGGTATCCCAGTCCTCGCGCAGCATGGCGTCTCGGAAAGCCTTCGATCCGTTGGCGTTTGTGCGTTCGCCGATGATGAGGAAGCTGTTGTCCTGATCGATCGTCACCGGTGAATACAACGAGGTGACTGCAGGTTCAATCGTCGGCTGGCGCTGCGCAATCGGAACTCCGCGCACGGCTTCTACGACTTGGCGTAAGTGTTCTGGAGTTGTGCCACAGCAACCACCGACAATGTTGATGCCGAGATCTGTCACATGGTGACGGTGGTACTCGGCAAGTTGCTCGGGTGTGAGGTCATAGTGAGTACGGCCATCGACGACACTCGGCAAGCCGGCATTTGGCATGACACTGATTGGAATGGGTGAGTGCGCGCTGAGGTGGCGCAAGTGCTCTTGCATTTCCGCCGGACCAGTCGCGCAGTTGATGCCGATGACGTCTGGCTTCATTGCCGTAAGCGCACTGAGTGCCGCGCCGATCTCGGTTCCCACCAGCATTCGCCCCGTGGTTTCGATGGTGACTTGCACCTGAATCGGAACGGTACGACCTTCTGCCTCCATGGCGCGGCGACACGCTTGCATCGCTGCCTTGATCTGCAGCAGGTCCATGCATGTCTCTATGAGAAAGAAGTCGACGCCGCCGGCAAGCAATCCGCGTGCTTGTTCGGCGTATGAATCGCGTAGTTCAGCAAAAGAGATGTGACCAAGACTCGGCAGTTTTGTTCCCGGACCCATCGAGCCGGCCACATAGCGGGGCCGTCCGTCAGCTTCGTATTCGTCGGCGACACGGCGAGCAATGGCTGCGGCGGTCTTGCTGAGCTCGAATGCCTGATCGGCGATGTTGTACTCGGCGAGGACGATGCTGAAAGATCCGAAACTTGCCGTCTCGATGGCGTCGACGCCAGCGTCGAGAAATGCGCGGTGCATGCCGGCGATGACATCGGGGCGTGTTGCGCACAACATCTCATTGCAACCTTCAAGTGCCGCCCCGCCGAAATCATCTGGACCAAGATCGATGCCCTGTACAAAAGTGCCGAAAGCACCGTCAAAGACGATGACTCTTTCGCGAATCGCTTCGACGTAGGGCTGACGTGTCATGACCCGAGAAACGCTAGTTCGCCGCAGGCGGCCGTGTGTAGTCTCGAACAATATCTTTCCCACTGAGGTGCATATTGAGCAAGACAGTTAGGGTGCATCTCACATGGGACACGAGCGCATCTACACCCGCGAAGGCGACGACGGAACCACTGGTCTGTTGTTCGGCGGCCGTGTACCGAAAGACTCTGAGTTGCCGCGTGCCTACGGTTCAGTTGACGAAGCACAAGCCGTCTTAGGACTTGTTCGTGTGACAGCTGGTCATGGCACCGAGTGCGACGACATCTGCGTGAAGATCATGCGCGAGTTGTGGGTGCTCATGGCAGAGCTCGCCACGCTTCCTGAGAACCGCCACAAACTGGCCCCTGGTCAGTCGAGTGTGACCCCCGACATGGTCGATCGACTCGAGCACATCATCGATGACCTCGACACACGCTTCGAGCGACCCACCGAGTTCGTTGTGCCGGGTGAGCATCCCGTGGCCGCATGGCTCGATGTGGCTCGCACGGTGGTGCGGCGGGCCGAGCGTCATGCGTTGTCCGCGGCCCCGGCTCCTTCCTACGTGGTCCCGTACCTCAATCGGCTCTCTGATCTCTTGTGGACCATGGCTCGTTGGCAAGAGGGCAAGAGCCGGCCGGTTCGTACCGTCTAAGTTCACCTCCCATGAGCAACACAGTCATGGGCATCTCTGTCACCCTCTCACGCACCGCTGATGCATCGACCTCGGCCGTCGGCATTCCGATTGCATCCGATGGTCCATTGTCAAGCGACCTTCGGCTCAGTCGAAAAGACTTGTCTGCTCTCGGGTTCGAGGCAAAGTCGGGACAAACTCTCGTTCTTCCGTCGACCGCTGGTTCGAAGCAGGTTCGTATTCTTGTCGGCATTGGTGATGTGAAGTCCGTGACGCCGTCGACGCTGCGTTCCGCTGCGGCGTCGCTTGCACGTGCCGCCTCCGGTCATGCCTCGCTGTCGACAGCATTGGTGTCGGCAGGACGAGGTGACAAGAAAGCAAATGCGCAAGCTGTGGTTGAGGGCTTGTTACTCGCGACGCATCGCTACGTGAACTTGAAGAACGACAAGTCATCGAAGTCCAAGTTGAGCAATGTCGTATTGGTCGCCACTGATTCCGCGCGAGCAACCATCGAGGCGGGTGTTGCTCGTGGTCATGCAACTGCAGAGGCCGTGTGCCGCGCACGTGACTTTGCGAACACTCCGCCAGGCCATCTCACCGCACGAATGTTCGCCGATCAGGCGGTCGATATCGCGAAGGCATCAGGTTTGCGAGTGCAGGTGTACAACCGTGACCAGCTCGAAGCAATGGGTTGTGGCGGCATGATTGGGGTGAACAAGGGAAGCGTCGAGCCACCGCGCATGGTGAAGCTCACGTACACACCACGCAACGCAAAGGGCAAAGTGGTCTTGGTTGGCAAAGGCGTCATGTATGACTCAGGCGGAATCAGCTTGAAGCCAAGTGACCCAAGCCATGCAGCCATGAAGATGGACATGAGCGGTGCCGCTGCAGTGTTGTGTGCAATGGCTTCGCTTCGTGACTTGAAAGTGCGTACTTCCGTCGTCGGGTATCTCATGTGCACTGACAACATGCCGTCTGGCAGTGCATTGCGAATGGGTGATGTCATCACGATGCGCAATGGCAAGACCGTTGAAATTCACAACACCGATGCTGAAGGCCGGTTGATTCTCGCTGATGGTTTGTCGCTTGCCGTCGAGTCCAAGCCTGACGCCATCGTCGACATTGCGACACTCACGGGTGCGTGCATGGCTGCTCTTGGAAAAAAGATGGCTGGCGTCTTGGGTAACAATCAGTCCTGGGTCGACCAAGTGAAGTCGTCGAGTGATCGAACCGATGAACTGGTGTGGCAGTTGCCGCTTCACAAGGACTACCGCAAACTTCTCGACTCAAATGTGGCCGACATGCGCAACATCGGTGGTCCGCTTGCAGGCACCATCACTGCGGCATTGTTCTTGAACGAGTTTGTCGCCGATGTGCCGTGGGCGCATCTCGACATCGCAGGTCCGATGGACACAGACGGTGATGACGGTTGGTTGAACCGTGGTGCGACAGCGTTTGGTACGCGGCTTCTCATTGACGTCGTCGAGAATTTCCGCAAACCGCGCAAGTAATTCGGGGGCAAGTAGACCCTTTGCGAACAATTGGTTCGAGGCCTGAGTCGCGCGCCTCAGTTCTCGAGTGGCTTCAGAATCGAGGCTGCCTCTTCAAGATGCGCGGTCCAATCGACATCAGCGTGAGCACCCATCGGTATGACGACAAACTTGCTCGCGCCAATGGCGATGAACTTGTGGATCAATTCAACGAGACGTTGCCAACCGACAGGGATGATGTCATTCGGATCAACCTCGCTTGAGCGACGCGAAGCGACTGTTGAGATGACTTGTTCGGGAATCGCGTCGAGAGAATAGGGAATGAGCACGCCAAAGTGTTCTGGGTCGATTGTTCGATCATTGCGCGCGGCTTCATCATTGATCTTGTGCCATCCAACCGCAGCCTCAGGGGGCGTGATGAACGACGGCAACCATCCGTCGGCTAGTCGACCAACGCGACGAAGTTCACTGTCAGCGATGCCGGCAAGCCAGACATCGGGAGGATTCTGAATTGGCTTCGGCAACACGGACACGTCATCAAATGAAAAATGTTGACCGTGAAACGTGACTGACTCTTGTGTCCAGCAGGCACGCATGACTTGTAATGCTTCATTAAAGATCGCGGCCCGAGTCTCACGAGTGACTGCGAAGGAATTGTGTTCGCGTGCATCGGCGGCACCAAGACCAAACGCCGGCAGCAAGCGCCCACCAGACATCACATCGAGAGTGGCAAGTTCCTTCGCCAGAACGACGGGGTTGCGCCCCGGCAACACCATCACACTCATGCCTACTTTCAATCGGCTGGTGCGAGCAGCTGCCATGGACATCGCAACCACTGGGTCAGGCGCGTGAGATGCGATGCGCTCACTCATCCACAAACTGTCGAATTGCAGTCGCTCGAGGTCATCCACCAATGCGAGAAAGTCGGCGCCGTTGACGCTTGTTCGTGCACCCAAACCAAACCCGATGCGTACTTTCACCGGTGACATCGTCGCATAACAACTGGCGATGTTCAGCACCGTCGCTGGCCATTCGGTGTCACGCACATTGCTGTCGCTGGCAGTAGGGGCTCTAGCCTCAGGGCATGGCAGAGACCCTTGACCCAATGTCGGTGTTCGACATGACGGGTCGGGTGGTCATTGTCACTGGGGCATCATCAGGTCTTGGTGACCGGTTCACACGAGTGTTCCATGCGGTTGGCGCAACTCTTGTCGCTGCTGCGCGGCGTGAGGCTCGCCTCGACGCCCTGGCCGCCGATCTTCCAGGTGTGATCACCAAGGTGTGTGATGTGGCTGACCACAATCAGCGAGAAAAGTTGGTGAAAGACGTCATCGCGACATGTGGCCGTGTTGATGTTCTGGTGAACAACGCTGGCATCGGGCACACAGTTGCAGTCGAAGACGAGACAGTGGACCAGTTCAGAGAAGTGCTCGAAGTGAACGTCACAGCCGTGTGGCATCTGAGCAAACTCTGCGGAGAGCACATGGTCGCGCAAGGTCATGGGTCCATCGTGAACATTGCGAGTGTGCTCGGGCTTGTTGGTTCTGCACCTATCAAGCAAGCCAACTATGTGGCCAGCAAAGCTGCGGTAGTGAACTTGTCGAAGGAACTAGCTTTGCAGTGGGCACGCAAAGGCGTGCGCGTCAATGCATTGTGTCCGGGGTGGTTCCCCTCGGAGATGACCGAGCCCATGCAAGGTGATGCCGGGTCTCGTCGATTCCTCGAACGCAATAGTCCGATGCCTCGCATGGGAGAAATCCACGAGCTCGACGGTGCTTTACTTTTTCTCGCGAGTGATGCCAGTAGTTACATGACTGGCCAAACTCTCGTCGTCGACGGCGGCTGGACTGCTCGATGACAGGCGACACCCCATCGACTGTTGGGTCGACGCTTACCGCTAGAGATGTGTTGGCATCACCAGCGGTACTCGCATTTCTCTTGTCGCAATTCGTCGTCACCACCGGAGTCATGTTGCAGGCTGCAGCCCTGGGTAAGCACGTCTATGACATCACTGGTGATGAAATCAACATTGGCTGGCTTGGCCTTGCCGAATTTCTTCCGGCCGCAGTACTCGTTCTTGTGACAGGCACGGTTGCCGATCGTTTCAACCGTAAGTACGTGGGCATGCTTGCGCTCGCCGGTGAGGCGGTGAGCGCGCTTGCATTGTTGTTGTACGCGCGTACCAACCCAACATCTGCGGCACCGATGTTCGTCATCGCGGTTGTGTTTGGAGCGAGTCGCGCATTTGCTGCGCCATCGATTCGCTCGATCGTGCCGATGGTTGCTCCTGAGGGAGGGCTGTCGCGTGTCGTGGCGCTGTACAGCGCGACATGGACCAGCGCGGCAATCATCGGGCCTGCAGTGAGTGGCTTTCTCTATTCGGTTGATCCAAGCGTCGCATATGGCGGCGCGATGGTGCTGATGACTGTCGGAATTGCATCACTTAGCCGCGTGCCAGTGCCGCACGTACACATTCCACGCGAGGAACAAGAGCGACCCACCCTGCGACATGCGCTGGAAGGTCTCCACTTCATCCGACGTACGCCCGTGCTCTTTGCGGCAATTTCACTCGATTTGTTTGCTGTTCTCTTCGGAGGCGCAGTCGCGCTGTTGCCAGTGATTGCAGAAGAGCGACTTGGCGTGGGAGACGTTGCCTACGGGTGGTTACGTGCTGCCGGTGGTATCGGCGCTGCGATCATGGCTTTGGCTCTTGCGTCGTATCCGATTCGCCGTCGAATCGGACGCATCTTGTACTTGGTGGTGGCCATCTTTGGTCTTGCAACCATCATGTTGGGTGTGACCCGGTCGTTCTGGGTTGCCTTCTTCGCCGTCATCGTTGCGAGTGCTGCCGACATGGTGAGCGTGTTCATTCGCGGGTCACTTGTCCCGCTCGTCACTCCCGACGACAAACGAGGTCGGGTGAATGCAGTCGAGAATGTCTTCATCGGAGCATCCAACGAACTCGGCGCATTCGAGTCCGGAGTGGTGTCTAGTGCAATCGGCACGCCAGCCACCGTCATCGGTGGTGGCATCGCGACAGTGGTGATTGTCGGAGCGTTCTGGGTGGGTTTCCCGGCCCTGCGCGATGTGGACCGTTTCGAAGACCTCGAAACGCAATAATTGAATTGTGGCAGATATTCCTGACCTTGGAGTCGGTGAGGTCGCGAAGAAGGCTCGCGGTTTCGTCGCAGAGTTTCGCGAGTTCATCAACCGTGGCAATGTGGTCGACATCGGCGTTGCCTTCGTCATTGGTGCGTCGTTCAAGACCGTCATCGACGCCTTTGCGGGCGACGGCAAGGACAATCCCGGCTTACTCGGTGGACTCATCGGTGCGATTTTCGGCGGGAGCACTCCGAACTTCAACGACAAGAAGATGTCGCTGAACGGAAGTGAGCTACCAATCGGGGCTCTGGTGACGGCGTCTCTCAACTTTCTCATCGTGGCATTTGCACTGTTTCTCATCGTGCGCACCTACAACCGGTTCCGTGACGTGAAGTCTGAACCCACAACCAACGAGTTGCTGGCAGAGATACGCGACGAACTACGACGCTCGCAGGCGGCAAAACAGGGAGATGACGCAAACTGAGCGTGCCTGTGGAGTTGAATGGAAGCCGGATGCGCTCGCTCAACTCTCACCGTCAACTGAAGCGCCGACAAAACGTGTTTGTCAGTGTGGTGATGGCGCTCACCGTTACGGCGTGCTCAGCTGGCTCGTCGTCGCAGTCATCGAGTCTGCTTGACGGCATCGGCGTCATTCCGGGCAATGACTTCGTCGGACAGGTGACGCTGCCACCAACTCTCGCTGCATCGATCAAGTTCCCACCGATTCAAGGACCACTCGTCGGATCCGTGGCAAAGGGGAACCGATTGCTCGTCATAGGTGACTCGATCATTGCGTCCACGGCGAGCAGATATGGCGGCGAGATGTGTCGGGCATTGCTTCCACTCGGCTGGCAAGTAGCGGTGGAAGCAGAGCCCTCTCGGTTTGTGCAGTTTGGTCGCGAGGTGTTGAGAGTCCGTCTGTCTGACGGTTGGGATGCAGCAGTTGTGTTCCTCGGCACCAACTACACCGGCCAGATTGACAAATACACGAGTGATCTCACCGCAATCGTCACCTCGCTCAAGCCACGCCCAGTGTTGTTGCTCATGACGTCGCTCTTCCGGGAACGTCAGAAGGAAGTGAATGGTGCAATCGCAACTGTTGCCTCCGCGAATGAAAACGTGTCGGTGCTCGACTGGACCTCAATCTCATCGCAGTCAGGTGTGTTGAATCGCGACAAGATTCATCCGTCAGCTGACGGACGAGCAGTGTTGGTGACTGCTATTGGCAAAGGGCTAGGTCCCGCACCGAGGCAACAAGGCAAGTGTCTTTCATCGACTTTCACCGACGATTCTGCCGGCGGTGACGAGATGCCCGATGTCGCCACCACTAGTGATGTGAGTGCAACCTCGACACCGATTACCGGTCCGACCACAATCGCAACTGGCTCATCAACCACCGTTTCAATGACCGAGTCGACAGCTTCCACTTCATCTTCACCAATAACTTCGCCAACAACGACGACGCCCTAGCGTCAAGTCGAACTACTCACGGCAGACTTGTCCCATGCTCGAGGTGCGCCAACTCGTCGTTGAGGTCGGCGGTCGTGCTGTGGTGTCAGGGGCATCGTTCACCGTTATGGCACGCGACAAGGTCGGTCTGGTCGGACGTAACGGGGCTGGCAAGACCAGCTTGTTCAAAGTGCTTGGTGGCGAGGCCGAACCATCTGGCGGATCGGTGCGTCGAACTGGTGGCTTCGGATATCTACCTCAAGACCCACGAATTGCCGGCGTGCTTGATGGACGTACTGCCATCACCCACGTGTTGTCTGGACGGGGCATCGATGCGGACAAAGAACGTCTCGAGAAACTGCGCATCGCCATGGAAGAGATGCCCGATGATCGCAATGTCAGCCGTTATACGAAGGCAGAGGAAGAGTTTCGACTGAAGGGCGGATACTCGGCTGACAGCGAAGCTCGTTCAATTGCTGCAGGCCTCGGTGTCACCACGAGTCGTTTGGACTTGCCGCTTGGTGTGTTGTCTGGCGGCGAGCGACGGCGTGTCGAGTTGGCGCGAATTTTGTTTGCAGGAAGCGACGGCTTGTTGCTCGATGAACCCACAAACCACCTCGACCTCGACGCGAAGAACTGGCTGTTGAACTTCTTGCGCAATTACAAGGGTGCGCTCGTCGTCATCAGTCACGACCTCGAATTGCTCGACGAAGCAATCACTCGTGTGCTTCATCTGGATCGCCCCGATGAAGATGGTGTCGGAAACTTGGTCGAATATCGCGGTACCTACAGTCGGTACAAGTCGTCTCGTGCGGCAGATGAAGCGCGCCTTGCTCGTAAGGCTGTCCTGCAGGAGAAAGAAATTGCTCGTCTGCAAACCGTTGTTGATCGATTTGGTGCGAAAGCATCGAAAGCGACAATGGCGCACAGCATCGAAAAGCGCATCAGTAGGCTGGAAGACGACAAAGTGTCAGTGTCGTCGCGCGATCGGCGTTTCACGGTGCGTTTCCCCGATCCACCTGCTTCAGGTGTCACGGTTATCGAGGCGCAACACTTGTCGCAGGCTTATGGCGGCCCCGCGATCTTCGAGGATGTGTCGTTCGACCTAGGTCGCGGTGAGCGACTGCTCGTGCTCGGCCTGAACGGAGCGGGGAAGACGTCGCTTCTCCGAATTCTCGCCGGTGAGTCGCAACCAAAGACCGGCGATTTTCGCTGGGGTCACAATGTGAGTACTGGTTACTACGCGCAAGAGCACGACAACCTTGACCCGCACATGTCGCTCATCGATCACATGCGTCGCGACCTTCCATCTGGAGCGTCGCTCACCGATACCCAGTTGCGCGGCTTGCTCGGCATGTTCGGGCTGCAAGGAACGAAAGTGTTTCAAGAGTCCGGCACGTTGTCGGGCGGCGAAAAGACCAAACTCGCACTTGCGATGCTGATGATCGGAGGCAACAACGTGTTGTTGCTTGATGAGCCGACCAACAACCTTGATCCGCCGAGCCGCGAAGCTGTAGCCACCTCGTTGGCTGACTGGAAGGGATCCATCATTTTCGTCAGCCATGACACTGAGTTCGTGAAGCATCTTGATCCGACGAAGGTGTTGCTGTTGCCAGACGGCCAGGTCGACTACTTCTCAGAAGATTGGCTCGACATCGTCAGTTTGGCGTGAACAAACCCGATCTGCGGCTACGGTCATCGCATGCGAATCGGTTTGTTCGGTGGAACGGTCAATGATGGAACTCTCGACGACGTCGTCGTCGAGGCAAAGCAAGCAGAAGTCGATGGCTTCGCCAGTTACTGGGCGCCACAGATTTTCGGTCACGATGCGTTGACTGCTCTTGCAATTGTCGGCTGCGAAGTGCCTCGTATTGAACTTGGCACAAGCGTCGTGCCCACGTATCCGCGACACCCGATGATGCTTGCGCAGCAATGCCACACGGTGAACGCGGCGTCGCATGGTCGGCTCACGCTCGGTATCGGCCTCAGCCACAAGATCGTCATCGAGAACATGATGGGTATGTCGTTCGACAAACCTGTGCGTCACATGAAGGAGTACTTATCGGTACTCATGCCACTTGCTCGTGGTGAGTCCGTGGCATTCGATGGCGAGGTGTTTAAGGTGATGGCTGGCGTGTCCATCAAGGGGTCGTCACCTTTTGGTGTGGTTGTCGCGGCACTCGGTCCACAGATGTTGCGCATCACCGCTGCGCTTGCTGATGGCACATTGACCTGGTGCACCGGACCAAACACGTTGAAGACACTCACTGTTCCGACCATCACCGCTGCAGCTGAAGAATTCGGTCGTCCGGCTCCTCGTGTCATCGCAGCATTGCCGGTGTGCGTCACCAAAGACATCGACGCGGCGAAAGTTCGGGCTGCCAAGGTGTTCGCCGTGTACGGAAGTCTTCCGAGCTATCGGGCAATGCTCGACCATGAGAATGCTGAGGGCCCGGCGGACATCGCCATCATCGGTGACGCTGACGAAGTGCGTGAACGCATCATGTCGCTCAAGTCCATTGGTGTCACTGATTTTGCAGTGGTCGATTTTTCCGGCACACCCGACGAGGCAGCCGCAACAAGAGAAGCGGTGAAGTCCCTGTTGTGACGTGTGCGCTCAGTGCAGCGCGACCGGTGTGCCACCACCGACCATGTCAAAGAAGTCATTTCCTTTGTCGTCTACGACGATGAATGCAGGAAAGTCTTTTACTTCGATCTTCCACACCGCTTCCATGCCGAGCTCTGGATACTCGAGCACTTCCACTTTGGTGATGCAGTCTTGGGCAAGGCGTGCTGCTGGGCCACCGATTGATCCGAGGTAAAAACCGCCGTGCGTCGCACACGCATCGGTCACTTGGCGAGAACGGTTTCCTTTGGCGAGCATCACGAAGCTTCCGCCTGCTGCTTGGAAGTCGCCGACGTACGAGTCCATTCGACCAGCAGTCGTCGGCCCAAATGAACCCGATGCCATGCCTTGAGGTGTCTTTGCTGGGCCGGCGTAATACACCGCGTGGTCCTTCATGTACTGAGGAAGGCCCTGGCCAGCGTCGAGGCGCTCTTTCAACTTCGCATGAGCAATGTCGCGAGCAACAACCATTGGTCCGCTCAGCATGACGCGGGTCTTTACTGGGTACTTGCTGAGTGTGGCGCGAATGTCGGCCATCGGTTTGTTCAAGTCGATGTGAACCACGTCGCTGCTCAGTTCATCTTCGGTCACTTCTGGCATGAAACGCGCGGGGTCATGCTCGAGCTGCTCAATGAAGATTCCGTCGCGCGTGATCTTGCCGAGTGCTTGACGGTCGGCGCTACACGAAACGGCAAAGGACACCGGGCAACTGGCACCGTGGCGGGGAAGTCTGATGACTCGCACGTCGTGGCAGAAGTACTTGCCACCAAATTGCGCTCCGATGCCAGTCTTTTGTGACAGTTCGAGAATTTTCTTCTCCAAGTCAAGATCTCGGAAGCCGTGCCCTGTGTCGCTACCAGACGTTGGAAGTGAATCGAGGTAGCGGGTGCTGGCCAACTTCGCGGTCTCAACGGCGTGTTCGGCCGACGTTCCACCGATGACGACCGCCAAGTGATACGGCGGACAGGCCGCTGTTCCGAGTGTGATCATCTTTTCGAACACCCATGGCAAGAGGGTCTTTTCGTTGAGCAATGCCTTCGTCTCTTGAAAGAGGTAACTCTTGTTTGCGCTTCCGCCACCTTTGGCCATGAAAAGAAACTTGTACGCATCGCTAGGCGTCGCCGCAATCTTGATTTCAGCTGGCAGGTTGTTGCCCGTGTTTTTCTCGTCGTACATCGACAGTGGTGCAAGTTGGCTGTAACGCAAGTTGCTGCTTTGGTAGGTGTCAAAGACTCCTCGTGCGATTGCTTCTTCGTCATTTCCGCTTGTGAAAACGAACTGACCCTTTTTTGCTTTGACAATTGCAGTGCCGGTGTCTTGGCACATGGGCAGCACGCCGCCTGCAGCGATGGATGCATTCTTCAGAAGGTCAAGTGCAACGAATCGATCATTCGCACTGGCTTCGGGGTCCTTCAAGATATTCGCCAGCTGCTGCAAGTGTCCGGGGCGTAGGAAGTGGGCAATCTCGCGCATGGCCACCTGCGTGAGCAAGGTCAACGCTTCGGGTTCGACTTTGAGAAACGTACCGAGCGCAGTGTCGACAGTGCTCACACCCTCTTTTGACAGCAATCTGTACGGAGTGTCGTCTGGTCCAAGCGGAAGAAGTTCTGTGAATACGAAATCTGCCATGGCTCCACGCTAATTGCATGCGATGGATGTGCACGCATCTCGCTCTGAGTTTCGCGACTTACGTGGTGGGGTCGACTGGCCAGTCATGCTTCGGGTATCGACCCGCCATGTCACGTCGCACATCGGCCCAGGACCCACTCCAGAATCCGGGTAGATCTGATGTCACCTGGATTGGTCGGTCGGCCGGTGACAGAAGTTCCATGACGATTGGTAGTCGTCCACTGAGCAGAGTCGGATGAGACCTCATGCCGAACACACGTTGTACTCGAATCGATACCAAAGGGCGGTTGACATCTGCGTAATCAATCAAGACTTCTTTGCTGTTTGGCAAGGTGAGCGTCGCTGGTACGAGGGAATCCAACTCTGCCGATGTGTCCCATGACAATTGTGAGCGCAGCAGCATGTCGACGTCGAGTGCTTCGAGGTCGGCGCGACACGTGCACCCGGCAACATAAGGGGCAAACCACTCGTTCAATGTGGCGACGAGTGTCTTGTCGCTCACATCTGGCCAGGCATCGCCGAGGTGTGTGCGTGCAAACAACATGCGACGTTGTGTCGAACGTGCCCGTTCATCCCACGACAAAATTCCGAGTGATGTCGCACGAGCCCTGTCAACCAGGGCCTTCTCGGTGTCTTCGCCAGCGACGGCAGGACCGGCACGTTCATCGAGACGCAATGACCCACACTTGCGCGTGACTGTTCGCACCAAATCATTTCGCTCTTTATCCCACTGCAGGATGACTTCTTCGATGACGTCATCGCCAAGGACGAGCGCAACCTGGTCGGCATCGAGACCGGCTCCGCGGCGAATACGCGTTGCCTTGCGATCTCCATCGACATCGGCAGCGACGATGAATGCTTCCGTGGCCAACTCATCGCGCTCTTGAACCCATGCACCACCGCCGGCACGCATGACGAATTGGCCCTTTGTGCCTCGGTTCTTCGCCAGACGATCGGGATAGGCCACCAAAAGCAACGCTCCGGAGAGATGCGCAATGACTGACTCTCGAAGTGTTCGAGAATGGTCAATTTTTCGTCGCCGCGCGATGTCTCTGGCCGCATCTGCGACGCGGCGCACCGCACCACGATCCGCGCGTTCGTCAGAGAAGAACCCGCACACGATCGACGCGCGAAGTGCGATATCGGTAGGGAGCGAATCGGGTCGACCACGCAAGATGTCGCGCTCTTCGATGAGCGCGGCAAGCATGCACGCCAACCACGCCGCATCTTCACCGAGGTTGTCTTGTGCGTGCACCACCATGGAAGCAAGTCGTGGATGCAGCGGCAGTGCGAGCAAGGCTCGTCCGTGAGGAGTGATGCGATCGTGATTGTCGATGGCGTGAAGCATGCGAAGGGTGTCACGTGCAAGCTGAATCGATCGTGGAGGCGGCGCTTCGGGAAAGGGCAGTGCGTCAAAGTCTGAACCCCACGCTGCAACCTCAAGGACCACCGAACACAGATCAACTTGTGAAATTTCGGGTGGAAGGTGTGCTGGACGTGTCGAGTCCTCGATGCGACTCCACAGTCGATACGCCACCCCTGGCCGTAAACGTCCGGCACGGCCGCTGCGTTGTTCAGCCGAGGCGCGAGATGTGGTGACCGTGGTGAGGCGAGTGAGTCCGGTGCGTTGATCAAGTCGTGGCACTCTGGCGAGACCAGCGTCAATTACCACGTTCACGCCGTCAACCGTGAGAGAAGTCTCGGCAATGTCGGTACTCAGCACAATTCTTCGTCGACCGTTGTCGTCTGGACGAAGAGCAGCATCTTGTTCGTCGAACGGTAAAGCCCCGGCCAGACGTTGCACGACAACATCAGAGGGCAAAGTGGCCACGAGGTGGTCACGCACACGATTGATCTCACCAATTCCGGGCAGGAATACCAACATGTCGCCGTCATCTTCACGTAGTGATGACTGTACGGTGGCAGCAATTGCCGCCTCGAGTGAGTCATCTCGTCGCCGGGCCACATAGCGAACATCTACGGGGTGCATACGACCGTCTGATGTGATGATCGGCGCCGGTTGGTTTGTGTCGCCGAGCAATCGCGCGAAAGTGTGGGTTTCAGCAGTTGCTGACATCGCCAACACGCGCACGTTGGGTCGAAGCGTTTGTCGGGCGTCGAGTAAAAGGGCGAGTCCGACATCAGTCGGAACGTTGCGTTCATGCACTTCGTCAAAAATTACGAGACCCACGCCGTCAAGTGACGGGTCTGATTGCAGTCGACGTGTCAGCACGCCTTCTGTGACGACTTCAACTCGGGTCTTGGAACTGATTCGTCGTTCGTCGCGAGTTTGATAACCGATCAGGCCACCGACGTCGTCTCCGATGAGATGAGCCATGCGACGTGCAGCCGCACGCGCAGCCAACCGACGAGGCTCGAGCATCACAATCTTGTTTCCTTCAAGCCACGGCTCATCAAGCAGGCGAATGGGAACTGTGGTCGTCTTGCCAGCGCCTGGCGGTGCGATGAGCACGGCACCACGATGAGTAGTTAGTGCCTCGCGGAGATCAGCGAGCACCTGTTCTACAGGAAGTGACTCAGACAAGTGCGGGCGTGCCGCGGAATGCACCTGGGTCGCCAGGCGCAGGAATCGTCGGTTTGCTCCAACTCACCAGCGACGCGATTTCATGGGACACTTCGCGCCATGAGTCTGCTGACCAACCTTGTGCAGCTGCAGGAATGGTGCCGTCGCCACGGATGAGCACAAAAGCAGGAAGTTCGGTAAGACCGAGAGCACGGATGACAGTGCGATCGGGGTCGGTGAACACCAAGAATTCGTCGGCTAGTGGCCCGAGGAACGTGCGAGCTTCATCTGCTCCACAGGCGATAATCCAATTTACGCGAACACCTGCACCAGCGAATTGGTTCATGATGCGAGAGGCGGTCTTCAAAATCCAAGCACTCTCGTTGGTGTAGGGATCAACAACCACTGATGCAAGATGGAAGGTCATCAGCCACTCTCGCAATGGCCGTGCATCGCCCGAGAGGGGAGTCAGAGTCACATCAAGATTCGGGTTGGGGAGTTGTGTCACGGGAATGACGCTAGTTCAGCGCCGCTAGCGTGCGGAAGGTGCATCCCATCGAACATCTGCGATATGTGGCACGAGTCCATGGTGCAGACCCCGTTGAGGTGGCGCTCGAGGCCTCCGAGGGGCTGGTGCACATGGTGCGAGATCCGGCCGCGGTCGTGGTGTCGGCGCGTCGCATGATGGAGCACCATCCAGAGAACGCGCCGTTGTGGTGGGTGTGTGCTCATGCAGTCACGGCGATGGAGCCACAAACGGCAATTCGCGAATGCGCTCAAGCACTGAGCACTGATGCGACATCTGAGGTACTTCAAGCAGAATTACCTTCTGATGCAACGGTGTGTATGGCGGGGTGGTCAGGACATGTTGTCGACGCACTCGTGCGACGTGGTGATGTGCGTGCGCTCGTCGTTGATTCGCTCGGTGAAGGACAAGATGCACTTCGCGTCTTCGCGCGGCGTGGCGTCGAAGCTGAACTTGTCGCACCTGAAGGAATCGCGGCGGCCGTGGCGGCAAGTGACGTCACGATCGTGACTGCGAAAAGTACGAGTCGACACGGGGTGCTTTGCGCGGGCGCGGCTTTGCCCTTGGTGGCCCTCGCTCGACTCTTCGAACGTCCGTTGTGGCTGGTTGCGCCGGTGGGAGTGCATCTCGCGCCGTCGTTGTGGCAAGCAATGAAAGAAGATCTCTGCGGCAGGCCTGATACGTGGGCGTCGGGTTACGACGTCATGGAGTGGTCACATGTCTCCCGCATTGTTGATGCCAAGGGCATCATGGACGTAGAGCATCACCTCGCCACGGTCTCGTGTCCTGATGCGCCAGAGCTGTTGCGCCGAAGTGCCATCTAGGTGCTCCGCTTCAACTTCCGTCATCGGACGACTTCCGGTCTAGGTTGGCTACATGGCAAACAAGCGCGGCTCTATCCAGATGACATCAGAGGAAATCGACAAATTCCTCGCAGATCGACATGTCATGAACATCGCAACGATTGGACCAACCGGACACCCACATCTCGTTGCCATGTGGTACGCGATGATCGACGGCAAGCCAGCCTTCTGGACGTTTGGCAAGGCACAAAAGATCAACAACCTTCGTCGCAACTCGAAGATCACAGCTTTAGTCGAAGACGGTGAGCAATACAACGAGCTACGTGGAGTCGAGTTAGTTGGTACCGGTCGCATCATCGAGGACTACGACGAGATTCTGAACATCGGCATGGTGGTTGCGGAGAAGTACAACGGAGAAATCGCTGTTAGCGAAGTTGCGTTGCCATTCATTCGCAAGCAAGCCGAGAAGCGTCTCGGAGTGGTGATTGACGTTGAGAAGGTGGTCAGTTGGGACCACAACAAGCTCGGCGGGGGCTACTGACCTTCGCCTGTTGTGAGGTGAGTGGCAGGTGCCGCTCGGCCTTACACCGATAATTCAGCGATGGCTTCTGCCATCGTGATGATGCGTTCAGCATTCGCCACGTGCAGGTTCTCGATCATCTTTCCGTCGAGTTGCACCACGCCTTTGCCCTGGCTGGTGGCTTCGGTGAAGGCGGAAATCACTCGGCGTGCGTGATCGACATCAGCATCGCTCGGTGCCCACACGTCATTTGCAATTGCGACTTGATCTGGGTGAATCAGTGTCTTGCCGTCGAATCCCATGTCTTTGCCTTGAGTGCATTCGGCGCGCAGTCCATCTGCGTTCTTGATGTCGTTGAAGACGCCGTCGAGAATTGGCTTTCCGATCTCGCGAGCAGCAAGCAGGGCGAGCGCCAAATGCGGAACCAGCGGATGACGGCCTGCTACTTGAGTGGCGCGCAATTCCTTGGCAAGGTCGTTAGTTCCCATGACGAGTACTGAAACTCGAGGATGGGCACAGATGGCGCGTGCATCGAGGATTGCCGTAGGCGTCTCGAGCATGCACCAAATTGTCATGGTTACCGGAGCCCCGGCGGCATCGAGGCGTCGCGAGACTTCGTCGAGAGTTGTCACAGAGTCGACCTTGGGGATTACAACTGCGTGCGCACAACTTTGCGCTGCTGCCACCAGATCGTCGGCGCCCCATGGCGTTTCGAGACCGTTGCACCGGATCGTGATCTCTCGCTTGCCGTATGCACCTGATGAAGCAGCTGCAACCGCATTCACCCGGGCCGCATCTTTCGCATCGGGGGACACTGCATCTTCAAGATCGAAGATCAGCGCATCAGTTGCGATTGATTTTGCTTTCTCAAGCGCGCGTTCGTTTGCTGCTGGCATGTAAAGAACAGAGCGACGAGGGCGGTTCTGGTGCATGTGGTCCTCCGAGGTCAGGATGAAAAGTCGTAACGCGCAGCAAGCTCGGGGTCGCGAGCGGCAAGCTCGCGAGCAAGTTCAACCACGACTCGGCACTGTTTCACTGATGCATCGTCTTCCATTTTTCCATCGAGCATGATTGCACCGGTTCCGTCACCCATCGCATCGATGACGCGCTGTGCTTGTGCGACATCTTCTGGTCGCGGACTGAATACTCGTTTGGCAATGTCGATCTGAACTGGGTGGAGACTCCACGCACCGACGCAGCCGAGGAGATATGCGTTGCGGAATTGGTCTTCGCAAGCAACGACATCTTTGATGTCACCGAAAGGTCCGTAGAACGGAAGAATTCCGTGGGTGACGCATGCATCGACCATGCGCGCCAGCGTGTAGTGCCACAAGTCTTGTTGGAACACCGGACGCGCCGCCTCGGGGTTGTTGGCATCGGGGTCTTGTCGCACCACATAGTCAGGGTGCCCGCCACCCACTCGTGTGGTTTTCATACGGCGGTTTGCAGCAAGGTCGGCTGGCCCGAGTGACAAACCCTGCATACGAGGAGATGCACCACAGATGTCCTCGATGTTCACCATGCCGCGCGCCGTCTCCAGAATGGCGTGCACGAGAATTGGACGAGTCAACTTTGCTTTTGCTTCGAGTTGCGCGAGAAGCCTGTCGACGTAATGAATGTCTTCTGGTCCTTCGACCTTTGGAATCATGATGACGTCGATCTTGTGTCCGACCGTCGACACAATTTCAGTCAGGTCGTCGAGGAACCAAGGCGAATCGAGTGAGTTGACGCGTGTCCACAGTTGTGTCGCACCGAAATCGATGCGCTTGGCGACATCGATGAGCCCGTGCCGTGCGGCCTCTTTGTCGGCCATCGGAATGGCATCTTCAAGATTTCCGAGGATGATGTCGACAGTGGGGACGACTTCGGGCAATTTGGCCACCACCTTGTCGAGGTGTGGTGGGAAAAAGTGGATGACTCGACTGGGCCGAAACGGAATCTCACGCAGAGGCTCTGGGGCACCGGCGGCGAGAGGTTTGAAGAAATCACGAGCGGAACGCACGAGCCAAGAGTAGGGGACACCTACGCTTTCAGCATGGTTGCGCCCTTCGACGCTGTGCTGTTTGACGCTGGCGGAGTGTTGGTGGTGCCAGATCCGGTGGTGTTGAAGCCCCTGCTCGACTACTACGGGGCGACGGCCGACCACGCGGGTCACGTGCGCGCTCACTATGCAGGCATGGCGGCCAAGTCTCGATCACGGTCGAACGAGAGTGACTGGAGTTCATACAACAGCGCATACGTCGAATGTGTGGGTGTGCCGACGGTGAACCATGACGATGCAGTGTTTGTTCTGAGTCGCACACGCACTGCACATTTGTGGAGACACCCACTACCTGGTTCTGCTGAAGCGTTGCTCGCCTTACATCATCGGGGAGTGCCGATTGGCGTGGTGAGCAATGCGAGTGGGCAAATCGAGGACATTCTCAATCGCAGTGGTGTGTGTCAGGTCGGTGAAGGTCGCGGGGCACCGATGCGTTGCATCGTGGACAGCCATGTCGTCGGAGTGTCAAAACCAGATCCTGCGATTTTTGATCACGCACTTCCGCATTTCGCCGACATCAATCGCTCACGCATCGCCTATGTGGGTGATTCGCTCGTGATGGACGTCGAAGGCTCGCGCGCGGCAGGTTTGATTCCTTACCTCATGGACCCGTATGGCGACATGACTGACGCACCAGCGACGCGCATCAGTTCATTGTTGCAATTGCTCTGAGCTGAAAATTTCGCAGAGAAATATCAGGCAGATTCGCACAGGCGCTTGGCAACAACCTTCAGGCACAGTGTTTCGTCTGCACCTTCGAAGATGGACAGCACGCGCGCGTCGACAAAGAGTCGAGATACTGAGTATTCCTCGGCGTATCCATAGCCGCCGTGAATCTGCATCGCTTCGCGGGTGACCCATTCGGCGGCTTTGCACACATACGCCTTCAGCATGCTGGCTTCCATCGCGCCCTCACCCTTGCCCATGAGACGTGCAACGGCATAAGAGAACTGACGGCTTGCTTGAGTGATGGCGGCCATGCGACCGAGCTTCACCTGCGTCAACTCGTATTCAGAGATGTTGTTACCAAACACCATGCGGTTCTCGGCGTAGTCGCGAGCTGCCTCGTACGCCGCTTGCATCACGCCCACAGCACGCGCAGCAGTTTGCAGGCGTCCATTTTCGAATCCGGCCATCTGAAGATAAAAGCCCTTGCCAATGCCACCCTCTTCACCGATGAGGTTTGCGGCCGGCACCCACCAATTCTCAATGGCGATTTCGTAAGAGTGCATGCCGCGGTAACCGATGGTGTCAATGGGTCGACCTTCCATGCGACCACCACTGTCTTGAATGAACACGAACCCGTGGCCGTCAGCTTGAGGTTTGGGAACGATGAACAAACTGAGTCCACGGTGCGTTTTTGAACGGTCTGGATCTGTGCGCGCGAGCAACATCAACACATTCGCCCGCGCGCCAAATGTGCACCATGTCTTCACACCATTAATGACATAGCCCGCTGCGCCAGACGGACCGCTGGCCGGAGTCGCCGTTGTTTTGATGCCTGCAACATCGCTTCCGTAGTCGGGCTCCGTGACTGCGACTGCAGACATCACCTCGGTTGTCGCCAACTTCGGTAGCCATTCATGCTTCTGAGCTTCTGTGCCGCCTGCAACGAGTGCGCGCGTGAGAATTTCCGGCCGAGTGATGAGAGAGCCACCAATTCCAAGTGACGCTCGAGAAAGTTCTTCGGTAGCCACGACGGACGCCATATATTCGCCTTCGCCACCCTCGCCGTAGCCGCCATACTCAGTCGGAACGCTCAGGCCAAAGGCACCAATTTCTGCAAGTCCAGCGATGATGTCTTCTGGAACGTCCTCGTTGAATCGGTGCACATGCTCTGCACGCGGTGCGATTTCCTTTACCGCAAATGAGCGGAAGGTGTCTTGCACCATCTCGAAATCGGCATCCAAGTGGCGTGGACCTTGGGCGAGTGAAAGCGACGCGAGGAACTTCGGGTCGCGGAACTTGGACATGAACTTCTGCGTTGACGCAAGTTGGTCGATCGATGCCCCCCACAGTTCTTCACGACCGATCAAACGTGTGAGTAATTCGTGAAGCATGTCGGCAGCAAAGGCGCATGTCAGTGCTGCCTCAACTTCTCCTTTGGCGCCGTAGTCAAGCATCGACCGTGCGGTCTCGACGGCTGCGGATGCATGCGCCACGTCATATGCAAGCACTTGGTTCTTGTCTGGTCCGCCTGAGCTCTTCAATGTGGACACGGCACGTTCAACGACAGATGCCGCCGAAGAAATCGCGGAGGCGGCGTCTTGAAGATCAGTTGCGCTGAGGGAGCTCATATACGAAACGCTAGTGAGAAGCGTTCCAATACGCCCCACTGTGACATGAAGGAGAGGATGAGAATGTGAGGCAAAGGTCCGGGCACCGTCTGAGCAGGGCAGATGTTGGACGGCTAACGGTCGGCTAACGGCTACAGATGCCCCACCTAATCTGATGTTGTGACAGCGAGACACCTGTGACGGTCTCACCATCGGCGCGGCCATTCGAATGGGAAGCGGGCGCTCCCGAGAGCGATGTTGAAGCGGCATCGCTGGAACGAGGGGCATCAGCCCTGGTGTCGTCGACAACTCGAACTGGCCTCACCTCAGCCGTGGTGGCCGTACATCGCGGTCGGATTGTGTGTGAGCACTATGGCGAAGGTCACGATGAAGCCTCCACCTTCATCTCTTGGTCGATGGCCAAGAGCATGGTTGGCGCACTCTGTGGCGTCGCCATCGACGAAGGCTTGTTGTCGCTCGATGCCCCAGCTTCTGTCACCGCATGGGCAAACGACGAGCGGCGCGACATCACTTTGCGCCATCTGTTGCAGATGACATCTGGATTGTCGTGGGTCGAGGATTACATCGACGGTGAGGCCTCACATGTCATCGACATGCTCTTTGGCTCTGGCACTGATGATGTTGCGAGCTATGCGGCCAGTCGACCTTCGCAGTTTCGGCCGGGCGAGCAATGGTTGTATTCGTCGGGGACAACGAACATCATCAGCCGACTTCTTGGCGATGCACTCGGCGACACTCACGGCTCGCACAAAAATATTGAGTCATATCTCCATCGCAATCTCTTTGATGCAATCGGGATGTCGTCCGCAAGTCCGAAATTCGACGCGAGCGGAACATTCATCGGGTCGTCGTACGTGTATGCGACTGCTCGTGACTTCGCGAGATTCGGTGCATTGTTTCTGAACAATGGCGAATGGGCGAGTCGCCAGGTAATTCCGCGAGAATGGGTTGACTTTTCCCGTGTATCGGTGGCACACGACGATGACAACGGGTTTGACTACGGGGCGCACTGGTGGACATGGCCCGGTGAGCCGGACTCACTTGTGGCACTTGGTTACGAGGGTCAGTACATCTGGGTCGTTCCGCAACGCGATCTTGTGCTCGTGCGCCTCGGCAAGACCGACGCGGCGCTTCGCAATAATCTCACCGCTGACCTTCTCTCGCTCGTGCGCGCATTCCCCACGTCGCAACGTCTGATGGACAAGAGTGGTGACCGTGGCTGAGCCCGATTCTCTCGACGGCACTGCCGAACTACGTCGAAGTGGATGGCGGCGCACACTCAAAGTGGTGCTTACCGCCGCCATCTTGTACTTCTTCGTCATACCTCTCATTCCGGGTTTTCGCCGTGCAGTCGATGAACTGAACGAAGTCGAACCAACTTTGCTTGCCGCAGGCATTGCGCTCCAAGCCTTTTCTTTGTTGTGCTACTCGCTCTTGACGCGCGCTGCACTCGGCTCTGAGGCGCACAAAATAAGTGTGCTGCGTCTGTTTCGTATACAGCTCAGCACAAAGGCACTCGGCAACATCATGCCGGCGGGAAGTGCAGCAAGTTCTGCACTGGGTTATCGCATGTTGACGATGAGCAAAGTTCCGGGCCCCGATGCCGGATTCGCACTTGCGACTGCTGGCGTTGGCTCTGCAGTTGTCCTGAACTTCATTCTGTGGTTTGGTCTCATCGTTTCGATTCCGGTGCGCGGAGTGAACCCGGCATACGGCACGGCGGCAATTGCAGGTGTCATCTTGATGGCAGCCGCCGGTTTCATCGTGTTTGGCTTGGTGGAAGGTCAAGGTCGTGCCGAACGATTGGTTCGTGCCATCGCACGCCGATTGCGGCTGAACGAACATCACGCAGCAGAAGTGCTCGAACATCTCGGTGTGCGCATCGAAGGACTTATCGCCGAACCACGTCTTTTGGCCCGAGTTGTCGTGTGGGCCACTCTCAACTGGCTACTCGACATGGCTTCGTTGTGGGTCTTCTTGCAAGCATTCGGCGCCTCCATCAGCCTCGACGGCCTCGTCGTCGCCTTCGGTCTCGCCAATGTGCTGTCCGTTGTGCCGGTCACGCCGGGCGGACTTGGCATCGTGGAGGGTGTCTACATTCCAACTCTCGTCGGTTTTGGTCTCACGCGCGCGAACGCAACAGTCGGTGTGCTCTCGTACCGCATCGCGCAGTACTGGTTGCCGATCTTGGTCGGCTGGCTCTGTTACCTCTCGCTGCGAGTTGGGCCATTCGCCATCGACCGGCGACATCGTCTGCGACCTCTTCCCGAAGTCGCCGAAGCAGAGGCTGCACGAAACGTCACGGCAGTCGACTGGGTCGAGCGTTTCGCGCCTCGCGATCGCACGGGTCAATTCACCATGCCGACGTTGACGCGCGAAGACCTCGAGTACTTCGACGACGACACGGGCCCGCAGTCATTACCCAACTAGCGTTCCTCATATGACGACTCATGAGCGCCCCTTCGGCAGATGTCTAGAAGATTTCGTGATGGGAGACGTGTACAAGCACTGGCCCGGAAAGACAATCACCGAGTACGACGATCATCTGTTTTGCATGATCACGATGAATCATCATCCGTTGCACACCAACGATTGGTTTGCGAAGGAAAGCGTGCAAGGTCGAAACGTGGTTGTAGGAAACCTTGTGTACTCGTTGGTGCTCGGAATGAGCGTGCCCGATGTCAGCGGTGCGGCAATCGCGAATCTCGAAGTAGAGACTCTTCAGCACAAGTTCCCAACATTTCATGGAGACACCATTCACGCTGAGACGCGAGTGCTCGATGTGCAGGAGAGCAAATCGAAGAACGACAGAGGAGTCGTCACTGTCGAGACGAAGGCCTTCAACCAAGAAGGTAAGGAAGTGTGTTACTTCCGTCGTCGTGTCATGGTGTGGAAGCGCGAGTTTGCACCAACTCGCCGTCGCCCGTATGACGGCGTCGACGTGTGGGAGAGCTGAACCCACACACTCTCGACCGGCTCACCGGAGCATTGCTCGCGTGGGGTGAGTCGCGACTTCGAGATCTTCCATGGAGAAGAACGCGTGATCCGTGGCCCATCTTCGTGAGCGAAGTGATGCTTCAGCAGACGTCAGTGGCACGTGTGTTACCGAAATTCGATGCGTTCATTGCGCGCTTTCCCCAACCGAGTGACTTGGCAAGTGCGCCGCTCGGAGAAGCGTTGGTCTTGTGGGAAGGCCTCGGATACCCGCGTCGTTGCCGCAATTTGCGCGACGCCGCAAGCGTCATTCATCGTCATCACGGAGGTCGAGTGCCCGACAACCTAGATGACTTGCTCGCGCTACCCGGAGTGGGTCCATACACCGCGCGTGCAATCCTTGCGTTTGCTTTTGCTCAGGATGTCGCCGTAGTCGACACGAACGTGGCACGGGTGCTGTCGCGCGTTGCAGGCGAACCAATGAAACTCGCGTCGACTCAAAATCTTGCCGATGACTTGGTTCCGCGAGGTCGAGCATGGGAATGGAACCAGATCATGATGGATTTTGGTGCCACTGTGTGCACTGCACGACATCCGAAATGCGACCAATGCGCTCTCGTTGATAAATGCGCATGGGCCGGAGACATCACGCAAGCAGACCCAGCTACAACAACACAGGGGACCAGTCGACCGCAGGCGAAATTTGAAGGATCTGATCGTCAGGCTCGTGGTCGCGCGCTCCGCGCCGTGACTCTTCAACCTCTGAAGGACATTGAAGTGTTCGCTGCGATGGAATTATCAAACGATGTTATGCGTGCGCGACAACTGCTTGACCAGTTATTGGCAGAAGGTCTCGTCGTGCAAATTGAGGGCAAAATCTCGTTGCCTCGATGAGTTGACTGGTTACTTGTTGGTGACCCAATCAACAACCAACTGATTGACGATGTCTGGTTGTTCGACCTGCAAGAAGTGTCCTGCACCCGCGACAAACTGAACCGTGACATCAGGACACATGGCTTGCGCTGACTCTGCAACTTCTTTGCCACAACAGCCGTCGTTAACGCCGTGTAGGTACAACGTGGGCTGCGGAGGAGCTTCAAAACAGAGTCGCTGTTCCTCCTCAACCGCTGGGTCTTTTTGTGCATCGCCGAGAGTCGCGCGGTAGTAACCAAGTGCTGCAGTCAAGTTGGCTGGGTCGCGCAGACAGCGTTTGGCATTGTCGACGTCTTCGCTGCTTGAAAAACCCGGCGACCAGTCAGCCCACAGCATGTCGATGAACGCAAGATCATTCGCGGGCACGACCAAGTCGGCGAGTGCATGCTGAAAAAAGAACATGTACCAACTGCGCTTCAGTTGTGCTTGATTCGTCATGAACGCGAGGCTGAATGCCGGCCCAGGAGGTACTGCCATTCCCACGACGCGTCTCCACAAATCTGGTCGTCGTCCGGCCGCTCCGTATGCCGATGGAGCACCCCAGTCGTGTCCGATGATCACCGCGTCGTCAGCGCCGCCGAGAACTTCGTGCAAAGCGTTTGCATCTGCAGCCAAGGTTCCGGTGGCGTAGTAGCCATCGGCAGCAGTGGTTGTGGGTGCGTATCCGCGGGTGAAAGGAGCCACGGCTCGAAAACCCGCCTCGGCGAGAGCCGGTAGGAGATAGCGCCAACTGTGGGCGCTGTCGGGGAATCCGTGGAGACAAAGGGCCAGTGGGCCAGTTCCGCATTCAAGAAAGGTGAAGTCGATGCCGTTGGCGGTGGCCCGCCCCGTCGTGATGTCCGCGCGCATTGCCATGCGTGGCACCGTAGTCGGACCGCTTGCGACAGAGGTCACGCGTGGCCCCACTAGGCAGGTGTGTCGAGACGCCTCTAGCGTGACCACTCATCGGGGACAATGACACATTCACAGTGACGTTTCATGGCGTGCGCGGGTCGACGCCGTGTCATGGACCAGACACTCATCGCTACGGAGGCAACACATCATGTGTGTCGTTGCGTGTTGGTGACGATACTCCACTCATTCTCGATCTTGGTACCGGTGTCAGGTACCTCGGTCATCAGCTTCGGCGTGAAGGTAGGCCTTTCGTTGGCGCGGCACTTCTCACTCATCTGCACTGGGATCATGTGCAGGGACTTCCATTTTTCCCACCGGTGCTCGACCCCGATACTCGGCTCGATATTTATGCGCCGACCCAGGAAGACGGTCGTGCGGCTGGTACCGCACTTTTCGAGATGATCAAGCCGCCGATGTTTCCCATTGATATCTCAGCACTGCCAAGCACATTGGCAGTACACACGGTGGGCGACGAAGATTTCAGTATCGGTCGCTTTGCAGTGACATCACGATTCATTCCACACATCGGACCAACGCTCGGCTATCGCATCGAACACGCTGGTCATTCAGTGGCCTACTTGCCTGACCATCAACAACCGGCCGATGGAACTCTTGACATTGCCGATGCAGTTGCCGAGCTTGTTGAAGGCGTCGACGTACTGATTCATGACTCGCAATACACCACTGACGAATTCCGTCATCGAGCCACGTGGGGGCACTGCACAGGTGATTACGCACTGCACATTGCGCGCACATTTGATGTCGGCACACTTGTGATGTTCCACCATGACCCAAGCCGCACTGATGACGACCTTGAGTCCAACTTGTCGTGCTGGGCCGGTGACGACTGTGGTCCGAAAGTGGTGCTGGCGCGCGAGGGTATGACCCTCACTCCGAGCCGCTGAGACCGCCCTGACCTGTCGCCGAAGCAACTACTGTTTCGACGTGGCCACCATCGACAGTAAGCATTTTCGCCACGTACTCGGTCACGCTCCGACTTCAGTCGTGGTCGTTGCCGGACTCGATGCGACAGCTGAACCACAAGGCATCACAATCGGATCATTCGCATCGGTCTCGCTCACTCCGCCTCTCGTCGGATTCTTTGTCGGCGTCTCGTCGCGCACGTGGTCACTCATCGAGCCGCCGGGCTCGTTCTGTGTGAATGTGCTTGCCGCAGAGCAGAGTGAGTTGTGCTGGCGCTTTGCGAAGGAATCGGAGAATCGATTCGAGGGAATCGAGTGGAACCCCGCACCAAGTGGCAACCCGATCCTTGGCGGAGTCACCGCATGGATTGATTGTTCACTCCATTCCGTCACTGAGTTCGGAGACCACTACTTGGTGGTCGGCGAAGTGCAGCACCTTGATCTTGGTGAGCAAACTGACACAGCGATGGTGTTCTTTCGGGGGAAAGTTGTCAGTGCTGATCTTCCAACTGACAACTGACTCAAACGACGTCGCATGAGTGCGTGGTTGCTCGCCGCATGTGTCGGCGCGGTTTTTCTGTTTGCAGGAGTGCAGAAAGCTATGTCGTGGTCGACATGGCGAAGCGATGCGAGTAGCCAGGGCGTGTCAGGCATCGTCGCAATCGCAGTGCCATTCATCGAAGTGACCCTCGGTGTGGCGCTTATCGCGTTGCCGCCGACAGGAGAGGTGCTCGTGATGGCTCTCGTGGTGATGTGTTTGTTTACCGTTCATCTCGTACGCCAAGTTCTTCTTGAAGACACGGTCCCGTGCGGCTGCTTCGGGTCTCGGCGGCGTCGGCCCCCTGAGTGGCGTGACGTGTGGCGCAACATGGGTCTCATGACATGCCTCGTGGTGTCGCTCGTCATTTGATCCCGATCACAACCCTGTGCTGCCCAGCATGACTTGGCGGTGACCAACCACTTACCGGTACGGTCAGGGTGTGCGCGTGTGGATTGACCAAGACCTCTGCACCGGCGATGGTCTCTGTGTCGATCATTGCCCCGATGTGTTTGTGCAACTTGAGGACGGCATCGCGTATGTCGCGGAACGCGGAGAAATACTCAATGACCCAGGTGGGTCGGGCAGTCTGGCTGCGGTGTCGCCCCGCAATGTGGTGTCCGTGTTGGAGGCCGCAGAGGTGTGCCCCGGAGAATGCATCTTCATCGACATTGACGACATGGACGACGAACTTGTGCCCGCAGTCGGCACCGTGGCCTAGGCAAGCGGATTGTTTTAACACCCAAAAGCCCACGTGGGTATTTCGTCAAATCCGAGTCGCTCTTATTCCTAAATAGGGCACACCCTCGGTCTATGGTCGATAGCGATGAAGCGAACCAGCGTCTCTCACCTCAACAACGGCATGGCTCGGGCACTCGATGTCATCGGCGAGTGGTGGACCCCACTCATCATCGGCGGAATCATGGTCGGTCACAACAGGTACGAAGCACTGCAGTCTGACCTGGGCATTGCGCGCAACATTCTGTCCGACCGACTCAACTGGCTTGTCGAAAAAGGTGTGCTCGAGAAAGTTGAGTACAGCCAGCGTCCGAAGCGCTACGAGTACCACCTCACCGACATGGGTCGTGACCTGTACTCCACCATCGCTGCCATCAAGGCATGGGGCGACAAGTGGCTGATGGACGGTCGACCTTCACTGAAGACCGTTCACGATGAGTGTGGACGAACCTTCGTTCCTGTGCTTGTCTGTGATGCGTGCAACAAACCCGTCAATTTGGAAACGGTCACCCTGCGCAAGGGGCCTGGTTGGGGTGGCAACACCGGATATGACCACGCACCCAAAGTCATCTCGTCGTAACGTCGCATTGGTGTTCGGTGCCGCTGGCATCGCAGTGTCGATTGTTGTCTCGCAGACAACTGCGTCATCAAATCCGGAGAGTGTGCGCACGTCATCGCTCTCTGCATATGACGTGGCACTCACCATCCCAGTTGTCGCTGAAGTGAAAACTGGTTACAAGCGCGAGTACTTCAAACACTGGGTCGATGAAGACTCTGACGGATGCAATACCCGCGAAGAAGTTCTCATTCGTGACAGCACAACTAAACCACAAGTTGACCGATATGGGTGCAAGGTGATTGCGGGTAACTGGTATTCGCCTTACGACGCAAGAAAACTCACCGAACCTTCTGACATTGACATCGACCATATGGTCGCACTGAAAGAAGCGTGGGATAGCGGTGCGAACGTGTGGTCCGCAAGTACGCGGCAACGCTTTGCAAATGATCTCACTGATTCGCGATCGTTGATCGCAGTCACGGATTCAGTGAACAGAAGCAAGGGCGATCGTGACCCGTCAAACTGGCTACCACCCAACAGGGGTTACTGGTGTGAATACCTCAGTCGATGGGTGGCGGTAAAGGCTCGTTGGGGCTTGTCGATGGACCAGAGCGAAGCTGGGCGGGTGCGCAAGTTGTTACAGAACGATTGTGCCAACACCGCAATTGCTCCGATCACGCCGGTCGGGGGAGCTGCACCAGTTACTCCAACCACAACAGTTCCTGTTCGTACTGGTCGACCCACCGCCACCACCGTTGCTCGAACCGTCGTTCCGGCCATAACGCCTGCTAGTACTCCGAGCACAACTCCAGCATCCAGCGCGCCCGTTCCCGCGTCTTCGTCCTCCGTCGCCGATAGCGGCGTCGCGGTGTCTCGGCCAGGAGCCTTCTGCGCCCCCGGCGGAGCACGCGGCACATACAACGGGCGGGCCTACACGTGCACGACAAGTCCGACAGAGTCGCGAAACCGCTGGCGCCAGCCCTGAGACTCCACATTCGCAGTCATAGGCGCCGGCCTTGACCCGGCGGAATGGGCCCATCTGCCGATAGCCTCACATTCTTATGTCGAAGAAGACTAAGAAGCGCAAGGCGCGCATGCGCCGCTCAAAGGCCAACCACGGCAAGCGCCCGAACATGGGTAGAGGCTGACGCTTCCAAACAAATCGGCTCGCCTGACCGCACTGACGGTGGGTGGGTCATCGAAACGCTGGCGGTCACTTTTCGGAGCAGAGGAATCTGCACCTCTTGTCGTCGCGGGTGTGGAGATCACAGTGTCGGCGACGTGCGAAGGTTTGTGTGACTGGGGCTTTGCATTCTCGCCTTCTCGCGATGGAGACCTCATCAGTCATGACCATCAGTTAGTTGATGGTGTTGCCACACGCTCTGTTCTTCCACCACCCACCATGGGTGACGATCGTTTTTTAGCTATCGACCACGTCGTCGTCAACACCGACAATCTTGTTCGTACGAGCGACGCCCTCGAGAAGACTCTTGGTGCTCCGCTACGACGAATTCGAGACGCGGGGCGCGGTGTGTCGCAAGGTTTCCACGTGGTTGACAACACTGTTGTTGAAGTGGTGTCTGGACCGCACATCACGCACTTAGGTGCGCGTTTGTGGGGGTTTGTGGTGGTCGTTGACGACATCTTTGACTTTGCGTTGTCAATGGGCCCAGATGTGATGACATCGCCCAGGGCGGCAGTGCAACCAGGGCGATTCATCGCGTCGGTTCGCTCTGAGACTGGGTTAGGTGTGCCGGTGGCATTCATGTCGCCACGCGTTCGTGGTAGCGAGGCGAACTAGTCGTCGTCGCCACTTGCGCGAGCGAGAAAGCGCACTCCTTCGTCACATGAGTCGTTGAGAGGACACCAGCGACACTGAGAACCAGCTCGACGGGTCGGCTCACGTCGCTCTGTGACAAGGTCGGCCATGAGGGTGACGCCGTCGATGGTGCGTCGAACTGCGGCCCGCAGCAACCCCTCGCTGACCTCTTCCACGTCGAGGCGTGCAGCATCGAGAGAAAAACTGGCAAGCGAGCGAGGAGCCTGGCGTGATCGCAACGTTTCCACCAATGCATAAAAACGCAAGTCGTCGCGATGGGTGGGGGTGAGTTGGCCAGTCTTCAAATCGATGAGTACTTTGCGGCCTGCTGTGCCAATGACAAGGTCGGCCCGCGACGAGAACACAATCGATTCGTCAAACAAGGTGTAGCGCGCTGAGTGTTCAACCACCGGGCGCCACTGTGGTTTGAGGGGTGGAAAGCTCTCGAGATAGTTGGTGACAGTGTCAACCACCATGCCGCGCAGTTCAGCTAGTTCGCTGTCGGGCAACTGAGCAAGAAAATTTCCGGCACTCTCACGAGGGTTGTTGATGAGACTGTCGACAGCTGCATCGGCAAGATGTGCCGGCACAGGATCGCCGCGCCAGTTGAGCAACAACTCGATTGCTTTGTGTGCGACGGTGCCACGAACTGAGGGAAGGCTCCAAGCAAATGCAGATTTCTTCTCCTCAACGTGATGTGTTTCGCATCCGTGGATAGTGGCCATGGTGCGTTTTGTGACGCGCAACGGTTCGTCGCGTGTGAACACTGTGTCGAGCGCTTGCAGCCCAGTGACGAGTTCAGTTTCGAGTTGTTCGACCAACGAGTCGGGTAGTGGATTCCAACCATCAGGGACGCGCAGTGCATCGAACACACTTCGCTGAATGGGGTTCAAGTCGGCGATGTTGGTGATGGCCTCAGTTGAACTCACGTCCGCACGCTAGACCCACGGTGTCACACCCCCTTGAGAAGATGACCAGTCATGACAACGCCCACCACAACCCACTTCGCCTCGGCAGCACGCGTTCTGTCTGACGCAGTGCATGCAGCCGGTCTCGTGGTGCCGGGGTTTCGATGTCCTCCTCGAGTCATCGGGGTCGATCGCACTGTTCGACGGGCTCCCGGTGGTGTCGGTGGCGTGGTTGCCGTTCGTCTCACCGACCGCCCCTTCACCGCCGCTGTGAGCGACATGATCGAAGGTGTGGTGGTACTGAACAACCTCGCACCACCCGAGGCCGATCGAGTGCGAACACTTCTGTGGCGGTCAATGCTTCACTTCACGGTGCAACTCACCGCGACAACGAACGATTCTCACCGCAGTGCAGACACCGGCGTACCACGCGTAGCCTGACTCATGTTCTCAGCCCGGATGGCGGAACTGGCAGACGCAGGGGGCTTAAACCCCCCGGGTGGCAACACCTTGTGGGTTCGATTCCCACTCCGGGCACGTTGTGGGACGGGTCAGATGTCTCCGATGACAGAGAAGTCATGACCGGTCAGCCAATGGCGACCGACTTTCTTCACGGGCTCCCATTTATCGATCAGTGCTTGTGCGGTCTTGCCGTCGCCGAGCTGTCCAAGATCTTCCGGAGTCGGGCCAACCTTTTCTGAAATCTTGCGCAACTCGACCATGTCGAACCCGAATGCGTCGCCTGCAGACAGACCGAGCATCACGCGAGTTTCGTCAATCGGAATGTCGAAGAATGTCTTCTTCAACCATTCGTGCGTGCGTGGCCATGTTCCCTCTGGGTGAGGAAAGTCGGTGCCCCACAGCATGTTCTGAATTCCAATTTCATATCGCTGGCCAAGTTCGCGACGCTTCACATTGGCAAGACCGGTGAAGCAGTTGCGATCGATGTACTCGCTCGGCAGCATTTCAACTTTGCCTTTGAATGCACCAGAGCCCAGTTTCTCCGAACCCTTCTGACCCATCCAGAGACGATCCCAGAACCACAACAACTGCGGCAACCACCAGCATCCACCCTCAGTTGCGCAGAACTTAAGACGTGGGTAACGCTCGAACACACCTGACCACAACATGAACCACATGGGACGTGCGGGCCACCAGGTGACTTCACTCACATAAATGCCGAGATGGTCGCCGTATTCCTCGCGCGGTGCAGAGCCAGAGTGAGTCACGATCGGCATGTCGTATTCCTGGCACATCGCCCAGATCGGGTCGTAGCGACGATCGTGATACGGGGTCTGGTTGCACCAGCGCGCCGGAATCATGATGGCGCCGAGGCCGTGTTCTTTTGCCCATGTGATTTCGGCAAGTGCGTCTTCCACTTTGCCGGTGATCGGAACGAGCGCTGCACCACAACGACGCTCTGGACTGACCGAGCACAAGTCGGCGAGCCAACGGTTGTGCGCTTTTGCGCCAGCAAGTCCGAGCTCGGGGTCAAGATCACCCGAGAGGCCAAGTCCCGCACCGAACGGAACCGCTGTGCGTGATTCGACCGCGTCTGCATCGGGGTACACCACTTCGCCAGCAACACCGTCTGCGTCAAGAGTTTGGTCGCGGCGAATTGCGTCCCAACCGCCAGCCAGTTCGTCGTCGTGTTCTTCGTACCAGTTCTTTGCGAACTTCTCGTCGCGTACGCCGAGGCGTGTGGATGCTTCGATGAGTTCTTGCTGTTGAGTGAGGAACTCTTCGAACTGCGGCATGTATTTCTGTTCGAGATACGGCCGGTACTTCGCTGTCGGTAACCCTGCGTGGCTATCTGCCGCGATGATGACATACGGATCGTTCTCTGCAAAATCTGCAGTTGTGAGCGTTGTCTTTTCCATGGTGTTGTCTTTCTCGCTATGTGGTGTTGTCGTTATGTGATGGTGTCGTCGAAGATGAAATGCGGAGTGCTTTGTCAGGCAGCGAACTCGTAGCCGATGAATGCAGGGCACTTGTCCGCGTCTTTTGGTGCCACACGAGGTGGCAGTCCGGCGAACACCTCTGCTGCGCTCGGTCCGATGCGGTCTGCGATTGGACGCAAGAAGTCGAGGTCAAAGCCATACAACCGTGCAGCGTTGCCCGACAACATCATCTTGGTTTCATCGAGCGGTACTCCGGCAAAACTGAGCGAGATTGCTTCACGCGAGTAGGGAGTGCTTGCTTCTTTGTGCGGATAGTCGCTGCCCCACATGATGCGCTCAACGCCCACCATGTGGCGCAAACCGACTTCCATCGGTCGAATGAAGCTAGCTCCGACGTGGCACTGCCGTTGCCAGTATTCGCTCGGCTTCAATGTCAGATCACCCATGACCTGTTCGCCCCACACTGCTTCCTGCGAACCATTCGGCTGGCTCATACGGTCGAACATGTAGTCGAGGCGCATCAACTCTTGTGGCACCCAACCGGTTCCTTGTTCAGTGAACACCAACTGCAAGTTCGGATGACGTTCAAGGGCGCCCGCAAGAATCAGCTGATAGAACGCACGGTGCGCATACCAGGACACCTCGAGCAAGAACATGATCGAGTCGACTGGCTCTGGTCCCATTGGCGGGGCCGCTGACCCGGTGTGGTGGTTCACCGGCATCGACAATTCTTCGCACACCTGCCACAACGGCTCGTAGTACTGCTCATGTAGTTGCGGAAGATCTCCGCCTGGGGGAGTACCAGGCAGCACGATGCCGCCAGTGAGTCCGTTTTCTTTGGCCCAACGAATTTCTTTCACTGACTCTTCAATGTTGTGCAAGTTGATCTGAGCAATACCCACGCGGCGGCCCGGATACGCATTACAGAAATCTTTGAGCCATCGGTTGTGCGCTTGCAGTCCGGCCCAGCGACGCTCTTGGTCTTGGCGTGTCATTGTTGGTGGCTGAGCAGTGAGCGTTGAGGTTGGATAAAACGGCGGCACTGTATTTGGAAAAATAACTTCGGCTGCTTGACCGTCTGCTTCAAGATCGCGCATGCGACGGTCTGAGTCCCAATTTCGTTTTCCCAGATCACCGTGAAGGTCTTCATGCGGATTCACGAAATCCTTCGCCCACGCATCGAAGTCGTCGTGCCACATGCTCGCCAAGTACGGCCGGTAGTCAAGAATGTCGCCGCCTGCATGGCCGTCGGCAGAGATGACGATGAGACGTTCGTCGCTCATGATTCCTCCTCGTAAGTCGCTGCCCGCACCCCCACAATGCGGTGTGAACGACCCGATTTCCCTGCACTAACCGTAGTTGTGCCACATCAGATGGGCAACACCTGCGGGTACTCTCGTGGAATGTCGAATTCCGGTCCAACTGGCACAGACAAAGACGCGGGCACAGGCAGTCAGCCGAGCGGGGTTGAGGCCTACATGCTCGGACGCGAGTACACGGTGATGCCCATTGCCATCAACTGGGGGCACTCGGTGGAGGTGCCAGCGGGGCCAGTGACCTTCGTCGTTGAGGCGCGAAATCTCACTCGTGAAGCGATTCTCGAGAACGAGGCGGTGCAGGGCCGAACAGACGGCATCGACCATAGCTATGAGGTCCATGACGGTGGAGCCAGCTTGCATGTGCTCGCAACCGACAATCGCGTCGAATACCTGCGCTTCGACTGTTTCGACAATGAGCCTCACTACCACTACATCCGAGAAGCAGAGCAGCGCAATATCGTCGTGCGGTTCGATGACGTTGCAGAGGGCAACCCACTTGAGTGGACGGTGTCACGAGTGCGTGACAGGCTTCCTCGCATGTTGGAACATGCTGGCGCACAACAACTTGCTGACCTCGTGCGCGCATCGGCGAGCGAAGTGGCAGTTGGCGTCGACGAACTTGCTGCATTATTGGCGCGCGCGGCGATTGATTCGGGGCATTGATGGCACTGCACGTGACACCAGATGACTTCTCAACCACTGACATGCTCGCCGACATCGAGTCACTAGTCATGTGTGAATCGCCATCTCGTGATCTCGAGCGTCTTGGTGAGTCTGCTGAAGTCTTGTCAAACATGATGACGCGTCTGCTTGGTTCTGCTCCACGCGTCGTGTCGTCAGTTGCTGGGCCTCATGTTCATTGGAGCGGTGGAGGCGAGCCCCGCGTTCTCATCGTGGGTCACCACGACACGGTGCACCCTGCCGGTTCCACCAATGCGCGGCCGTTCACAGTGTCTGGCGATGTCGCCTCCGGGCCAGGCATCTTCGACATGAAGGCCGGAATCGTTCAAGCCTTGCACGCGGTGGCGAAACTTGCTGACCGCTCGCACATTGAAATACTCATAACGGCAGATGAGGAGATTGGTTCACATGCATCACGTGACCTCATCATCGAACGAGCACGCGAAGCAGGCTCAGTTCTTGTACTCGAGCCGAGTGCAGATGGTGGCGCTGCAAAAATTGCTCGTAAAGGAACGGGAACATTCGAAGTTGTTGTGAAGGGTCGAGCTTCGCATGCTGGTCTCGAGCCCGAAAAGGGTGTGAATGCGTTGATGGCACTCGGCGCGATGTTGCCGCACATCGCAGCAATTGCAGATGCATCGAAGGGAACAACGGTCACTCCGACCATGGCGCGCGCCGGTACGGCGGACAATGTCGTACCTGATGAGGCCGTGTGCACTGTGGATGTTCGTGTCGTCGAGCCCGGGGAAAAAGAGAGAGTTGAATCAGCGATGTCCTCGTTGTCAGCATCACTTTCGGGGGCGACAGTCGAAGTGCGTGGCGGAATGAACCGTCCACCCATGCATGAATCAGCGTCGCGTCACCTGTTTTCGTTACTCACATCGGTGGCGAATAACCTCGGTGTGCACATCGAAGGAGTCGCTGTCGGCGGTGGGTCTGACGGCAACTTCACGGCACAAGCTGGCGTGCACACACTTGATGGCATGGGTGCGGTGGGCGAGGGTGCCCACACCACTCATGAATGCATCAGTGTGTCGACACTCGCACTGCGAGCCGCACTACTTGCGCGGATGTGTCAGCTCTTGTCCTCGATGGACAAAATGGAACCCTTACCGAGGGTTCCGGCGGCGCGATAAACGTCGAGCTTTGCGCGACTGTCGTCGATGTCGAGATTGCGCATGGTGAGTTGACCGATGCGGTCCATGGGCCCGAAAGCTGCATCTTCAACACGTTCCATACTGAGGCGCTCCGGTGCATAGGTGAGGTGTGGCCCCGTGGTGTCGACGATTGTGTAGTCGTCGCCACGACGCAGCGAGATGGTGACTTGGCCAGTGATGGCAGTGCCAATCCATCGCATGAGGGGTTCGCGCAACATGAGTGACTGCGGGTCGAACCAGCGACCCTCGTACAGCAAGCGACCGAGTCGACGACCCATGGTGCGGTAGTTGTCGATTGACCCTTCGTTGTGGATCGCAGTGACGAGTCGCTCGTACGCGATGTGCAGCAGCGCGAGGCCAGGTGCTTCGTAGATGCCGCGACTCTTGGCCTCGATGATGCGATTTTCTATTTGATCACTCATGCCAAGGCCGTGTCGCCCGCCAATGCGGTTGGCTTCGTGCACCAGGTCGACGACGCTCGCAAACTCAGCACCGTTAATACGCACAGGAAAGCCCTCGACGAATTCGACGGTGACGTCTTCTGGCTTCACTGTCACATCGTCATGCCAGTGTGCGACACCCATGATTGGTTCGACGATGTGCATGCTCGTGCTGAGTTCTTCTAGCAACTTTGCCTCGTGCGTGGCACCCCAGATGTTGGCATCTGTGCTGTATGCCTTTTCTTTGCTCGCGCGATACGGGAGTTTTCGTGTGGAGAGAAATTCACTCATCTCGGTGCGCCCACCGAGTTCATCGACAAATGTCGGGTCGAGCCAAGGTTTGTAGATGCGAAGTGCCGGGTTCACCATGAGTCCGTACCGATAGAAGCGCTCGATGTCGTTTCCCTTGTAAGTGCTTCCATCGCCCCACACATCGACGCCGTCTTCATGCATTGCGCGCACCAGCAGTGTTCCGGTGACGGCACGGCCAAGGGGAGTGGTGTTGAAGTAGGTCTTGCCAGCTGTGGTGATGTGGAATGCACCGCATTGAAGGGCGATCAGACCTTCACGCACCAATTCTTCGCGACAATCGACGAGTCGGGCGAGCTCGGCCCCATACTCACGCGCACGGTCCGGAATACCGGCGAGGTCTGGTTCGTCTGGCTGACCAAGGTCGGCGGTGTAACAACAGGGGAGAGCACCGCGCTCACGCATCCACGCGACTGCTGCAGAAGTGTCGAGCCCGCCAGAGAAGGCGATGCCGACACGCTCGCCGACTGGAAGTGCAGTGAGAACTTTGGACACGGCGCTACACGGTACCGATGCCCGCCCACAGCGCCACCGAACCGGCGAGTGCTGCAACGGCGAGTGCGGCTTGGACCACCGCAACACCGGGCGTTGTCGACACGTCAAGTGCAGCGCTCACCGCAAGTGCAGTGGCACATACGCAACCGATGAGGGGACTAGTCCGTCGGCGAAGTGCGATGACGATGATGGGTGTGAGGCACACAATCACTGGAATTGCGGTGACATACAGAGGAGCAGGGTTTGTGCTTGCGCCAAGCCACCACGGTGGTTTGCTGACCGTGCGACTAGTCACTGCAATCGCGATCATGCTGATGGTGACACCAACCCACGTCGCCAGACCGACTCGCGCCCAGCCGATACGAAGACCAATGCGTGTTGATTGCGCAGGGGTAGGCATATGACCGACGGTAGCCCGTGGGGTCGCCAGAAAGCCGGTGAATCTCGTTGGTAGCGTGACATCGCCGTGGCGGACGACACCTCACCTCCCTCCGACGAGCCGTGGTTCGTGCGCTGGCGCCATGCAGTTGTGGCTGCCGTGGTGCTTGCGGCGGTTGCTGCGCTCTCCGTTGCAAACCGCTCTGACTCGTCAACGCCGGCCGCTGCATCCACCAGCACCTCTTCGACTCCCGACACAGTCGTCATCGACGATGTCACCTCGTACACGCTGTCGCGCACGTTGAAAGACGGCATGAAGGGTGATGACGTCAAGCGAGTGCAACAACGTCTCAAGGACCTCAAGTTCGATCCGGGTCGCATCGACGGCATCTATGGAGGCGACACAATGATGGCCGTCTGGGCTTTTCAGGCAGTGGTCCTGAATCTTCCTTACGAGACCAAATCAGACTTCGTCACGCCGGTGTTGTGGGACCTCATGCGGTCAGATGTTGTCGTGAAGCCGCGACGCCAGAAGTCGACTCCGACACATGTTGAGGTCTACCTGCGCGAGCAAGCCATGGTCGTCTTCAAAGACAATGTGCCAGCACTCATCACACACATTTCCTCAGGTGACGGCAAAGACTGGTGTGAAGAAGTCGTCATCGACCCAGGTGAAGAGGGCAACAAGGGTAAAGACCGTGTTGTACGCGGTGAGTGTGGCAAGTCGGTGACACCATCTGGTGTGTACTACTTCTATATGCGCAAATATGGTTTGCGAGAGAGTGGTCTCGGCACGTTGTGGAACCCGGTGTATTTCAACTATGGCGTTGCTGTGCATGGCGCGATGAACGTACCGAAATATCCCGCTTCACACGGTTGTATCCGTATTCCGATGTTCGTGTCGGAATATTTTCCGGCGCTCGTTCAATACGGTGACCGCGTGTTCGTGTTCGACGGGGTGAAAGAACCCGAGGACTACGGCTCACCACCGCCTTACTTCAATGGCGTCGATCCGAATTGGAAACCAACAACGACAACGTCGTCTTCGACCACGCTTCCTGGTGCAACCACGACGGCACCTTCAGGAGCCCCGAAGGTGAGCACCACAGTTCCGAGCGCCACCACAACAGTGGTTCCCATCGTGACAACAACTTTGCCGACCAGCACCACCACCGGCTGACGTCTGCATCACGTGATGTCGACGGTGCACCCGGTCACATCTTCGAGTAAATCTGCACGTTCACGGGCCGAGTAGAGGTTCAGGTTGAGGTCACTACCGTTCAGTGCTGTCGCCTTGATCGAAATCTTTGCGCCTTTCTTCTTGGCACTCACTTTTTGCACCCTTGCGTCATATGAGCGGTCTAAGCCGATTGCGATACGCAAGAGAGCAGCCATTGCTCGGACAGTGTGCTTGTCTGTGTCGTCGAGGGCTACAAAAGGTTCGTGTGACAGCTTTGGTTTGCTTTTGCGGTGATATCGCGCAATTTGGGCGATCAACTCGACATCATGTTCGCGAAACCCTGGCATGTCGGCGTGTTTGATTATGTAATACGAATGAAGATGGTGCTTCGAGTGTGAAATTGCCAGCCCCACATTGGAGAGCAGGGCCGCTGATTCAAGTAGAAAACGTTGGCCATCGCTGATTTCAAGTGCATCAACGAGTTGGTCGAATAACTGTAGGGCCAGGTTCGCCACATGGCGGCTGTGAGTCGGGTTTTCATCGAGCCGAGACATCAGACCTTCAACGCTGCTGAGTGATGCATCCTGTAGCTCCCGAGAGACAATCGGGGAAGACAAGTGAAGAGTGTCCAGCAACAATCCTTCGCGAAGTGCAAAATCACTGAAGATGAGGTCTTTGATGTCGGCTTCGTCAACGACAGTTTGAAGCACTATTGCTCCGGCAAGGATAATGTCGGCTCGCGAGGCATCTAGGCCCTGAATCTCGCGCCGAACGGCGAGGGTCTTGGCAGATTCGATGACCTGTACGGCTTCACTCAACTCTTCTCGAGTGAAATTGAATTTATTGAAGTTTCGAGGCTGAGGACCTCCGCGCCTGAATGACACCATCCGGGCGAGAGCTTCTGCGGTTCCGGATGACACGATGGCCGTCTTTGGAGAAAAGTTGAGGATGTCTTTGACTGTTGGGGCAAGCGACGATCGGACATATGACCGGCAGGCGTTGGGTGCAGCGGGATGCACATGGTCGGACGGGAAGAACCGATTCGTAAGTCGTATTGCCCCCAATTTCACGCTACGCACAAAGAGCTCATTGGACCCCTCTGCCACTATCAATTCGGTCGAGCCGCCGCCAATGTCAATAATGAGCGAAGTTGTTGGTATCTCGACAGCTCGTTGTACCCCGAGGTGGATGAGCCGAGCTTCCTCCACGCCAGAGATGACTTCAATTTCAACACCGGTTTCTTTGAGCGCACGATTGACAAACTCGGAGGCATTCGAAGCCTCGCGGACTGCGCTTGTGGCAACGGCGCGTATCGGGGCACTATGCGCGTGTGCAATCTCAGACATGTGCTTGAGTGCCACAAGCCCTCTCTCAATTGCAGCTTTGCTCAGCGTCTTCATGTCGCCGGTGCCTTCGCCGAGTCGCACCATCGACTTCTCACGAGCGACGACGTCGAAGCCATTTTTTGATGCAGTAGCAACAATGAGATGGAAACTGTTCGTCCCGATATCAAGTGCAGCTATGGGTGTCTTCGAGCTCATCTCAGCGAGTGCTTATTGGCCTAATTGCTTTTCCAAGTCGGCAATTTCTCCGGTCTGAGCCTTCACCATCGCCTCCGCCATCAATCTGACTTCATCGTTTGTTCCATGCATGGCTGCGTGCTCGGCCATGTGCACGCCACCTTTGTGGTGGGCGATCATCAAACGAGCGAAGAGCGCGTCAGCATCTGCGCCTCGTGACTGCTGCAGCTGTTTCATTTGCTCGTCGGTGGCAAGGCCGGGCATTTCCTCCAGCGGTGTCGGGTCGCCCATCCACGACATTGCTTGATCCGTTTCGTTGGTCTCGGCTTCGTCAAAGTCGCGAAGCAATTGGACCATTCGACCGATCTCGGTGCCCTGACTCATGATGATTTCGTAGGCGATGCTCCGAAGTACCGAAGACTCTGGCTGCGTTTGTATGTAAATGAGTGACATCGTGAGTGCTTGCTCATGGTGAATGCGCATGTCCTGCAAGAAGCCGACATCAGAAGTGTTATGGCCATCGCCGCTAGGGCGTGCACCAAAGGTGAAGCCGAGCGCGAACACCAAGAGTGCGGCCCCAAAAGTTCCGATGGCGATGTTGGCAGGGTTGCGCCACCACGGAAGCACCAACACATCATCGGATGTCGAGGATTCCGAACCGCCAGCACTGCGAGTGTTCGAGTCGGTGGCCATTGAAGACACGGTAGTAGTCTCGTGGCATGGCCATCGGTTCCCCCTTCGTAGTGTCACCTGTACTTGCAGATCTTCTTCCTGCCCGACGCCTCGGTGTCAGCGAGAAGGTGCGCGATGCGGTGGCTGTTGTCGGTTTTGCACTTCTTACTGCACTCGCTGCACAAGTGAAATTCCACCTCGGCTTCACGCCGGTACCGATCACGGGGCAAACCTTTGCGGTGTTGCTCGCTGGTGGCACGTTGGGTATGGCTCGTGGCGCATCAAGTCAGGCGCTGTACTGGGCGATGGGTCTCATTGGTCTCCCGTTTTTTGCTGGTGGCGAAAGTGGCTGGGACGCAGGTACCGGCACCACCATGGGCTATCTCGCCGGCTTCATCGTTGCCGCTGCACTCGTTGGGTACATGGCGGAGCGTCAAGCAGACCGCAACATCGTGACGTCACTTGCGGCGATGACGATGGGTTCTGTCGTTATCTACGCGATGGGTGCGTTGTGGTTGGCATTCGATCTCGGCATTCCAGTTGCAAATGGTGACAAGAGCGCCATTGCGCTCGGTGTGACACCGTTTCTTGCCGGTGACGCAGTGAAGATTGCAATTGCTGGCGCCGTGACCCCGAGTGCGTGGCTCTTGGTCTCTCGTTTTCGTAGGTAAATCGGTCAACCTCGTCGTTGATTGACACGAAGGCACCGTCGCTGGTCGCGAGGATGAGACACTGAGTCATGGTCGCCGCAGCAACTGATGATGCACGGCGCCTCGGACGTCCGACAGACGCAGACAGTGGCCTCACGCGCGAGCGAATCATTGCTGCTGCTCGAATTGCATTTGCTGAACGTGGATACGACGCCACGACGAACAAGCAAGTCGCAGACTCAGCCGGAATCACCGCAGCGGCGATCTATCACTACTTCCCGTCAAAGGTCGAGTTGTTTCTTGCCGTCTGCGAAGCCGTCGAGGAGCGATTCGTACAAGCGTTCGCTTCGCCTTCGGGCCAGGCCGACACTGTGCATGCACGTCTGTCGCTGATGGTTGAGCGCATCGAGGAACTGAACGAAGAGGATCACTCGCTTGTTCGTTTTCTCATGGGAATGGGTGTTGAAGCACTGCTTCACCCTGAAACGAAAGCGGCCTACGTCCACTCACGCCGCAGAATCCACGGAGTTGTGAGCGAAGCCATAGCCACCTCTGTCGACGTAGCTCACGTGATTCCCGGAACTGAACCGTCGACGCTTGCGGATGTGTTCGTCGCAACTCTCAGCGGAATGGCTGGAATCGCCATGCGAACAGACAATGGTCGGCGATTCGATGCAGGAATGCGTACCTTTCTGATGCTCCTGAAGAGTCGGTGACGGCGATGGAAACGCCGATATCGGTGCCGCAGTGGGCGCGACTCGCCGCGGAGTCAAGCCGACTTAGGCAATCGACGTTACGTGCGCTGCTCGACACCCCGGGGCGTGGGCAATTGCACCTCGAGCTCGATGGTCTGTTGTTCGACTTTTCGCGCCAATTCGTCAGTGATGCGGTGCTGAATCTCTTCGGAGATGTCTGCGAACTGAGTGAATTTTCGTCGCGACGCGAAGTGTTGTGGCGAGGTGACATCTCAAACCCAACGGAGAAACGGGCGGTTACGCATGTTGCACTTCGCGGGTCATCGAATGATGCTGCGGCAACTGCAGCACGAACTCAGCGCGAGCGTGCGGAGGCATTTGCGCGTGACGTTCGCAGCGGAGCGTTTCCCGGAGCAACCGGACGACGAATCACTCATGTTGTGAACATCGGCATTGGTGGCAGTGACCTCGGGCCAGCGATGGTGTACCGCGCACTTGCATCCTGGGCATCTGGACCTGAATGCCGTTTTGTATCCAACATCGACCCTGTTGATCTTGATCGTGCGTTGCACGGCCTCGACCCCCAGACCACTCTGGTCATTGTTTCATCGAAGACAATGACGACATCTGAGACCATGCACAACGCCTCTCGCGCACGAGCATGGCTTGAGGCCAGCATCGGAGATTCCGCAATGGCCCATATGGTCGCTTCCACTGCATCGCCTGACGCAGCCGTGCAGTGGGGTGTGTCAGGCGAGCATGTGTTTGGTTTCGCCGACAGCGTGGGCGGACGTTTCTCGGTGTCCTCAGTTATCGGTTTACCGCTCATGATTGGCCTTGGCCCTGAAGTGTTCGATGCGATGCTCGGTGGCATGTCAGCGATGGATACGCACTTCCATGAACAGTCTTGGGAATGCAACATCCCTGCCGTGCATGCGTTCATCACGGTCCTCAACAGCACTGTTCACCAGATGAGTTCACTTGCCGTCATTCCGTATAGCCACGACTTGTCGCGATTGCCGGCGTTTTTGCAGCAATTGCTCATGGAGAGCAATGGCAAGTCGGTTGCGATTGATGGTCAATCAGTTGACGCCAGCTCACCGATTGTTTGGGGTGAACCAGGTACGAACGGCCAACACGCGTTCTTTCAGTTGTTGCATCAAGGAACACAAGTTGTGCCAGTCGACTTCATCGCGGTGGTCCGCACCACCAGCAGTGACACCGCTGCGCAACGGATGTTGCTCGCAAATCTGCTCGCCCAAGCCGAAGTACTGGCACTTGGGCGAACACTCGAAGAAGTGCTGACAGAGGGTGTGGATGCAGAACTGGCCCCTCACAAAGTCTTTTCAGGAAACCGACCGAATTCGATCATCGCACTGCGAGAGTTGTCACCGCGACTGTTGGGCATGTTGATCGCGATGTACGAACACAGCACCGCAGTTCAAGGATGGCTGTGGGGAGTGAACAGTTTCGACCAGTTCGGAGTGGAACACGGCAAAGTCGTTGCGTCGCGAAACATCCCTCTCCTCGACCCCGCCGAGGGTGTGACAGGGTTATCAGCCTCATTTGCCAAGGCGTGCGAAATCGCCGGAATGTGGATGCGCGACAACCTCTGAGGCACCTATCCTGCGTCCCGTGGATGACCGGGGAGACGTGGAGAACGTCGATGCCAAAGACAGCAAAGCAGAGCGCATGCTCAATTTGTTGGTGCTGCTCAGCAACACATCGCGTCCCCTGACGCTCGATGAAATCTGCGAAAAGATGCGTGGGCAATATCCCGACGGACCATCTCGTCGAACCACGTTTGAGCGTGACAAATCAGATTTGCGCAACATGGGTGTGCCAATCGCAATGGTCACACTCGGTGGCGATGATGCCGGACGTGCGGCGTACTTCATCGACAAGAAGGGTTACGGCGACCTCTACATTGACATCACGCCAGATGAATTGCGCGCACTTCAGTTCGCGGCAGCGATGGTGCAAATCGAACAGACGTGGGGACGACAAGCAGTTCTGCGTCTCGGTGGTGAACTCGTCGACCCACCGATGCCAACGGTCGCGCATGTTCCAGCTGATTCAGAGAAATTGCCCGAGCTGTGGCTTGCCACGAAAGAGTGCCACCCGGTCGAATTCGACTACCACGGCAAGAAGCGGCGCGTGCATCCGTACTGCCTGCAAGCTCGCAATGGCTTCTGGTACATCTCGGCACACGACACTGCACGTGACTCGGTTGCCAATTATCGAGTCGACCGCATCTCGTCCGCTATCACCGTTTTGACTAAGGAAACATTTGAACGTCCCGCAGGTTTCTCTGCGAGCGAAGCGCTGCCGTCTGATCCAAAAACCTTCGAGCCGTCAAATGAAACTGCACTCGTACGAATTGATGCGACCCTCGCGCCAGTGGTGTCACGCGAAGTGTCAGCAGATGACATCACAGAGCATCATCCAGACGGTTCCATCACCGTTCGTGTCCCATGTGGTCACCGTCCGGCATTTCGCACGTGGCTGTTCGCCATGGTCGACCGAGCCGAGGTGCTCGCACCCGCTTCACTTCGCGCCGAAGTCATTTCGTGGTTGCACGACATTGAGAAAGCGGTGTCCTGATGGTCAAGAAGCGTGGGCCCCGCAGCGGTGCTGACCGTGTACGCGGCCTTCTCGTGATGTTGCCGTGGTTGCTCGACCGTCGCGAGGTCGGCATCGACGAGATGGCAGCGCAATTCAACGTCGACCGCGATGAACTCATCGAGGATTTGTCGATTGCGAATTTTTGTGGCGCGCCTCCGTACACAGCTGAGCAACTTCCCAACATCGACATCTATCGCGACACCATCGTGGCAACACGCAAAGGACATTTTGGGCATCGTCTCGCATTGACTCCGACCGAGGCATTTGGTCTTAGCGTGCTCGCCGATGCAGCACTTGAACTTCCGGGAATGGAAAACGAGACCGAACTAAAGTCAGCACTAACGAAACTGCGCTCAACACTGGGCGAGAACCTCGTCGATGTGCAGGTGGAGCGGCCGCCCTTTCTTGATGAAGTTGGTGTTGCATGTGCTGAGGGCGAAAAACTGCGCATCACATACTGGACTCCGTCGCGAAATGAAACCACAGTGCGCGTTATAACGCCTCGAGCGGTGTTCAGCGACAGTGGCCATTGGTATGTCACGGCCGACGACGAACTGCGCAACGATGAGCGACATTTTCGTATCGATCGCATCAGCGCAGTCGAACACTCTGGGGAACGAGTACCACTTGCTGACATCACACTGGCGGTGCCGAAGTGGTTCGATGGGGCAGAAGGTCTTGAAACCGTGTCACTTCGCGTCGCTGCGTCGGCGCGATGGGTGGAAGAGACCTATCCCTGCACAGTTATTGCCGAGCGACCCGATGGGTCTGTAGACATCGACATGGTGATCACGAGTACCCATTGGCTACATCGACTGATGCTGCGGGCGGGTTCGGGCGTCGCGGTACTTGCGCCTGCACACCTGCAAACGGCACACGCCGACGCAGCTCAGGCCGTTTTGGCGCGGTATTCAGACAGCACAAGCGGTAACTGATCGGCGGAGGTGATGTCGGCCTCGCGCAACAGTGCCGACAACAAACGTGCAGTGGCTGTGGCGTCACCAAGTGCGGTGTGGGCACCGTCGAGCACGATGTTGTGATGGTCACACAACTCGCTCAGGCGATGAGATCGAAGCTTCTCGGGGTCTGAGCGGCGGGAGACCGCCAGAGTGTCGATGTGATGGACGACTGGAAATGTGAGACCGACGCGGGCTGCTTCTGCGTGGAGGAAGCCAAGGTCAAACGATGCGTTATGGCCTGCAAAAACGCCGAACGGCAAGAGGGACAAGAGATGGTTGAAAGCCTCAGAGAGAGACATTCCATGACTCACATCGCTAGCCGATATGCCATGGATGTGCTCGGCTCCGTGTTCGTACTCTGACGGATTCTCAGGTTTGACAACGGTGGAGAAAGTCTGAGACACGTGGCCGTTTGGCTCGACAACCAAAGCTGCCATTTGAATGACGCGACATGTTGTTGGGTCAAGACCAGTTGTTTCTAGGTCGACAACCACACAGGAAAAGGGCAACTCACCAGTAGTGACGCTGCTGTGCGCGATCTCCGATGTCATGGTGACCACCGTAGATGAGGGGTGCCTCAATAGTTAAGAGAAGCACGCGAGCCGCGTGCCAAGTACTCAGGCTGATTGTGGTACTCAAGGTGAATGTGGTACTCAGGCTGATCGAGGCAAACGTGCGCGCACACCAATGGGCGCTGCCACCGTGAAGCCAGCGAGGTGACGCTCTTCCTCAGACTCGCCACCCCAGAACCCGTACTCGTGGTTAGTGCGTGCAAACTCGCGACAATCGGCGGAGACGGGGCAGTTGCCGCAGAGTTGCTTGGCACGAGCTTCGCGGCGTGCACGCGCTTGTGGGCGCTCGGCGCGAGGAGGGAAGAACAAGTGTGTTTTGCCTTTACAGACCGCTTGGTTGGTCCACTCGCCAGGCGCGGCGACGACGACGAGATCCGAGAGGATGATTTCGGCGGGGCGGTCCATCACGCTCATGTGGGTACTTCCTTGTCGTAGAGAAAAGGGCGGTGGGGGCCGGGAGGGAAAGGCCCCGCACCGCTCATGTCCGAGATAGTAACGACGGGTAAGGAAGAAGTCAAGTCATTTAACACTAAAACTGAAAATGGGCTGAAACCCCTGCGCTGCAAGGCTTTGGTGATAACGCAGAGAGAACGCGTGGGACTTGCGCGGGGTCCGGCCCCGGAGAGAAAAGGAGCGCTACAGAAGTTCGGCGGCCAAGCTGGCCACCTCACTGCGTTCGCAGGCCGTGAGGGTGACGTGGCCAAAACAGGTCTGGTTGGCAAACGCCTGAATAAGGACCGCAAGTGCGTTGTTTGATTCGCTCATGTATGGCGCATCAATTTGGCTTGTGTCGCCGGTGAAGATCACTTTCGTGCCTTCGCCGATGCGTGTGAGGATTGTCTTCAGCGTTGTGGGCTCAAGGTTTTGAGCTTCGTCAACAACGACAATTTGTCGATGCAGTGAACGTCCACGTAAGAACGTGACCGATTCAAGAGAGAGTTGTCCTCGTGCGATGAGGTCGTCGATCATGCGCCGAGCGTCATTCGAAGAGCGTTGGTCAGTGAGTGCGACAATGGCGTCATGGATGGCTGACATCCACGGATCGAGTTTTTCATCGAGGCCACCAGGCAAGAAACCAACTTCTGCGCGGCCGACGGGGACCAGCGGTCGATACACGGCGAGCTTTTCGTAACTGCGTTGTTCGACCACTTGTTCAAGTCCAGCTGCAATTGCCATGACAGTCTTTCCGGTACCGGCACGACCGTCTAGCGCGACGATGCTGATGTCGGGATCCAACAGCAATTCGAGTGCGAATCGTTGCTCCTTGGAGCGTGCTCGAAGGCCCCAGGCCTCAGGAGAGCCAGCGTGAAGCAGCACGAGTTCACCGTGGTGCCGGCGGGCCAACGCTGATTGTGAACCGGCACGCAGAACTGCGAACTCGTTCTCATGCATCGCGTCGAGTCGCGCGTCTCCGTGGTCGCCTGCAGAACCCTTGGCGTACAACTCGTCAATGACAGCTGATGACGTATCAATGGTGAACCAGCCGACGGGTCGAGTGGCTCGCGATCGGCCGACTGGCTGGTGCTCTTCTGCGTCGAGGCCCAGATGGGCAGCCTTGATGCGCAGACCTGCATCATTCGACACCACCTTGGTGGGCGCATGGTCGGCCTGCCCCAGGGCGGCTCCAATGATGCGGTTGTCGGGAATCTCGGGGTCCAGACCGTTTTCTATGAGGCGGTGGCGCTGGATGCCATTGACCTCGATATGGACCGTGCCCCCGTCGATTTCGTCAGTGAGGGGTACAGGTTGGTGTATCGCACCGCCGGCCTTTCGACGCAAATCTTCAATGGTGCGCAGGGCTGTTCTGGCTGCGCGACCGACGTCATCGGCGCGAGATTTCAATCCATCAAGTTCTTCGATGACTGTCAGTGGAATAACTACTTCACTGTTTGGGAAACACATCAAGCTTGACGGATCAGCAATGAGAACTGACGTATCAATGACAACACGAACGCGTTGCGAAGTTCCAGGGGCGACAGGGGGATGATCGTGTGAAAAGGGCGAGACAGTGTCCGTCATCGCAAGCCTTTTGTTTCAGAACGACGTTGCGTACTCAACGTTGCATATCGTTGTCGTTCTCAACGTGCAAGTGGTGGATGCTCCGAGTATGTGTTGACTTTTCAATCGTGGGTCTGCTCGATTGCGGACCCTGTGCGGTCGCCGATTTTTCACAAATGGTGAGAGCAAGGGTCTTTGATCGGCAATTTTCAGAAATTTTTCAGAATTTTTTGGGGCGCCGACAAGGTCAGATTTTGGGGTGCCGTTCGGCAGGGGAAGGAATGAATCCGAAGATCTGAAGTGAGGCGAGGCACCTGTGTCGGCGTGCATCACTGCTTCATGAACGTCACACCGTGCCAATCACAAAAGTCTCGCAAACCGTTACAGCACAAGGGTTTGCGAGAGACCGTCAATCAACGGAGAAACACATTGCAAGGGGTGACCGTCGCAGTATTCACCTCGATCACTCACTCGCGTCGATGCAAGACACTTTGCTTGTTCGCACTTCTGATCATCTGTGGACAACTTTCATTTGTCCAGTTTGTTGCACTTGCAACTAGTCAAATGCTTGCATTTCCACGTCAGACCCGTTCAGATATACAAAGCACTCCGATTCCGAAGGAGACATCAAACAATGACAAAAGCAGAGCTCATCGAAGAGGTTGCGAAGAAAGCAGACATTTCCAAGGCAGATGCCGAACGAACAATTGCTGCATTCTTCGAACTTGTAGTGGCTTCTACAAAGAAGGGCGACAAAGTCGCATGGCCGGGCTTCGGCTCGTTCAGCACGACGCGTCGCAAGGAGCGCACAGGTCGTAACCCGCAAACGGGTGCGACAGTTGTGGTTCCTGCATCCACTGCGATGAAGTTCTCAGCGAGCTCAACGCTCAAAGCTGAGCTGAACCCAAACCGTAAGTAAACACTTACCTAACGAGAGGAAACTCAAGTGGCAGCAAAGAAGAAGGCGACCCGTAAGAAGGCCGCAGGCAAGAAGAAGGCAGCAGCGAAGAAGGCTCCTGCAAAGCGTCGCAAGAAGAAGGCAGCAGCCAAGAAGGCTGCTCCTGCTAAGAAGCGCCGCAAGAAGGCAGCAGCCAAGAAGGCTGCTCCTGCTAAGAAGCGCCGCAAGAAGGCAGCAGCCAAGAAGGCTGCTCCTGCTAAGAAGCGCCGCAAGAAAGCAGCTGCGAAGAAGAGCTGAGCTCTTTCTTCAGCTTCAAAAAACCAAACCAATCGGTTCGGAAGTGTCAGAAAGCGGGGGGTTCGCCCCCCGCTTTCGCTATTCCCGGACAAGTTTCGAGCCGTATCTCAGGCGATATCAGAGCTTGTCGATGAGATGAAAGATCTCGGCCGCTGCCAGGCCATGAGGTGAGCCGAGGGCGGCCAGACGGTCGCTCATGCGGTTTCGAAACTCCGTCAGATCGCCGTCGGGGGCCGTCTTCATCGTCGATTCAAATTGGCTCTCGTGGGCCTCAAGGGCTGCGAGTTTGATGTCCACCCATTTCGACACATCTTCAACGTGATTCGGTTCGTCTGCTTCCCATAAGAGCAGGGCATCTGGTCGGTGGTGTACCACGGAGTGCTCTTCCATATGGTGGCGAAGGAAGTGCGGATCGCGGGCCGCAACGATGGCGTCACACACAATGAGGCCTGCATTGCGATGGTCGGGGTGCAATCGATATCGCTTCCAGGGATCATGGCTGAGCACCACGTTCGGCTTGAGTTGACGAATGGTCAGCGCGACAGCATCGACCATCGTCGGGTTGTGAGCAAGCTCACCGTCAACGGCGCTAATGAAACGCACTTCGCCAGTTGCACCCAGTCGACGTGCTGCTTCACGTTGTTCCGCTTGACGGCGTTGCACCAAGAGTGCCGTGTCTGCACTGACATTCCATGTGCCTTTTGATCCGTCGGTGAGTACGAGATGGTGAATCGTTGCACCGGATGCAGCCCATTTGGCGAGAGTGCCGCCACAGCCGAACTCCACGTCATCTGGGTGTGCGCCAATTGCGAGAGCCACGCGGGGAGACGTCAAGTTGTGTGTCCATTCGTCATAACGCGCACGCGAGTGGTCGAGAGGTGGTTGTCCTGGTTCATTTGCGCTCATGTGGCACTCCGTGATTTCAACTCTGCCAAGTCCTCTGCGGTGTCGAGGTCGAGTGCGAGGGTGGCATCTTCGATGCAGCGATAGTCAAGTCCGGTTTCTTCCAATTGGCGTCGGTGTAGCAAGAAACTTCCTGGACCGTACGACGTACGAAATGGGGAGGTGGCGGGAACGGCGATGACGTTTGTTCCATCTCCGTGACGATCAGCGACGAGTGTGATGATGCCTGGGGCCACAATGTGTGTGAACGTGCGCACGAGTGGAAGGTCACTGTGTGCGATGACGATGTGCTCGGCTCCGTCGCTGCGTGCGGCAAGTCGACCGGCATCGACTGCGGCGTTCAGCCCTGCGTCATCGGGGCGAACCACCGCACAGCCGAGTGATTGTGCCCATGCCGTGACATCTGGATCGTCGCACACAATGTGCACATGCCAATCACCGGCAGCTGCGACGACACGTTCTGCGCACGCGCGTGCGAGTTCACGACGCTCGTCGTCTGTGAGTACGGCAGCGAGACGACCCTTGGCGAAAGTGAATGACTTCACCGGCACAACTAGATCCACTCGCACGAAGAACGAGCCTACGAATGCGCCAGGAGAGATGGCGTAGCCTGATCTCATGTCACTGACTGGTCCTCATGTCATCGACCGGTAGGGCGGAGGGTGCACTCCGCGTGGGTGTCGTTGGTGCCGGTTCTTGGGGCACCACAGTCGCCTCGCTCACAGCGGTCAATGCCCCTACCACACTGTGGGCACGTCGATCCGAGACCGCTGCTGTCATCAACTTGACGCACCGCAATCCTGAGTATCTCGGCGACATGCCGATTAATGAGTCCGTCATCGCGTCTGCATCGCTCGTCGAGTGTGTGGCATCGGCCGACGTAGTGGTGATGGCAGTTCCGTCACATGGTTTTCGAGAGGTGCTCAGCAACGCTGCTGCCCATATGCAACCCGGTGTGCCTGTCGTCAGTTTGTCAAAAGGGCTAGAAGCCGGGACTTTTGCTCGAATGACAGAAGTCGTTCAATCGGTGCTTCCGAATCATCCCGTGGCTGTGCTCACTGGTCCGAATCTCGCACGGGAGATTGCGAGTGGTCAACCTGCAGCGAGTGTCATTGCAATCGCTGACGCATCAATGGGTGCAACTTTGCAATCGCTGTTTGCTACACCGATGTTCCGCGTGTACACGAACCCCGACATCGTCGGTTGCGAAATTGCAGGGGTGGTGAAAAACGTCATCGCGATTGCAGCCGGTATCGCTCGCGGCATGGGATTTGGTGAAAACACATTGGCAACACTCATCACACGTGGCCTCGCTGAAATTTCGCGGCTGGCGATGGCGATGGGTGCCAAGCCGCTCACGCTCGCCGGTCTCGCCGGCATGGGCGATCTCATCGCGACATGTTCGTCGACGCAAAGTCGGAACATGTCTGTCGGTATGCGCTTGGGAAAAGGTGAGACTCTCGAGCAGATCACCTCATCGATGAGCATGGTTGCAGAAGGGGTAAAGAGCAGTCCGTCGGTTCTCGAGCTGGCGTCACGTCACGGAGTGTCAATGCCAATCACCGAGCAAGTGGTGTCCGTATGTCGTGATGGAGTGTCTGCTTTCGATGCACTCATCAACTTGATGACGCGCAGTTCAAAGTTAGAATTCGAGTGATTCAACGATGAAGAATTTCTTCAAGCGACGTCAGCTGCAGATTGCAGCAGATGTCAACGCAAAATACGTCGGCGTTCGTGGCGCGACGTGGCGAGCTCGAGTCGACGCAAGTGGAGTGCTGCACCCCACTGACGGGTCTGTGTCGACGTCGTGGCAGATTGCCGCTGCTGACACGTGGCACAATCCATCGCGCGAGCCGAGCACGCGGCAGAAGTGGTACGCCGGAACTCCGGTGGTGGAAACACGTGTGCGAGTGCCGGGTGGGGACGTTGCTGTTCGCATGTTCTGTGCTGCAGACATGGGTGGTGTGACCGTGTGGGAATTCGAGAACGAATCACCGTCCCCGGTGGTTGTCGGCTTCTCCCGGTCCGACGTACTCACATCGGTTCCATCGTCGCCACCTCTTGGAACTGACTTGCCGCAGGGTTCCATCGCGCTGCCGCTCGGGCACCGCGGAACCACGAGAGTTGGACTTCTTCATTCGCGACCGCACACAGGTCAACTTCCAGACGATGTACCGCGAGCACCAGCCGTTGTTCGAGGGTGGGAGGCCGCTGCGGAGGTTCCGTCGCGCTTGGTGCTTCCCGAGCATTCGCTGACATCTCGGATTGTCGAATTCCGCACGCAACTACTGCTCAACGAAGCGAGCTTTGATGTTTCGCCACATTCTCGTATCGAGTTGCTACGGCTTGGCGAGGTGGATGACGAGTGGGCACTTGGCCTGTCGCGCATTGCCGAAGACATCGTCGTCGCGCAACGTCGACGACCATCGCTCTCATGGGACACACCTTGGCTGCTCACGAACATTGCAGCTCTCTCAAATCGATTGGGCGATGAAACATTGGCAAGCGATGTGATTGCCGCAATGTTGCGACTTGCTGACCGCGATGTTGAACCAATTCCTGGTGAAGTGGAAGAGCTGTCACAAGTGGTGGCGTGGGCTGAATCACTACTTGTGCGCCCGTCACTTGCCGGAGGTCGATGCACGGTGTTTCCCGATGGCATTCCCCGGACATGGTGGGGTCAAAACCTCGAGTGGCATCGCCTCGCAGCAGATGCAGCGCGCACACTGTCAGGAGCGGTTCGATGGCACGGGTCGCGACCAGCGCTGCTGTGGGAGACATCGGGGCCTGCCGGGCTTGTTATTGATGCGTCACGCGGTGACGATGCATGGCACACCACGCAGCCTTCTGGCGAGACGTTGCTGCCAGAGCCAGGACCAGTCAGCGATGATCTCGCCGATGTGGTGTCTGACTGAAGGTCATGGCCGCGACTCGGCGCATTGCTCCGCCAACACTGGAAATCGAGAAGCAACTGTTCACGAGCGGACACGCAACCGTTGCTGGCATTGACGAAGTGGGACGTGGAGCTATCGCCGGACCGGTGTGCGTGGGTGTAGTCGTCGTCACCGCAACGTGTGGTGACATTCCGCCGGGTCTCACTGACAGCAAGTTGTTGAGTGCGAAGCGACGAGAGGAACTGTGTCAACCGGTGGCGGACTGGGCACACGCCGCATCACTTGGGTGGGCGAGCGCAGGAGAAATCGATGCGCATGGCATCGTGCCTGCATTGCGACTCGCCGCGGAGAGAGCGCTGGCGTCGCTGTCTGTCGCACCAACTGCGGTGGTGTGGACGGCTCACATGATTGGCTCCGTCGCGCGACGCGAGTGAACGACGCAAACGCCGCCGCATTCGCCGGAGAAGTGGTGGTTCTTCCAAAGGCCGACCAACGCTGTGCGAGCGTGAGTGCAGCCAGTGTCTTGGCAAAAGTTCGCCGTGACGCGCTGATGGCAGAGTTATCAACGGCGCACCCTGAGTACGGATGGGAAGACAACAAGGGATACGGTTCGGCTGCTCACCGCGCAGCGATCGCTTCGCTCGGGCCAACCGAGCACCACCGCGTCAGTTGGAACTTGGTGTGATGAGTTCTCTGTGCGTTCTTAGTTGACGCGCATCTGATTGAACGGCGTGTTCGAGTCGATGCCGGCATCTTTTGGCAAGCCGAGCACTCGTTCTCCCACGATGTTGCGCATCACTTCGTCGGATCCACCGGCGATGCGAAGGCCCGGCGTGCCGAGCACGAGGCCGTTCCACGCGTATGTTCCCCATTCGCCGGTGTCGGCTTGAATCTTCGCGCCGAGAACCTTCGATACGAAGGCACCAAGTCGGGTTTGGTTGGCGGTGAGAGCCATCTTTGCGATTGACAGCTCGGGCCCAGGTGTCTGACCTGCGCGAACCTTTGCCATCGCACGTGTGTTGGTGAGCGAAGCAACTTTGTAACGGCCCCAGATGTCGGCGAGTTCGTTGCGCACAATGGGGTCGTTGTCCAGTCCGTAATGGCGCAACATGGCGACGATGCGGTCAAAAATCGCCTTGTCACCTCCGCCAGATCCACCACCGTTGACGCCAATTGACGCACGCTCGTTCATGAGTGTCGTGAGTGCCACGTTCCAACCGTTGTTGACATCTCCGAGGCGATGGTCGTCGCGCACGCGAACTTCGTTGAAGAACACTTCGTTGAAGCCCGTTCCACCGTTCATCTGCTTGAGCGGACGAATTTCGATGTTGGGGTCGTGCATGTCGACGATGAAGCCAGTGAGTCCCTTGTGCTTCGGCAATGAAGGGTCAGTACGACAAATCACTTCTCCGATATCGCTGTAATGCGCACCAGAAGTCCACACTTTCTGACCGGTGATGATCCATTCGTCGCCGTCACGTTCGGCCTTGGTGGTGAGTGATGCGAGGTCTGATCCGGCACCTGGTTCGGAGAACAACTGACATCCGATGATGTCGCCGCGCCACATCTTCTTCAGGTACAACTCTTTCGCCAATTCGGTTGCGTGCGCGAGAATCGTCGGCGCAACCATTCCTAAGCCGATGCCGAAACAGCTTTGACCTGGAACTCGGTATTGCGCTTCGAGTTGGCCGTAGAGACGGTCATACGACGCTGGTAGTTCGCGACCACCTAGTGAACGTGGACCGGTGACCCAACCGAAGCCTGCATCGAACTTCTTCTGTCGCCATGCTTTGGCAAGTTCGACACCTTTCAATTCGTTGTCACGTGATCGCTCTTCACCACCAAACGGGGACTCTGAACCTTCACCCCAGACGAATGCCTTTTCGGGTGGACGCTTCTCCGCGTTTGCGTCGAGGAAATCGACCGCTTCCTTCTCGAACACTTCAAGGGTGATGTCAGCCATGGGCGTCACGGTACTTGTCCTTTTTCGCACCGGCGAAGCCGTGCTCGTACAGGCTGCTCAACTAGCCTTTGGCCAATGGGTCAGCCGGTCGCAGTCGAACACAAGCCAGGCACCGATGCGCAGGTGCTGCGTTTCGAGACCAACCGTTCGCTGACTGGGCAGGGCCACGAGCGCTTTGCATCCATCGGCCAGGCCACCGGCGACCGTCCAGCTGCCGCTGTGGCGCGCCGGTTGTTCGAGTCAGGCCAGGTGCAGGCGGTACACGTGTTCTCGAACGTCATCACGGCCTATCTCAACCCCGGTGCGTCATCAGTTGGACTGTCAGACATCGTTCGTGATCTGTACCAGTACTGGAAGCCGGGCATGACTCCGCCAAGCGAAGAAGAGTTGATGGCTCAGGTGGAAGCCCCCGCAGAGGCAGCTGCAGCAGCCACCGGCGATGGTGCAGGGGCGGCAGTCGTTGATTCACGGGTGCCAGCACATCTGCTCGAGCGCAGCCGTCTGGCACGCGAACGGTGGATGGCCAACAACGGCTGAAACCTTTTCCAGATTGTTGACAGCACAATCACGCATGGTTCTCTGACCGTTCGTACGGTGGACAACGTGGTGGAAACCGGAATGACGCGAATCAGCCTGCAAGAGGCTGCTGCCCAGTTGGGCGTCCACTACATGACGGCGTATCGCTACATGCGCCAGGGTCAGCTGCAGGCCACCAAGGTCGGCGGGGTGTGGCAAGTCGACATTGCCGATTTGGAGCAATTCAAGGCTGCCCAATCAGCCCCACCAGTGGCGAGTGGTCCGGGCAGTGGTCGCAAGAGTGCCCCGTGGAGCCAGCGCCTCGAAGCGCGTTTGCTGGCAGGTGACGGAACCGGTGCGTGGTCGGTGGTCGAGTCAGCAATCGACAGTGGTACCGATGTCGACGAGGTGTATCTCGATGTCATTGCACCTGCGTTGGTGTCGATTGGTGCGCAGTGGAGGCGCGGCGAAATCGACATCTTTATCGAGCATCGTGCAACCGGAATCGCCACTCGTCTCGTTGGTCAACTCGGTGCACGTTGCGCACGTCGTGGTCGCACCAAAGGAACAGTCGTTCTCGGTGGACCACAAGGCGAGACACATGCACTCGCAGTGTCAATGCTCGCCGATGTCATTCGTTTGTCTGGTTACGAAGTGTTCGATCTTGGGGCCGACACCCCTGCAGAATCATTCGTGAGTGCGGCGCGTAACGTCGACAGCCTCGTTGCGGTGGGTGTCAGCTGTTTCACCGACTTGTCCAAGGACAGTGCGCAAGAGGCCATCGCCAGTCTTCGCAAAGAAATTGACCCGTCAGTGGTGGTGTTCCTCGGCGGCGCATCCATTCCTGATCAAGAGACAGCTCAGTCCCTTGGTGCGGATGAGTGGGCGAGAGACGCTCGTGACTTCGTGGAAACCCTCGAGCGAGTGCTGAAAGAACGCAACAAACAGCGCGCTGGCTGAGCCAGAAACTACCGAACATATGTTCGGTACAGTGGGGTCATGTCGAATGTGGCCCATCAATCCGCTCGAGAGACAGCGTCGTTATCTGATCTCACGTCCGGACATGTGCTCGACGGTGCGCTCTTTGCAGCCCGACACGCGGCACACGACATCGTCGCAGTCGATGAACCACTGAATGTCGCCTTCGATGTCGGTGGCATGCGTCGCGGAACTGTGAACGTGTGCACCGGTGTCGCGGCTGTCTCCTCGGCACTCACGTTGGTTGCTGCCAACACTCGACAAGGTGCGTGGTTGGCGTGTGTCGATGTGCCGTTTCTTTCTATGAGCGCTGCTGAAGAACACGGAGTGGCACTCGAACGTGTGGTGCGTGTCGAGGTGCCGTCCACTGCCCCCCGCGCACGGGTCCTTGGTGCGCTCATCGAAGGTTTCGATGTTGTGTTGTTGTCGAAGTGGGGATGCAGTCCGAGTGAGGTACGTCGACTCGTGGCGCGTGTCCGTGCTCTCTCCACTTTGCTGGTGGTGTTGGAACACTCCGACATGTGTGTCGCCGATACGCATCTGCACACCAGTGCCGCCCGTTGGTGTGTCGACTCGCATGCGCGTCATCGTGAAGTTGCTCTCGATGTGAGTGGCAAACGGGTGCGTCCACGCCGATGCACGGTGCACGTGTGAACGAGGCGCAACCACGCCTGTCATCTGCGGCCGTGTCAATTGCGACACAGCCGGTGCGCACCGCAGCCGTGGTCTTCCCACATTGGGTGAGCGTCGTCGGCACTGCAGGCCAACCCGCTGGTGCTGCCATACGCGCAGAAGAAGCAGCACAACGCGAGTTCGAGTACGTCGTGCGCCGCATCACTGACATGGCTCCACTTGTGCATGTTCATGCTCCAGGTGTCGCGTTGTTGTCCAGTCGCGGTCCTTCGCGTTACTTCGGTGGCGATGATGCAATGGCTCGTCACTTGCACGACATCTCGTGCCATCACATGTCGCGCGATCACATGTCGCGCAATGATCTGGCGAAAACTCAGTTACTTCAACACGGTGTCGGTGTGGCTGATGGTCGGTGTGCCGCGCTGGTGGCAGCTCATGTGGCGGCACACCGTGGTGAGCCTGTCGTCGTGCCTGTCGGAGGTTCGCAACGTTTTCTCGCACCGGCACCGGTATCGGTGCTTGAAACATGTGCCGACATCTCGGCAGACACCGTGCACTTGTTGGTTCGACTCGGCATGAAAACGTGTGGCGCCGTGGCGGACATCGAAGAACGTCTCCTCATCGACCGTTTCGGCGACGAAGGCCGACGCATTTTCCATTTGGTGCACGGAGTCGACGTCGAACACTTGGTGCCTCAGGTGCCACCGTCAGATTTCTCGCGCCGGTGGGCCTCTGACGAACCATTGCCCACGGTGTCCATGGTGCTTGGTCATGTGCAACGTGACTGTGTCGGCATCGTCGGTGCAATGGCTGATCGCGGAGTGCAATGCACGCGCATGCACATCGCAATCGAAAGTGACCATGGCGAGGACAACCAACGTGTGTGGCATCAACCGCGCGGGTTCACCGCCACCGGTTTGCTCGACAGACTGCGCTGGCAGTTGTCGGGTTGGGGAGCGCAGGCTCACGCCGCCACTCCCACTGCAGGCATCGTGAGTGTGCGTTTTGAGCCACTCGAAGTATGTGTCGCTGCGTGCACGCAAGAAGAGTTGTGGGGCGGGTCACGCGAGCGTGATGAGCGGGCATCTCGTGCGGTCACCATGGCGCTGTCAGTGCATCCACAAGTGGTCGCCACGGTCATTGAATGGGCAGGTGGTCGCAGCGGAGCCACTCAGTTCGACGACATCGATGCGCGAGTCATTGATCTCACCGATTCAACGGCAGCGCGACAACGAGTCAATGAAGGTCAAGGTGCGGCACGTCAATGGAGTGGGGCACTACCGCGACCTTTGCCCACCACGGTGTTCACATCAGCTTTCAAGGTGCAACTGCTTGATCAAGAACAGCGTTCCGTGTTCGTCACGGGTCGACATGAGTTGTCTGCTTCTCCTGTGTTCGTTGTTGTCAACACACCGCATCACGCAATGGCACAAACACTGAAGTCCGGAACGTTCACCATCACGTCATGGGCAGGGCCGTGGCCGGTGGAAGAGCGATGGTGGGACCCTGTTCGTCGGCGACGCTTGGCACGCCTACAGGTGGTCGTTGATACTGAACCTGGCGCACGCAACGAGGTGGTGCTGCTGTTGTGTGCCGAGAAACGTGAGTGGTCGCTCACGGCTATGTACGAGTAATAGCGATGTACGAGTAATAGCTATGAGCGAGTAATGCAGGTGTTCTGCCACACTGTGTGAATGGGCATAGATGAGTTGCTGAGTGTGCTCATTGCTCACTCACCGGTCGATGAACGTGAAGCTCGGTCGATTGCACAGATGCTCGATGTCATTCCCACGCTGTCGGCACCGTTCGACGAAGAAGCTGATGCAGTTCACATCACTGCTTCTGCATTGGTGGTCGACAACCCCGATCATGTGCGCCATGTCGTGTTACACAAGCACAAGCGTCTCGGATTGTGGTTACAACCCGGCGGACACATCGAGACCGGTGAGACGATTGCAGTGGCAGCCTTACGTGAAGCGCGAGAAGAGACCGGGCTCAATGTGGCCCACCCTGTCGTCGAGCGGTTCCTTCACTGTGACGTGCATCCTGGCCCGCGTGGACACACCCACCTTGATGTGCGGTACGTAGTGGTGGCTCCGTTCGTGGCTCCGAACCCGCCGGCCGGAGAGAGCCAAGAGGTGCGCTGGTTCACGCTGGATGATGCCTTGGCAATCGCTGATGCCGGCCTGCGCGGGGCATTGGTGGCCGTAAGCCGGCCGTAGGGCAGAAACTTTTGCCTCTGGCGATACGAACATATGTTCGGTACGCTCCGTCAAATGGAGGGTTCCGAACAGCGTCGGTCGAATGGTCGTGCCCCGTCAAGCCCGTCGTGGAATGGCGGAGGCGACGGGCCAGCGTGGGGAGCCAAGCGACAACCTTTTGAACCACGTGAAGACCTGCTGCACTCATCGCGTCGCAGGTCGAGCGTGGTGCCATACGCCGAGTTGCATTGTCGTTCCAACTTTTCTTTTCTCTCTGGTGCTGCACATCCAGAGCAACTCGTGGAATGTGCCGCCGAGTTGGAGTTGTCTGCATTGGCGCTCACTGATCGCAACGGTTTCTACGGAGTCGTGCGTTTTGCCGAAGCGGCGCGCGTCCTCAATATGCCGACCATCTTCGGTGTCGAACTGTGGTGCGATGGTTTGTCGGGGTCACAGACGTCGGGTGACATGGTGTTCATCGCCGATGGTCCTGCGGGGTATGCGCGGCTGTCACGCGCTATCAGCGCCGCGCAGATTGCCGGTTCCAAGAATGCACCGAAAGCACATGTGTCGTCGGTAGCCGACGCGGTCAGTGGCGCGGCGTGGGTGCTCACCGGTGGTGCTGGTGGGGCTGTGGTGCGCGCACTCGAGCAACATGGTCCGGCAGTTGCCGATCATGTGGTTGCTCAGCTTGTCGATGCCTTTGGTCGTGATCGTGTGCTCGTCGAACTGTGGGATCACGGTGATCCGCTCGATGTTGCCCGTAACGACGAGTTGGTACGCATTGCCGCACGCCATGACCTCGACTGTGTCGCCAGCAACAACGTCTTCTATGCCTTACCAGAACAACATCGTGTGGCCACCGCGTTTGCGGCAATCAACCAACGCAGTTCGCTTGACGACATCGATCACCGTCTACCTGTCGCCGCCACTGCGTACTTGCGTAGCGGGGCAGAACAGTTGCGCCGGTTTGCGCGTTATCCCGGGGTGGTGGAGGCAGCCGCACGCATCGGGGCGTGTGCTGCTTTCGATCTGTCACTTGTGGCTCCGAAGTTGCCACCGTTTCCGTGTCCTGATGGGCATGATGAAATGAGTTATCTACGCGAGCTGGTTGGTCGTGGTGCGACCACTCGTTACGGCACGCGTCCAAGTGTCGGTGAAGACCTGTCGTTGCGCGCACGAGCGTGGTCCACCATTGATCACGAGTTGGAGGTCATTGCAGCGCTCGGTTTCGCTGGTTATTTCTTGGTCGTGTGGGACATCGTCGAGTTCTGTCGTCGTCATTCGATCTTGTGTCAAGGGCGAGGCAGCGCCGCCAACAGCGCAGTGTGTTACGCACTTGGCATCACCAAAGCCGATGCGGTGTCGCTGGGTTTGCTGTTTGAGCGGTTTCTCTCACCCGAACGCGATGGTCCTCCCGATATCGACATCGACATCGAAAGTGGACGACGCGAAGAGGTCATTCAGTACGTGTATGCCCGTCATGGTCGAGAGCACGCAGCACAGGTGGCCAATGTCATCACGTATCGCGCGCGGTCTGCGGTGCGCGATATGGCGCGAGCATTCGGTCATTCTGTCGAGCAACAAAACACATGGAGCAAGCAAGTCGACATGTGGGGAAGCGTCGCTGCGACTGCGTCGTTGCCTGACCGCGACATCACCGACGAGGTCATGGACATGGCTGGGCGCATCGAAGACATGCCACGCCATCTCGGTATCCACTCCGGAGGCATGGTCATCTGCGACCGGCCGGTGGTTGAAGTGTGTCCGGTGGAGTGGGCACGCATGCGTGATCGAAGTGTGTTGCAGTGGGACAAGGACGACTGCGCTGCGGTCGGTCTGGTGAAGTTCGATCTGCTGGGCCTCGGCATGCTCTCAGCGCTGCACAACGCCATCGACTTCATTGCGCAACATCGTGGCTACGAGCTCGACCTTGCGGCGTTGCCACAAGAAGACGAGGTGTATGCCATGTTGTGTCGCGCCGACACGGTTGGGGTGTTCCAAATTGAATCGCGAGCGCAGATGTCCACGTTGCCCCGTCTCAAGCCGCGACGCTTCTACGACCTTGTGGTGGAGGTTGCACTCATCCGGCCCGGACCCATCCAAGGTGGTTCAGTGCATCCGTACATTCGTCGACGCAACGGCAAAGAGCCAGTCACATACCTGCACCCGTTGCTCGAAAACAGTCTTGGCAAAACCCTTGGTGTTCCGTTGTTCCAAGAGCAGCTCATGCAGATGGCCATTGATGTCGCGGGCTTCACCCCGTCGGAAGCAGACCAATTGCGTCAAGCAATGGGTAGCAAACGCTCGCAAGCGCGCATGTTGCGATTGCGAGAGCGGTTGTACGCCGGAATGGCCGAGCGCGGCATCACCGGAGACATCGCCGATGAGATCTTCGACAAGATGCGCGCGTTTGCCAACTACGGATTTCCCGAAAGTCACTCGGTGAGTTTCGCGTATCTCGTCTATGCGTCATCGTGGATCAAACTGCACGAACCGGCAGTCTTTTGTGCGTCGTTGTTGAATGCGCAACCGATGGGTTTTTGGTCGCCGCACACACTGGTGCAAGACGCACGTCGACATGGAGTGGTGGTTCGTACTCCCGACATCAACGCATCTGCTGCCCCCACGGTGCTCGAGTCGAGTGATGAATCTGTTGGTTCGCTCGCTGTGCGGCTTGGTATCGCATCTGTGCGCGGTGTGGGTGACCAGTTGGCTCGTCGTATTGCTGATGCTCGACCGTTCACCAGCGTCGAAGATCTCAGCCGTCGTGTTGACGGTCTCACCAAACGTCATGTCGAGACATTGGCAACGGCCGGAGTCTTTTCGGAAAGCTTCGGCATCGATCGCCGAAGTGCATTGTGGAAAGCAGGGCAACATGTCTCAGGCAGTGTCGACAGGTTGCAGGGAGTGGCGGCGGTCGACACCACTCCAGCGCTACCTGGAATGGAACCAATTGAAGTTGCAATTGCTGACTTGTGGTCCACGGGCATTTCTCCCGATGGTCACCCGACACGGTTCCTGCGTGACGAACTGACACGGCGCGGAGTATTCACTGCCGATCAGTTGGCGCAGTTGCCGAATCGCAGCAAGGTCGTGGTGGCAGGTGTGGTCACGCATCGGCAACGCCCCATGACTGCGCGAGGCGCCACGTTCATCAGTCTTGAAGACGAGACCGGTCTCATCAACGTCATCTGTTCGCGCGGATGTTGGCAACGTCATCGTCTGGTGGCGCGCGATGCATCGGCGCTTTTGGTGCGCGGTGTCGTCGAGTGCGCAGATGGAGTCGTGAACATCATCGCTGAATCACTGGTTGCGTTGTTCGGAGTTCCTGCCGTGGCTGTCCGAGACTTTCGCTGAATATCTCACCAACAGAACGATCAAGTCGATTGAGAAGTCAACTGCGACGTCGACGTCGACGTCTGGTGAGGTACTCCTCGAGGCCTTCTTGGTGTAGCTCAAGTGGTTGTGACGGAGCGCCCATCTCAACAATGTGCGACACAATGTCGGCCAATTCAATCGGTGCAAAAAAGTCATCACCGTCGTAGTTACTCAACTCTTCGAGTGGCCACCACTTGATGTCCGACACGTTCTCGGCGGCAAGTTGTTCTTGAGAGAGAAGAGGCTGTGGATCGAAATAGTCGGCGTGAATCATGTAGGCGAAATCACGTTGGCCATCCCATGTGCTGTTGAACATCGGCATCACATGAGTGCGAGTCCACACATGGGTGCCAATCACTGGCTCACTCAGGCCTACCTCTTCGGCCAACTCTCGCGACAACGCGTCGTGATGTGCTTCTCCAGGTTCAATGCCACCACCAGGCAGTAGCCACACCGCTCCATCAGGAAACTGCAGTCGCACGAGTAGCACACGTCGCTCACCATCGATGATGAGGCCACGTACTGCCTCGCGAATGTTGAGGTGCTTCATTCGGACGGGTTCTCACCGAGGTTCTCATTGAACATGCGGTATGTGTCGTAGATGTCGCGACACTCTTGACACATCGGTAGTTGTTTCGGGTCGCGCGACGGCACCCAAACATGTCCGCACAGTGCTTCAAGGGAAGTGCCGTAAATGCGCGCTTCGAGCACTTTGGCTGCTGCAGACTCACCTGGCTCGGTTTTCACGATGTGGGCCACGACAGGCTCGCCGGTCTCCGGCACATGTTCCGTGGTGGGTACGACTTCTGCGGGTCTGGTCTGCAGTGGGGCAACCGTCGAAGTGAATGTCATGTGCGCTAGTCAAGCACGAGTGGCGGTGACATACACTTGCGACATGCCGTTGTACGAGTTTCGCTGCAAGTCCTGTGACACCACGTTCGAAGAGCGTCGACCCATGAGCGAAGCAAGTGCGCCCGCCACATGTCCGAACGGCCATGACACAGCCGTCCGCGTGCTCAGCGTGTTCGCATCAGTTGGCGCTAGCGGTGCATCGGCACCTGCAGCGGCACCGAGCATGCCAATGGGTGGCGGATGTTGCGGCGGTTCGTGCCACGCTCACTAGCCGGCTGTTAACAAGTCGACGACGAAGACCAGTCCGTCACGCAATTGTGAGTGCAGCGACCACACACACCACTGATGCCGTGATTGGAGATGCGAGGGAGATCCAAGGTATCTCGCGATTCCAGCGCGGCTCAAGCATTGCGTAACCGACCAAGGCGCCGACGACGGCACCACCGAGATGTCCACCGATTGACACGCCGGGAATCGCAAAGGTGATCAACAAGTTCAACACCAGTGTCGCTCCGATGCCGGTCTGGAACGGGTTGATGCCACGTTGACGAAGTCCCACGCTCGCCGCTGCCATCAAACCGAACACCGCACCAGATGCACCACCAGTGAGTGCATTCGGGCTCAGCAATAACGCACCGAGCGAACCTCCGAAGAGTGACGCTGCATAGAGCAATGCGAAGCGTGTTCGACCAATGCCAGTTTCGAGCAGTTGTCCCAACTGAAACAACAACAACATGTTCATGGCAATGTGAAACACGCCGAAGTGTAAGAAACCGCCGGTGACGAGTCGCCACCACTCGCCGTTCTCGATGAACACAGACGACAGTGCGAGATCAAACTGTCGGCGGTTGATGTTGCTACCAGACAGAATGCCGGTCACGCCGCCGAGCAGGGTCCACAAGAAAATGCCACCGTTCACTGCAATGAGAAGTCGTGTCACGAACATGTGTTGGCCGGCATTCCATTGGCGAAACCGCATTCCGGTGCTTGGAAGAGATGCGCGTAGGCAGTCGGGGCAAATTGACCCGACGTGAGCCTGTGTCAAACAGTCAGCGCACGCAGGTCGCATGCACCGAGTGCACTGGCGACCGGTCGGGCGACCGGCATGGCGATGACAATCAGGCAATGTCGGAGGGGGAAACGACACAGACGCAGAGTACCGAGCAAACGGCAGCGACGACTCAGCGAGGTGGCTGTTCGGCGAGTTTTCGGTTGGCGAGATACCAGTCAATGGTGTTTCGCAATCCGTCGCGGAATGACATCTGCGCACGCCAGCCAAGTAGTTGTTCTGCGCGGCTCGGGTCAATGCGACGACGAGGCTGGCCGTCTGGCTTCGTGGAATCCCACACCAACTCGCCGGTGAAACCTGTGAGCTCAGCAATGGTCTCGACGGTTTCACGAATGGTGATCTCACGGTCAGTTCCGAGATTGATGGGTTCGACACCTTCGTGCACTTCTGCAGCCAAGACGATTGCTGCAGCGGCATCGTCAACGTACAAGTACTCGCGGCTTGCAGAACCGGTACCCCACACATCGACTTTGTCTGCTTCTGACTCTTTCGCTTCGACGCATTTCTTGATGAGAGCGGGAATGACGTGCGACACGGCTGGGTGGAACTTGTCACCAGGTCCGTAGAGATTGGTTGGTATCAGGTACGCAAAACGCTGCCCGTACTGCGATGCGTTCACCTGGGCGTGCACAAGGTGCGCCTTTTTCGCAACTCCATATGGTGCGTTCGTCTCTTCGGGGTAGCCATCCCAGAACGACGACTCTTTGAACGGCACGGGTGTGAACTTCGGATAACTGCAGACGGTTCCGAGCAGCACGGTCTTTTCAACGCCCACTGCACGTGATGCTTCGATGACGTTGGTGCCCATCATCAAGTTGTCGAGATAGAGACGTGCAGGGTCGGCTTGGTTGTATCCGATACCACCTACTCGTGCAGCGAGGTGAATGACATGGCTGGGGGATAGCGAGCGCAACATGGCCTCGGCTGCACCGGGTACGACAAGGTCACACTCATCATGTGTCGGCGCGTGCACCTCGGCGCCTTCGGCGCGCAACCGGCGAAGCACCACCGAGCCGAGGAAGCCGTGGCCACCAGTGACCACAACGCTGCGCCCTGACCAGAATGCCGACATGGATGCCATCGTAGGACCCCACCGGTCAGAATGAAGGCGTGCGCGTTGCCTACACGATTGAGCAGTGCTGGCATCGGGTGCCAGGCGGAACGGCCGTGGCAGCGCTCGAAGTGGCTCGCGAGCTGGTTGGGTTGGGTACGAGCAGTGACATCGATGTCGTCGGTGTGGCGGGTCGGCATCGACATGCGCCCGCACCAGACATGATACCGCCGATGACGGTGCGCGGGTTGCCATTGTCTGGTCCGTATCTCTACGAAGCATGGACTCGTTTTCGTTGGCCGAGAGTTGAATCAGTTGTCGACAACGCCGATGTCGTGCATTCGACGACGGTCATTCCGGCAGCAACGAAATTGCCACACGTCGTGACGTTGCACGATGTTGCTTTTCTTGCTCACCCTGAGTTCTTCACCGCGAGGGGCAATCGTATTTTCAGACGCGGGCTCGACATCATTCGCGACGAAGCGGCGCTTGTGTTGTGTTCGTCGCGAGCCACCATCGAAGACTGCGCAACATATGGCATCGATCGGGGTCGACTCCGACACATTCCGCTCGGCGTACGTTCTACCCCTGCCACTGATGCAGAGATCGCTCGTGTGCGCGAGGCGCATTCCTTGCCGCACAATTTTGCACTGTTCGTCGGCACTCTCGAGCCGCGCAAGAACTTGCCGCGTTTGCTTGCGGCATGTGCCGAGGCACGTCTCGACGTTCCGCTCGTGATTGTCGGTGCGCAAGGATGGGGTGAATCGGTGCAACCGACGCCCGGTGTCGATGTCCGTTTCGGTGGATTCGTTCCCGCGGGAGATTTGGCTGCTATTTACGCAGCAGCCGATGTGTTGTGTTACCCGTCGATTCTCGAGGGATTCGGATTGCCGATACTCGAGGCAATGGCGCAAGGAACTCCAGTCGTGACATCTGCGGGCACTTCAACAGAAGAAGTCGCCGGTGGTGTTGCAGAGTTGTGTGATCCGACTGATGTGTCGTCGATTGCCGGAGCAATTGTGCGAGCTCGCTCTCGCGCAGAGGAACTGTCGCAAGCAGGTCGTGTCCGCGCAGCGTCAATGACGTGGGCCAACACTGCACAACAAACACTTCATGAGTACCGCACTATTTGCGAAAGTGCTCGGTGAGCAAGTGAGCGGTGCAGAATGAGCGTCAAGACCCGTGTGGGAATGAATCTGCTGTGGAGTGTGCCTGGTGTGGGTGGCAGCGAGGACTACTTGTTGCGACAACTCCTCGGATTGTCGGAAATTGACCACAACTACGACGTCACCGTGTTCGCGCCTCGCGGCTTCTCGCAGCGACACCCGTGGCTTGGCGAACATCACCGCGTGATTGAGGCTCCGTCTGATTGCACCAAACGAGAGGTGCGCATTGCTCTTGAACACACATGGCTAGTTGCGAAGTCGCGACAGATGAATCTCATGCATCACGGCGGCGGCTCGATGCCTCGGACTGAGAATGCACCATCACTGCTCACTGTTCATGATGTGCAATGGATGGATTATCCCGAGTACGTGTCGCCACGAAAACTTGCGTATCTGAAACGTATGGTTTCGTCAGCACTTCGGCGTGCCGATCACATTGCTGTACCTTCACGTTTCGTTGCATCAACTTTGGTGCAACATTTTGCCGTTCCCGAGCAAAAGATCTCGGTGGTGCGTCACGGCCTTGAGCCCCGGTTTGTGGCCGAAGCGTCATCAGAAGCTGACCTTCGCTCACGTTTTGGTCTCGGAGCTCGTCGTGTCGTCACATTCCCAGCCATCACTCATCCACACAAGAACCATCGTTTCTTGCTCGAGCTGCTCGCCGTGCAGGGCGACTTCGCTGATCCGTCGTTGGTGTTGGTCTGCACTGGGGGCGAAGGACGAGCCGAGCAGTCCGTGAGGGCGACTGTAGAAACTCTCGGGTTAGCCGATCGAGTGAAGTTTCTTGGTCGTGTGTCTGGGGCAGATCGCAATGGCCTCATCAAGATGTCCGAGGCGATGGTGTTTCCCAGTGAATACGAGGGCTTCGGAGCACCTGTCATCGAAGCGATGCTGCTCGGAGTACCGGTGGTGTGTAGCGATCGAGCCAGCCTTCCGGAAGTGGCCGGCTCAGCGGGCATGGTCTTGCCACTTAACACCGAGGATTGGAGCCATGCACTCACGCGAGTGAATATGCGTCGTGACGAGATTGTCGCAGCAGGTCGTGCGCGCGTAACTCTCTTCACAACTGCATTGTCGGCCGGTGAACTGATTGCCTGTTACGACAACGTGCTTGCGCACATCAACCAGGGTGTGTCGGCGCGAAGAAAGCATTCACAGTGATGTCATCTGTCTCTTCTCGCTCAGACAAAAAAGTAGTTGTACTGTGTCCGCACTTTGCACCAGACACAGCGCCGACTGGTGATGTCATGACGCGAATCGTGCAAGAGATGGTGGGTCTTGGTGTCGAAGTGCACGTCGTCACTGCGCTGCCGTGGTATCGCCATCACGCAATTGAAAAAGGTTGGACCGGACGACTCGTCAGACGAGAGCGCACCCCGTGGGGTTCGATCACTCGGGTGCATCCATTTCCGTCGAAGAACAAGCGAAATCTTCTTGCACGTGCAGTCGCCTTTCTGGCGTTCAGTGTTCTCGCGGGTGTATGTGCGCTCTTTGTCGGTGGATGGCGTAGGCGCGTGTCCGCAATCATCGCCATGTCGCCACCTTTGACACTCGGACTCACTGGCTGGTTTGCCGGAATCATTCGACGGGCATCATTGGTGTTCAACATCCAAGATGTGTTTCCCGACGCTGCCGTTCAGACCGGGGCCATCACGAACCGTCGAGTCATCGCCGCCGCTTCGTGGCTGGAACGTCTCAGCTATCGACGTTCCGCTGCAGTCGTGGTGCTGAGCGAAGACTTGAGACGCAACGTAGCGGCGAAGTTGTCCACGTCACATCAAGAACGAGTTCATGTCATTCCGAATTTCGTCGACTCTGAGGCAATCGCACCGGGCAATCGCATGACGGACTATCGCCGGGAACTGTCTATTGGCGACGAGACCGTGGTGTTGTACTCGGGCAATGTGGGGTACTCCCAATCGCTCGAGTTGTTGATTGACGCTGCACGGCACTTTCCTGATGTCACATTCCTTGTGAACGGCGATGGAAGCGCACGTGACTCGTTGCTAGTTGCAACAGAAGGGTTGGCAAATGTGCGCTTTGGCGAGTATCAGCCAAAGGAGCGGCTGTCTGAAGTGCTCGCGACGGGGGATATCCATGTGGTGCCATTGCGACGTGGGCTTGGCTCTGTGAGCGTGCCATCCAAGACCTACAGCATCCTCGCCGCGGGACGACCTGTGTTGGCGGCGATCGACGCCGACACCGAGGTCACTCGCATTCTTTCGGCAAGTGGAGCGGGCCTCAGCGTCTCACCCGACGACAGCGAGCAATTCAGAGAGGGTCTACGAACCTTGCTCGAAGATCGGCAGGGGTGCGAGGTCATGGGTGCTGCGGGGCGAAAGTGGGTCGAAACACATGTGTCACCGCAAGCGGTCGGTCGTGCATATGTCGACCTGATCAGTTCAGTGGGGAAGTAGCCGGTAGCCTCTCTTTTTCGTGGCAAACGGTTCGTCAGCGCAAAAAGTTGCTCGTCTCGCTCGCAAGGGCAAGGGCAAGAAGGTTCGTTTCCAAGGCGGAACATTGTTCCCCACGGTGATGGCCGTCGTGATTGCCGTCGGCATCGGTCTCATCGCCTACGCGCGTACCGAAGCACCTGACACCGACACGCCACCCACCACCAACGACCACTGGCACGTGTCCTATGGCATCTACAAGTGCGATGCCTTCCTGCCGAACTTGGTCGGAAATCTCGAATCGCCACCAGATCCGAACTACATCAAGTACGGAGTACACAGCCACGACGATGGTGTCATTCACTGGCACCCACAAGCACTTGCAACTGGTCGTCGCGCCAAGATGGGCGTTTTCTTTGACACGTATCAACTGAAGGTAACGAGCGACGGCATCGAATTCCCCGAGGATCAAAATGCAGGTGTCGACTACAAGGTCGGCACCGACAAGTGCAAGAACAAAGACGGAAAAGAAGTCGATGCACAAGTGAAGGTCATCGTTTTTGATCAATACGACGATGCGACGAAGTCGCAGACATACATCACTGGTTTCGAAGACATCCGCGTGAAGAAAGATGGCATGGCAGTCACCATCGCTTATGTGGCACCCGGCGTTGACGTGCCCATGCCTGAGTCGGCAAGCAACTTGCCAGAGCTGGGCGCCGCCGACTCTGGTGGCGTGACCACTACTACTGCCGCAGGCGCAACCTCCACAACCGCCGCAGGCGCAACCACCACAACCGGCGGCTGATGCGCGCGGTCGTTCTCGTCGGGGGCTTCGGCACTCGTCTGCGTCCGCTCACACTTGACATTCCAAAGCCACTGTTGCCAGTGGCAAACGTGAGGCTTCTCGAGCACGTGCTCGCGTCACTCGGGTCAGCCGGGGTCACTGAAGCAGTGCTTGCGCTCGGGTTCAAGCCCGAGCCCTTTTTCGAAGCATTCCCAGAGGGTGTGTGTGCCGGTGTGAAGTTGATCTATGCGGTGGAACCAGAACCGATGGACACTGCCGGTGCAATTGGCTTTGCGGCTCGCTTCGCCGGTGTCGACGACACATTCATCGTGGTGAATGGCGACATCCTCACTGACGTCGATTATGCATCGCTTGTTCGCTTTCATCGAGACCGCGGTCTCGAAGGGACCATTCACCTCATTCCCGTCGACGATGTCACGCAGTTCGGCGTGGTTGAAGTCGATGATTCTTCATGTGTTACGCGCTTCGTTGAAAAACCGCAGCCGCACGAGACAACGAGTCGTTTCGTGAACGCCGGAACCTACGTGCTCGAGGCATCAGTGCTCGACCGCATCCCCGTGGGTCAGCCACTGTCGATTGAACGTGTTGTGTTTCCTGCGATGGTTGCAGACGGGCAGCTCGCGGCATTGCCAACCGAGGATTACTGGGTCGACACCGGTCGACCAGAGACCTACCTCAAGGCGAATCTCGATCTCATTGATGGGTCACGCTCGTTGATCCTTGCCTCCGTGGCGGCCCAAGCGCACCTCGATGCGAGTGCAGTGGTGACACACTCCGTGATCGGTGACTCGTGCGATGTCGGTGACGGAGCCATCGTCATCGATTCGGTGTTGCTGCCAGGCGCACATGTGGGCCCAGGTGCCAAAGTCGAACGTTCGCTCATCATGGGGCGAGTCAACGCCGGTGCTTCGGTTGTCTCGTGTGTCATCGGTAAAGATGGAATCGTGGAGGCAGGGGCGACACTCACTGACGTCAAGATTCCATGAAACGCATCATGGTCTGTGGCGGAGCCGGTTTCCTCGGTTCTCACTTCGTTGATCGTCTGCTTGCTTCAGGACACATCGTCGAAGTTCTCGATGACTTGCGTTCTGGTTCGCTCATCAATGTTGCTGCTGCACGGCGTTCTGGAGGTCAATTCAAGTTCCAGAACATCGACATCACCGACGCATCATTTGGTGAGTTAGTGATGCTCAGGTGTCCTGACATCATCGTCAACCTCACATCGTTCACTCCGTCATCGAGTGAAACCGCAGGCGCCTTGGCGAGTGTCGCGTCTGCAGTATCTGTGCTGGAAGCGGCACGTCTTGCGGACGTGCAAAAAGTCGTCACAGTGTTGCCGGCAACTTTGTTGTACGGAGAAGTTGCCACTCGTGACGTTCCTATCAAAGAAGGTCACCTGTCCGAACCGCGCACAGTGGCCGAAGTGTTGGCTCGGTCTGTAGCAGACATGCACACGGTGTATCGCGATCGACATGCCGTCGAGTTCACGGTGTTGGCGGTCGGCGCGGTGTACGGTCCGCGACAACGACCAGAAGATTCAGTCGTAGCGTCGTTCATTCAGGCGCACCATGGGTCTCGTGCTCCAATTGTGCACGGTGGTGGCAAACAGACGCGCGATTTCATTTATGTCGATGATGTCGTTGATGCAATGGTGCGCGCCGTTGATCGGGCCGGTGGTCTGGTGGTCAACGTTGGTTCGGGTCGACAAGTGGCGATTACAGATTTGTGGAACGCGGTCGCCGGACGAAGCGCGCCCGCACCTCGTGTCAGTGCGGCTCGACCTCACGATGTGACGCGGTCTGCGTTGTCCCCGGTGCGTGCACGTATTCAGCTCGGTTGGTCACCATTCACTGATCTTGAAGATGGTCTCGCAGAAACTCTCCGGGCCCACGCGGCTCGCCAGAGCGATGATGTCGCGCAAGACAGTGCTGAAGTCGCAGACGACTCGGTGTAACTGACACATCCGCGGTCAGCGGAAGAGGTCTTCGCTTGCGGGCCGAACGATCTCGTTGATTGATGCATCGCGAAACCATTCCGCATCGGCACCACGTACTACCGCCACAGGTACGCCATTGCTTTTTCCCATCACAAGCTCAGCGGCGCTCGCCAACTCATCCGCAACGGCAACTTCCGTGACTTGCATGATGCGACCCAAGGCATCGGCGGTGCCGCGTAGATCGACGACCGCGGCGATGCCGGCAACTCCGATCGCCACGTCGGTGAGACCGCGTCGCCATGGTCGACCGAATGTGTCGCTCACGATGACGCCAACATCGACACCGAGACGTGCTCGCACGATGTCACGGATACGGCGTGCCGAACGATCGCTGTCGAGTGGCAACAGAGCCGCTTGGCCGCGTTCCACATTGGACAAGTCGACACCGCTGTTTGCACACACGAATCCATGGCTGGTCTCGGTGATGATGAGATCCCCGCGACGCCGCACGATGCGCACTGCTTCAGCCTCGACGATTGCTTTGTGTGACAAAGGGTCGTCTGGGTCCACGTCGACCAAGCGTCCTTCGGCCTTCGACACCACTTTTTGTGTGACCACGAGGACGTCGTGGTTCTGAAGTGGCCCATTCGGCGGCTCGGCACATGCAGTTGCGATGACATCGCCCAATTGCATACCGGGAGAGATCTCACCGATTCCTGTGACACCCCAAGCTGTCAGACGTTGCACGTGGACATCCTGTCAGGCGAGCGTCAGTGTGGCGAGGTCGCGCGCGACGCCAGGGTCGGACATGATGGTGTTTGTCACCACGCAACGCATTCCTTCGGCTTCGACAAGTGATGCGAGGTGGGCATCTTGAGTGTCAATGACGAGAGTCCCACACACGTCGGCATACAAACGAGCGACGCCGACAACGGAAGGTTCCATTCCAAGCTCGCGCAGCATGCGGTCTGCTGGGCCTTTCAGAGCAGCGCCAGCCACGATGGGGGAGACTGCAACCACGTCGTCACGACGGGCACGAAGTAGGTCATCGACACCTGAAAGTGCGCGAAGAGGACCAATCGACACAATCGGATTTGAAGGCGCGATGATGATGCGCTCGGCGTCGTGAAGACCTGCCGCAGAGTTGAAGACCGCAGTCTGGGCTCCTTCGAAAGTCACCGATGCGACCGGAATCGAATGTCGATGTGCGACGAAGTACTCCTGAAATGAAATCGTCTTACCCGACACCGGTGAGTCACATTGTGCGATGTTCACGAGTGTGCGCACTTTGTCATTCGTCATGGGCACGACTCGCACGCTCACGTCGAACGAGCGACGTATCTCGTCTGTCAACTCTGTCAACGTGGCACCTTCTTGCAACCGCGCGGTGCGATAGAAGTGCGTAGCTAGGTCTTGATCACCGAGGTTGAACCATGTCGGTGCAGCACGTGATGAAGTAGGTCGTACATGGGTAAATCGTTCGAGCGACGCCATTGCCCGCCATGTTTCGTCGCGCAATCCCCATCCGCGTTCAGGGTCGATTGCTTCAGCGAGGGTGTAGATGACGGTGTCGATGTCAGGGGAGATTGATAAACCGTGAAGCTCGGTGTCATCGCCGGTGTTCACGACGGCGACCACACGCTGTGGGTCGATGGCAAGGCACAATCCACGAAGGAATCGAGCCGCCCCAACACCACCTGCGAGCACCGAAATCATGTGCGCAGGCTAGGCGGTGGTACCTTCTCTGGGTCCGCTCTCGCGTTTCCATCGCTGTCAGTTACAGAGAAAGAACCCACATGCCGAAGGCCTTCATCACCGGAATAACGGGGCAAGATGGCCAACACTTGGCCGAGTTCCTGCACAGCAAGGGCTACCAGGTGTACGGCATGTTGAAGGGCCAGAACAACCCGCGAGCCATTCAGTTCCGCGATGAGTTCCCATACGTGGAACTGGTGCCTGGTGACTTGGCCGACCTGCCGAGTTTGGTGAGCGCGCTCGACCAGGTGCAACCCGACGAGGTGTACAACCTTGGCGCCATTTCATTCGTTGCTATTTCTTTCAATCAGGCTGAGTTGACCTCGAACATCACGGGTCTTGGTGTGTTGCGCATGCTGGAAGCAGTGCGCATGGTTGGAGGAACTCAGAACAACCCGATTCGTTTCTACCAAGCATCATCATCTGAGATGTTCGGACAGGTGCGCGAAATACCGCAGACCGAACTCACGCCGTTCCATCCGCGCTCGCCATACGGTTGCGCCAAAGTCTTTGGCCACAACATCACGGTGAACTATCGCGAGAGCTACGGCATTTACGCCTGCTCTGGCATCTTGTTCAACCATGAGGGGCCACGTCGTGGTCTCGAATTCGTCACTCGCAAAATCACCAATACCGCTGCGCGCATCAAACTCGGCATCGACAAAGAGTTGGTGATGGGAAATCTCGACGCGAAGCGTGACTGGGGCTACGCCGGTGACTACGTGCGGGCGATGTGGTTGATGTTGCAGCAAGACCAACCAGATGACTACGTGGTGGCAACAGGTGAGACGCATTCGATTGAAGAGTTCCTCACGCTTGCCTTCGAAGAAGTCGGCCTAGGTGACTGGCGGAACTATGTGCGTCAAGATCCGAAGTTTTTCCGGCCAGCAGAAGTTGACCTGCTCATCGGTGACCCGACGAAAGCACAGCAGAAACTTGGCTGGAACCGCGAAGTTGATTTCGCTGGTCTCGTCAAGATGATGGTGCGCCACGACCTCGACTACGAAGCTGGTCGCGCAAAGCGCTGATCGACATCCAGCCGCGAGACATTCTGAATCAGGCTTCGAGCGGGTTGTCCAGAATGCCGTCGATCATCGATTCGGCATCAGGTGTTGCTCCGGCGGCCACTCGCTGACGCAGGCCGAGCGCGAACACGATGAGCGCTGCTGTCGACGCTGTAACAAGTCCCAGCTCCACTCGCAGGTACAAGTCATCTGAGCTGTAGGCCGTGACCAACAGGAAAGTTGCCATGCCAGCTGCCCATCCGTACGTGACGAAGGAGTGACCTTGCAACGCGATGACGGCTTGTGATGTGGCGAGCGCAATCATGTACAGACCACTGGCAAGCGCAAGCAATGTGAGTGTGCGTCGATCAAGTCCGCCGTCATAGACATAATCAAGAACGGGCGGGCCGACAAGAAAAGATCCGACAGTGCCGACAACTGCGACACCGACCACCACGACCATGAGATGGCGAAAACCGGTGCGGAATTCTCCGAGGTCTCCTTTTGCGGCAAGTCGTGCAAGTCGCGGCAAGAGCGCTGCTTGCACCGCTTGAAACAAGAACAAAGGCACTCGCGACAAGAGCACGCCGTTGCCGAATGCGGTCACCTTTGCCGCCTCATCTGCGCTTGCCAAAATGTCGATGCCAAGTGGTCCAGCGTTCACAAGAGCTGCAGCGAGTATCGAACCACCGAGTAGCCAACCAAGATTTGGCGTGATCTCAGAGAACTCTGCCGGAGGTCCGTCGTCAGTATGCAAGCTGCCCATTGAGAGCACCACCACGATGCCCACGAGTGGTGCCAGCACGACTACCAATGCATACGCACCGATCACATCGACACCGGCGAGCCACAAGATGATGCAGCCTGCGGTGCGCGTGATGCCGTCGAGGCCCATCAGCAATCCGTACGGAGGGAAGCGTCCCGATCCAGAGCAAATACCGCGCGCCAGGTGGAACGGCGCATAAGACATGAACGCGAACACCAGTGCCAAGGTGACGAGGCCGTAGCCCTCGAACAGATCATTCGTGATCCAGCCCGATGCGGCGATGACCACGATCATGAGGAACGCCATCATGCCGAGCATGAGGGGCAACACTTTTTGCACGACCGGCCGTCCGCCCTGGTTGAGTGCGCGACGGTGGGCGAGCGCGCGACCAACTTCTTGTTCAACTGGCATGAAGAAGCCAGGTACCAGCGCGAACGTGGTGAACCAGAGTGCAACGATCGGCTTGAAGTCTTCTTTCCCGAGAGCTTGCTGTCCGACTTTGAAAAACGCGTAACTTGCAACGCCGGAGATGACGAGCCCGATGGCTACCGGAATGGTCCCTTCGGGAAGGGGAATACGGGGCGAGTCTGACACTTGTCCGTCGGCGGAATCGCCTGCGGAGCTCAGACGTTGCTCGTTTGTCACCTGAGCGAGGCTAGTGGGGCATGTAGGTGACGTTTGTGTTACCTACGAAGACTGAAGCGGCGTATGTGACGCCGTACGGTCACTTTGCCGTATTGAAACGATCCTTGACGGTTTGCTTCAGCGTTGAAGCGATGCTCTCAGTGACTTCGCGGCGGCGAACTTGTGCCTTCTGGAATGTCAAAACACCAAAACCAACAGCGGTGTAGCCGGCATCTTTTGCTCGTTGTACGACGGGGGCAGAAGCGAGCTTGGCGACATCCACATTCGGTAGGGGCAAGTTTGCGACGTTCAGTTTTGCAACGGTCTGCTTCGACGCGTCAATCAACTTCGGAACCGGAATCAACTTGGCCACATCCAGTTTCGTGACATCGAATGCAGTGAGGTCAATGGAATGAATAGAGGGGAGGGACTTGGGAAGCTTGGGGAGGGCGGGAATCTTCATGCACACAAAATACCCCGATATGCAAACTTTTGCAAGCACAGACCTCACAATGTGGTGGGTGACGGGTTTGTGCAGTCGGAAGGGGCCCCTTGGGGGTGCGACAGGCCCATTCTGGGCTTGTTCTGTAGCCTCAAGTGAGCGTGTCTGACATGGCCCCCGATTCCGAGGGCGCCTTACCGGTGTCCCAGCCAGTCCCTTCCGCCTCGGGTAGCAGTGATGTTCCCGCGGTGGTCGCGGTCATGGTCCTCCACCAGCCTGAGGCGGCGTCTTCGGGTGTGGTCCCTTGGTTACACACCTCTCTACTTGCCCTGGCGGCCCAGGACTATCCGAACCTTCAGTACTTGGTGCTGGTCACGGGCCGTCACGACACTGCGTCTGCGGGGCCAATTGCCGATGCTGTCGCAACCGCGCTGCCGACTGCAGTGGTGAGATTCCTCGGAGCCAACCCAGGTTTTGGTTCGGCATGTAACACCGTTCTCGAGTTGGTCGAAGGTGATGCAGGTTTTTTCTGTTTCATGCACGACGATGTTGCACTTGCTCCCGACGCGATCACTCGGCTCGTCGAAGAGTTGTACCGCACAAATGCAGGTCTTGTCGGCCCGAAGTTGGTGGACTGGGATGACGCGACGGTCTTGCAGCACGTCGGTGTGCAAGTTGACCGTCTGGGTGAAAGAGATCCGATTGTCGACACAGGTGAAAAGGATCAAGAACAACATGATGCGGTCCGTGACGTGTTTGTGTTGCCGACAGCGTGCATGCTGGTTCGCGCTGATCTGCTTCGCACTATCGGTGGTTTCGAAACTGCTCTTCCGCTCGTCGGTGACGACCTCGACTTGTGCTGGCGCATCCACACCACAGGTGCGCGTGTCGTTATAGCTCCGGCCGCTGTGGGTCGACACAGAGAACGCATCGCCGAACGTCTTCCCGAATCAATCGCTGAGCAGATACCGGCTCTCGCTGAGCGTGAGCGCATCAACACTGTCTTGTCGCTCACTGCAACGAGTCGCTTACCTCTCGTCATAGTTGAACTTGTCATCTTCACTGTGGTGCAACTTTTCATTAGTCTGTTTGCCAGCAATGCGCGCCGATCATTGGCTGCAGCTCGCGCCCTTGTTGCAGCGCCACTCGCCATTGGCGACATTCGGCGCCGACGCGCGCGCGTCAAGGCGCACCGCCTCGTTAGTGACACAGAAGTGCATGCACTACAGGCACGAGGCAGCGCACGACTGTCAGTGTGGCTGAGACGACGCGCCCGCACCACCGGTGTCGCTGAATCTGAAGCGAACAAAGCCGGTGGAGTAGTAGCTACCTCTCAACGTTCGACAGTGCTGTTGTGGACACTTCTTGCACTGGGCACCATCATCGGTGGTCGCTCGTTGTGGCTGCACGGAGTTGAAGACATCGGACAGTTCGTGCGCTTCACCGATGATCCTGGTGATTTGTTGACGTCGTATTCGTCGGGTTGGTGGGCATCGTCATTCGGTGAAGTCGCGGCCGTGCCATCGGGCGTAGCTCTGCTTGCAGGTGCCGGCGCATTGGCACTTGGTCGAATGGGACTGTTGCACACGCTTCTCGTGTTGTTGTTGCCAGTCATCGGATATGTCGGCGTGTGGCAGTTCGCATCAGCGTTCGGGGTGCGCCGCGCACGGCTGTTCGCGACAACCGTGTACGCCGCCGTGCCGTTGCCGTATGCAGCGCTTTCTTCAGGTCGTTGGAGTGGGCTAATCGTGTATGCCGCACTGCCGTGGGTGGCGCATTGCGCTCGCATCATCGTTGGCCACCGCGCGACATCATTGTCTGCGCCACTCGATGCACGTGACTATTTCGTGCTCCCACCAGATGTGCGTCGACGTCGCACTTTTGCGACGATGACCCTCATCACCGCTGTCGTCGTGGCGTTCGAGCCTGCGTTCATAGCCACGATTGGCATCGTCGCGGTGGTGTGGTTCTTGGTGACGGGAATTCACGGCGCCTGGCGGCGAGCGGCAGTGTGGCTGTCCGTGCCATTCACCGCGGTGGTGCTGTCCATCGTGTTGCACTTGCCGTGGGCCACCACATATGTGCAAACCGGATGGTGGGACAAGTTGATGGGTGCTTCGGTTCCGGGCGGACGTGGCGCAGGTCTTGCATCTCTGGCGTGTTTCAATGTCGGCGATGTTCCGCTCGCATGGTTGTCGATCGGTTTGTATATCCCTGCTGCGGTGGCATTGATTGTGGTGCGCGGAGCTCGATCGCCGTGGGCGCTGCGCGGATCACTTCTTGCCGCAGTGTCTCTCGTGATCGTGGCGTTGGATGATCGTGCCCTCCTTCCAGCTCATGCCGCTGAACCGGCAGTGATGTTGGTGCCAGTTGCATTTGGTGTCGCAGTTGCCTGTGGTGCACTCGGGGCGAGCCTGTCCATAGATATTCGACGCGCGCGTTTCGGCTGGCGTCAACCACTGGGGGCTCTTGCAGGTATTGCACTTCTCGTTGGCCTGTTGCCGTCGCTACTCGCAACCGTGAACGGTCGATGGAGTCAGACCCGTACGTCTCTCACGCAACTTCTCGGACAACTACCTGAAGAGGGCGACGGGGACTATCGCGTGTTGTTCATGGGTGACTCTCGCGTTCTTCCGGTTGCGCCCGTGAACCTTGGTTGGGGAGTCGCGTACGGAGTGATGAACGGACCTCGCCCCTCACTTTCTGATTCGTGGGAGCCATACAGAAGTGATGCCACCGACTTGGCTGAAGTTGCTGCTCGCGGAATTGTTCGTGGCACGACTGCGCGCGCGGGTCGATTGCTCGCACCTCTCGGTGTGCGCTATGTGGTGGTTCCGATCATCGACAATGCAGCGTCACGTCGTGATGAACCGGTGGCGGCTCCTCGAGGGCTCACCGATGCGCTCGCCAGTCAGTTGGATCTTCGTCGCCGTTACGCATCTCCAGACCTGGTCATTTACGAGAACACATCGTGGATTCCGGTGCGCTCGATGCTCTCTGCTGACGCTGCCGAGGCAAGTGCATCTGGTGGAGCAGTGAGCCTCATCGCAAACGACATCGCGGGTGCCACTCCAATACTTCACTCACGTCGCGATGAAGATGGAATGGCGAGCGTTATCGATGCCGGAGTTGTCCATGTCGCAGTTCCGTTCACCTCATCGTGGAAACTCACTGTCGGCGGTGTGCCGGTTGCGGCACGACCGGCATTTGGTGTGACGACGGCGTATGACGTGCCACAAGGTGGAACTGCGGTGCTTGACTTCGACACCAGTTTCATGCGCACCGCGCTTGTTCTCGTGCAGTTTGGTTTGTGGGTGTTTGTTTTCGTCCTCGCAGTTCTACGTCCGCGAAAGATCGTGGTGATGCAGCAATGACGACGTTGCAGGTCCATTCGACTTCTTCTGCTCGACGTCTCGTGCGTCGCGCCGTCAACACCGCACTGGTCGCCGTGGCAGTCGGAGCGCTCGTGTATGTCGAGCGGCAGACTCCGGTGGAACAAGAAGGCGCAGCTGCGGCGCGGGTACCGCTTGCTGCATTTGCTCAGCAACCAGCCCCACCGCGTATCAGCACATCATGGTTTTGTCCCGGTGTTGCTGCTGGCGATGGGTTGAGCGCAGGGCGAGTGGTGATAGCCAACCCGACGGAAGCTGACGTGACTGCTGCCGTCACCTTGTTGAGCGCCGACGGCCAGGAGCAACGTCAAGTACTCGTACCTGCGCGAACGCAAAAGTCCGTCGATGTGTTGAATGGCCGCACGGTCGGTGTCGTCGTGCCGATTGTCGAAGTCATCGGTGCGCTCGCGTCGGTCGAACAGCAGACAGAGTTCGCGGCAGGAGATGTGACCGCATCGTGCACCACCTCAACTTCTTCCACGTGGTACTTCGCTGACGGCATCACGCTCGATGGCTCTTCGATGCGCATCATGATCACCAATCCGTTTCCCGAGACTGCTGTTGTTGATGTCGCATTCACGACGGTAGATGGTCGCCGACGCCCCACCTCATTGCAGGGGCTACTCATCGCACCGCGTTCGGTTCGTAGTTTGTCAATGCCTGACGAAGGCGCCGCCGACGAACAGCGCGTTGCTGTCGAGGTGAAGACCACGACAGGCAAGGTGGTGGCCGCTCGCGCGCAGCATTACCTCGGTGGCGGTCGACTGGGTTATTCCACGATGTTGGGAGTTCCTCAGCGGTTGTCGAAGTGGTGGTTTGCCGGAGGGAACACTGGTGCGAACATCGTGGAACAACTTGTGCTCTTCAATCCGGCAGAAGAAGACATCACGGTTGACGCGGTGTTCACTGGTGCCGGTTTGTCGGGTGATGTTGCAAACGGTGTCGGCGTACCCAGTGCGACAACATCGGTGCCAGTTCCCGCCGGTGAAGTTGTCGTGGTCAATGCGGGGAATGTCGAAGGATTACCCGAAGGAGTGCACGGCATATCAGTGTCGACCAAGGACGGAAGTACCTTCGTCGCCGAGCATGTCATCAACCAGCGAGTCGCAAAGAGCAACTTCACCGCAGTAATGACCGGTGCTCCGGACGAATTGGCGACGACTACTTGGCGAGTGCCATCAGGAGTGACACCCGGTACGCCGCGAGCATTGACGTTCGTCAACACCACAGTGTTTGATACGACAGTGCGCGTGTCAGCAATCGGGCCCGGTGGCGAGTTTCCCATTCCTTCTCTGCAAGCAATTGCATTGCCAGCAAGTGGTGTCACCGTGATCGACATGCCTCTTGATGCAACGACAGGCGAGTTGATCATCGAGGCCGACCAACCCATCGTCGTTCAGCGTCGACTCAGTCGAGGTCGACAACTCGTGGGGTTCTCCGGGGTACTTGCGCTTCCTCAACCAGGAGTAAGTGCACGATGATCAGAGTCATTGTCGCGGTCGTCGTTGTGCTCGGTGCAGTTTCCGTCGCGCAGTTCATGAAGCGTCGTGACGCCTCGGCACCCACTCAGGGAGGGTTTCAGGTTCCGACACAGCTCGACCGAAACGACTTTCCCGAAGTGACAACGCCATGGTTGGTTGCAGTGTTCACGTCGGCCACATGTTCAACGTGTGCTGATGTCTTCAGTAAGGCCTCTGTACTTGCATGCGCAGATGTCGCGGTGCATGAAGTGGAATACACGGCAGCAAAATCTCTGCACGCGAAGTACGGCATCGATGCTGTTCCGGCTTTGGTGGTGGCTGACGATCGCGGAGTCGTGCGTTCAGCATTTCTCGGACCTGTCAAAGCACAAGATTTGTGGGCTGCTGTCGCCGAATGTCGCGAGCCGGGGTCAACCCCAGAGCCGCAACTCGGCCACGAGCACGACCGGTGATATGACCGTCACTTCCCGTCAAGGGCGGGCAGTGAAGGTCAGAGTGTGTCGTGTTCGGGGCGACCGGCTTTGTCGCTCGAGGAGTTTCCCTCGACAGCGCGGTCGATGCCTTTTTGGATGAGACGCGCGACGAGTGCACCGTCGATGGTCTCTTGTTCGAGCAGTTCCTCTGCAACGAGGTCGAGTCCCTTGCGATGCTTCACGAGCAGGTCGTGGGCGCGTTGCTCTTGTTCGGTGAGGATGCGAGCGATTTCCTCGTCGATCATTCGCGCGGTTTCATCGCTGTACTCGCGTCCACTGGTCATCAGATCTTCGCCCAGGAACACCTGCTGTTGAGTGTTCCACGCCATTGGTCCGACTTTGTCTGACATGCCCCATTCACGCACCATGCGTCGGGCGATGCCTGTTGCTTGCTCGAGATCGTTGGCAGCACCGCTGTTGAGGTGACCAAAGACGATTTTTTCGGCTACTCGTCCACCCATTGCTTTGCAGATGATGTCTTCGAAATACTCACGTGAGTACGTGTGTCGTTCTTCTGGCAAGGTCCAAGTAACACCAAGTGCCATACCGCGAGGAAGGATGGTGACCTTGTGCAACGGGTCGCTGTGCGGCAGAACTGTGGCCAGCACAGCATGTCCGCCTTCGTGATACGCGGTCGCTCGCTTCTCTTCGGCGTTCAACACCAGGCTCTCACGCCGCGCACCAAGCACCACGCGATCGCGGGCGTTCTCAAAGTCGATTCGTTCGATCTCCGTTGATCCTCGACGCACTGCGAAGAGAGCTGCTTCGTTGACCAAGTTGGCGAGGTCTGCACCGCTCATTCCGGGAGTGGCGCGTGCCATCGTGTCGAGATCGACGTCGCGACCCATGCGCTTGTCACGAGAGTGCACCTTCAAGATGGCCAGACGCTCTTCGTATTCAGGCAATGGAACGACGATCTGACGGTCGAATCGACCAGGACGCAGAAGTGCGGGGTCGAGAATGTCAGGACGGTTCGTCGCCGCCATGATGACGATGCCCTCGGAGGTTTCGAAGCCGTCCATTTCAGCGAGCATCTGATTCAACGTTTGCTCACGTTCATCGTGGCCACCACCAAGGCCTGCACCACGTTTACGACCAATGGAATCGATTTCGTCGATGAAGATGATTGCTTTGCCCATCTTTCGGGCTTGCTGGAACAGGTCGCGCACACGACTTGCTCCGACGCCCACGAACATTTCCATGAAGTCAGAACCAGTGACGGACAAGAAACCGACTCCTGCTTCGCCGGCAACGGCGCGAGCGAACAAGGTCTTACCGGTGCCGGGAGGGCCGACCAAGAGAATTCCCTTCGGAACTCGTGCACCGATTTCCTTGAAACGCTCTGGCATGCGCAAGAAGTCGACCACTTCCTTGATTTCTTGCTTCACGCCTTCGTAGCCAGCGACATCGGCAAACGTGGTCGACGGCTTGTCAGACTGGTACGTCTTTGCGCGACTGCGACCAATCGACATGATGTTGCCGGCCTGACCCATGGCGCGACGTTGCATCCACATGAAGATGCCGACGATGAAGATGAATGGCAAGAAGATGGGGATGAGGCTCATGAACCAACTTGTTTGCGGGGTCGAGAAGTTGTAGTCGACGCCTCGCTGCTTCAACAGTTGCTCGTCCGCTTCGCTCAATTGCACGGCACCGGTGGTGGTGAACTTGCGACCGTCAGACAATGTTCCGCTGATGATGTTGGTGGCGTTGTTGATGGTGAGATCTGCGACCTTTCCGTCGTCCACGAGTGCGAGGAATTCGGTGTAGCTGAATTTCTCGCCCGTCGGAGTGGTCCACAGGCGACTGCTGAACGCGAGCATGACGAGCGCTGCAATGACGACCCAGATGGCCCAGCGCGGCATGGGTCGGCGAGCTTGCGGATCGGTCGGCGACTTGTCTTGTCGCGGCGCGCGACCCTTCATGAATGGATTTTGACCACCACGCTTACCTGACGGCGGTGGCGGTGGGGGCGGCGGGGGAGGAATCTCGCTCATGCCGTCAGCCTACGGCTGTGCGCTCGCGCTTGTCTTGGCGAGCCTGCAACAGACCACAACAGTTGTGAAACCGGTATCACGCAACGCATTTTGATGAAGAAGTACCTTTGTCCACATGGCCCGTCATTGCTCACGTAGCGGTTGCGCGAACGACGCTGTGCTCACTTTGTCGTACCAATACGCTCGTTCGCTGGTGTGGCTCGACGACTTGACGCCAGAACGTGAGCCGCACTCCTACGACTTGTGCGACCAGCATGCGCGTCGATTAAGGCCACCCTCCGGGTGGCGGCTCGAAGATCGTCGCCATCGCACCTATGCAGAGGGCGCGACTCGGCTCGCTGGCTGACACACTGTCATCGTGATTCCAGCGCGTTCAGCGGTCGCAACCTGGTTCGCCTGCTTTCTCGCCGGCAACATCGCAGCACCACTTGCCATCGTTCTTGTCGGTCAGGGCGATGTCGATGTCAGCGCTCAACCGATCTGGGTGCTGGCACTGGTATCGGTAATCACTTGGTCCATTTCGTTGTGGGGGGTTGCTCGACTGTGTCGGATTCACACCACAAGTTCTTTGCGCGAGGTGATGCGGATTCGTTTTTCGCCTCGTGATGCGCTCGGGGTGCCGCTCGGAGTTGCTTCACAGTTGATTTTGGTGCCTGTCGTGATGTTGCCTCTGCGGTTGCTCTTTCCAGATTCGTTTTCACCAGAGAAAATCGAGAAGCGAGCCACAGACTTGGTGGACAACGCGACGGGTGCATGGATGCTGGTGCTCGTGCTGATTGTTGTGGTGGGCGCGCCGCTCATCGAGGAGATCGTGTATCGCGGCATGTTGCAACGTTCAATCGGCTCAGCGCTGGGAAGATCTCGTGCGCTGATGGTTGTCGCCGCGTGGTTCGCAGCCATTCACTTTGTGCCGGTCGAGTTTGTCGGACTCTTTGCCTTTGCACTTGTCCTTGGTTGGGTCTTCGACCGCAATGAAGCCCTGGGCATGAATATCATCACTCACATGGCTTTCAACGCGACAGGTCTCGTGTTGGTGGCGCTCACATGAACAATCGATCTGACACTTGGCGTTCGATGATGACGACCGCGGTGGTGGTCGGAGCCACCTTGTTGGTGCTCTCAACGCTTCACCCCGAGCTGATTCTTCGCAACAACACCCCAACTGGGGGCGACATGGGAGCTCACGTGTGGGGACCCGCATACCTTCGTGATGTCCTGCTGCCGCACTGGCGCTTCAACGGGTGGAGCATGGATTGGTATTCAGGGTTTCCTGCGTACCGGTTCTACATGGTGGTACCAGCACTCATGGTGGTCCTCGTCGACATCATCGTGCCCTACGGCATCGCGTTCAAAATTGTCGTTGTTGCTGGCTTGGTCGCTTTTCCCTTCTGTGCGTGGCTCATGGGACGGTTGGCACGCCTTGCGTTTCCGTTGCCGGAGCTCATGGCGATCGGTGCGACCATGTTCTTGTACGACGAGAGTTTCACCATTTACGGCGGCAACATCGCGTCGACGATGGCAGGAGAGTATTCATTCTCGCTCGCACTTGCGTTCGCGCTTCTCGCGTTTGGTCTGTTTGCGCGTGGGCTAGAAACCGGTCAATACAGGGCGTGGGCCGCTGTGGCAATTGCATTGTCTGCGCTATGTCACGGCATCGTTCTCATATTTGTATTCGGTGGCCTCGTCATCATGTGGTTCATGCGCATGGATCGGCAACGGTTCAAGTACGGCATAACCACGATGGTGTGTGCAGTTCTCTTGTCGGCATTTTGGGTGCTTCCATTTCTTGGCGGACATGCCTTCATGACGGACATGAAGTACGAGCCAAAACCAGCCGGGCCGAACGAATCCTTGTGGACCATGTTCTTCCCACTGCCGATTGCATGGGACGTAATTATCTTGGCCTTGGCCATCGCAGGCTTCGTCGGTTCGCTCCTGCGCCGTCGATTCCTCGGCATCTGGATGGGCGTCTACACCGTCATTCTCATGGTCGGTGTCAACGTTGCTCAACGTCAGCTTCCGGTCATTGGACTTCTCTGGAACCCTCGGTTGTTGCCATTTGTGTACTTATTGCGCTTCATGTTGGCGCTTATTGGTGTGTATGAGGTCGCTTCATTTGTCCATCGCTCGTTCGTGTTGGAACGCCGCGCTCGCGGAGAAGAAGCCACACATTCAACTGTCGTGGGAATGTCGACGAATTCAGCCACTGCATTGCTCGGCGTCAGCGCATTGTTCTGTCTTATCGTGCTGGGTTTTCGTTACGAACAGTTGCCCGGCGGAAAAGTCGAGTCGAAAAACGGGAAGACTCACTACACGTGGGGGCCGTTGTCGGTGCCGGCATCGCGCGCATTCTCAGACGGTTGGGCACGTTGGAACTTCGAAGGGTACGAGGGCAAGGCTGCGTACGGCGAGTATCACGACATCGTGCAGACAATGCAGGCGCTTGGTGATGATCCGGCACATGGCTGCGGCCGAGCGCTGTGGGAGAACAACAGCGAACTGAACAAGTACGGAACGACGATGTCGCTGATGTTGTTGCCATTCTGGACCAAGGGTTGCATCGGTTCGATGGAAGGCCTGTTCTTTGAAGCGGCCGGAACCACGCCGTATCACTTCATCACGGCTGCTGCGATGTCGAAACAGAGCAGTAATCCGGTGCGTGAGCTTCGTTACGACAACACAGTCGCAGAAAAGGGTGTGCCGTATCTTCGCGAGCTCGGAGTGAAGTACTACATGGCATTCACGCCTGAAGGTGTCACGCAGGCTGACGCGCAGGAAGATCTCGTCAAGTTGAAGACGGTCGGTCCATGGCATGTGTATGAGGTGAGTGATGTCGCCCTTGTCGAAGGACTCTCGACACAGCCGGTCATCGTCAATGAACATGAAGGCGATGCTCGCGAGCAATGGCTTGAGCTCGGCACGTCATATTTCCAGCAGAGAAGTGAGTGGGCAGCGCTACCTGCGGCAGACGGACCAGCGTCATGGCAACGAATCGATGTCGAAGTCGACATGGAACGGCGTGAAGGTGAACCGGGAGAGAGTGGTCGTCGGGTCGACATTGTGACGCCATCAGCAACCACTCCGATTGATCCACGTGAACTGAGCCAGGTTTCGGTGTCGAATATCGATATCGATCAAGAGCGCTTGTCGTTCGACGTCGACAAAGTCGGTACTCCTGTCCTTGTTCGAGTCAGTTACTTCCCGAACTGGAAGGTGAAGGGTGGCGAAGGCCCGTACAGAGTTGCACCCAACATGATGGTGGTCATTCCCTCGTCCACCACCGTGGTGATGGAGTACGCGACATCTCGTGCAGATCAAATTGCTTTCGTTCTCACACTCGCCGGACTTGTGATGTTGGTGTGGTTCCGTCGCAGACCGTTTAGGTACGGAGTGGGCGTACATGACGTTCCGCCATCTACTGGCGGGGGCTCGGTAGCGTCTGGCGACATGTCAGCGACCGATCCGGCCGCGCTTGATCGAATAGTCAAGGCATACGACGTTCGTGGCACTACTCCGAACCAAATGAACGAGCATGTTGCCTACGCGTTAGGAGTTGGTTTTGCTCAATTCACGGATGCATCGACGGTGTTGGTGGCCCGCGACATGCGTCTGACAGGTGAAGGGCTCGCTGATGCATTTGCCGAAGGTGCGATGAGTCGAGGTGTGAACGTTGTTGATCTCGGACTTGCGAGCACGGACTTGTTGTATTTCGCCGCAGGCAAGCTCGATGCACCCGGTGCCATGTTCACCGCCTCGCACAACCCGGCCGAATACAACGGCATCAAGTTCTGTCTGTCTGGTGCGCGACCAGTTGGTATCGAATCGGGGCTTGCCGATATCAGGGACATCGCCAAGGTAACGATGGCCTCATCGCGATCTACAAGCACGCGAACAGTGGCGCCTGGCGCGAAGACAAGAGGCACGAAGTCAACTCGGTCGATGCTCGATCAGTTCGCCGACCATGTGGTGTCGTTCGCAGATGTCGATGCGTTGCGCGGCCTCAAAGTTGTCGCCGATACCGCAAACGGCATGGGTGGACTCATCGTGCCCGTGGTGTTCGAACGCCTCCCAGGCGTGCAATTAGAAGTCATGTACGGCGAGCTCGACGGATCGTTCCCGAATCATCCCGCCGACCCGATTCAGCCAGCGAACCAACGTGACTTGCAAGCCCGCGTGGTGTCGGGCGGGTTTGATGTGGGTTTGGCATTCGACGGCGATGCAGACCGGGTGTTCGTGGTCGATGAATTGGGACGCGGATTGTCGGGCAGCACCACCACTGCAATGCTCGCAGCAGCAATGCTGCGAGCGCACCCTGGTGCAACCATCCTGCACAACTGCATTTGTTCGCGAGCGGTCGCTGAAGTCATTCGTGAAAATGGTGGAACTCCTGTGCGCACTCGCGTGGGTCACAGTTTCATCAAACAAAAGATGGCAGAAACAGGTGCAGTCTTCGGTGGCGAACACTCCGCCCACTATTACTTCCTCGATAATTACCGCGCTGACAGCGGCATCATCGCCTCGATGCTCGTGTTGAATGAGATGGCGCGCGCTGGTGCGCCACTGTCAGAGGTTCGCAAGCCGTTCGAACGTTACGAAGCAAGTGGTGAGATCAACACCGAGGTCGATGACACAACCGCTGTCATCGAGGCCGTGGCCCGCTCATTTGCTCAGTACCCGCAAGACATCCTCGATGGATTGACTGTTGACTGTGGTGACTGGTGGTTCAACCTGCGGCCGTCGAACACAGAGCCGCTGCTGAGGCTGAACCTTGAGGCACCGACTCGTGCAGAGTGCGACCAACGAGTCGCCGAAGTGCTGAACATCGTGGCAGGATGACTCTCATGTCACTTGATCAAGCACTGCTCGACATCCTCGCTTGTCCACAGGACAAGGGTCCGCTGTATTACTTCGCAGATGAAGAGTCGCTGTACAACCCCCGACTTCATCGTCGATACGCAGTGCGCGAGGGCATTCCGGTCATGCTGATTGACGAAGCCGAGTCATTGTCCGACGCGGAGCACGACCGACTCATGGCCAAGGTTCGCGACAGCGGACTGAAGCCCACTTTCGAGGCGTAAAGCTCCACTACACTCGTTCTTCTGTCGGGCTGAACAGATCGGTGCCAGTGGGCCCCAGCCTGGTGAACAGAGCCATCTGGCTCGTCCACATCTGCAACCCCGAAGGGAACCCCAATGTCATCATCTCTCGCCACGCGTCGTGACTATCGCGTCGCCGACCTCAACCTCGCACCATTTGGTCGTAAAGAAATCCACCTCGCCGAGCACGAGATGCCCGGTCTGCGTTCGCTGCGCAAGGAATTCGGTGGCACCAAGCCATTAAAAGGTGCACGCATCTCTGGTTCGTTGCACATGACTATTCAAACTGCGGTTCTCATCGAGACACTCGTGGAGTTGGGTGCAGAAGTTCGCTGGGCCAGCTGCAACATCTTTTCCACCCAAGATCACGCCGCGGCAGCCGTGGTTGTGGGCCCGAACGGAACCATCGACGACCCACAAGGTGTACCGGTGTTCGCGTGGAAAGGTGAGACGCTGGAGGAGTACTGGTGGTGCACCGAGCAGATGATGACGTGGCCTGATGGTGGTTTGCCGAACATGATTCTCGATGACGGCGGCGACGCAACGCTGTTGCTGCACAAAGGTGTCGAGTACGAGCGCACCGGAGAAGTGCCAGACCCGACGACTGCATCGAACCCAGAGCTCGCCATCGTGCTTGGTTTGCTACAGCGTTCATTGAAGACCGAACCCACCAAGTGGACCACGATGGCGAAATCGGTGAAGGGTGTCACCGAAGAGACCACGACAGGTGTGAAGCGCCTGTACAAGATGGCAGAGAATGGTGAGTTGTTGTTCCCTGCCATCAACGTGAACGACAGTGTCACGAAGAGCAAGTTCGACAACCTCTACGGCTGTCGTCACTCGCTCATCGACGCCATCAACCGTGCGACCGACATCATGATTGCCGGCAAATTCGCAGTGGTTCTTGGTTACGGAGACGTCGGCAAGGGATGCGCGCAGAGTTTGCGCGGTCAAGGTGCCCGCGTTGTTGTCACCGAGATTGATCCCATCAACGCGCTTCAGGCGGCGATGGAGGGCTACCAAGTGGACACTCTCGAAAATGTCGTCGATCAAGCTGACATCTTCGTGACCGCAACTGGCAACGAAGCAATCATCACGGTTGACGACATGGCCAAGATGAAGCACAACGCCATCGTGTGCAACATCGGCCACTTTGACAACGAAATCGACATGGCCGGACTTGCCCGTAGCGGTGCAACGCGTGACGAATTGAAGCCTGGAACAGACCTTTGGACATTCCAAGACGGCCACTCCGTCATCGTGTTGGCTGAAGGGCGTTTGGTGAACCTTGGTTGTGCGACGGGTCACCCGTCGTTCGTGATGAGTTGCTCATTCAGCAATCAGGTCATCGCGCAGATCGAGTTGTTCAACCACACTGACAAGTATCCGGTTGGTGTGTACGTGTTGCCGAAGCACCTCGACGAAAAGGTCGCGCTCGCGCACCTCGATGCACTTGGTGTGCGACTCACTCGTCTCACTGACGAGCAGGCTGAATACCTCGGCATCGAGCCAACTGGGCCGTTCAAGCCCGAGCACTACCGCTACTAATTCGTCGTGAGCTTCGTCCGGGTCGTCATTGTTCGGCGGCTTCGGACGAAGCAGCAGCGATAGTGGATGGCGACATCTTGAACACACCGAGCATCGTCTGCACGAGCGGGCCAATGCCAAACGCAAAGATGAACGTGCCGATACCCAGGGTGCCGCCAAGTGTCAACCCGATGATCATCACCACCACCTCGACCATTGTTCGAGCAACTCTGATGCTGACACCGAATCGTTGATTGATGCCGACCATCAGCCCGTCACGTGGGCCAGTGCCGAGCTCTGCTCCGATGTACAAACCCGATCCACCGGCAATCAGCAACATGCCAAGGACGAGGTAAACGAGTCGTCCGACGATGTGTCCCGTGTCGGGCAGCAACTCTTCAGCAATGTTCTCGACCAGACCGATTTCGAGCGCATTCATGACGGTGCCAATGCCGGGTCGTTGGCGCAGAGGAATCCACAACACAAGTAGCGCGATGCCGGTGAAGACGATCACCGTTCCCATTCGTAGTTCAGTTCGCCCGGCGACACCTTGGTGAAACACGTCCCACGGCGGAACACCCATTTCTGACTTCACGAAACATGCGATACCCGTGCCGAAGCATGCGAGGCCGAGTGCACATCGAGCGAGGCGTTCAAAAATGCGCTCCGACAACGGACGCATCGTGGTGGTGGGAGACATGCAGGGCAACCGTACTCAACCATCTGCTCGCGAGGATGGCTCTTTTCAATTGCTCGAGCCAGGCCTCACGCTGTCTGCTGCGAGTGCACATGATGGTGAAGTTCGTCAGCGAATTCTCGCGCTCAAGTACCACAATGATCGAGGGCAAGCGATGCATCTCGCGCGACTACTCGTGCCACTACTGCATGATCTGAATCCTTCTCCGCAAGTCATCACGTGGGCACCAACGACGACGCGTCGCATTCGCGAGCGAGGTATCGACCAAGCCGAGTGGTTGGCGCGTGCCGTGGCGCGAGAGTTGCGGTTGCCGTGCAAACGACTTCTGAAGCGCATCAATCGCAATTCGCAAGAGGGCCAGAACAGAATCACCCGATTGACTCGACCGCGATTTCGCGCGCGAGTGCGCCGGGACATGAGATGTGTCGTCGTGATAGATGACGTGATTACGACCGGGGCAACCCTGCGTGCCGCGGCCAGTGTCCTTCACGCTGAAGGGGTGGAACATGTGCATGCGGTTGCGGTCGCACACCGCCGGCGTGAGCGAGGGGCTCACCGATAGGCTGGTCCTTCCCATGGCACTTCTCGACCGCATACTTCGTGCCGGAGACGGCAAGCGGGTGAAGGCCCTCCAGGGAATCATCCCTGACGTCAACGCACTCTCTGCCTCCATGGCTGCGCTGTCCGATGATGCCCTCAAGGCCAAGACCGGAGAGTTCCGTGAGCGCCTTGATCGCGGTGCTGATCTCGACGACATCTTGGTCGAAGCTTTTGCTGCACTGCGAGAGGGCGCGTCTCGTGTCATCGGTCAGCGCCACTACGACGTTCAAATCATGGGTGGTGCGGCACTGCACTTTGGCTGGATCGCCGAAATGAAGACCGGTGAAGGAAAGACGCTGGTGTCAACTCTGCCCGCGTATCTGAATGGTCTATCCGGCAAGGGTGTGCATCAAATCACTGTCAACGACTATCTCGCTCGGCGTGACTCAGAATGGATTGGTCGCATCCATCGTTGGATGGGGCTGTCAGTCGGGTTGGTCATTCCCGGCCACCGCGAAAGCCCGTGGTTGAAGCGTGCTGAATACGCATGCGACATCACATACGGAACGAACAACGAATTCGGTTTTGATTATCTGCGCGACAACATGGCCGGAACGCTGAAAGAGAAAGTGCAACGTGGCCACAACTTCGCCATCGTCGACGAAGTCGACAGCATTCTCATTGACGAAGCACGTACGCCCCTCATTATTTCGGGTCGTATCGCTGATGCAGCTCAGATGTATTACAAGTTTGCTTCGATTGTGCGCTCTCTTCAGCGCGACGTCGACTATGAAGTGCAAGAAGACAAGCGCATCGTGGTGCCAACCGAAGCCGGTATCGAAAAAGTCGAGAGCGAGCTTGGCATCGAGAACTTGTACGACGAGGTGCAGCAGAATCTCGTCCACCAGCTTCAAGTTGCACTGAAAGCGAAAGAGCTCTACCGCCGCGACAAGGACTACATCGTGCAAGCAGGCGATGTGAAAATCGTCGACGAATTCACTGGACGCATCCTCGAAGGACGTCGGTGGAGCGAAGGAATCCACCAGGCAGTGGAAGCCAAAGAGGGTGTGCGCATCAAGGAAGAGAACCAAACTCTCGCCACCATCACCTTGCAGAACTACTTCCGTATGTATGACAAGTTGTCCGGCATGACGGGAACTGCCCAAACAGAGGCAGCCGAACTCATGAACACCTATGGCTTGCAAGTGGTGCCTATTCCCACTAACAAGCCGCCGGCACGTGCCGATCAAGCCGACCTCATCTACAAGTCAGAAGTTGCCAAGTTCCGCGCAGTCGTCGACGACATCGTTGAGAAGCACTCGAAAGGTCAACCAGTTCTGGTCGGTACAATCAGCGTGGAAAAGAGCGAGCATCTCTCCCGCGAGCTCACCAAGCGAGGTGTGCACCACGAGGTGTTGAATGCCAAGCAACACACTCGTGAAGCCCACATTGTCACCCAGGCTGGTCGCCTTGGTGCCGTCACGGTAGCCACCAACATGGCGGGTCGAGGCGTCGACATTCTTCTCGGTGGAAATCCTGAGGGGTTGGCTCGCCAGAAGGTTGTCAATGAGGGATTCGACCCTTTGACGCTCGAAGACGACTACGCGTTGCCGCTTATTGACGGAAACATCCCGGCCGAATTCGCGGAACAGCGTGCAGCAGCACAAGCCCGCTACCAACAACTGCTCGATGAATACACCGCCGAGTGCAAAGCAGAAGGTGACCACATTCGGGCACTTGGCGGCCTGTATGTGTTGGGTACTGAGCGCCACGAAAGTCGTCGAATCGACAACCAGCTCCGCGGTCGTTCTGGTCGACAAGGTGACCCGGGCGAAAGCCGTTTTTATCTCAGCCTCGACGACGAATTGTTGCGCCTTTTTGCAACGGGCGCACTCAGTTGGGTCATGGGGCGAGCACTGCCAGATGACGAGGCAATCGAAGCCAAGATGGTGACCAAGGCCATTGAGCGTGCACAAACCACCGTCGAGCAGCGCAATGCCGAGATTCGCAAGAACGTGCTCAAGTACGACGAAGTCATGAACGAGCAGCGCAAGGTCATCTACATGCGCCGAGATCAAATTCTCGAAGGGGTCGATCTCAAGGCCGCGGCAATGGAGTATCTCGCCGAGGCTGTCGATTCTCTGATCGACACATATTGCGTGTCGGAAGCCGATGATGAATGGGACCTCTACGGTCTCACCACCGAGCTTCGCTCGTACTGGCCGGCAGCAATCACCATTGAGCAGTTGGATGATTGTGCCGACACCGATGCCATGTACGACCTCGTCATGGCCGATGCGTCAGCTCACTACGCACGTCGCGAGAATGAACTGACGCCAGACACCATGCGCGAAATCGAGCGACAGGTCATGTTGCGCATCATCGACCAGCGTTGGCGTGAACATCTGGAAGAGATGGACTATCTCCAAGAGGGAATCAACTTGCGTGCAATGGGTCAAAAAGACCCATTGTCGGAATGGCAGCGCGAGGGCTACGAAATGTTCGGAGCCATGATGAAGGGTATTGCCCAAGATTTTGTGCGCTACATCATGCACGTGCAGGTCGTGAGCGAAGACGAGCCATCCGTCGTGGTGCGCGATGTGCAAGAGACATCAAGTGACAATGTCAGTACTGATGGTTTCCTCGCTGCTGCTTCTGCCGAAGGAGTCGACCCTGCTCTTCTTGCCGCTCAAGCGGAAGCCCAACAGTCTGCGGTGCAGCGCACCGTTCGAAAAGACGAGAACGACTGGTCCAACACGCCACGAAATGCTCCATGCCCTTGTGGTTCGGGGCGAAAGTACAAGCAGTGCCACGGCGCTGCTTGAGGTTCCCCCATGCGTGACTTCACCACCGATATTCGCGACGTCTCGCAACGTCTCAAAGATGCGAGCGCGTACCTGCGCATCGATGCTCTGCGTCTTCGCATTGCTGAACTTGAAGTAGAAATTTCGAAACCCGACTTGTGGGACGACCAAGAGCGTGCCAAGCAGGTCAACACCGAGTATTCGAATGTGAAGGGTGACATCGACGAGTATGAGTCACTCGCGCGGGCCGTCGAGGATGTCGAAGTGTTGCACGAGCTCGCTCGTGAAGAAGATGATGCATCCCAAGAACCAGACATAGAGGCTGGTCTTGACGTGGTTTCGAGGCGACTCTCCGTGCTCGAGATGCGTAGCTTGTTTACAGGCGAGCATGACGAATCTGACGCGATTGTTCAAGTGAACGCCAAGGATGGCGGAGTCGACGCTCAAGACTGGACCGAGATCTTGTTGCGTATGTACTCAAGGTGGGCAGAGCGTCGTGGGTTCACCATTGACGTCGACGACGTCAGCCAAGGAACTGAAGCTGGCATCTTGTCTGCTGAGTTCACCGTCAAAGGTCGATACGCATATGGCTTGATGACATCCGAGCGCGGAACTCATCGCCTCGTGCGCATCAGTCCATTCGACAACCAGGGGCGTCGTCAGACAAGTTTCGCGTTGGTGCAGGTATGGCCGGTCATGGAAGCACCTGACGTCGACATCAACGAGTCTGATGTGCGCATGGAAGTGTTCCGTGCATCAGGTGCTGGTGGTCAGCACGTCAACAAGACATCGTCAGCGGTGCGCCTTATTCATGAGCCCACTGGCATCGTTGCGACATCGCAGGAAGAACGCAGCCAGTTGCAGAACCGTGAAAAAGCAATGGCGCGTCTAAAGGCCATGATTGCCGCAAAGATTGAAGAAGAGCATGAGGCAGAACGCGACCGTATTGCTGGAAAACCGGCACAGATTGGTTGGGGTAGCCAAATTCGCTCATATGTGTTGCAGCCGTACCAAATGGTCAAAGACCTGCGCACTGAAGTTGAATCAGGAAACGTCGCAGCGGTGCTTGACGGCGATCTTGATGAATTCATGGAGGGTTACCTCCGCTGGCGTCGCGCACAAACTTCATAAAGTCGCGTGATGTCGCCCAACCCCTGTGAAGTAAGGCTTTTTCGCCGACCGATATCGGTCCGCGGGCGCTGGTAGGTTGCTTCAAGCCACATGATTCGTCTTGAGAATGTCTCCAAGATGTACGGCACCGACACACTTGCCGTGCGTGATGCGTCCTTCGATATCGCGAAGGGCGAATTCGTGTTCCTCGTCGGCCCCTCGGGCTCTGGCAAGTCCACCTTGTTGCGTCTCATCAGCCGTCAGGAACGGCCAGAGCGTGGCTCAGTGTGGGTCGCAGGTCAGAACATCAACGAGCTTGCTGAGTCGCGCGTGCCGTACCTTCGCCGAACGCTGGGCAATGTGTTTCAGGACTACAAGTTGTTGCCGAACAAGACCGTCTTTGAAAACGTGGCATTTGCATTGGAGGTCATCGGTCAGCCAAAGCACATCATTCGCCAGCAAGTACCGCAGGTGATCGAACTTGTCGGTTTGGCCGGTAAGGAAGATCGATTTCCAGACCAGCTCTCTGGCGGAGAACAGCAGCGTGTGTCAATTGCTCGCGCATTCGTCAATCGTCCGCTCATTCTGTTGGCCGATGAGCCGACCGGAAACCTCGACCCCACGACAGGCGAAGGAATCATGGCGTTGCTTGATGCGATTAATCGCACCGGCACCACAATCATCATGGCTACTCACGACCATCGTGTGGTGAATGCAATGCGCCGTCGAGTCATCCAGCTCGATCGTGGCGTCATGGTGCGCGACCAAGAGCGCGGGGTGTACGAATGATTTCGCGCATCTCGTACGCACTTCGTGAAACCGCAGCTGGCTTCCGTCGCAACATGACGTTGACCGCGGCCGCTGTGCTCACCTCGGCGGTGTCGCTGTTGCTGGTGGGCACGACATTCCTCATTCAGCGAGCCTTCGACAACTTGTTGGTTCAATGGCGTGGCGACGTCGGCATGATCGTGTTCGTGCGTCCTGATGCAAGTCAAGAGCAGATTGCGTTCATCGAACAGACTCTGAAGGCTCAGCCGAATGTGGTGAATGTCGACAAACTTCAATATCTCGACAAGGTGGCCAGTTACGAAGAGGCAAAGCGGGTTTTTGCCGGTGACCCCACCACGCTCAGTTTGTTATCCGTTGAAAACATTCCGTCGCAGTTCAAAGTGGTTCCGAAATCTCCAGATCCGGCGCTAGTACGCAGTCTTGCTGATCAGTACCGCACACTGCCTGGCGTGCAAGTGGTGTCTCTCGCAGAAGATGAGTTCGATGTCATCGCGACGTTGTCGAATTTCGTGCGTGCCGTCACCATCGGAATGTCGCTCATTCTGTTGACAGTGGCAGTTGTGCTCATCTGGAACACCATTCGTACTGCCATGTTCGCGCGACGACGCGAGATCGAGGTGATGAAGCTCGTCGGTGCCACCGACTGGTTCATCCGTATTCCTTTCATGCTCGAAGGATTGCTGCAGGGCCTCATCGGCGCCGTGGTGTCATGCGGTGGGCTGTGGGCCCTGAACCAGGCATGGACTAACGGTGTCGCCGGCTTCAAAGCCGGAACGGGCGTCAGTTCGCTGGTCGTGCCGGGGTCGTATGTCAGTGGGGTCATGGTTGCACTACTGGTCATTGGCTCAATTGCTGGTGCCATCGGCTCTGGGGTTGCTGCAACCAAGTTCCTAGACGTGTGAGTGTCGGTGATTCCATTTGAGTGACGCCATGTTGTTCGACGTAGTCGGAGGCCAAGCATTCTTTGACAAGGTGGTCGAGGTTTTTTACGACGCGGTCGAACATGACCCCGTGCTTTTGCCGTTGTATCCAGAAGGCTCCGACACAATCGGTGCTCGTCATCGACTGACCTTGTTCTTGTCTCAATATTGGGGTGGTCCCACCACATATTCAGATGAACGGGGGCATCCTCGCCTTCGCATGCGTCACGCGCCGTATGTCATCGGTGAGCGCGAGCGAGATCGCTGGCTTCTGCACATGGTGGCGGCAATCGAGGCCGCGACAGTTTCGCTTCCAGACGAGGTTCGCGACGCAGTTCGTGCCGACTTCGTCGCTTACGTCACTAACGCCGCAGAGCATCTACGAAATCAGTGACGTATCAGGTTGGCGCATAGGTGTGAAGCGCGATAGCCGCCGCTGCACCAACATTCAGCGAGTCGATGCCTTCGCGCATACGGATGCGAACCATCGCATCAAGCGTGCTCATCGTTTGTTCAGCTAGACCTACTCGCTCGCTTCCGAGAAAGAGAGCAATCTTGTCGCTTGATGGGCGCCACTTGTCGATGGCATGTGCCTGCAGACCGGGGGACATGCCCACGCATGTGAAGCCGTGACTATGAAGCTGCTCCACAAGGTCGACACCTCTCTCGCTTCTCGCGAAAGGCAACGACAATGCAGTCCCCATCGAGACGCGTAAGGAGCGACGGGCCAGGGGATCAGAGCTTGTCGGATCAAGTATCAACGCGTGCCAACCGAGCGCGGCCGCACTTCGAATGATGGCGCCAACATTTGTGGGATTGTCAACGGCTTCGAGCACCACCACATGAGTGGCAGTCGACGCGACGTCGTCGACCGACGTCCGAGCTGGCCGTCGGAAAAGACCTGTAACGGAGAGCGGAACTCCAAGCCCGGTGACTTCGCGTCGAAGCTCGTCGTCGCCGACAAAGAGTGGTACGTCGGCTGAAACAAGTTGTGCAAACCGCTCGACCAGGTCGTCTGCGAGGAGTAGTGCGCTCGGGACACACTTTGCATGTAGAGCGCGTTCTACGACGAGGTCTCCCTCGGCAACGAACAAACCCGCACCAACTTTTTCTTCGCGTTCCAAGCGACTCGCCAGTTGCCGGTCACGCCAGCGAAATGCATCGAGCCGCGAGTCGTCGGTGGCGGTCACGCAAACAATCACTGACTACTCCTCGGGTTCTGTGTTGTGTCAGGGGTTGGTCAGAACATCCACGGGAAAGCGGACCAGTCAGGGTCGCGCTTTTCCAGGAATGAGTTGCGCCCCTCGGCGGCTTCGTCTGTGCCGTACGCAAGGCGAGTGGCTTCACCAGCAAACACTTGTTGCCCGACTAGGCCGTCGTCGATGAGATTGAAGGCAAACTTCAACATGCGTTGTGCAGTCGGGCTCTTTCCGTTGATGTCGGCCGCCCACTGAAGCGCGACTTTCTCAAGGTCTGCATGAGCAACGACTTCATTGACCATTCCCATTCGGTGTGCTTCATCGGCACTGTATTCACGACCGAGAAAGAAGATCTCCCGTGCAAACTTTTGTCCGACTTGCCGTGCGAGGTATGCCGAGCCATATCCACCGTCGAATGACGCGACATCAGCGTCAGTTTGTTTGAAACGTGCATGCTCGCGGCTTGCCAAAGTGAGGTCGCACACGACATGAAGACTGTGACCACCGCCGGCTGCCCAGCCCGGCACGACGCACACGACAATCTTTGGCATGAAACGAATGAGACGTTGTACTTCAAGAATGTGCAGACGTCCAGCACGGCCAACGTCGATTGACTCTGCACTCTCACCTTCGGCGTACTTGTAGCCATCTTTTCCACGGATGCGCTGGTCGCCACCGCTACAAAAAGCCCAACCACCGTCGCGGGGGGAAGGCCCGTTGCCGGTGAGCAGCACGCACCCCACGTCAGTTGTCATGCGGGCGTGGTCGAGAGCCGTGTAAAGCTCATCGACTGTCTTTGGTCGAAACGCATTGCGCACCTCTGGTCGGTTGAACGCGATGCGAACAGTTCCGTGGGCTTTTGCGCGGTGATACGTGATGTCGGAGAACGAGAATCCCGCCACCTCATCCCAGGCAGCCGAGTCAAACAAAGGTGAAATCGTCACCTACGCATTGTCCCACGCCACTTGTCGATAGTCGCAACCCGTCGGCGTGGGCAGTTCAGGCCGAGAGTTGGAAGCCCGCGTAACCGGTTGCTGCGACCTGTTCGCACCGAGCCACGTAATCGGAGTATCCGAGCAGTGGCATGAATACGCGCGGTTTTCCGGGCACATTGGCCCCGAGATACCACGAATTGCACGTGGGGAACAGTGTGTATCCGGCGATCATGTTGACGTATGCGACCCAATCAGCCTGCGCCTGCTCTTGTGCCTCGATGATGCGGTGACCATTGTTTCGCATGTGTGAGATGCACTCACCAATCCAGTTCACATGTTGCTCGATGGACACAATCATGTTCGTGAGGACAGATGGACTTCCCGGGCCGGTCACCAAGAACATGTTGGGAAACCCGTGTGAGTTCAGACCGAGGTAGGTAAGCGGACCCGCACCCCATGCTTCGGTCAGCGGAAGTCCACCACGTCCATGAATGTTGGCCTTGAGAAACGAGCCCGTCATTGCGTCAAAGCCTGTTGCGTAGACGATGACGTCAACCTCATACTCGACACCACCAGTGACAACTCCGTTCGGAGTGAGCCGATCAATGGGTGCATCACTGATGTCGACCAGCGTGACATTGTCGCGATTGAACGTGCCGTAATAGTTGGTGTCTAGACACAAGCGTTTGCATCCGATGGTCTGGCGCGGTGCCAATTTCTCGGCAACGACGGGGTCTTTCACGATTCCGCGAATTTTCTCGCGCACAAACTCGGCGACGGCTTCATTCGATGTGTCGCTCATGAGTACGTCGTTGAATGCGCCGAGAAACAGCAACCCACTTGAGTCCCATCGTTCTTCAAGCATGCGATGACGCTCGTCATCGTCCACATCGAAGACACTCACTTCATTCGTGGGAAAGTCGCCACCAAAGGCACTTCGCGTGGCCGAATTCCGTGCGCGGAAGCCGGCGATGTCTGCCATGACTTTGGCTTCGTAGTCCGCATCATTCGGGCCATTGTTTGCCGGCACCGAGTACGTGGCTGTTCGTTGAAATACTGTGAGGTGAGATGCTTGTTCGGCGATGAGGGGAATGGACTGAAGGCCCGATGAACCGGTGCCGATAACAGCCACACGCTTGCCGGTGAAGTCGACACCGTCGTGTGGCCATGAACCTGTGTGGTACACCTCGCCCCGAAAAGTCTCGTCGTCGGGGAAGCGGGGTTTGTTCGCTGATGAGAGACAACCTGTCGCCATCACAAGAAACTGTGCGTGCACCGTGTCGCCTCTGTCGGTGTCGACGCACCACGAGGATGTGTCGTCGTTCCACGCCGCATGGGTGACGGTGGTCTCGAACACCATGTCTCGCTTCAGGTCGAAGCGCTCGGCGACATGCTGTGCGTAGCGCAAGATCTCGGGTTGCGTGGCGTACTTCTCGCTCCAGTGCCATTCGCGTTGAAGTTCTTCTGAGAACTGGTACGAGTACTCGAGACTCGGCACGTCACATCGGGCGCCTGGGTAGCGATTCCAGTACCACGTGCCTCCGACGTCGTCACCCTTTTCGATGGCAAGACAGCTGAGCCCAAGCTCGTGACACTTGTGCACCATGTACATTCCGGCGAATCCGGCTCCGACGATGACAACGTCAACGCTTGCCGAGAGTTTCTGCCGATTCACTTCTCCAGCCACAAGGGTCATTGTTGTCTATTCCTCAGTTGTCCGGCAACACGGAACTACGGTCATTGACGGTGGTTCCTCTAACACAGCACTTGAGCGTGACGGTATGTGCGGAGGTCCTTGGCTCAATCGACTCGGGTGTGCACGAGTTCTTCATCGGGCATCGGCCGGGCTGGTTGGTCGACATCTCCAAGTTCTTGGACACCTATGGCTCATCGGAGATGTTGCTCGGGGTCGCCATCATCGTCGGCCTGGTGTGGCTCGTACGAGCGCGATCATCGCTTCTTCCGCTTGCAGTTCCGGTGTCCGTCGCGGTGAATGCAGTGGCAGTTGCAATTCTCAAAGATGTGGTGAGTCGTGAGCGACCTGAAGTGTCGCAACAACTTGTCGAAGCAACCAGCGCTTCGATGCCGTCTGGTCACACTGCGAGTGCCGCCGCACTCGTCGCATCGATACTGACCGTGCGTTCACTCATGAGTGAAAGTCAGCGAAGGTGGACAGCACTTGACATCGCTCTGATTGCATTTGCCTGTGTGGCTGGAGTTGCGCGGCTTGTTCTGGGAGTGCATTGGCTCAGCGATGTGCTCGTCGGTTGGTTGATAGGGGCAGTTATCGGTGTCGTGATTGCCCAACTTGCGAGTAAAATTCTGGCGTGGCGACAAAGTACGAACTAGGCCATCTCAAGGCACTTGAGGCCGAGTCGATCCACATCATGCGTGAAGTGGCAGCCACCATGGAGCGACCGGCGTTGCTGTTCTCTGGTGGCAAAGACTCCATCATCATGGTGCACCTTGCGCGTAAGGCGTTCTGGCCCGCTCGGCTCCCGTTCCCGTTGGTACATATCGACACGGGTCAGAACTTTCCAGAGGTCATCGCATTTCGTGATTGGCTTGCGGCCGACATTGGTGCACGACTTATCGTCGGCTCGGTTCAGGACGACATCGATGCAGGACGGGTATTCGAAGATCCGAAGTCGAATGCAGGTCGAAACCGTTTGCAAACCGCCACACTTCTGCGCACCATCGAAGAGCACAAGTTCACCGCAATGTTCGGCGGAGCACGACGAGATGAAGAGAAGGCGCGCGCCAAAGAGCGAGTGTTCAGCTTCCGTGATGAATTCGGTCAATGGGACCCGAAGAACCAGCGGCCAGAGCTGTGGAGTTTGTACAACGGGCGGCATCGTCCCGGCGAACACATTCGTGCATTTCCCATTTCGAACTGGACCGAACTCGATGTGTGGCAATACATCGCCGACGAAAACATCGAATTACCGAACATCTATTACGCCCACAAACGACCCGTCGTGCACCGAGATGGCATGATCATGGCCGTCAATGAATTCGTGACTCCACGTGAAGGCGAAGAAGTGGTCGAAGAGTTGGTGCGCTACCGCACAGTGGGTGATGCCACGTGCACGGCAGCAGTGTCGTCAGCAGCAGCGAATGCGCTCGACGTGGTCACCGAGGTGGCGGCCACCCGCATCACCGAGCGCGGTGCTACTCGCGCCGACGACAAGACCTCTGAGGCCGCCATGGAAGACCGCAAGCGCGAGGGGTACTTCTGATGTCAGAAATTCTTCGCTTTGCAACCGCGGGTTCGGTCGACGACGGCAAGTCGACGCTCATCGGACGGCTGCTGTACGACTCAAAGTCGATTTTCGAGGACCAATTGGAAGCAGTCGAGCGCACTTCGCGAGACAGAGGAGAAGCTGTCACCAACTTGGCATTGCTCACGGACGGTCTGCGCGCCGAGCGCGAGCAGGGAATCACAATCGATGTTGCATACCGGTACTTCGCCACACCAAAGCGCAAGTTCATCATCGCCGACACACCTGGTCACATCCAGTACACGCGCAACATGGTCACGGGTGCCTCCACCGCAGACCTCGCGCTCATCTTGGTGGATGCTCGTCATGGACTTGTCGAGCAGAGCCGTCGACACTCGTTCCTGGCGTCGTTGTTGGGTGTGCCGCACTTGGTGCTGTGTGTCAACAAAATGGACCTTGTCGACTACGACGAAGCGGTGTTCGAGCGCATCAAGGGCGAATTCCGCGATTTCGCTGCGCGACTCAAGATTCATGACCTGTCCTTCGTTCCGATCTCGGCACTTCACGGTGACAACATCGTGCACCGCTCGCAAAACATGCCGTGGTACGAAGGCTCATCACTGTTGCACCTACTGGAAGAGGTGCACATTGCATCCGATCGCAACTTGGTAGACGTGCGATTCCCTGTGCAGTACGTCATTCGCCCGCAAGACGACTCGTGGCACGACTATCGCGGCTATGCGGGACAAGTGGCAAGCGGTGTCATGAAGCCAGGCGACGACGTCATGGTGTTGCCGTCGGGCTTCACGTCGTCTATCGCTGCGATTGAAACCATGGATGGTCCGGTCGAAGAGGCTTTCCCGCCCATGTCAGTCACAGTGCGACTGAGCGACAACATCGATGTCAGCCGTGGCGACATGCTGTGCCGCCCCAACAACAAGCCCGATGCGGTGCAAGACGTCGAAGCAATTGTCTGCTGGATGCATGAGCAGCCGCTGGACCCGAATGGCTTCTACCGCATCAAGCACACCACCCGAGATGCTCGGGCAAAGGTGTCAGAGGTGTTGTACCGCCTCGATGTCAACTCGTTGCACCGCGACACTGACGCACCGACGCTGGGGCTGAATGATGTTGGTCGTATCCGTCTTCGCACCACTGTGCCGTTGTTCATCGATCGTTATGAGCGCAATCGCACGACGGGAAGTTTTGTGTTGATCCACGAGGGCACCAATGCCACCGTGGCGGCCGGAATGATTCAGTAGGACTTTCATGACACGCGAGGTTGTATGGCATCACGGTCTCGTCACGCCCACTGTGCGTCGTGAATCACTCGGGTGGTCGGGTGCAACCATCTGGCTCACCGGGTTATCAGGATCGGGTAAGTCGACAATTGCGACGCACGTTGAGCAGATGTTGGTTGCATCAGGTCGACCCGCTTACATTCTCGACGGCGACAATCTGCGCACAGGGCTGAATGCTGATCTCGGTTTCTCTGATGATGATCGACGCGAGAACATTCGCCGCGTTGGTGAAGTTGCTCGTCTGATGGCGGACTCCGGAGTAGTGGTGTTGGTTCCTGTCATCAGCCCTTTCCGCGACGCCCGAGATGCTGTGCGCGCTATGCACGAGGCAGCGCAGCTCACATTCTTCGAAGTGTTTGTCGACACACCTTTGCAGGAATGCGAACGACGAGACCCGAAGGGCATGTATCAGCGGGCTCGACGCGGCGATATCACCAACTTCACAGGTATCGACAGCCCCTATGAGGCGCCTCTGGCTGCTGATCTCATTGTTCGTCCATCCGATGGCGATGCAGTGGAACTGTCACGCCGCGTGTGTTCGCTCGTGGTGCGAGGTTCAGGCCTGACCGCTTGACCTGAACAACCGTTCCCACTCGTCATTCATCTCGTCAGACACCGGCTTCATCGAAGGGGGCGGTACGACAACCCGTGGTTCACCGAGAGCATCGACCACTGCGTCTATCGCATGTTGTGGAGTGGCAGCGAGCGTCTCGTATGTCAATCGAACGGGTTCAGCACCGGTGTCAGCGAAGTATCCATTCCAGTCGCTGTAGTTGCGTCGTATCTCTGTGAGTGCATCGGAGATTGCACGCTCGTTATAGACAGCTTCGCCGCGTCCAGCCATGTCGCTATGCCACCGGTTTGTCTGTTGAGCCTTCACGAACGAGATGGCTTGACGAACATCATTGTCGCGACGAATGAGGACCCATGTGACGGGTGCGCGCCAGAAACCTGCGTCATCACCGCGTCGAAGCAAGTTGTCTCGATACTGAGTCCAATGAATCTTCATTCCGAACACTCCGTTTGGCGTCGTGTGCTCGGGGGCAATTCGCGTCAGGTATTCAAGGTATGACTCGTGGGTGTAGTGGCGAATGTGGCGGGCCAGGTCACGCCGTGTGACTTTGCGCAATGCGGCGGCGCCATAGCCAGCGGCCGACAGCGTCGGAACCCCAAGTCGGGCACGAGTGTCCGTGAAGAGTTTCGTGTGGATGTTCATCATCTCCATCGGACGACCAGCCACTCCGGTGGATCGAAGCAGCGACGACAGAAGTGTCGAGCCAGATCGTTGAACTGATGCGACTATCAAGGTCTTCCGGATCGGCGAATCGGCCACGTGGCAACGATAGGCGTCGTTGTGTACGCGTGGCATCATGGTCTGGTGAAGCAAATTCTTGGGTTCAGCCGGTTCATCGTTCTTGTCGCAGTTCTCGGCCTTGGGGCCACGACTATCGCGAGTTTTGGGTGGGGAGTCGCCAAGTCCGTGAAACTCATCGGCGACCTTCTTGCAGGTGCATGGCGCGATGACGTCACGATTGTTCAGCTTCTCGGAGTGATCGACATGTACCTGCTTGCAGTGGTGCAACTCATCGTCACAATCGGCCTTTACGAGTTATTCATCGACGACCTTCCTGTTCCGCAGTGGCTGCGCGTGGACTCGTTGGACGGCCTGAAGAAGTCCATCATCGATGTGCTCATCGTCTACATGGGTGTCAAGGGAATCGAGGGATTACTCACCAAGAAAGACGCGCTTGACTCGCTCAGTTTCTCGGGTGCAGTGGCAATCCTCGTGATCGCTCTGACCGCTTTTCGTGCCTTTGGAGTGGCGCGGAAGAGTTGAGTCGCACCTCTCAGTGTTGACCGCTGGCAGACCCGAGACTCACCTCGATGGCCTGGCCGGTGACGGCGGCTGCATTTTCGTCACAGAGGTACATCACGGCATGTGAGACCTCCTCGGCGGACAGCCACGGCCGACCGAGTTTGTTCATCGCTGCATAACGCGGCATGACGTCGTCTCGTGTCGGATGTGTGAGATCGGGACAGAACAGGCTGTACATCGCTGGGTTGTGCAACATCGGAGTGTCCACTGATGTGGGGCACAATGCGTTCACGGTGATGCCATGAGCGGCGACTTCGATTGATAGTGACTTTGCCATGCCGATGAGACCCCACTTGCTTGCGACATAGTGCGCAAGATTCGCATTCCCCATGCGGCCGCTCATGGAGGACACGATGATGATGCGTCCGTAGTTGCGCTCGAGCATGTGTGGCACCACGGCGCGTACGGTCTTGAACGCACCATTCAGGTTTGTGTCGACCATGGTTGTCCATTGCTCATCGGTTAGTTCCCAGAACTTTCCGAATCCAACGACACCCGCATTGGCCACGCAGATATCGAGTCGGCCGAAGGCCTTAACTGCCGTGTCGACGACGTGCGTCATGGCAGCAGTGTCACGAATATCGGCGACGAACGACAAACACTCTTGACCGATCTCCTGCACCATTGCTTCGGTCTCGCGAAGGTTTGCCGCCGTGCCGAGTGGGTAGGGAACGGTGTCGATGTCGGCTGCGATATCGACAAGCACCAGCCGTGCACCGGCACGAGCAAGTGCCAGCGCGTGTGAGCGGCCTTGTCCCCGTGCTGCGCCAGTAACAAGAGCGACTTGGCCAGAGAGATTGGTCATGAAGCAACACTAGGACGCGGCATTGAACAGTAGGCAATGCCGCTTACTAGCGTCATTTGCATGGACGAACTCTTCGATGGGAATGACGCAACCGGGCTTGCCGGCCTCATTCGCGAGAAAAAAGTGTCGGCGCGAGAAATCGTGGAGTTCTCAATCGCCAGAATCGAGCAACGGAATCCGGTTGTCAACGCAGTTGTTGCGCGGCGATTTGAAGAGGCGCTGGCGGAATGTGAACAGCCTTCGATTGGACCGCTAGCTGGTGTTCCCTTTGTCGTGAAAGACCTGGGAATGACGGTCGCAGGGCTTCCGTCAACTGGTGGCTCTCGTCTCTATCGCGATGTGATTGCAACTGAAGACAGTGAGTTGGCGCGACGTTATAAGCGCGCGGGTCTTGTCATCCTGGGCAACACGAACACCCCAGAGCTTGGTCGCAATGCCAGCACCGAGTCGGTGCTCTTTGGTGCCTGTCGAAACCCGTGGAACCTCGGATATTCCACCGGAGGTTCTTCTGGTGGAAGTGCGGCATCAGTTGCCGCAGGTCTTGTACCGGCGGCCCATGCCACCGACGGTGGTGGCTCGATTCGAATTCCTGCGGCAGCGTGTGGCTTATTTGGGTTAAAACCAAGCCGCGGACGTGTCACGTCGATGCCATCTCGCAGTTTGTTTCGAGGACCGCTTTCTATTGCGCATGCAGTGACTCGAACTGTCCGAGATTCTGCTCTTCTGCTCGACATTGCCCAGGGTGCTCATGTCGGTGACCCGTTCGTTATCGCGCTGCCTTCACGACCTTATGTCGACGAAGTGGGTCAGTCACCCGGGTCGTTGCGCATTGCCGTCGATCTCGCCACGCCGAGTGGCGTGGCGGTTCATGAGGACTGTGCGCGAGTTGTCGATGAGGCAATCAAGACACTCGAGAGTCTTGGTCACTCTGTCACGGTGGCGAGGCCATCATTTCCTCTTGATGCGCTCGCCGCATGCATGCAGATTTACATGGGTGTTCCGATGGCGGCCGACATTGACGCATACCTTCGAGAACAGGGGAGAGAAATTCGCGACGACGACCTTGAGTCGTTGACGCGCTACATCTACGAGATGGGCAAAGAAGCAAGAGCTGTCGACCTTGCTCATGCTGCGGGCGAACTTGAGCGTGCAGCACAAGAGATTGGCGTGTTCTTCGCCGACTATGACCTACTGATGACGCCAACCTTGTCGCGTCAGGTACCGCCACTCGGTTTGCTCGACACGATGAACATGTCGTCCATCGCCGCTCACGCTGGTGCTTATTCGGCACTCACCAGCCCGTACAACATCACCGGCCAACCAGCTATGTCTCTGCCGCTTGGTTTCGACTCGAATGGCTTGCCGGTTGGCGTACAGTTCGTGGCCGCATTCGGTCGTGAGGATGTGCTCATTCGCCTTGCGTCACAAGTTGAAACGGTCACTCCGTGGCGCACAGCTCCCGTGTGGCCGCCAGTTCCAGCCTGAAGGTTGTGCGAGATTTGATTAAATCTCGACGCGCGAGCCGACTTCGAACACGCGGTCACTTGGCAAGTTGAAGAACCGAACCGCGCTGTCGGCGCCGCGATTCAACATGACGAACAAGTGCTCTTGCAGGGGGTTCATTCCGGGTGCCTTGCCAGCAACGATTGATTCATGACCGATGAAGTAGGTGACATCGTCAGGGTCGTACACGAGTCCTCTGTGCTCGAGACTTGCAAGAGCGTCGGGCACATTTGGGTCTTCCATGAAGCCGAACTCGAGCTGCACTTGGAACACACCCGGTGCCACTTTCTTGATGTCGGCGCGACGTGAAGGGTCGACCCTCGGCTCATCGGTCGTGTCGACCGACACGATGAGGGTGCAATCATGAAGCACTTTGTTGTGTAGCAAGTTGTTGACGAGCGCAGGTGGGGCCTTGCCCAGGTCCTTGAACATGAACACAGCGGTTCCGTCGACGCGCTTGATGTTGTCAGTTGCGTCGAGGAATTCTTCGAGTGGTCGCTCACCGCGATGGATGCGTAGCGCCACCAAGCTTCGACCTTTTCGCCACGTCTGCATTTGAACCATCAAGATCACGCCAACAGCGAGGGCGAACCAGCCGCCGTGCGGAATCTTGACGATGTTGGCTCCGAGGAAACCACATTCGATGAACAGCATTGGAAGACAGACTGCGAATGCCTTTGCACGACTCCAATTCCAACTGTCGGTCAACACTCTGAAGAAGATGAGAGTTGTAATCGCCATCGTCATCGTGACCGCGATGCCGTACGCGGCGGCCAAGTTGCTTGAAGTTTGGAAGCCCAACACAAGGCCGACACATGCGACCATCAGCACCCAGTTGACGAGAGGAACATAGATCTGTCCGGAGTGTTGCTGGGAGGTGTGTCGAATGGCGATGCGAGGCAAGTAGTCGAGCTGTACTGCCTGTGCTGTGAGAGAGAACACCCCAGAGATGAGAGCTTGCGATGCAATGATCGTGGCGAGCGTGGCGAGAATGACAAGCGGCAACAACAGAGACTCTGGAGCCATACGGAAGAAGACGCTCTCGATGTCTTCTGGGTTCTTTAGAAGAAACGCACCTTGGCCCCAGTAGTTCAGAAGAAGTGAAGGCAGCACCATCGCGTACCAGCCGTACATGATGGGCTTGCGACCGAAGTGGCCCATGTCTGCGTACAGCGCTTCGCCGCCTGTCACGACCAAGAAAATCGACCCGAGAGACAGAAACGCTTTGCCCTTTTCATGGGTGAAGTAATGCACAGCGTGATATGGGTTAATCGACTGCAAGATTTCGGGCGCAGTGACAATCTTTGAAAGTCCGAGCAAAGCGAGGGTGGCGAACCACACCATCATGATGGGGCCAAATACTTTGCCTACTGCTCCGGTGCCACGGCTTTGCACGAGGAAAAGGCCGACGATGATGACGATGGCAATGGGGATGACCCAATCAGCAAATGACGTGGACACCTCCTCAAGTCCTTCGACGGCTGACAACACGGAAATGGCTGGCGTGATGATGCCGTCACCGTAAAGAAGCGCTGTTCCAAACACGCCAAGCGAGACGAGCAATCCAGCTCTTGTGACGGTTGGGCCTCGACGGCCCATCACCTTGGCTGTCAATGCAAGGATGCCGCCTTCGCCGCGGTTGTCTGCTCGCATCACGAACATCAAGTACTTCACTGAGATGATGAGGATGAGCGACCAGAAGGCGAGTGAGCACACGCCGAACACGTTGATGCGATCAACTGTCATCACGTGAGATTTTTCTGTGAAGGCTTCCTTCAGTGCATACAGAGGGCTGGTTCCGATGTCGCCGTACACCACGCCGAGTGCGCCGAGCGCAAGAGCGACGGTTCCGGCTCGCGAGTGGCCCTCATGTTCACCGTGGCGGTGGCTCTCGTCGCTTCCATCAAGCTTCTCGGCACGCCGCTTGGCCTCGTCCTCTTGGGCAAGGCGCCGAGCAAGTTCAACCGACTCAGCGCCGGCGGTCTGATCAGATCCCACGAAGAGTTGAGGCTAGTGGTCAATCGGTGTCGGGCAAGAGGCGCTTCACCATCAAACTCACGATCTTTCCGGGGCGTGTCTCTTGTTGGTCAACTTCGACGAATCCTTCACGAAGGTGAAAGCGGAGCGAGCCTTCATTGGGAGGTTTGACGTTCACTTCGAGGGCAAATAATGACGCTGTTGCCCGTCGTTCGACTTCTTGGTAGAGGGCCGCGCCGTACCCGTGTCCTTGGTGTTTGGCGTTGAAGGCGACGCGGTCGAGGTACACGAAGTTGTCGTACCGGTTGCAGAAATATCGGTAGTTCGGGCTGTCATACGCAGTGCCAGGGGGAAGCACCATGCAGAACCCGGCCAATTCATCACTTACGTCAACCGCGAGGGCGATGTTGCACATTGCCAGAATCGCATCCATCGCATCTCGAGGTTCGTCGCCAACCGCTGGTGTATTCGCCTGGTTGATGCGCCACGCGTCATCGAGGTCGCGGGGTAGGAGGTCGCGAATTCGCACGGTGTGATTCTGGCCGAGTTCGCTCACCTATTCCCACTCCGTGTTTCAGAGGCCATGAGAAATGAGGAAAGATAAGGACGTGATTCACCACTACCTCACCGCCCGTGCCGAACTTGACGCGGCAGGGTCACCATTTGCTACCACTGTCGGCGACGTCAATGGTGTGCCCACCAAGATATTCGCCGCCGCACCTCCCAACATGCGTGTGTTGTGGGAGATGAGTGCGGGTCATGGCGACAAGGACTATCTGGTGTACGAGGATGAGCGGTACAGCTACGCCGAAGTGCATGCGCAGGTGCGCAAGCTCGCCACCCACCTTGTATCAAACGGAGTAACTCGAGGTTCACGAGTGGCAATCGCAATGCGTAACTACCCCGAGTGGGTTGTTGGTTATTGGGCAACCGTGTCGATCGGCGCAGCAGTTGTCGGCATGAACGCGTGGTGGACAGCGCCAGAGATGGAGTACGCGCTGAACGACAGCACGCCGGCGGTGTTGATTGCCGACAGTGAACGTCTTGAACGCTTCGCGCAGATTGGAAACCTCCATGCAGTTCACGTGATTGCTGTGCGCACTGAAGACGGATTGCCAGCCGGTGCGACGAGGTGGAGTGACATCATGGCGTCCGCTGACCCCGAGGCACTTCCTGCCGTCGACATCGACCCCTATGACGACGCAACGATCTTTTACACGTCTGGAACCACTGGTTTTCCGAAAGGTGCGCAACTTCATCACCGTGGTTCTGTCGACAACATTTTGAACATTGCGGCCATGACGACGGCAGCGTCGCTCGCGGAACAGAAAGCCATAGCTGCGGGTGATGTGCCACCACCGGACGCTGTGCCACCTGCCTTGGCGCCGTCGTTCATGGCGCCGACACCGCTGTTCCATGTGACGGCATGCAACTGCATATTGCACCCCGCAACTTTGGTGGGTGGCAAGGTCGTGCTCATGTACAAGTGGGAACCTGGTCGTGCGCTCGAGTTGATTGAGCGCGAGAAGGTCACCAACTTCTCGGGTGTTCCGACGATGAGTCGTGAGTTACTCATGCATCCTGACTGGTCAAAGCGCGACACGTCGTCAGTGCAGGGAATGGGTGGCGGAGGAGCTGCGCTGCAACCTGACTTGGTGCACAAGATCGCAGGTGCATTGAAGACGGGTCAGCCATCCACTGGTTATGGAATGACTGAGACGCACGGCATCATCACAGCGAACGCCGCTCGCTGGTTCGTGACCAAACCAGAGTCGTGTGGTCCGCCGGTGCCGACACTTGAAGCGAAACTGGTCGACGAGGAGGGCAACGATCTGCCGCGCAACCAAGACGTCACAGGGGTTTTGTGCGTTCGTGGTTCAATCGTCATCAAGGGTTACTTGAATCGGCCTGAAGCCACAGCAGAGACCATCAAGGACGGATGGCTGAACACGGGCGACATCGCACGAATCGATGACGATGGATTCATCTACATCGTCGATCGCGCCAAGGACATGGTACTGCGCGGCGGCGAAAATGTTTACTGCAGTGAAGTTGAGACGGCGATCTATCACCACGATGCGATCGCAGAAGCAGCAGTGTTCGGTATTCCCGATAATCGCCTCGGAGAAGAAGTTGCTGCGGCCATCGTGTTGCGGCCAGGTCATGTTCTCTCACAAGAAGAGCTTGTGCAGTTCCTCTCTGCTCGAATCGCAAAACACAAAATTCCATCGAAAGTGTGGTTTCGTGACGAAGCGTTGCCGCGCAATGCAAATGGCAAGTTCCTGAAGCGCGAGTTGCGCAAGGAACTCACTGGTTCCTGAGCACACCGAACGTCAATCAGTGCGACATGACTTCGATAGTTGTCGTCGGATATCCCGACAGGCTTCGCGCAGATCACGCTTGTCTCCTGCAAGCAGCTCAGGCCCGTGGCATCAGCGCTCGGTTGGTGTCGCCCTCGGAATTGTCATTGGTGACGGAGTCAGGCCAGCAGTGGGTATCCGTGGCCGAACAGAGAGTCATTCCAGATGTGGTCTTACCCCGAGGCCTTAATCGTCCGTGGCCGCTCATGCAACAAGTACTTGAGCACTGGAGTCGTGACGGCGCTTGCATTGTGCCAGACGTGATTGCGGCAAGCCTGTGTGCCGACAAGGTCACGTGTACTTCGGTGCTCATGGCACACAGAGTTCCGACCTTGGCAACCATGTCAGTAGTTCCAGGTGTCGGTGTAAACCTCTCAAGTGGTGAATCACATTTCGGTACGCGACCTGTGGTGGTGAAACCTGCACGCGCATCGAAAGGTCGAGGAGTCTTGAAATTCGACACATGGCACGAGGCTGAAGTTGCGTTGTCGACGACAGTTCCGCTCGTCGCAGGGATGGTCGATCACCAAGTGGTGCAACCGCTGGCGACAGGTGCGGGATGTGACTTCCGAGTCATCGTTGCTGATCGAGGTCACAGTCATGAGGTGGTCGCACTGACAAGACGACGTGCGCCGATGAATGAGTTCGTCACCAATGCACCTGGCGCACTCGTAGACGACGTCGACATGACATCTCTCGATGCAGAGCGAATAGCAGCACCCGCTGTGCTTGCAGCACGGGCTCTCGGTTTGTGTTTTGCTGGCGTCGATGTCATCGAGCATGAGGGAGAGATGGTGGTGCTGGAAGTGAATGCGTGGCCCGGGTTGGCTCCTGACCAGCGCGGAACTTCTCTTGCCGATGCACTGCTTGATGCCGCACTCCGAGCCTGACTCAGTCGGTGAGTGAACTGACCTCTCGAAATCCGAAACCTGTGTCGCTGGGGCCGTGCTCCACATACTCGTCAAGTCGACGCTTACCTTCCTGCAACGTCGGACGTTCCTGCGGCTCGACCCACCACAACACAACTGCCGACGAGTCGAACCACTCTTTGCGGCGACGGAAGACATCGCGATGGAAACCGCGGTACACGTAATTCTTCAGATGTTCGACTGATTGCCAGACGGACAGATTCACGGTCATCAAGGGATCGCCGTAGACGTCCTCATCGGGTGCTCGAGTGTCGATGCCATGACGCCACACAAACCCCGGGCTTGCCTCAGCGTGGGCGTTTGTCTCGTCGATGAGATCTTCAAATGGGCGCGTTAGTGGATGCCCGAGTGGATGTCGAAGGCGCGCAATATTGAATTGCGCGATGTAGAGATGTCCCGTTGGCGGCGCAGCGATGTGTCAGACGTTACTGTGCGCGACGTGGTCCGAAAACTGCAAGAACTGCAACTGCGACCGCTGCGAGAATCACACCGACCCACATCGAATGAGTCCATGCGGACACGAATGAATGCTTGGCAGCATCAATGATTCGCGCAGATTCTTCGGTCATTCCGTTCTTCGACATTTGTGCAGCGACTCCGTAGGCATTAGCGATGCCTTCTCCGGCCGCATCGACCGCTTTTTCGGGCAATCCAAGAAGCGAATCTGTCATCTTGGTGCGAAATGCGGCACTGAGCACCGAACCAAGCAATGCCATTCCGACAGCGCCCCCAATCTCTCGAGACGTGTCGTTCAGAGCTGACGCGACACCTTGCTTGTCCTGCGGAAGTGTCTCAGTGATGGCGGTGGTGGCGGGGGTCATGGTGAGTCCCATTCCAAAGCCAACAATCATCAGGCCTGGAAGGACGGACAAGTAACCACCTTCAACTGATGCACGAAGTGCGAGCAGCGCAAGGCCACTTGCGAACAAAGTGACTCCGGACAACATCGTCGCGCGACTGCCGAAACGTCCGGCGATGCGCGGTGCCATAGTCGACGTCGGCATCATCACCGCAGCCATCGGAAGCATCGCAACTGCAGAGCGAAGCGCTGACCAGCCGAGTACTGCCTGCAGGAACGGGAACAACACGAGAAAGATGCCAAACATCACTGCGAACACGATGGTGATGGTGGCGATTCCGGAAGCAAGTCCACGATCAGAGAAAGTCGAGATGTCAAGGAGTGGTGCCGACACGTGGCGTTCCCACGAAACAAAAAGCACTAGAGAGATGACACCAACGACAAGTCCGACCAAGGTCGTTGGGTCTGACCAACCTCGCTCTGGACCCTCGTGAATGCCGAGCACGAGGCCACCAATGGCAAGCGCAGACAACACCGATCCGATGGTGTCGAACGGGTGACTCTCACCTTCGCGTGAGTTGGGAACATTTGTCCACGTGATTGCAAATGCCAGTGCAGCAAGCAAGATCGGTAAACCAAACGCCCAACGCCATGACAACACATCGACAGTGAAGGCGGAGACGAACAGGCCGATCATGCCGCCACTTCCGGCAAAACCGGCCCAGATGCCCACGGCACGCGCACGGTCTTCCTCAGGGAAACTAGAGGTGATAACAGACAATGTGACTGGCATGATCATTGCTGCACCGACGCCGGCAAGTGTGCGCGCTGCAATCATCTGAGCCGTCGACTGGGCCATGAATGCGCCGACGTTGGAAAGTGCAAAGAGAGAAAGTCCAGTGAGAAGCACTGGCTTGCGGCCCCATTTGTCGCCGACAGCACCAATTGGCATGAGAAGTGCAGCGAGAGCAAGTGAATAAGCGTTGATGATCCACAACACGCCACTTTGAGTAGAGCCGAGCTCAATCGCGATGGCTTGCTGGGCGACGTTTAAGCCGGACATTGACGCAACAACAGCAACTAGTGCAGTGCACATTGCAATGAGGATGTTGCGTTCAGTGGCTTTTGAGAGGTGAGGCTGCCCAGGGGCAGTAGATGAGAAATCGGTAAGTGTCGTACTCATAGGGGGTGGGAGAACTGTACCGATGTGGGTGGCCTCAAAGCTGGCGCAAGCCGCCCGTATGGCAGATGTCTCGCTGGTGTGGCGGAGAGACGGTTAGGCGGTTAGGCGGTTAGGCGGAGTGGCAGGTGTTTGACATCATGCCGACTTGTTCGGTCCAAAAACGCACACATGCTTCTGCATCGCGTACGTACAGCACCACATATCCGACTTTCAAATGACTCTTCTCGCTATCGCGCATCCGGAGTTTAAGTGCATCGAAAGAGTCTGCGACAAGGCGCAGTTATGTGTTGGTGGAGCTGGGGGGAATCGAACCCCCGTCCATCAGGCGCTGAACGATCGTGATACGACTATCCCCGCATTAGTGCTGACGCAACACTGTCGGCGGGTCGACTATCCCTTGCGGGATCGCGTGTCGTCTTTCCGACATGTCAGCGTTCTTTCCAGCTGCCAGCGTTCTTTCCTGCCGTCATCCTTCGCTTCTGTTGCCGGGCTGCGATGGATTGGCCCCGTGCGCCATTGCTGGTCACGATGTCTCTCAGTCACCTGAATAAATCAGGCGGCGAGAGCGAACTGCTCGTTGGCAATTCTTGTTTGTGCCCCGTTTAACGAGTCTGAGCCACTCGAGTCGCACGCCCGCCCACCGAAACTGACGTCGAAACCAGGCAGCCCCGAGTGTGTTGTAGTGGTTGGTTGTGTAGTGACCAGTGTAAGGGCGGGGAGTGTCGAATTATTCCCGCGCAGCAGATACGTGCTCTAGGCACCCATCTTGCGAGCCGCGCCAAGTTCGCGAGCGATCTCTCGTTTGGTCTCACGTTCGGCGATTGCTTGGCGCTTGTCCTCTTTGCGGCGGCCTTTGGCGAGTGCCAATTCCACTTTCACCTTGCCTTCAACGAGTTTCAATGAAAGAGGAACGAGTGCAAGTCGCTCACGTTTCACGCGGTCTGACAAACGGTCGATTTCATCACGATGAAGGAGCAACTTTCGTGATCGGTCGGGGTCGTGCGCACCAACACCGGTGGCGAACTGATACGGCGCGATGTGCACACCGTCCAGCCACACTTCTCCGTCCAAGATGCGTGCGTAGGCGTCAACCAACTGCACTTGGCCCCCTCGCAGGCTCTTCACCTCGCTTCCGAGCAGCACAATGCCCGCCTCGACCACATCCAAAATGGTGTAGTCGTGGCGCGCCTTGCGATTGCTCGCGAGCACGGAGTTGGTCTTCTTTCCCATAGGGGATCCTCAGGGTATCTGTAGCCTTCGACAGCAATGTCCGAGGTCGTCATTCCTGGTGCTGCTGTTCGTGCGATGTATGCGCACGCATACATCTGTTATCCGATGGAGATGTGTGGCCTTCTGCTCGGGTCGTCGGCTGAAGGTCGAATCGATCGTTTCGTTCCCATGCGCAATGTCGCAGAGAGTGCCAAGCTGTACACCCTCGACCCGAAAGAGCATCTGAAGGTGGAACTTGCTGCGGAGGCCGAGGGGCTCGAAGTGGTGGGCGTGGCACACAGTCACACTCACTCCGAGGCGTATCCCAGCCCCACCGATGTGGCGCAAGCGCCCGACCCTGGTTGGCACTATGTGATTGTCACCCTGAAGGATCCGGCCCCTGCAGCCCGCAGCTTCCGCATCTTGGGGGAACAGATCAGTGAGGAAATAATCCGACCCACCTGAGCGTTGTCCCTGGGGAAGCATTACAATTCTGACCAGATTGGTCGGGTTTAACCAGGAGCTCAGCATGACACTTGCAGATGTGAACCGCCGTCGCGGTTCGGTGTTCGTGCATCAGAGCGCCCTCGACCTCATCGGAAACACACCGGTGGTTGATGTGTCGAATTTGTCGCCCAATCCGAATGTGCGCATCGTCGCCAAACTCGAGTCGCAGAACCCCTTTGGGTCGGTGAAAGATCGCATCGCCAAGTCGATGATCGAAGATGCCGAACGTGAAGGACGGCTTGTTCCTGGTCAGCGAATCATCGAACCGTCGTCGGGAAACACGGGCATAGCTCTTGCAGCGATCGCGAAAATGAAGGGCTATCCCATCACCATTCTCATGCCGACGTCGGTGAGCATTGAACGTCGCCAGATGCTCGAAGTGTTCGGTGCCGACATCATCCTCACGCCTGGCGAAGAAGGCTCGAACGGTGCGGTGCGTCGCGCCACCGAGATGGCTGCACAGCATCCTGAGTGGTGTTTCCTCTACCAGTATGCGAACGATGCAAACCCGCGTGCGCATTACGAAACCACCGGACCTGAGATCTTCCGCGACTGCCCCGAAATAACGCATTTTGTCGCCGGACTCGGCACGAGTGGAACGCTCATGGGTACGGGGAAGTATCTCAAGGAACAGAACCCCGACATCAAGATCGTCGCTGTCGAGCCACCCCTTGGTGAGCGAGTCGAAGGTCTGCGCAATTTGGATGACGGCTACATCCCGCCAGTGTTCGAACATTGGAATGGACGCGAATTGCTCGACCGCAAGCGCGTCGTGCGTCCGCGCGAGTCACTCGAAATGACGCGACGTCTGGTCACCGAGTGCGGCATCTTTGCCGGAATTTCGTCGGGTGCATCGCTCGCAGGTGCATTGAAAGTTGCGAGTGAAATCGACGAGGGAACAATTGTGTTCATTGTGTGCGATGGCGGCTGGAAGTACCTGTCGACTGGCGCGTACACCGACGACCTTGACGCAGCCGAAGCTGCCGCCGAAAAGATCATCTACTTCTAAGCCGCCCCAACGCTGGCTCATCAGCACCACGTCGGGTGCACACTGGCGCGAGTGTCTCCACGCCTAGCCTTGGCGCCATGACCGCCGATGTCGAACGCCCCATCGGCATGTTCGACTCTGGCTTTGGTGGACTGACGGTCGCAAGAGCAGTCATCGACCTGTTGCCCGCTGAAGACCTCGTCTACATCGGCGACACCGCTCGGTACCCCTACGGACCAAAACCCGTCGACGAAGTGCGACGCTACGCGCGTGAGATCGCCCAAAGTCTCGTTGAAGACTTCAACGTGAAGGCCGTAGTTATTGCGTGCAACACCGCAGCGGCCGCCGCCTTTGATGATTTGTCGCGCGAACTCTCACTACCGGTGCTGAGCGTTGTGGAACCTGGAGTTAAGTCACTGTCGCTTGCCACGCGAAACGGTCACGTCGGAGTCATCGGCACCGTTGGCACCATCGGCTCGGGTGCGTACCAGCGCGCACTTGCAGAACTCGACGCTGATGTTCAATTGACAGCCGCAGCGTGCCCAGGTTTTGTTGAATTTGTCGAACTCGGTCAGACCTCGGGCGATGAAGTGATGGTGTTGGCAGAGCGCCTCTTGGCCCCGGTACGTGATGCGGGGGTCGATGCGTTGCTGCTTGGTTGCACGCATTATCCGTATCTCTCTCGCGTTATTTCTGAAGTCATGGGCCCTGATGTCGTGCTCGTGAGTAGCGCTGACGAGACAGCATTTGAGCTTCGACGCATGTTGGGAGCTGCGCACTTGCGTCGAGGTCACACGCATACGGGCCACCATGAGTTCTATTCCTCTGGCGATGTGGCATGGTTTGCAGACCTTGGTCGTCGTCTTCTTGGTCCAGAGTTGGAACAGGCGCAACACTGGCACGGAACTCACAGACACGGGAGCAACTAGCAATGGCACGACCAGACGGACGATCACACGACGAACTTCGCCCAATCACCTTCGAGCGCGACTACACCGAGATGTCTGCAGGAAGCGTGCTCGTGTCGTTCGGGCGCACGCGTGTGCTGTGCACCGCTTCCGTCGATGAAGACGTGCCGCGTTGGATGAAGGGAAGCGGCAAGGGTTGGGTGACCGCTGAGTATTCGATGTTGCCCGGCTCGTCGCCAGAGCGCGTTGACCGCGAGGCAGCAAAAGGGAAGCAGAGTGGTCGCACCGTCGAGATTCAACGGCTCATTGGTCGTTCGTTGCGTGCGGCATGCGACATGAACATCTTGGGTGAGCGACAAGTGGTGGTCGATTGCGACGTGTTGCAAGCAGATGGTGGAACTCGTACTGCAAGCATTTGCGGCGGCTTTCTTGCTTTGCACGACGCACTGACGCGCCTTGTTCAAAATGGATCAATAAAGAATCATCCACTGCATTCGCAGTGTGCAGCGATTTCGGTTGGAGTTCACTCTGGCACTCCGGTGCTTGATCTTCCATACATCGAGGACAGCAGTGCCGAAGTCGACATGAATGTGGTGATGCTGCGTCCTCGAGACGGCGGAGAGGCGCGCTTCGTCGAAGTGCAGGGAACTGCCGAGGGGCTCGCGTTCACACGAGGAGAGCTTGACTCATTGCTCGAATTGGCGAACGGCGGCCTCAATCGCATTTTTGATCTGCAATCTGAGTTGTTGTCGGTTGCTCCACCGCCACGACCCCTCGGACGCTGATTCGAAAACGGTGGCGGCGATGATTGACATCGTCTGTGCGACGGCAAACGCACACAAGGTCACTGAAATGGAAACTCTGCTCGGCGGGTTGGTTCGGCTTCTGCCGCGCCCTGCAACTTTGGGTGAAGTCCACGAAACAAGCGACACGCTCGAAGGCAATGCATTGCTAAAGGCACGCGCGGTATGTGCACACACAGGTCGTGTCGCACTTGCCGACGACACCGGACTTGAAGTCAGCGCGCTCAGTGGGCGACCAGGTGTGCAAAGTGCTCGATATGCCGGAGTCGATGCCGATGATGCTCAGAACAGGGCGAAGTTGCTGGCAGAGCTTGGTGAAGCAACGGTGCGCTCAGCTCGTTTTCGTACAGTGCTTGCACTTGTGCATCCGGATGGACGAGAACAACTGGTCGAAGGTGTCTGCGAAGGAGAAATTGCAACCAATCAGCGTGGCACGACTGGTTTTGGGTATGACAGCGTGTTCATCCCGAATGATGGCAACGGTGAGACATTTGCTGAAATGGGTGCTGACGCAAAGAACGCAATCTCGCATCGAGCGCGTGCGATCAGTGCGTTGCGTGTGCTGTTGTCGACACCGTGACTGATATTCCTCTGTGATCACTACCGGTGACGGTGAAGTCGTGCACCTCGTGCACAGTGACACCACTTGTGACGAGTGCATGGTCGAGACGCACGACCGGTCGTGTTTTCTTCCCCACCGGAAAAGTGCCTGCAAGGAACTTTCCGTGAACAAGGTGTGCTGACCGAAACCCGCGACGCAGGAGGTGGCGCATCGGTGGGTGCCAGAACGCTGTGTTGAAGTCACCGATGACAACTGTCGGAGCAGTCATCATGCTGGCAAGGTCACCGATTGCCTTGAGAGATGGTGTCCAATCACGAGTCTTTGCTCTGTTCACCGGTGGCGTTGGATGCACGACAACGAGCCCGACACTTTGCCCGGTTGAAGTGATGGCCGTGCCAGACAGCGCCGGCTTTGAGATCAGTCGATGTTCGCTCATGCCGACAAGTTGATGCCGGCTCCACACCCCGATGCCGTCGGCTCCTGTTTCAAGTAACACATGTCGATGTGGCCATCGCGACGCATGTTCGTGGATGACCAAGGCCTCGTGAAGCTCAGACGTCAACTCTGAAATCGTGATGATGTCCGCATCAGTTGCCAGCAAGTCGTTTATTGCCTCGGTTGGTGTGCTGTTGATGTACAACAGGTTCGCGTGCACCACGGTCATTGCATGACGTGGCATCGGTTTGGCTGCGGGGCGGTGGGGTCGATGGACCAGCATCGCGCGCAAAATGATGAGCACGATCCAGGCGACTAGTAGGAGGCTCGCTGCCACCAACTGCCAATTGGTGGTCACAACGGCAAACACTGCAATGACCACGTTCAGTGCCGTCGCATACGGAATGACAGCCTGCAGAACCGCGAACACTATGGAGCGACTGACGCGAAGCACGATTGAAAGCACCACCAACTGGGTGACGGTCACGCATACCCATGCGAGTGTTGTGAGAAGTGTCGTCATCATGTCGCTCGACGAGAGAGCAGAGGCGGGTTACCAGCCGCGCAGGTCAATTGGCCATGTGTCAACGACTGCGTCGTTCTCGACAACGTGAGCGACCGCGTGCATGGCCATCGTGGGGTCGATGTGTGCTGGTATCACGCGCACCCTGTCACCGATGGATGAACCTGTGCCTGAGAACGTGAGATGTTCGTCGGAGCAGAACCACACGGAGCCATCCGAGATTGAAGGATTACCGTGGTCCATGCCGAGAGCCTTGAGGCCGACATCGAGCACTTTCCATTGATCGTTCTCTGAAATCACAGTGCCGACCACCCACATTGCTTGTTCGAATGGCAGACCAAGGGTGGCGTACTGGGTATCCATCAATGCGTAGCTTCCGGCCTGCACCTCGTTGACGCTCGTACCCTCGAACAAGTCATATGTTCCGGTGCCACCGGCAGAGATGATGTCACCGCCCACATCATGTGCAGCTTTCGCAAGGGTCGACATTGCTTCGCGCACTTGACGTCTCTTGTCGTCTCGATCAGCGACCATCATGAGGTGCCCTTCGTATCCCATCACACCCCGCACGTTCATTCCGCGTGTACGGGCCCGGTCAGCAAGGCGACCTGCGTCGGTTGGTGCGCATCCGCACCGTGGAAGTCCGACATTCACGTCGACGACAACATTTTGAAGTCCGGCCGCAGCGGCCGCATCGATGGTTGCGTCTGAATCCACAGCCACTGTGATGCATGCCGAGTTCTGTGCTGCGGCAAGGGCTGAGAGTCGTGCGGTATCGAGTACTTCGTTTGCAAGCAACAAGTCATCGCCAACGCCGGCCCGCACCATGCCAAGAACTTCGTTCGGAGTGGCACACGTGAATGAATGGTGACCGGCGAGGTACTGCTCACGAGCCAATGAAGTGCATTTGTGCGCCTTCACATGTGGGCGAAGCCGCGAGCCAGGGTGGATCGTCGCCATAGTCTTGATATTCCTGCGCAGCGCATCGCGATCGATGATGACGGCCGGGGTGGAGAGTTGCGAAATGTGCACTGTGCCGGCGGAGGGACTCGAACCCCCAACACGCAGGACCTAAACCTGCTGCCTCTGCCAATTGGGCTACGCCGGCGAGAGTCTCAATGTATCGCCGGTGCTGACAGACTGAGGAGGTGACAACGACAGCCACCCCCATCAGCCTCGACACCGATGTTCTTCGTACGCAACTCGGACTAGCCGACTGCGTGGTGGACGAATCGTCATTGATGAACAGCGTTCGTCGCTTCGCTGAGCAGAAGATCGTTCTTCCGACATTTTCTGAACTTGCCGACCCGTCGCGAATCGACGCACAACGAGTGGCCGGTGTTGACAAGAACGCGGCAGATCCCCGCAACCTGTTTCGCGTTCACTGGTACAACAACCTCGACGGTGACCGTGTGTCTGTTCCTGACCATGTTGTGCTCGGGCCGGAAGTAACAGGCGTCGAGAGCCCGATCATCGTGGTGTTCGGTGATCGTTTCCCGATGATCACGGCGCACAAGGTGCTTGCCGCGTATTCATGTTTTGCCCCGCGCGTCATCACTGGTCAGTTCGACCCCACTCGTCATCGTGCTGTGTGGCCTTCCACCGGCAACTATGCACGCGGCGGCATTGCCATCAGTCGACTGATGGGTTCGCGTGGTGTTGCTGTGCTTCCCGCTGGCATGTCTCAAGAGCGATTCGACTGGCTCGATCGTTGGGTCGCAGATCCGGCTGACATCGTTCGCACTCCTGGCACTGAGAGCAACGTCAAAGAGATCTATGACGCCTGCAATGAGATGGCCAAGGACCCGACGAACTTCATTTTGAATCAGTTCTGTGAGTTCGGAAACTATGTCGGCCACTACACGGTCACAGGTCGTGCGCTCGGGCATGTCTTCGAGACTGTGCGACGTGCGTCGGGTCGCGATCTTCGACTTGCAGCATTTACTTCGGCTACTGGGTCTGCCGGAACTATTGCTGCCGGAGATCGCCTGAAAGATGACTTTGGCGCTCGCATCGTGTCGGTCGAAGCACTTGAGTGCCCGACAATGCTCGAAAACGGTTTCGGTGAGCACAACATCCAAGGAATCGGCGACAAACACATTCCTCTCATCCACAACGTGATGAACACCGACGTGGTGTGCGCGGTGTCTGATCGTGTCACCGATGAGCTCGACGTGTTGTTCAACACCGCGGTCGGCCAGAACTATCTCGCCGATCGCAAGGGTTTCTCCGCGGAACTCATCGACGCGTTGACGCATTTCGGGTTTTCCTCCATCTGCAATGTCACTGCGGCCATCAAGACTGCCAAGTTGCTTGGTCTCGGGCCAGACGATGCGCTCATCACCGTGGCCACCGACGGCAGTGCGTTGTACCCGAGCGAACGAGTCAAGACCCTGTCCCGTCGTTTCAATGATGATTTCACCGCACTTGATGCTGCAGAAGTGTTCAGCGAGCATTGGGGCAATGTCACCACCGACCACATGATTGAGTGCACTGAAGGCGACAAGAACCGAATCTTCAACCTTGGGTACTACACCTGGGTCGAGCAACAAGGAACTCCGCTGAATGTGTTTGAAGCGCGCCGCAGCCAGTCATTCTGGCGATCTTTGCGTGACTACATGCCTGTGTGGGACGGACTCATCGGTGAGTTCAACGCCCGTGTCGCAGCTACGAAGTAGTTCTGGTTTCTACAAGGCGTGCCGATGAATCTTGAGTGCGCGGTGTGTGGCGCGACGGTGCCCATCACAACTCCGTTGTCATGGCAGTGCCCCAATGTGACGAGTAGCAATCGGCAACACGTTCTGCATTTTCGTGGCGATGTCTCATTGAATGTTATTGACAGAGAGCAGAATCCGTATCTCGCATACCGATCCTTGATGGCAGTCGACGCTTTTGGAGCGGCCATTGGTCTTGACGACGAAGCGCGGTGTCGCATCATTGTGGACGCAGATGCACAAGTTGAAAAGGTGGCAGGCACGGGGTTTCGAGTAACGCCACTTGAACGAGCGAACCAATTGTCTGATGCGCTCGGGTTCAGCACCAACGGTGGCATTTGGGTGAAGAACGACACGGGAAACGTCGCGGGGTCACACAAAGCGCGGCACCTCTTCGGAATTCTGTTGCATTTGCTGATGGCAGAAAAAGCCAGTGTTGTTCCTTGGGCTCGCAGCTCGCGACCACCACTTGCGATTGCGTCGTGTGGAAATGCAGCAATTGCCGCGTCGACTCTCGCGCGTTCTGCGAATTGGCCGATATGCGTCTTTGTGCCTGTTGGTGCTGGGCGAGAAGTGTTGGATGTCATTTCGTCATTGGGTGCTGACATCATCGAGTGTCCGCGACGTACCGAGGATCCGCCCGGTGATCCGTGCATTCATCGTTTTCGAGAGGCAGTGTCAGGCGGTGCGATTCCGTTTTCAGTGCAGGGCACTGAGAATGCGTGGTGTCTCGATGGTGGTCGCACCATCGGCTGGGAATTGGCGTCGCAAGCATCTGATTTGTTTGACGGAGCGTCTTTCGACCGTGTCTTCGTGCAAGTAGGTGGTGGAGCATTCGTGTCGTGTGTCGGCGAGGGGCTGTTGCAGTTCGGCAATCGGCCTCACGTGCACGCTGTACAGACTGAAGGCTGCGCACCGCTTGCGCGCGCATGGGACGAGGCGAAGCGTCGGCGAGTGCTCGATGATGTCGAACATCATTGGGGTGAGTGCATGTGGCCTTGGGAGGCAACACCGCATTCTTTGGCAGACGGAATTCTGGACGACGAAACCTACGACTGGTTGAGCGCGGTTTCCGTGATGAAACAGACCGGTGGGCACCCAGTGATTGCCACCGAAGATGTCGTGCACACCGCGTATTCCATGGCGCATGACTTCACTGATATTGACGTGAGCCCTACTGGCAGTGCAGGTTTGGCTGGTGTTCTGCAGATGCGACACGACATCGGTGACGATGAACGAATCGCTGTGATGTTCAGCGGCGTACGCCGCAGTTAGATATGTGGTACGCCGCAGTTGAATACGGCATACGCCGCAGTTGAATACGGCATACGCCGCAGTTGAATACGGCATACGCCGCAGTTAGGCAGTTACCTCGAGCAGTCGACCATTGTCGACGTCGTACACGAAGCCGCGAATGTGGTTCTTGTGCAGGAGAAATGGCGAGTGTCGAAGTCGGTTGATGCTCTGTCTCGTGTCTTCGAATGGGTCACGAAATGATTCAAAACTCCACCACGGCTTCACGCCTGTTTCATTCTCGAGTTGCTGTTTGAACTCATCTTCGCGAAGCGATTGCAGTCCACAGTTTGTGTGGTGCACGAGGAGAACTTCCTGAGTTCCGAGCACGCGCTGCGAGATGACGAGCGAACGAACGACGTCGTCTGTGACAACTCCACCTGCATTACGAATGATGTGAGCATCACCGTGTGACAGCCCGAGCATCTGGAAGATGTCCATGCGACTGTCCATGCACGCCACGATGGCCAAGTGACGTCGTGGCGAGAGCTGAAGTCCGTGGTCTGCGAAGGACTCGACGTAGCGCGCATTGTGGTCGAGCAGTTCGTCTGCATTGGGCTGAAAGTCGTCAATAGTCACGCGGAGGACATTCTTCTTCATCAGCCTCCGTCGCTGGGAATCCCATGGTGCGAGATAGCCTTCCGGACATGGCGAATCCACAACTTCCCGCGCAGCCAGTGGCACTCGATGCCAGTGCAGACCCGCGATCCGACATCTTCACTCGATTGCTGAAGAACCGGGTGGTCATGTTGGGAACCGATGTGAATGATGACATCGCCAATCAGATCTGTGCCCAGTTGCTGTACCTCGAGGGCGAAGACCCAAACGCCGATATTTGGTTGTACATCAACAGCCCTGGCGGATCGGTCACGGCGGGCATGGCCATTTACGACACCATGCAGTTCGTCAGCTGCGACATCGCAACGGTGTGCATGGGTCTCGCCGCCTCGATGGGCCAGTTCTTGCTCACCGCTGGTTCAAGCGGCAAGCGATACACGTTGCCGAACGCACGCATCATGATGCACCAGCCACTCGCCGGTCTTCGCGGTCAAGCAGCAGACATTGCAATTCAGGCTGAGCAATTGGCGTTCACCAAGCGTCGTATGGCCGAACTCATCGCGCATCACTCCGGACGAGAAATCGATCAGATTCGTGCCGACAGCGAGCGTGACCGTTGGTTCACCGCTGAAGAAGCGCAGCAATACGGCTTGGTCGACCACGTCATCGTGCGACGCGGCGAGCTTCGCTAGTAGAAAAGAAGCTTCCTCACGGAAGCGTCGTAGATTCAGCAGTCGTTGTAGCTGTTGTCTCTGTTGACTCGGTGCTCACCGTCGAGTCTGTCGGTGGGGAAGTCGTTGAAGTGGCAACGCGTGGTGGAACCACGGTGACGCCAGTAGAGATATCGACTGCACAAGTGTCTTTCACCCATGCAGCGACGGCCTGAGCAGACATGTTCGCGGCGTACGCCATGTCCGCGATCTTCTGCACGTCATCGGTGTTGTTGGGGTTCAGCCGTGACGCTGTGTCGAGAAGGTTTGTGAGCACTGTGAAGTCTTCCTCGATGGTCAGCGGCGCAACTTTCAGGAGCCGTTTGTAGCGAGCGACCTGAGCGACCACATCACCGCCCGTATCCATCGGTTGGCCAATCTCGGGAAGCTCATCAGCAAGCTGCTTGCAAAACGCGTTACTCGACCTCTCGTCACCTGAGCAGGCGGCGAGCGCGACTGCCACGACACCAAGAATCACTGCCTTCGCCACGATCTTGCTTCGTCGCGTACACATCGTGACCGATTCTGTCAGAAGTCGACGGCGAAGGGGCACCACATGTTCGCGGCAATCAACTCTGCAGTGTTGCTCGGAGCCCAAGGCCATTGCGTCACGGTCGAAGCGCACATTGGCATGGGCATCCCTGGTTTCACTGTTGTCGGCCTTCCTGATGAGGCGTGCAGAGAGTCACGAGATCGTGTGCGTGCAGCGCTTTTGTCGAGCGATTTTCCGTGGCCAAATCGTCGCGTCACCATCAATCTTGCCGGTGCATCGGTACGAAAAGGTGGTGCGTCGCTTGACCTTGCAATTGCAATCGCGCTACTAGTTGCGCAAGAAGAAGTTGCTGCAAGTGTCGTGGGTGAACTTGCATTTCTCGCAGAACTCGGTCTCGACGGGTCGTTGCGCAGCACCCCGGGCACCGCGCCGCTTGTTGCGTCCGTGAGCGGCAAGTCTGTGGTGGTCGCTGCTGCATGCGCGCATGAAGCACTCATCGCATCTCCGGTGAACGTGTTCGGTGAGAACACGCTTCGTGACGTTGTCGCTTGTCTTCGCGGTCAACAGCAATGGTCACCAGCGACAACTGCGAACTGCGGCGAACAGGTGGAAACAGTTCCAGACCTCGCCGATGTGTGTGGGCAACCGTGGGCAAGGCGCGCACTCGAGGTGGCAGCTGCAGGCCATCACAATTTGTTCCTCATCGGCCCTCCTGGGGCAGGTAAGTCGATGCTGGCACGACGCTTGCCTGGGCTTCTTCCTCGACTTGGTCCGAACGAGGCATTCGAAGTTGCGATGGTGCACAGTGCGGCGTCGCAGGCAGGCAACATGCGAACCGCCAGTGATGTGCCGCCGTTTCGCGCGCCGCATCACAGCGCATCATTGGCCGCCATCATCGGGGGTGGCACCACCGCGATGCGTCCAGGCGAAGTCAGCCTCGCTTCACACGGTGTGTTGTTTCTCGACGAACTCGGTGAGTTTCCACCGTCGGTGCTCGACGCACTTCGTCAGCCACTTGAAGACGGTGTCGTTCACGTGGCTCGCGCACGACACAGCGTCACCATGCCGGCTCGCTTCTTGCTCGTCGCTGCTACCAATCCTTGTCCGTGTGCGAATTCCGCTCCGGGTGCCTGCATATGTAGTCACGCCGATATTCGTCGCTACCAACGCCGGTTCAGTGGTCCGTTTCTCGATCGATTCGATTTGCGAGTCGCCGTCGAAGCACCGTCACCGTCCACGTTGGTCGACACGGTGCGCGGTGAGTCAACCATTCAGGTCGCAGCGCGTGTCGAGCGTGCGCGTTCCATTGCCATTAGTCGTCAGGGCCACGCGAACGCACAGTTATCGGTCGACGAACTCGACGTTCATGCCCATTTGTCGTCGAGTGCGCGTCTTGTGCTGATGGGCGAGTTGGAAGCGTCGCGGCTCACTGGTCGCGGGTATCACCGTGTGAGGCGGGTTGCCCGCACGTTGGCAGACCTCGACGCACACGACGATGAGTTGACCGAGGATCACGTACGTGAAGCACTACTCATGCGCGTCGCACTGCGCAATCCGTTACACGCATGAGCGACCATCCTGACTGGGTGTATGCAGCGGCACTGTGTGCACTGCCCCTGCAGACTCCGGCACGAGTGCGCACACTCATGCGTGCAGGAACACCAGCACAGGTCTTTGCTGCCATTCGCTGTCGCAAGGGAAATGTCGATGGCATCGACTCTGAGCTTCTGTTGGTGTGGCGTCGCCATGCGGACACTGACTTGGGTGACCTGCAAGATCGATACACACATGCCGGCGTGCGAGTGATCACGGAACGAGACGTCGACTATCCCTGGCCACTGCGGGGTGATCCGGCCGCACCGGCCGTGGTGTTCGTGAAGGGTTCACTCGAGGTGCTTGACCGCCGACGAGTGGCCATCATCGGTACGCGGCGGGCGAGCAATGGTGGCAGGCACTTTGCTCGAGAACTCGGTGCGGCACTTGCCGAACGTGATGTGTGCGTCGTGTCGGGGTTGGCTCGTGGCATCGACGGAGAAGGGCATCGAGGTGCGTTGAGTGTGCATCGCTTTCCACACCACGCCCTCGGCGTCGTGGCCTCGGGTCTTGATGTTGTCTATCCGCCCGAGCACGCCGATTTGTGGCACGCAGTTGCAGCACGCGGTTTGTTGTTGTCCGAAACCCCACTCGGGTCACGCCCAGAGGCTCATCGGTTTCCAATGCGCAATCGAATTCTTGCGGCATTGAGTGAAGTCGTCGTCGTGGTCGAATCGGCTGCCACTGGCGGGTCAATGTCGACCGTCAGAGAGGCCGAACGGCGCGGTGTTGACGTCATGGCGGTACCTGGTCGACCAGGAGTGCGCACCAGCGAGGGAACGAATGCATTGCTACGCGATGGATGTGCACCAGTCACCAGCGTTGACGATGTTCTCGTGGCTCTCGGGCTCGACACTCGAAAGTCACGTCCCCAATGTGATGTGCGTCCTGCTCCGGTTGGTGTCGAGCAATGCGTGGTGGCCGCGCTCACGAATCAGCCGGGCACCATCGATTCATTGTCACTAGCAACTGCACTCTCGGTGGTTGACATCGCACTCGCACTCGGACGTCTCGAGACCGTTGGCTGGGTGGCGCAATCTGGTGCGTGGTGGGAGCTTTTGCCCAGTGTCCACAGTGGCTGAACTGATGGAAGTACCGTGGACGCGTGGGCGGGCGGTCACCTTCGACGCGTGCGCACGTGTACGTGCCAGCGAAGCAATCAAAGTCGATTGACGACGCCTTCGCGCCGGGCAAGTTCGCGCGCGGTGGTCGCGGAGCCGAAGCAACTCGCAGACATCGAGGCCATGAAGTGGTGCACTTCGCGGCGTGGTGCCTGACGAAGGCAGCCAAGTCACCAGATCGTGTGACGAGCGAGTTGGTGCAGTCGTACATCGACTACCTCGAGGGCACCGGTTACAGCACTGAGACCGTTGAGCAGCGGGCCACGACATTGCGAATGTATTTCGAATGGCAGATTCGAAGTACACCTGCCAAGCGTGGTGACCTGGCGCGCGTGAACCCAGCACGAAAACTGACAACCGGTCACGCACGAGCGTGCGACAAGTGCAAGCCACAGGGGAGTGCACAGGCTCTCTCGCGCGGTACTAGTGCGAAGAAGTCGTGCGACGTTCGTGACTCGCGGCTCGCTCAGTGGGAACCGTCAGATTTTGAAGTATCGCTCACGTCAGCATCAGTGAACACCCGTAGCGCATATCGACGCGACCTTGAATTGTTCGCCGAGTGGCTGATGGACATGACACCCATCGCAGACCCGGGGGATGTCGAACGTGAGCACGTGCGTCTGTACTTGGCTCATCTTCATGACTCTGGCGCGAGCTCACGCACTGTCGCCCGACGAATTGCCGCACTGCGCAAGTACTTCACATGGCGAGTGCGCAACGGTGAGCAGGCACACGACCCGCTCATGGGTATTCACACTCCGCAGGCGAAAGGGCGATTGCCGCGGCCCCTTGATGAGCGCACTGCAGTCGACGTGGTGACTGCCGTCAACCCCGCTGCGCAGGAGTGGGAGAAAGCCCGTGACAGTGCGGTGCTCGAGTTGTTGTACGGAAGTGGACTGCGAGTCTCAGAGATCTGCACCCTTCAAACCGATGGTTTCGACAAGAAGTCAGCCTCGGTGAGGGTGCTCGGTAAGGGCTCAAAGACCCGAATCGTTCCGGTGAGCAAACCCTGCGCGACAGCCTTGATGGCGTGGCTTGGTTTGCGCGGTGAAGTGACCACGTCTGCGTCTGGGAAAGCAATGTTTCTGTCCGGTCGTGGAAAGCCGCTCACGCGTCGTGATGTCGCGCGAGTTCTCGACTCAGCAGCGGAACGCGCGGGCTTGGCAGGTGGCACGCACCCGCATGCCCTCCGCCATTCTTTTGCCACGCATCTCATGGACAGTGGCGCCGACACACGTTCGATTCAAGAGTTGCTCGGTCACTCCGATGCTGCGACAACGCAGCGCTACACGCACGTGAGCAAAGAGAAGCTGCGAAGTTCATACGTGGAAGCACACCCGCGAGCATGAACGCGCGGCCACATCGCTTCACGCTCGCATCTGCATGGGATGCATGGCACGAGACGAAAGATCCCAATGCGCGTGAATGGCTCGTCGTTCACTATGCGTCGTTGGTGAAGTTCGTTGCCGGTCGTTTGGCGGCAGGTCTGCCGAAGTCTGTCGACACTGGCGATCTTGTCAGCGCAGGTGTGTTTGGTCTGATGACAGCAATCGACAGATTCGACCCGAACCATGGTGTGAAGTTCGATTCGTTCGCGGTTCCGCGAATTCGCGGAGCAATACTCGACGGACTTCGAGCGCTCGACTGGGTGCCGCGTTCTGTGCGGGCAAAAGCGCGTTCGGTGCAAGATGCAATCGCTTCACTTGAACATTCTCTCGGGCGATCGCCTTCAGATGAAGAAATAGCGGCCCAGCTGAAGATCGACGTCGAGGAATTGCACGGCTGGTTGTCCGATGTCGCTGCAGGCGCTGTGGGTCCGCTTGATCACGTCGCTCTCGACGACACGCCGTCAAGTGGTGGTGTCGAGACTCAGCCAGGTCGCGCTCTCGAAGAAGAAGAACTTCGCGATGCGATGCGACGAGAGATGACGCGCTTGCCAGAGCGTGAACAAGCTGTGCTCGTGTTGTATTACGAGGACGGACTCACATTGTCGGAAATCGGCGAAGCACTTGGGGTAACCGAAAGTCGAGTGTCGCAGATTCATTCGAAGGCTGTGCTTCAGTTGCGTTCGCGACTACAGCTCAGCGGACTTGCCTGACTCTGACTCTCACCCTCTCGCTCACTGCGGCCACACATCGCATGCATGTTGCAGGTGATCATGCACATAGTGGTGTCAGTTGTGGCCTCGTGTTCGTGGACATCGCTCGTTCCGGCTCAGGCTCAAGTCGTCGATCCATTTCGCGCACCAGCCTGTGAACGTTGCCCGGGGAATCGGGGCATCGAGTTCAATGTCGCTCGACCTGGGGACGCCGGTGCGACTGCGGTCAAGGCGTTGCGCGATGGCGAGGTCGCCTTCGCTGGGCCAGTTGCTCGCACCGTATATGTGGTGCAACGTGTGGCGCCCGGAGTGCTCGTTACTTATGGTCGACTACTGCGGCCCGCAGTGGAGCGCGGTGATCGTGTGAGCCGGGGTGACACCATCGGATGGGCGTTTGATCAGTTGTACATCGGGGTTCGCATCGGGGGTCGCTATGTCGACCCCCGTGTGGGGCTGGCCGCGGCAGGCGCCGTGTTGGTGCCATCTGGGGCCAAGTCGGTAGTCTGTTCAACGGTCCAGTCGGAGGTCGGCACCCGCCGTCACTTGTGAACTGGCCACAACAAAAACATGCATCCAGGCCCCCTGCGGTCGCTTCGGCGTAGGCCCGGATGTGGTGAACCGCAGGAGAGGAGAACCTGATCATCATGGCTGTCGTCACTATGCGACAGATGCTCGAGGCCGGAGTGCATTTCGGGCATCAAACCCGCCGTTGGAACCCGAAGATGAAGCAGTTCATTTTCGGTGAGCGCAATGGCATTCACATCATCAACCTCGACCAGACGCTCGAGCGCATCGAAGTTGCTTACGCGTTCGTGCGCGACCTGGTTGCAAACGGTGGAACCATTCTGTTCGTCGGCACCAAGAAGCAGGCACAAGATCCTGTGCGCAGCTTCGCAGAGAAGTGCAACATGCCCTACGTGAACGAGCGTTGGCTCGGTGGAATGCTCACAAACTTTGAAACCATCTCAAAGCGCGTCGGCAAGATGGTCGAGTACGAGCGCATGAAGAACTCAGGCGATTTCGAAGCAATGCCGAAGAAGGAAGCTCTCCTTCTGTCGCGCGAGCTCGACAAGCTGAAGAAGAACCTTTCAGGTATTCAGCACCTCACCCGTCTTCCCGACGCAGTGTTCGTGCTCGACACCATGAAAGAGCACATCGCTGTCACCGAGGCAAACAAGTTGAAGCTTCCTGTCATCGCAGTCGTGGACACCAACGTCGACCCTGATCTCATTCAGTTCCCAATTCCTGGCAACGACGATGCGATTCGCGCGAACGATCTCATGGCACGCGTCCTTGCCGAAGCTGTCATCGAAGGCCGTTTCATCGCGCAGAAGCGCAATCCAGCCGCCGCTGCTGCAGCCGCACCGAAGTCAGCAGAAGAAGTTGCTGCATTCGAAGCACAGCAGGCCGACGCACGTCGTCAAGCTGCCCAGGCACAAGCCGATCGCGAAGCTCGCCTTGCTGCACAGAAGACTGCTCCAGCAGAAGGTGGTGAGTGACGATGGCGTTCACCGCCAAAGACGTTCAGTCACTGCGTCAGGCAACTGGCGCCGGAATGATGGATTGCAAGAAGGCTCTCGAAGAGACCGGCGGCAATCTGGACGACGCCAAGCAATGGCTTCGTGAAAAAGGCCTTGCTGCCAGCGCGAAGAGAGACGATCGCGAGAACGCGCAGGGTCTCGTGTCACTTGATGTTCAAGGTGCCACCGGTGCGATTGTCAAGTTGAAGTGTGAAACCGACTTTGTGGCAGGCAGCGACGGCTTCAAAGCCGAAGGTGACGAGCTCGTGAAGTTGGTCATTGCCAAGGGTGCTGACGCAGTCGCAGAACGCGCTGCACAGCTCGAAGACTTGAAGATCACTCTGAAAGAAAAAATCGAGATGGGCGAAGTGGTGCACATGCCTGCCGCGTCCGGCAACGTCGTGGGTTCCTACATCCATATCCAGGGTGGTCGCGGCGTCAATGGTGTGTTGGTCGAAATGTCGGGTGCAAGTGACGAACTCGCACACGATGTTGCGGTGCACATCGCATTTGCTCGCCCGCGTTATCTCACGCAGGCCGACGTTCCAGCCGATGTCATCGACAAAGAGCGTGCAACTCTCGAAACGCTCACTCGTAACGAGGGCAAGCCCGAGCAAGCAATCGCAAAAATCGTCGAAGGACGACTCAGTGGTTTCTTCAAGGACATTTGCCTTCTCGAGCAGGCGTATGCAAAAGACGACAAGGTCACCATTAAGCAACTCATCGGCGGCGCCAGCATCGTGCGCTTCGCGCAGGTGGAGATCGGCTGATGGCTGCCGGAACGACCGACCGTCCGAAATGGTCTCGTGTCGTTCTCAAATTGTCTGGTGAGGCACTCGCCGAGTCAGTTGGGTTCGGTCTTGACGGCGGCGTGCTGCAACAAGTCGCAGAAGAAATCAAACAAGCGCGTAGTCAACTCGGTGTCGACATCGCCATCGTGGTCGGCGGCGGCAACTTCTGGCGCGGCATCAAAGGTGCGGGGCAAGGAATGGACCAAGCCCAAGCTGACTACATGGGAATGATCGCAACGGTCATGAACGGTCTTGCTCTGCAAGATGCACTCGAACGAGTTGGTCAGCAAAGCCGCGTCATGACGGCAGTTGAAATGCCGAAGGTGGCCGAGCCGTACATTCGTCGTCGCGCGCAACGTCACCTTGAAAAGGGTCGCGTGGTAATTCTTGCTGGTGGAACTGGCAATCCGTTCTTCACCACCGACACCGCAGCCGCCCTGCGTGCAGCTGAAATTGATGCGCAAGCAATCTTGAAGGGCACCCACTCTGGAGTCGATGGCGTCTACACCGCCGATCCGAAGAAAGACCCGAATGCTGTTCGATACGACCACATCAGCCATATGGATGTCATCACCAAGGGTCTGAAAGTCATGGACTCGACAGCCATCACGTTCTGTATGGACAACAACCTTCCCATCGTGGTTTTCAACCTGTTGGAGCGCGGAAATGTGGTGTCCATCCTCGGTGGGGAGCCAGTCGGTACGCTGGTCGGGTGATTGACGACGCCATTTTGGAGGCCATCGAAAAGATGGAAAAGGCCGTCGAACACGTTCAGGGCCAGTTCTCCTCAGTGCGCACCGGGCGGGCGAACCCTGCTCTCGTCGAGCGCCTTCAAGTCGATTACTACGGCTCGATGGTTCCGCTTCAACAATTGGCAAGTTTTCAGGTGCCAGAGGCCCGCACCCTTGTGGTGAAGCCACACGACCGTGGGGCAATGGGTGCCATCGAGAAGTCCATTCGCGAAAGCGATCTCGGATTGCAGCCGAACAACGACGGAGTCGTCATTCGACTCAACTTTCCCGCGCTCACTGAAGAGCGTCGCAAAGAGTATGTGAAGGTAGTCAAGAACATGGCAGAAGACGGACGCATAGCTGTGCGCAACATTCGTCGTGATGCACGCAAAGCGATGGAGGCCGCCGAGAAAAATGGCGACATCTCAAAAGATGAACTTGATCGCGGTGAGAAGGATCTCGAAAAAGTTGTGCATGAGCACATCGAGACCATCGACAAAGCCGTGACACGAAAAGAACAAGAACTCCTCGAGGTGTGAGGCCTCGAGAACCACACAACCGACCCGAAAGGGGAAGAACATGAGTGACGATATTTGGCGCAGGCGTGATGACACCGACCGTGATGTGACGGCAGGTGACGCAACAGGTGATGAATATGGCACCGACTTTGGTTCCGAATTCGGTCGTATTCAATTCGCTGATGAGCCGACGAACGAACCAGCACTTAGTTTCGGCAATGACACCACCGGTTCGTTGCCACATTGGACCGAACCACCTACCGGCGAAGCGCCGACGATGTCTGATGACACGGGTGGTGAACCCGATGTGTGGGCCACCTTCCAACAGCCGAGTGCCCCGACGCAGCGTCCAAGTCGCTTGACGATTGGTACTGACCCCACCGATGAGCGGGCTCGCCGTCCCGTTCCGCCGCCGCGTGACTCGTCGTTCGACATGGTGCGTGACCCTTCATATGACATCACTGGTGGTCACTCGCGCCCACAGAGCCGTTCATCGCAGGTGCGTCGTTCATCTGGCGGCGGACGCTCAGGTCGCGACATGCCAGCAGCAGTGTCAACCGGGTTGATTCTCGTAGCGGTGTTTGTGGCTGCAGAAATGTGGCGACCAGCAGCAGTCATGGTGATTGTCATTGCTGCGCTCGGAATGGCAGCAGTCGAGTTCTTCAGCAAGGTCACCGAGAAGGGTTACCGTCCGGCGACCTTCGCAGGCATCGCGGCATGTGTTGCTGCGCCACTTGCGGCCTACTGGATGGGTGACGGTTCGCTGCCACTCGTGATCGCGTTTTCGTTCATGGCGGCATCGATTGGCTTCATCGGTGCAGGCAGCGTGCAAAGTGGGCCGATGCCAAACGTCGCCATCACGACCATGAGTGTCGTGTGGATCGGACTGCTTGGTTCATTTGCCGCGCTGATACTTCGTATGTCTGTCACCGGATCTGTTCCCGCTGCAGTCGGAACCGATACGTTGTTCATCGTCGTGGCTGCTGTCGTTGCAAACGACGTCGGTGGACTGCTCGTCGGTTCCACAGCAGGTCGTACGCCTCTTCGTGAGTGGATCAGTCCGAACAAGACGGTTGAAGGTGCAATCGGTGGAACGCTGCTCACCTTCATCGTTGTCATCCTCGTTGGCACTCAAAGTGACACATGGAACAACATGGGCGAGCTGCTCTTGCTCGCACTCGTTGTGTCAATCATGGCGCCACTCGGTGATCTGGTTGAGTCGATGTTCAAGCGCAACCTCGACGTCAAGGATTTTGGTTCAGTCATCGCTGGTCACGGTGGTGTGCTCGACCGCTTTGACGGTTTCTTGTTCGTGCTGCCGTCGGCCTACTACTTGCTGTTGGTGCTGCAACCCTGGACATCGTGAACCCGGTGCGAGTCGCCATCGCCGGATCATCCGGCTCGATTGGCACTCAAACTCTCGACGTCATAGCAGCAGAGGGCGACGCATATGTGGTGTCTGCTCTCGCAGTTAATGCATCCGCAGACGTCGTCATCGCGCAAGCCAAGAAATGGAAACCGGAAGTTGTCGCTGTTGCTGACGGTGCAGCTCGCACGACTGTGCGCGACGCGTTGCCGGGTGTGCAAGTTGTTGCCGAATTGGAATCGGTCGTTGATGTCGCCGATGTTGTCATCAACGGAGTCGTTGGTTTCGCGGGCCTTCCTGTCACATTGGCGACCTTGCGTCAGGGAAAGCGCCTGGGTTTAGCAAACAAAGAAAGCCTCATCGCCGCTGGCCCCGTTGTGGCGCCCTTGCGGGACGTTCCTGGGGCCATCATCGTTCCGGTGGACAGCGAACATTGCGCCATTCATCAGTGCCTGCGGTCTTCGAACCAACCGGGTCGCGAAGTTGCACGCCTGGTTCTCACGGCAAGTGGAGGACCATTTCGTGGTCGTACTGCGGAGTCGTTGAAAGACGTCACCGTTGACGAAGCATTGTCACACCCCACATGGAAGATGGGTCCCAAAATCACCGTCGATTCATCGACACTCATGAACAAGGGGCTCGAAGTCATCGAAGCACACGAACTCTTCGGCATCCATGTCGACAACATCGACGTGGTGGTGCATCCGCAATCAGTAGTGCATTCAATGGTCGAATACACCGACGGTTCAACAATCGCGCAATTGTCCATGCCCGACATGCGACTTCCCATCGGATATGCCCTCGGATATCCATCGCGCATCACCTCGGCATTCGGTTCCATCGATTGGGCGTCGTTGTCGCGGCTTGACTTTGAATTGCCTGACCGCTCCACCTTCCGTTGCCTCGACCTGGCTTACGCGGCTGGGCGGGCCGGAGGAACTGCGCCAGCATGTTTGTCGGCTGCAAATGAAGTGGTGGTCGAGGCATTCCTTGCTGGTCAAGTGCGATGGCCCGACATTGCACATGTCACCGAGCACGTCATGGCACAGCACCATGTCAGTCAGCCATACTCGGTGGACGACGTGCTCGCTGCCGATGCCGAGAGCCGTCGACTGGCAACGGAAGCATTGACACGATGAGCAACATCTACGAGAAGTTTCGCAGTGAGATTGCAGCAGGTGGTGCTGTCGAACAATCCGACGGGTCGGTCGACCGTAAACAATCTCTGATCAGCGGTGCAGCAATCCTCGGATTGTTGGCATGGCTCGGGCTTCGAGATGCATGGATCCTCGTTTTCGTCCTCGGTTTGTTGATCTCTGTCTTTCTTCACGAAGTTGGCCACTTCGTCACTGCGCACCGCACGGGTATGAAGGTCACCCAGTTCTACATGGGGTTCGGGCCTCGGCTCTGGAGCACCACTCGTGGCGGAGTCGAGTACGGCATTCGCGCACTTCCTCTCGGTGCCTTCGTGCGCATCGTGGGTATGAACAACCTCGATGAAGTTGATCCTGCTGACGAGCCCGTCACGTATCGTGCGCAGAGCTACCCCCGAAAGTTGCTAGTCATCACCGCAGGATCACTCATGCACCTCATTATTGGTGTGGTTCTCTTCACCACGGTGTATTCGAGTTGGGGTCGCTACCAAGAACTTGGCGCAGTCACTGTCAGTGCGCTTGCCGACGGCGATTCACCCGCATCACGTGCCGGTATCCAAGAAGGTGACGTCATCGTCGCAATCGACGACACCACGGTTACCACTCGTTCACAGTTCGTCAATGCCATCGTTGCCAACGAGCCAGGTGACCAAGTCACTGTCTCCATCAATCGAGACGGCACTTCCTCGACTCTCGATGTGGTGTTGGCTGAACACCCCGATGTCCCTGGTTCAGCTTTTTTCGGAGTGGCAAGCACCAGCGCCGGTTATCTCGATCTCGGAGTGATTGAGTCGGTGGGGCGATCAGTCGCTGACATCGGAACAACGGTGACCGAGTCGGTCAAAGGTCTCGTGGCAGCACTGAATCCGGTGAACAGTCTCGAACATCTCACCAACGAAATTGCCGATCCGGCGACGCGGCCCACAACAGTTGTCGGTATCAGTCAAGTCAGTGGTTCGGTCGGCGAGAGCGATGGCCTGAAGGGCATCTTGTTGTTGCTCGCCAGCCTCAACATTTTTGTCGGCGTGTTCAATATGTTGCCGCTCCTTCCGTTTGATGGTGGCCACGCTGCTATCGCCACATACGAGCGGTTGCGTTCACGGCCCGGAAAGCCATATCGCGCTGACATCTCGAAGATGATTCCCGTCGCGACGACGGTTGTGGTGTTGCTCGCGTTCTTGCTGGCCACTGGTCTGTACCTCGACCTCACCAGACCACTGGGCTAGTGGCACACTGGTCGTGATGTTCGAACGTCGTCACACGCGGCAAATCACCGTCGGCAAGGTTCCTGTAGGTGGTGGAGCACCCATCTCGGTGCAGTCCATGACCACAACAAAGACCGCAGATGTCGAAGGCACCTTGCAGCAGATTTATGCACTGGCCGCCGCCGGATGCGACGTTGTTCGTTGCACCTGCAATGAGCAGGAAGCAGCCGAAGGACTCGCCCAAATTGTTCCGCGGTCGCCAATTCCCATCATCGCCGACATCCATCATCAGTACCGCATGGCACTTGCTGCAATGGAAGCGGGCGTTCACGGACTTCGTCTGAATCCTGGGAATATCAGAAAGCCTGAGCACATCAAAGCTGTTGCCACCGAAGCGCGTGATCGCAACATACCCATCCGCATCGGAGTGAACGGGGGGTCGCTCGATCCTTCGTTGTATGAAAAGCACGGTGGTCTCACCGCACAGGCAATGGTCGAATCTGCACTGCAAGAGATGAACTATTTCCGCGAGGTCGACTTCAACCTGATGAAGATTTCTGTGAAAGCAAGCAGTGTTCCGCTGATGGTCGAGGCGTATCGTCTGCTCGCCGACACAGTTGATGTGCCGCTTCATCTCGGTGTTACCGAGGCAGGTCCGCCGCCTGCGGGTCTCGTGAAGTCCACTGCGGGTATTGCCACGTTGTTGCTTGAAGGCATCGGCGACACCATTCGTTACAGCCTCACTGCCGACCCAGTCGAAGAAGCCCGCGCTGGTCGTCAATTACTTGAAGCACTCGGTCTCCGCGAGCGCAAGAACGTCGACCTCATCGCTTGCCCGAGCTGTGGTCGTGCCGAGATTGACGTCATCGATGTTGCCAACCGTGCACAAGAGGCTTTCGCCGATCAGAAACTGCCGTTGCAGATTGCCGTCATGGGATGTGTCGTGAATGGTCCAGGCGAAGCACGCGAGGCTGACCTTGGTATCGCTGCGGGCAACAAGCGCGGTCATCTCTTCGTGAAGGGTCGAAACGTCGCTGTCGTACCCGAAAACGAAATGGTCGACGCACTTGTCGAGTGGGCCGAATACATCAATGAGCACGGGGTCGAGGCTGCTATTGCACGCGTCGACACCACATTGGCTGAGCGCGAAGCTGCTCGCGATCGTTCGCAGTTGCTCAGTGAAAAAGGCGATGATGCCAATCACGCAGGCGAGAAGATTGTCGAAATTCGAAAGACGGTCGGCAACTAAGTCGACTCAACGTGTGCCGGCGCACACGAACACAATTCCACGACCTTCGAGAACTTCGTGTCGACCTGGTGTCACAAGCGCAGCATGTCCGGGTGTGAGCTCGCCGACTGATCCTTCCGTACACAACACAATGCGATGTCGGTCAGAACTCGGTAGTTCATGAGTTCCGTTCACGTCGATACGCTCGACGAGCAACTCGTCGACGGGGCTCTCGTACACCGACACAGCACCTTTGGAGAGCGGAGTCTGCACCGGCTCTTCGACGACGCTAAAGTCGGCCACCGAGATCAACTCGGCAACGTCTATGTGTTTGCTGGTGAATCCAGCGCGAATGACGTTGTCTGACGATGACATCACTTCTACCGCAGCACCTCTCAGGTACGCATGCACATTTCCGGCATGCAGTGCGATTGCTTGCATTGGTTGCAGAACCACATGGTGAAGCAGGGGAGCAACGCGCAACGCTTTGTCGTTCGGGTACGCAAGAGCAAGGTCGCATAGCCACTGTGGACATTTCTCCAGAGAAGGCATCAAATCGGCGTCAAAGCACCAACGCACGTAGTTCTCGATGCCTTGTACTTCCAGCACTGCGGCCTCATGGTGCCAGCCGTACGACGACAGATCGGCGACAGATTGTTGAGTGGAGCGAAAGCCACACAACGCCTCGAACTGCGTGAGAGCAATCAGCATCTCGGGCTTGTCGTGTGGGTCTCGGTACAGCCGTGTCGGATGATCGACGGGAAGTCCGGCTTCGTTTTCACGGGCATATCCCCGTGCTGCCTGCGCGCGAGTGGGATGAGTCTGAAGACTGAGTGGACGTGCCGAAGCCAGAACCTTCACGAGCACAGCGAGGTCACCGGACACTTTCTCAAGCGCAATCCATGCGCCATCGATGAATACTTCGCTCGGTGCGCCATGGTGCGTTCCGAACCACAACTCCGCACACGGTTCTCCAGTGGCGCTCTGGCCGAGGAGAGATGGGATGAAATTGACGTCTCCCCAGTCGTAGTGCCGAATCGCGCCACGGAGGAGGTGCATGCGTCAGAGCCTACGGAGTGCTGCGAGCGAGAGCGAGGACATGCGTCGCTGCATCATCTTTGGCGACGTCGACTTTTGTGCCTGCCAAACGATCACGCACTTCAATTGTTCCCTGTGCCAGCCCACGACCCACAATGACAATTGTTGGCATACCAAGCAATTCCGCATCCTTGAATTTCACGCCGGGTGACACACCGACGCGATCATCGATGATCACTTCGAGGCCAGATGATTCGAGCTGTTGCGACAGCGCTTCTGCAAAGTCGCTCGTACTGTCGTCGCCCTTTCCGGCAATCACGACATGCACGTCTGCGGGCGCCACTTCACGTGGCCAGCGCAGTCCAAGTTCATCATGAAATGCCTCTGCAATCGAGGCGACTGCACGGCTGACACCAATGCCATACGAACCCATGGTGACCACCACTTGTTTTCCGTTCTGGTCGAGCACGGAGAGTCCCAACTTGTCGGCGTACTTGCGTCCGAGTTGGAACACATGGCCAATTTCGATGCCTCGCGCAATCTGCAACGCGGCGCCGCACATCGGGCACGGGTCACCATCAAGCACTTCGGCAGCTTCAATTGTGCCGTCGGCGGTGAAGTCACGACCATGAACCAAGTTGATGACGTGCGTGTCGACCTTGTTTGCACCCGTCGCCCACGCGGTTCCAATCGAGATGCGCGGGTCCAGGAGATACGTGATGCCACTTGCTGATTCTTTGCCGAGAATCTGTGGGCCGATATAGCCGCGTTTCAACATCGGATACGACTCGAAGTCGGTATCGGTGAATGGTTCGACTTCTGCCGGACCGACGTGGGCTTCAACACGCTTCATGTCGACTTCTCGATTGCCAGGCACTCCGATCACGAGCGGTTCACGACTGCCATCGGGCTGCTTCAGCATGATGACCACGTTCTTCAACGTGTCGGCAGCGGTCCACGGCCGGTCGTATCGAGGTGCCTGTTCGTTGAGATAGTTGATGACGGCGTCGATGGTGCCACAGTCTGGTGTGTGCACGTCAGATGCGACGCTTGCTTCGGTTGAACCGGTGTCGATTCTTCCCGTTGTGACTGCTTCGGTGTTGGCTGCGTAGTCACACGCTGTACAGCGCACGAACGTGTCCTCACCAACGTCGAGGGGGGAGAGGAACTCTTCACTCATGGAACCGCCCATGGCTCCGCTCATGGCCTTTACAATGACGTAGGGCAAGCGCAAGCGATCGAAGATTCGCTGATACGCACCGCGGTGTGCGTCATACGAATGTTGCAAACCTTGTTCGTCGATATCGAAGGAGTACGAATCCTTCATCGAAAATTCGCGACCTCGCAATAGTCCGGCGCGTGGGCGCGCCTCATCGCGATACTTCGTCTGAATTTGGTACAGCGACAGTGGCAGGTCTTTGTAACTGCTGTACAGATCTTTCACGAGCAACGTGAACATCTCTTCGTGGGTGGGGCCAAGCAGATAATCCGCACCGCGACGGTCCTTCAGACGGAACAAGTTGTCTCCGTATTCCGTCCATCGGTTTGTCGCTTCGTACACGTCACGTGGCAAGAGCGCGGGGAAGTGCACTTCTTGGGCACCGATCGCATCCATCTCTTCCCGAACGACTGTCTCGACGCGACGGAACACCTTCAAGCCGAGAGGAAGCCAGGTATAGCCACCGGGTGCCGCACGGCGGATGTATCCGGCGCGCACGAGCAATTTGTGGCTGGGGACCTCGGCATCGGCCGGGTCATCGCGCAAAGTGCGCACAAACAATTGGGAGAGGCGAAGCATGGTGAGTGGCAATTGGTGGAGGTCCTCGCGACCCCGTGAGAACCTTAGTTTGCGCCGGTATAGTGGAGAGTGTCCAAAAAGTTCGTGGAACTTGAGGCACGGGCGTTTCGTCCGTGCCTCTTGTTTTGTGGGACGTCAGAACGGTTCACAGGTACAGGCAAGCGAGGAGGTGGTCACCATGGCAGGAGCGACGCTCATCGACACCGTTGTGTCCCTCGTCGAACCAATCCTCGCCGACCTCGGTCTCGAGTTGTACGACTGCGATTTTGCCGGCGGCACTCTGAAGGTCACTGTCGATACGCCCACTGGTCAGGACAAGGGCGTCGACCTCGAGCAACTCGCTCTGGTCACGCGCCTGCTTGGTCGCGAGCTTGACCACGGTGACGTCGTCACACAGCGTTACACACTCGAAGTCACCAGTCCTGGGCTCGAGCGCACCTTGCGCACGCCTGCTCATTTTCGTCGCGAGATTGGCAAAGACGTCAACGTGCGTCTTCGAACCGACATCGATGGTCGTCGTCGACTGAACGGCACATTGGTTGCAGCCACCGACAGCACCGCAACAGTTCGTCTCCTCGACGATGCCGTCAACGGACCGGTCGAGGTCACCGTGCCTATCGCCGACATCGAAAAAGCTCGCACGGTCTTCGTGTGGGCACCAACACCCAAGCCGGGCTCGCCAGCTTCGCGCACTGCAAAGTCAAAGCGCGCTGCACGTGGCGGCTCATCACATCCGAACGCATCAGTTCAACCAGCGGAGGTCAGCGCAGTATGAGCAACCTTGACATGTCAGAAGCAGTCCGCATGCTCGCGGCTGATCGCGGCATCTCTGTCGACGCACTTCTCCAAGTGCTCGTCGAGGCATTGGCCACGGCGTACAAGAAGCGTCCCGGAGCAGCCGACGAAGTGATCGTCGAGATCAATCCCGAGAATCTCGACATGAAGTTCATCGCCTACGACGTCGATGAAGAAGGCAACTGGGTCAACGAGCGTGACGACACGCCGAACAAGAACGAGCTCGGTCGCATCGCAGCTGTCACGTTCCGGCAAGTCATGAGTCAGCGCATCCGTGAAGTCGAGCGCGACCGCAAGTTCGAGGAGTACGCCAATCGCGAAGGCGACATCGTCACCGGCATCATCCAGCAGAGCGACGGTCGTTATGCGCTGCTCGACCTTGGCAAAGTGGAAGCACTTTTGCCACAAGCAGAGCAGGTTCCCTACGAACGTCCCGAACCGAATGCGCGACTCAAGGCGTACATCGTTGAAGTTCGCAAGACTGCCAAGGGCCCACAAATCGTGGTGTCACGTACGCACCCTGGTCTCATCAAGCGTTTGTTCGAGCTCGAAGTACCGGAAATCGCCGATGGCATCGTCGAAATCAAGGCTTGCGCTCGTGAACCTGGTCATCGAACAAAAATCGCGGTCTCGTCAAACGACCACAATGTCGACCCCGTCGGTGCGTGTGTCGGTGCGCGTGGTGGACGCGTGCGCATGGTCGTCACTGAACTTCGTGGCGAGAAAATCGACATCATCTCCTACAGCGAAGATCTTCGTGAGTTCGTCATGAAGGCGTTGTCGCCTGCAAAAGTCACCGAAGTGCGTTTGTCTGAGGACAACACGCAGGCCGATGTCATCGTTCCTGATTTCCAGTTGTCATTGGCAATCGGCAAAGAAGGTCAGAATGCACGTCTCGCAGCGCGACTGACTGGTGTGCGCATCGACATCAAGAGTGAAACACAAGCACGCAATGAAGATGCTGGCATCGTGGTCAGCCCCGACGGCGAGGTGTACGAAAAAGGTGAGTGGCGTCAAAACGACGACACGGGTCAACTTGAGTTTCACTCTGCAGATGGAACAGTGACCAGCCAAGCCGAATGGGCCGGCCAGTCGACATCCGACGACGCCGGTGCGGAGGGCTGATTTGGCGAAGAAGTCCCGCGTTCATGAGCTCGCCAAAGAGCTCGGCCTGACGAACAAAGAGGCTGTCGATCTCTGCGTGAAGCTCGGTATCGACGTCAAGAATCATTCGTCCTCCGTCGAAGAGGCGCAGGCTGATCGTGTTCGTCGTCGCGCCGAGCGTGACGGTCTCATCCGTGATGTTCAGCCCGAAGAGCCGAAGCCGGTCAAGAAGGCTGCGGCAAAGAAAGCTGCACCGAAGAAGGCCGCCGACAGTGCCGATGATTCAGGTGAAGGCGCGCCAGTCAAGAAATCTGCAGCGAAAAAGACCGCTGCGAAGAAAGCACCTGCAAAGAAAGTCGCTGCCAAGAAGATCGACGATGATTCATCGGTCGTCGAAGAAGCCCCTGTTGCCGATCCGATCGCAGTTGTTGCTCCTGTCGAGCAACCCGTTGCTCCCATTGCAGAGCCCGCTCCTGTCATTGAACAACCAGTGGCGCCTGCTGCTGCCGATTCGACAGGTTCCATGTCGCGAGTCATTTCAAGTGGACGCCCAACGCCGGGCATGCCGCCGCGTGCTGCGGCACCCCCCGCTGCACCAAGTCGCCCGTTGCCCCCAGGAATGCCGCCCACCATGCCGCAGCGTCCTGGTTCGCCGGCAGGCCCCGGCGCTCGCGGACCACTTGGTCGCCCCGTCATTCCGCCGCCGCCCCCGCGACCGATGTCTCCTGATGGTCGACGAAATCCACCGCCCCCTGGCTCAGCTCGCCCTGGCGGACCTGGCGTACGACCCGGCCCACGCCCAGGCGGCCCTGGTGTGCGCCCCGGCATGCGCCCCGGTGGGCCTGGCGGCCCTGGCGGACGCGGACCAGGTGGCCCTGGGGGTCCTGGTGGTCGCGGCCCTGGTGGCCCCGGCGGACGCGGTCCCGGCGGACCTGGTGGTCGTCCCGGTTTTGGTGGCCCTCGCCCCGGTGGGCCTGGCGGCCCTGGCGGCGGTCGCGGTCCTGGAGGCCCCGGTGGTCCTGGCGGTCCCGGTGGCCCTGGCGGTCCCGGTGGCCCTGGCGGTCCTGGTGGTCGCGGCCCTGGTGGCCCCGGTGGTCGCCCGAATGGTCAGCGTCGTGCACCTCGCAAGAAATCGCGTGCACGTCGGCGCAGGGAATTCGACGAGCTCGAGCCCACATACACCTCATACACCGCGAGCAATGCTCCGGTGCCCGAGGGCACGGTCATCATCGAGCGTGGAGTGTCTGCGCAAGAGTTTGCACCGAAGTTAAATCGCACTGCAGCCGATGTCGTTCGCTTCTTGCTTGAACACGGCGAGATGGTGACAGCAACCATGACGCTCGGTGACGAGCAAATGGAATTGTTTGCGCTCGAAGTTGGCGCAGACATTCTCATGGTTGACCCAGGTCAACAGGAAGAAATGGAATTGCAGGCGCTGTTCGACGACAGCGATGACGAAGACGAAGATGCTCAACAGTCGCGTCCTCCAGTTATCACCGTCATGGGTCACGTCGACCACGGCAAGACCACGCTGCTCGACAAGATTCGCTCTGCAAATGTCGTCGCTGGTGAAGCCGGTGGTATCACTCAGCACATCGGTGCGTACCAGGTGCAAAAGAACGGGCATCCCATCACGTTTATCGACACTCCAGGTCACGCGGCATTCACCAAGATGCGTGCTCGCGGAGCACAGGTCACCGACATCGTCGTGTTGGTTGTCGCTGCAGACGACGGGGTGATGCCTCAAACAATCGAAGCAATCAATCATGCCAAGTCAGCTGATGTTCCCATCATCGTCGCAGTCAACAAGATTGACAAAGACAACGCCGACTCGCAACGTGTCCTCAGTCAGCTTGCGGAGTACGAGTTGGTGCCTGAAGCCTGGGGTGGCGACACCATCGTCGTCGAAATGTCTGCAATGCAGAACCTTGGCGTCGACGATTTACTCGACCAACTGAACGTAGTTGCTGAGCTTGAGAATCTCACCGCGAACCCCACCGGACGCGCCAAGGGAATTGTGCTCGAAGCCAACCTCGACATCGGTCGTGGTCCAGTTGCCACCGTTCTCGTCGATAAGGGAACGTTGAAAGTCGGAGATCCGGTTGTGGCCGGTGCAGCTTGGGGCAAAGTGCGTGCGCTCATCAATGATCGCGGTGAACAGGTTAAGGAAGCTGGCCCGTCAAGCCCGGTGCAGGTGCTCGGACTGTCGACAGTGCCGCAGGCCGGCGATGAGTTCCGTGTGGCTCCCGATGAAAAGACCTCTCGTACCGTTGCTGAAGCACGTGAGCAGCGTTTCCGCGTGCTCAATCAGCGCGGCGACGCACGTGTGCAACGAGGCGTCAAGCTCGAAGACATCTTCACGCAAATTCAGGCTGGCGAAGTCGCCACGCTCAACCTTGTCATCAAGGCCGACGTGCACGGTTCGCTTGAAGCAGTCAGTGAAAGCTTGCGAAAGTTGGAGCGTGACGAAGTCAAACTTGCCTTCGTGCACCGCGGTGTCGGTGGTGTCACCGAAAATGACATCACGCTCGCAGCAGCAACCAACGCCACGCTCATCGGTTTCAACGTTCGTCCAGACCGCAAGGCACGCGACCTCGCTGAATCTGAAGGTGTCGAGATTCGCACCTATGAAGTCATTTACAAACTTCTGGAAGACATCGAACGAGCAATGCTCGGTCTGCTCGCGCCAGAGTTCGAAGAAGTTGTCACTGGAGAAGCCGAAGTTCGGGAAATCTTCCGTGTTCCAAAGATTGGCGCCATCGCCGGTTGCTTCGTGCGCACCGGTGTCATCACGCGTGGAACCAAAGTGCGCTTCCTTCGCGACGGAACCATTATCTGGAAGGGCTCCATCAATTCGCTGCGCCGCTTCAAGGACGACGTTCGTGAAGTGCGCGAAGGTTTCGAGTGCGGTATCGGTTTGTCTGACTTCCAAGACTTGAAGCAAGGCGACCTCATCGAGACCTTCGAGGAACGCCAGATCGAACGGGTGTAGTTCGTGGCTGATGTTGACTTCTTCTTCGACCCAGTGTGTCCGTGGGCGTGGATCACCTCGCGTTGGGTCACCGAAGTCAAGACATTGCGCTCGTACGACGTGCGTTGGCGCTTCATTTCATTGAAGGTCTTGAACTCATCCATGGATTACTCGAAGATGCCTGAGGGTTATCGCGAGGTGCATAACGCGGGCACACAGGGCCTCCGCATGGCGGCACACGCGCGCGCGGTGGACGGCAACGAAGCTTGTGGTGCCGTGTACACCATGCTCGGAATGTCCTTCCATAATCGCCAAGAGCGAGTGGGTTTCGTCACTGACCCTGTGGTGGAAAGTCGTCGATTGTTGGCTGATGCTGGTCTCCCAACTGAGTGGGCCGACCATGTGCACGACGAGTCCTACGACGCAGTCATCAAAGAAGAGACCGAGCTTGCGCTTCAACGCACCGGGAAAGACGTGGGTACGCCAATCTTGTCGTTCAATCCCGACAGCGACAAGGTATCGAGTTTCTTTGGCCCGGTCATCAGCACCATTCCGCGCGGTGATGAGGCGCTGAAGCTGTGGGACGCCATCGAGACCATTGCCACCACCAGTGGCATGGCCGAGTTGAAGCGCTCACTGCGCGCGGCGCCTTCTTTCGACTGAGCCACGACACGTCGCGTGCCTAATGTGTGGGCGATGAAAGTCGTCTACACGCCGGCCCACCTCGGGCACAATCCGCTCACCGAAATCGAGAAGTCGACTGCGCATTCGCCGTACGAACACATCGGCCGTGCCGAAAAGATCCGCGAAGTGCTCGAAGCAGATTCGTCGTTTCAATTCTTGTCACCATCAGAGTGGGGTACTGCCCCCATTGACGCAGTGCATGAGCCAGGCCTCAACAGGTTTCTCACCACCGGATGGGCCGACTACCAGCGCGACATCAGCGAGGCGCGAGAAGTGGTGCCCGACGTGTTCTATCGTCCGGCCTTTCGTCGCGAGGCAACAGATGCTCGCGAACCGCAAAGCGTCACCGGAAAACTTGGCTGGTGGTGTTTTGAAACCACCACACCTTTGTGCGAGGGCACGTACACCGCGGCTCGGGGCGCAGTCGACACTGCGCTCACTGCCACCAAGGTGTTGCTTGACGGCGATCGCTTTGCGTACGGACTATGCCGCCCACCAGGTCACCACGCAACCACGTCGATGTACGGCGGCTATTGCTTCTTCAACAATGCCGCAATCGCGGCTCACCACGTGGCGACAACAACTTCGTCGAAAGTTGTGGTGCTTGATGTCGATTATCACCACGGAAATGGCACTCAGGAAATTTTCTACGACCGCGACGATGTGATGTATGTAAGTCTGCACGGTGACCCCACACGCGCATACCCGTACTTCACCGGACACGCGGATGAGACCGGTTCCGGCCGTGGCCTCGGAAGCAACGTGAACGTACCGTTAGCGAGGAAGACAGCAGACGATGACTATGTGGCTGCGCTGTCGACTGCCGCAGAACGCATTGCTGCATTCGGTGCTGACATGTTGATTGTGTCGCTCGGTCTCGACACCTTTGTCACAGATCCCATCTGTGACCTTGCCATCACCACCGACGGTTTTCGACGTCAAGGCGAAGTGGTGTCACAACTTGGACTACCTACTGTCGTGTTGCAGGAGGGTGGCTACGACGTTGCTGCGCTCGGCGACAACGTTCATTCGTGGCTGATGGGTCTCAGTTCCTGACGGAGCTATTTGCTCTGTAGATCAGCGAGAACCTTGTTCCATCGGGCTGGGTCAGACGCGTAGGGAACATAGAAGCTGATGCGTGAGATGACATCGCCATATCGGTCGTCCAACTTCGACGCGATGTCTTCTGGCTCTGACACCACCGCAAATGCGTCCAGAATCTCGTCGGTGATGCAGTTGCCCATCTCGACCCACTTGCCTTGTTTTGACATGGAGTTGAGTTCATCTTGCACATGACCCCACCCGTGAAGATCGAGAACAGGGCGGTAAGCCGGAGTCGAGCCATAAAAGGCAATCTGCTGACGCGTGCCGGTGGCGGCCTTCGACATTTCCACGTCATCGGTACCGGTGACGACAAAGCCTGGACCGACGATCTCAAATCCGTCCAACGTTTTGCCCACCTTTGCCCGTCCACGTTCAAGCGCAGGAATGGTGACCTCACGCAAGTACTTCTCAGTGGTGAAGGCGTGACACATGAAGCCGTCGCACACTTCGCCCGCCACTTCTGTCATGAGCTCACCGACCCCGGCGAGGAAAATCTTCGGCGTACCATATGCAGAGATGTCGCTGGCGCTGGGGCTGAAGAACGGTGTCATCAGCGTGTGGGTGTAGAACTCGCCACGGAACTGCAACGGCGTGCCGTTCAACCAGCAGTCCCAGATTGCACGGATGGCAAGCACCATCTCGCGCATTCGCGCCGCCGGCTTGCTCCACTCCATCGAGAAGCGCTTCGTGATGTGAGGCTTGATCTGACTTCCAAGTCCGAGAATGAAGCGTCCCTTTGAGAAAGTGTGAAGATCCCATGCGATATTCGCCAAGGTCATCGGGTTGCGCGCGAACGCGACTGCGATAGAGGTACCAAGTTCGATGTCTTGGCTATGTTCAGCAGCAAGTAGCAACGGGAAGAACGGATCATGCGATGTCTCGGCAGTCCAGAGACCTGCATAACCGGCAGCTTCGGCCCGTCTGGTTTCGTCGGCCACGAGGTGAAGATCAGGTCGAAGAGTTGCATCGACTTTCATGAGGTGCCCCTTTCAGGCAGAAGCGTTTTTGCTGGCGTCAGGTTTGATCACGAAGAAATTGCTCGACTTCTGCGGCCAACTCCTCCATGGAAGGTAGTTCACTCGGCGTGATTGGAGTGTCGTCGGCGTTTCCGGTGGAACCATGCTGAGCGTCGTACATCGACTCCATCTGATGCAGCATCGCCAGGTGCTCTTCGTTGTTGATGATGAGCTGGTCGAGCCGCTCACATTGAATCGTGGCCTCGCGACGTAGTGGAGCAACATCGACGTTCAGCCCAGTGATGTCGCAGAGTTGTGTGAGCAGTGCCGCACTCGCCGCCGGGTACGCCATGGTTGCGATGTAGTGGGGGACTTGGGCCCACAGTCCGATGACTTCGGCCCCTCGGTCGAAAAGTGCATGCTCGATGACCGACTCGACTCCTGCAGGTACGTCGACAGTGTTCTTGGCGAAGGACAACCTGTCGGCGACGTTCGCGTCAGGCGTGGTGATGGATACACCAACCGGGCGAGTGTGCGGAGCAGCGAACGGGTACGCGCCAAGTCCGACCATGCGACGAACCCCGAGTTGTGAAGCGAGTTCCGCGACCGTGCTCGCGAAGAATTTCCAATTCGCATCGGGTTCGGGTCCGACCAACAGCAAGACGTCGGTGCCTTCTTTGTCGCGACCGACGCGCAACTCCGGTGTCACCCAATTGATGCGAGTATTTACACCTGCTCGTAGTTCCATGACTGGTCGGCGTGCGCGATAGTCGATGAACGTGTCTGAATCGAAGGTGATGAGAATCTCTGATTCTGTTGCTTCGACGAGCGTGTCCATCGCGGCGGCAGCGGCGCCACTCGCGTCGATCCAGCCGCTCAACATGACAATGAGTGTGGGTTCCTTGAGCGGCGGCAATTGTCCGTGGACCGTGAAAGGGAGGCCAGAATTGCCGTTCATTGCAACTTCTCGAGCATGGTGGTGGCGCGGATCACGGCATTGTCAACTTGAACTTTGAAGGGCTCGAGCTCTTCGGGGTCACGTTGTCCGAGCGCACCACCCAAGTATCTCGCGTACACCCCTTCGATGATGCAACCGAGTTTCCAGTATCCGTACGTGACATAGAAGTCGAAGTGAGTCATGTCGCGACCAGATTTCTCGCCGTACCGCGCTGTCAGTGCGGATCTTCCCAAGAATCCCTCGAGTGTGCACGTGGGGTTCGACCAGGCGCTGGTGTCGTCACCTGGCCCGTTCCAGTACACCATCAACATGCCGATGTCGGCGAGTGGGTCGCCGAGAGTGCAGATTTCCCAGTCGAGCACAGCGACAACATCGCCATCATCGTTCAGCATGCAATTGTCGAGGCGATAGTCGCCATGAACAATGGTGGTTTCATGCTGCGGGGGAATGCGCTTGGATAACTCGTCATGGATGAGGTCCATGCCCGGCAAATCGCGCGTTTGTTGCGCCTTGAAGTTGGCGTACCAGCGCTTCAATTGACGTTCGATGTAGGCATCTTTGCGGGCAAGGTCGCCGAGCCCAAACTCATCTGGATCAACTGCGTGAAGCAGCACCATGTTGTCAACGAGCGATTCGCCAGCGCGACGCCGTGCAGCGGGCGTGAGGAGATTTCCCGCTGCCTCAACATCGCGGATGATGTGACCATCAACAAAGTCCATGACATAGAACGGCAACTGGTTCACAGATTCATCCGTGCAAAGCCCGAGTGCCCGAGGCACCGGCACGTTCGTTGAGTTTATTGCGCGAATCAGGCGGAACTCTCGCGCCATGTCGTGTGCACTCGCAAGACGATGGCCAAGCGGCGGTCGTCGCAGCACCAATCGACGACCGTTTGCATCCATGACTGCGAACGTGAGGTTCGAATGGCCACCGGCGATCATCGTGAAAGTAAATGGTGCTTTCACCCCGTCGATGTTTTGAACCAGCCAGTTGGACACATTCGCGCTGATGCCATTTGGCTCACTGTCGCGGTGCGCGGGGTTCATCGACTGCACGATACCGGTACGCTTTGTTGTCATGGCAGTCGACGTCACCGATCAGACATTCCAGCAAGAAGTCATCGACAGATCACACTCTGTGCCTGTCATTGTCGATTTGTGGGCTCCGTGGTGTGGCCCATGCAAAACCCTCGGGCCAATCCTTGAACGAGCCACTGATGCCACGAACGGTCAGGTGGTTCTGGCCAAAGTCAATGTCGATGATAACCCACAAGTTTCCGGTGCATTTCGTGTGCAGTCAATTCCAGCGGTGTACATCATGAAAGATGGCGCGGTTGTCGATGGGTTCGTCGGTGCTCAACCCGAGCACGTCATTCAACAACTTGTGCAGTCGTTGTTGCCCAACCCCGAAGACCAAAAAGTGCAAGCGCTCATTGCGGCTGGCACAGAAGAAAGTTTGCGCGATGCGGTCGCATTGGCGCCAGGAAATGAAGACGCCATCTGTTCTTTGGCGGAGTTTCTCGTACGCAAGGGGAACTCCGAGGAAGCACTTCAGTTGTTGGCTCGCTTGCCTGAAACCGATCGGGTACGACACATTGCTGCCGCCGCCCGCTTGGCACAAAACCCCATCGACAACTTCGACTCTGAGTTGACCGCATTGCTTGACCATGTGAAAGCTGACGAGGTCAAGCGCCAAGAGTTCCTCGACATTCTCGAGACCATGGGGCCAGACGACCCCCGCACCGCAAAGTACCGAAAGTTGCTGACAGCTCGACTCTTCTGACGTCACGACGCGGTGATGTCAAGCCGCACACATCGCAGATGTGCAGGAGTTGCAAGACAAGCTGAATCGGTGGTTTCTTGAGTCGCGACGGTGGATCGCGTGGGTCGGACTCTCTCGAATTGTTGGTGCAGCGGTGGCAGTGGTGGCCGGGACAATTGTCCTCGTTCTCTTTCTGCGGGTGCCGGCACCGCCTGTTGAAACTGCATTACCTCGCGCAGGCGTCAGCACAACTGCGAGTGCCGTCGATGTCAATTCGGCGTCAGCGAGCACCGTCAAACTGCAACCACCAACATCGGTGGCAGTACATGTGGTCGGAGCGGTGCAACGTCCTGGCGTGTACGTGCTGTCATTTGGTGCGCGTGCCATCGATGCGCTGCGACAAGCAGGTGGCCCAACAACATCGGCCGACACGTCGGCTGTGAACTTGGCAAGTGTTGTGAAAGATGGAGACCAGTTGTACATACCGCCGCGGCGCACGTCATCGTCAGCATCGACACCGCCACGCAGAATTCCTGTCATGGCACCGCGAACCCGAGTCACGCTCACAACTCCGACATCAGTGGTTATCAGTCCACAAGAAAGTGTGTCGACCGCACAAGGGGCGCAAGGTGGCATGGTCAGTCTGTCGACAGCAACGGAGAAGGAACTTGAAGAGTTACCAGGGGTAGGGCCAGCAACGGCTGCTGCGATTGTTGCTCATCGGCGAATACATGGACCATTTCGTCGCGTGGAAGATCTACTCAATGTGAAAGGCATCGGAGAGACGAAACTCGCGGCGATGCGCTCACGCATCGTGCCGTGAAAAACTCAGAGTGCGCCGAGCATGAATGCAGCGAGCGCAAGAGCAAACACGGCGCCAACCACCATGCCTGCTGCAACCGGCCAGTACTGACCAGCCCATTCTTTCCACCCCACGAGAGGGCGTTTTGCGACTCGCATCGATGCAATGGCGCCAATCACGAGCCATGTGGCGAGGCTCAACACCACCGCAGCGATGATGCGACCAGAGTCAGTCTCCGCAGGTACACCGAACACTGGAAGCGCGGGAAGTGCGATGAGCGCAAACACGAACGCAATAGTTGACCCGTTGTCGCTACCCAACAACACTCGCGCGACAAGACCAAGCAGCAGCAAGGCGGCAGGAATCGACGCGCCGACGAGAGCCCCTTTGCGCATCACCGATCGGCGCGTGGATGTCATCCCGTGAGGAAGTTCGATCTCGGTCACTGAGCGAGGAGTGAAACGCGCTGCTCCGATAGCAGCAGGACGCGCGGCGCGATCGCGCGGAGAACTCGAGCGCACATCGTCAGGCATGCCTCGATGGTACGAGACCACCGCTCACCGTCAGCGCCACCGCCGGTTGTTCTGGCCAATGCTGTTGTTTGTCGTCTGGATTGCGCTTCGTGCCGGAGGTCATGTGCCTACCGTTTCAGCTATTCCTCGGTCGGTGGTGTCGGGCCTCATCGTCGTTGTTGTACTGCTCATCCACCATCGCACAGTTGTGTGCGTAGTCATGGTCCTCGGCGCATTCATTCTCGGTGCGAACGCATGGAATGGTGGAACGTCGCCTGAAATCGGACAATGCGATGGACTCATTCGGCTCATTGATGATCCGGTGATGTCGGCGAATGGCACGCGAGCAACCGTTGAACGGGGCGGTCTTCGATACCAGGTGACTGCATACGGTCGGGCAGGAGGAGCGCTTGCACGACTGGGTGCCGGAGATGCGGTGAGAGTGAGCGCGCGCTGCTCGCCGTTGTCGCTGGCCAGTGCCGCATACTTTCGTCCGCGCCATGTGATGGGTCGAATGACGATCAGCACCATTGGAGACAAAGTTGATGCCGGCTCGGCTCTCTCGCGTTCGGCACGTTGGGTTCGTGCGCGCGTTGACCTCGGTGCCCGCACGATGGGCGACGAAGAACGCTCACTGTTCACCGGCCTCGTCATTGGCGATGACTCACGCCAGCCACGCTCGATGATTACTGCTTTCAGAGCCAGCGGCCTCGGTCACTTGTGCGCCGTGAGTGGTCAGAACGTGGCGTATGTGTTGGTGGCATTCGGAGTCGTTCTTCGACGGCTGCGACCCACGGCACGTCTGGCGGCCACTGTGCTGGTGGTGGGTTGGTTTGTGGTTGTGACGCGTATCGAAGCATCGGTTGTGCGTGCAGGGGCGATGGCAATCGCTGCAGCGTGGAATTTCCATCGAGGTCGCCAACGGGCGGCGGTAGATGTGCTCGCAATCAGCTCTCTCGTCGCACTCTTCATTGACCCGATGCTTGCGTGGAGTGTCGGCTTCTTGCTTTCCGTTACCGCATCACTCGGATTGGTCACATTGTCTCGGCCGCTCGGGCGCGTCATCACACCGACGTGGCTGGCAACCGTGCTGGCGCCTGCATTGGCCGCACAGATTGCGACCGCGCCAATAGCGCTCACGACGTTTGGCCAACTTCCAGTGATTGCACTCGCAGCAAATTGTGTGGCAACGCCACTTGCCGGTGTTGTCATGCTCGTAGGACTGCCGTTGGCGATGATTGCAGCACACCTTCCTGATCTGTTAGCGGCGACTGTGATGGCGCCACTGGAAGCAATGGTGCGAATCGTGTGGTGGACGGCGACATTGGCGGAGCAAGTGTCACCACGCGGTAGATGGAATCTATTCGCATGGGCGATAGTTGCCCTCGTCGCTGCTTATCGCGTAAGCCACAGCGCGCAAGCATCAGATGCAAGAGACAGGGTTGTGGCAACCTATGGGAATGGGCGTCTTTCTGGTCACCGGCGAAGTTGCACTCGTCGGTCGGGAGGTGAGCCGCCTCGTCGATGAATTGGTGGGCGAGGAAGATCGCAACATGCTGGTCGAAGAATTCGACGCAGCCGACGGAGCGAGTTCAGTGTCGGCAATCACCGACGCGCTCGACACGCTCCCGCTGTTCTCCGATCGACGAATAGTCGTTGTTCGTAATGCGCACGACCTCGACACTGACGGCGCGGCTGCCATGGCGGTGGCGCTGGCTGGAAAAGTCGACACCACCGACGTCGTCATCTCGGCAACCGGCCGACTCTCAAAGTCGCTTACCGACGCGTGCAAGAAAGCCGGCGCCACCTCTGTCGGAGTGTCGGTGGGCAACAGGCTTGCGGATCGATTGCAGTGGGTCGAGGGTCAACTCATCGAAGCCGGACTAAAAGTTGGTCCCGACGGTGTGAAGTTCATTGCCACTTGGCTTGGTGGCGATCACGGTCGATTGCCGGGGCTCATCGACACATTGCGATCCACCTATGGCGATGGCATGAAGTTGTCGCGCGCTGACATCGAAGTGTTCATCGGGGAAGCGGGCAGTGTGGCGCCATGGGATCTCACCGATGCCATCGATGTGGGCGACGTCAACAAAGCGCTGGTGATGTTGCATCGCATGATTGGCCCGGGCGAATCTCATCCGCTGCAGATCTTGGCGCTGCTTTCGAATCGTTACGCACAGATGATGCGTCTTGATGGGCGAGAAGTGCAGTCAGCCGAAGCAGCTGCAAACATCCTTGGTGGAAAAGCATTCACGGCGGGCAAAGTGCTCGACCAGTACAAAAAACTCGGAAGTAGCAACGTCGCTCAGGCGGTGTCGCTCTTGGCTCAGGCAGATGTCGACTTGCGTGGTGGCAAAGATTGGCCACCAGAGCTGGTGATGGAAGTGTTGATTGCGAGACTGTCGCGTCTCGCGGGAGGTCGCGGCAGAGTTACTTCGCGGCGTTGATGCGGCGCATCATGCGGCTCTTCTTGCGAGCAGCGGCATTGGGGTGAATGATTCGCTTGGCAGCAGCCTTGTCGATGCGCTTCATGGCAAGACGAAGGTCGTCGCCACTTTCAGCGGTTCCGGCACTTGCGGTTGCTGACTTGATGCGCGTACGCAGTTCGCTTTTTACGGCCTTGTTGCGCTCGGCACGCTTGGCATTCGTGATGATGCGCTTCTTTTGGCTCTTGATGTTTGCCACGGCTGTAAAGGCTACCGGCGCACGGGTACCGCACCAACTGCACCGTCAGACATGCTGAAGGGTGAGGTCAGTAGGATGAGGAGCCCATGGAACTCGCCAAAATCCGCAATTTTTCGATCATTGCGCACATTGATCACGGCAAGTCCACCCTTTCCGACCGCATTCTCGAGCTGACGGGGGCCGTCGACGCCCGTGACATGAGGGCTCAGTATCTCGATTCGATGGACCTCGAGCGCGAACGCGGCATCACCATCAAGGCTCAGAACGTTCGTGTCGACTGGAAGGGCACGACATTGCATCTCATCGACACGCCCGGTCACGTCGACTTCGGATACGAGGTCAGTCGGTCACTTGCCGCATGCGAAGGCGTCGTGCTCGTGGTGGATGCGGCACAAGGAATCGAAGCCCAGACTCTTGCGAATTGTTATCTCGCACTAGAGAATAATCTCGAGATCGTCGCTGCTCTCAACAAGATCGACCTTCCAGCAGCGGACCCCGATCGCTATGCGATGGAAATCGAGACAGTGCTCGGCATACCCGCCGAAGACATTCTGCGAATTTCTGCAAAGACCGGAGCGGGTGTTCCCGAATTGCTGGATGCCATTGTTGATCGGATTCCACCTCCCACCGGCGACGCAAATGAACCGTTGCAAGCACTCATCTTCGACTCGCAGTACGACCAATACCGCGGCGTGGTGTCGAGTGTTCGCGTTATGAACGGACGCCTTACGGCAAACAGCAAATTGCAGTTCATGCAGGCGCGCACTGTTCATGAAGCCATCGAGATTGGCGTGCGTCGCCCCGTCAACACTCCGATTCCAGAGCTTGGCCCTGGCGAAGTCGGGTATCTCATCGCTGGCATCAAAGATGTGGCACAAGCGCGAAGTGGTGAGACCGTCACCCTGCTCGCGCAGCCTGCGCGTGAACCGCTGCCTGGTTATCGCGACCCGAAGCCGATGGTGTTCTGTGGTCTGTATCCGATCGACGGTGACGATTTCGAGAACTTGCGCGAGAGCCTCGAGAAATTGAAATTGAACGATGCGTCCATCACGTATGAACCAGAGTCATCTGGCGCGCTTGGTTTTGGTTTCCGCTGCGGCTTTCTTGGTCTGTTGCACATGGAAATCGTTAAAGAGCGCCTCGAGCGTGAGTTCAACTTGGCGCTCATCGCCACTGCGCCTTCAGTGGAATACAGGGTGTTGAAGACAGATGGCGAAGTCATGGTGGTCGATAACCCGGCCGACCTGCCGGCAAGTCAGAACATCGCGTCGATTGAAGAGCCCTTCTTCAAAGTCACCATCATTACGCCCAAAGACTTCACAGGCACGCTGATGGAACTGTGCCAATCGCGTCGTGGCGAGATGGTCAAACTCGAGTACCTCTCACCAGAGCGGGTGGAGTTGCACTACGCCATTCCGTTAGCGGAAGTGGTGGTTGACTTCTTCGACCAGATGAAGAGTCGCACGCAGGGGTACGCGAGCCTCGACTACGAGCTCGAGGGTTACCGCGAGAGCAGTCTGGCAAAAGTCGACTTACTGTTGAACGGCATTCCTGCCGATGCGTTCTCCACCATCGTGCATCGTGACAAAGCATTCGATTACGGCCGTCGCATGTGTGAGAAGTTGAAAGAGCTCATTCCGCGCCAGATGTTCGATGTGCCTATCCAGGCTGCAATCGGCGGCAAAGTGATTGCGCGCGAGACAGTGAAGGCAAAACGCAAGGACGTTCTCGCAAAGTGTTACGGCGGTGACATCACGCGTAAGCGCAAGCTGTTGGAGAAGCAAAAAGAGGGCAAGAAAAAGATGAAGGCTATCGGTCGGGTCGAGATTCCCGGCGATGTATTCATCAGTGCGCTCAAGTTGGACGACTGACATGTCATCGCCTGACACGGTGAAACCAGGAGACACGGTGAAACCAGGAGACACGGTGAAACCAGGAGACACGGTGAAACCAGGAGACACGGTGAAACCAGGAGACACGGTGAAACCAGGAGACACGGTGAAACCTGGAGAACTCGCAGGGGCAACCTCCACGTCAGGCACATTTCGTTCGTTGCGTCACCAGAGCGCGCGCCTCTTTTTCTTCGGACTCTTCGTCTCGATGGTGGGCACGTGGTTGCAATTCACCGCCACATCATTTTTGCTCTATGACCTGACTGGTCGCGCCACAGACATGGGCCTGAATGCCATGTTCCAGTTTCTGCCTATGTTGTTCCTCGGTGCGTGGGCTGGCGGGTTTGCCGACCGTCACAACCGTCGCATCGTGACGTTGTGCACCCAAGCGTCACTCGCCGTGCTCGCGCTGTTGCTCGGAATTCTCGACCTCACCGGACTCGTCACATTGCCCGTGGTGTACGCCATGTCGTTTTTGCTGGGCATCACAAATGCCATCGACAATCCGGCTCGGCGTGGATTGGTCACTGAGCTGGTGCCGCCAGAAGACATCAGCAATGTCATCTCGCTGAATACGGCCGTCATGACCGGCTCACGCATCTTCGGACCGGCGCTCGCAGCGGTGCTCGTTGCTCCGCTTGGAACAGGATGGTTGTTCATCGTCAACGGGTTGTCGTTCATGGCGATTCTCGTTGCGCTCACACGTTTGTCGGCGCAGTCGTTGTATCAGACGCCACAGGCAAAACCAGGGGGTCAGCCAGTGCGCGAAGCTCTTCGTTATGTGCGCGATCACGGTCAACTCTTGGTGTTGTTCACCGTTTTCACCATCGTCTGCACATTTGCGTATAACTACGCCGTCGTGTTGCCGAAACTGTTGGATGAGAAATGGAATGCCACTCGCTCATTCGGGTGGATGCTCGCCGTCATCAGTGCTGGTTCGTTCCTGGGTTCAATTTCAATTGCTCGTCTTCGCGTGGTCACTAGTCGCTGGTTCTTCCTCTCGATTCTCTGCGCCGGCCTCGGCAACATCGCACTTGCATGGTCACCCAACTTGTTGGTGGCGTACTTGTGGTCCGTGCCACTCGGGTGGTCTCTCGGTGCGATGGTGTCTACGATGAACTCGCTCATGCAGATCGGACTTCCTTCTGAGATGCGCAGTCGCATGCTCGCCCTTACCGCTGTCGCGTTCTTGGGCTCCACTCCGGTGGGTGGCCCCATCACTGGGTGGATTGCAGACAATGTGAGCAACGAGTGGGCACTGGGCTACGGCGGTGTGGTCTCATTGGGGTGTGCTTTCGCCTACTTCTCGGTCCGGTCTGCTGAGCGCTCCTCGCAAGGTGGGTGAGTAGACCGTGGCCACATCCATCTGGTGGTTGCGACGCGACTTGCGGTTGTCTGACAACGGAGCACTTGCTGCTGCTGCAGCGAAGGGAAGCGTGGTTCCCGTTTTTGTGCTCGACCCAAAGTTTGCTGAACGAGCTGGTGCAGCGCGTATGGCCTTCATGTTGCGCAATCTTCGTTCTCTGAACGATCAGATGGGTGGTGCGCTTGTTGTCCTGCACGGCAAGCCAGAAGAACAGATACCTCGTCTGGCGAAAGCACTTGATGTCACCGATGTGCACTGCGCGCGAGATTTTGCGCCATACGGCCGTGCCCGAGATCAACAAGTGGCAGCGGCTTTGGCGGCGAATGGCAGGCGACTTGTTGGTTCAGATTCGCCCTATGTCATAGACCCAGGTGTCGTGTTGAAAGACGACGGCACAGCGCTTCGAGTGTTCACGCCGTTCTACAAGCGTTGGCAACAACACGAATGGAAGTTGGTCGGAGACTGCGCGCCGACGTGGAAAGACGCGTCAGATTTTTCCGACGGCATTCCACACGATCCGCCGTGCGCAGCGACACTTCCTGACGCAGGTGAGACGGCGGCATGGACTCGTTGGACCACGTGGGCACCACACGGGCTAGGGGACTACAAAGACGTTCGCAATAACCCTGGCATTGACGGTACGTCGATGTTGTCGGCTCAACTTCGATTCGGAGTCATTCATCCACGACAACTGCTCGCAGAGTTGCCGGCAGGAAGTGGCGCAGACCATTTTCGTAGCGAAATTTGTTGGCGCGAGTTCTATGCCGATGTCATGTTCCACCGTCCCGACTCGACGTGGAACAACTTGCAAGAAAAAATGGATCGCCTGCCTGTCGACACTGATGACCGCGCGAAGCACCGCTTCGCCGCATGGTGTGAAGCGCGTACCGGGTATCCCATTGTTGATGCCGGAATGCGCCAGATGTTGGCGACCGGATGGATGCACAATCGTGTGCGCATGATCGTGGCGAGTTTCTTGGTGAAAGACCTCCATGTTCCGTGGCAGTGGGGAGCTGCGTTCTTCATGCGCCACCTCGTCGACGGTGACATCGCGTCGAACAATCACGGTTGGCAGTGGACGGCAGGTACTGGAACAGACGCGGCGCCATATTTCCGTGTGTTCAATCCGTTCGGCCAAAGCGAGAAGTTCGACCCGGACGGCAGCTATCTCCGCACCTGGATCCCTGAAATTGCCGAACTAGACAACACCCATATCCATGCGCCTTGGACACTCGGCTTGCACGCACCTGCGCACTATCCGGCCCCGATTGTGGATCATGCTGTCGAGCGAGAGGAAGCACTCGCCCGATACAAGAAGGTGTCCGGCAAGTAAACTTTGATGCACCATGCTTGACGACCGCAAGACGAACATCCTGCGCGCCGTGGTGCAGGAATACATCGCTACTGGCCAACCAGTCGGCTCTGGTCATGTCGCCAAACTGCCTGGCGTCAACGTGTCGTCAGCAACCGTTCGCAATGAGATGGCCGTCTTGGAACAAGAGGGATATCTCGCCCAACCCCACACGTCTGCTGGTCGAATTCCCACCGACAAGGGCTACCGCTTGTTTGTCGATGCCTTGGCTCCCGATGGCTCACTCGACCGTGCAGCCACAGTGCAAGTGGGCGAGTTCTTTCAGTCAAGTCACGGTCGGCTCGAAGAACTCTTGCGACAGACCTCGCATCTCTTGGCAGATATCACGCACCACACCGCGCTCGTGGTTGGTCCGAAGACGGAAGTAACGACCGTCCGGTCTATTCAAGTTGTTCGTTTGTCTTCGCGAACCGCGACAGTTGTGGTGGTGTTCTCCAACGGAACAGTGGAGAACGAAATTATCTCGCTTTCAGAGGAAATCGACGACGCTCATCTGGTGCGGGCAACGTCTCACTTGAGCACAGAGATTGTGGGTAAGTCACTTGTTGACATTCAGTCTGTGCCGCTCACCAATGAGGCTCACACAGACATCGTGTGCGCAGTTGCCGTGCAGTCGCTTCAGCGTCACTCCGGCGACGAACCGGTGTTTGTCGGAGGTGCGGCTTCACTGGCACAGTCATTTGAAGCAGTTGAAGTGGTGCGCAATGTTCTTCAAATCGTCGAACAGCAATATGTCGTGGTGTCTCTGTTGAAAGATGTGCTCGATCGGGGCCTTTCGGTGGCCATCGGTGCAGAGCACGGGGTCGAGCCACTTGCTGCATGTTCGGTCGTCGTTGCGCCGGTTGTCGCTGATGGTGAAGTCATGGGTTCTGTCGGAGTGCTCGGTCCGACCCGCATGAACTATCCGCAGGCATTGGCAACAGTTGAAGTGGTGGGGGAACAACTCGGTCGTCGTCTCGCAGAAGGTTCATGAGCCGCATCTATGTCTGCTGACTTCTACGAACTTCTTGGCGTGTCGCGTACCGCAGATGCCGACACCCTCAAGAAGGCATATCGCCGGAAGGCGCGCGAGTTGCATCCCGATGCCAACCCGGACAAGCCCGAAGCAGAAGAGCAATTCAAACTCGTCACTCGTGCCTACGAAGTGTTGTCCGACCCCGATGCACGCGCGCGTTACGACCGCTTCGGTGAAGAAGGCATCAGTGGTGCAGCCTCGTCGGGAGACCCGTTTGGTGCCGGCGGACTCGGTGACATCTTCGAAGCGTTCTTTGGTGGCTCGCCCTTCGGTGCCGGTGGACGTTCGCAATCTGGGCCGCCGCGTGGACAAGATTTGGAAATTGTCGCTGACATCACACTTGAACAAGCAGTGTTTGGTGGAACCATTCCGATCGATGTGCGTACAGCGGTGCGTTGCGATGAGTGCAACGGAACCGGGGCTGGAGGTGGCACGCAGCCAGTGTCGTGTAGTGACTGTGGTGGTTCAGGCCAGGTGCGCCGAGTTCGACAGAGTTTGCTCGGACAAATGGTCACCTCTGGGCCGTGCGCGCGTTGTTCGGGGTACGGGCAAGTGGTGATGACCCCGTGTTCTGCATGCAAAGGCGAAGGTCGCGCCGTCAGTGTGGTCGACTACACCATCGACGTACCTGCGGGTGTCGATACCGGGTCAACCTTGCGGCTCACCGGACGAGGTGCAGTGGGTCCCCGTGGTGGGTCGTCGGGCGATCTTTACGTGCACATCAGGGTTGCTGAACACGACATGTTCGTGCGCGACGGTGCCGACTTGGTGTGCAATGTGTCGGTGTCGATTGCTCAAGCAGCACTCGGCACTCATGTGGTGCTCGACACCCTCGACAGTCCGGAGGATCTCATTGTTCCGGCCGGCACGCAACACGGACGGCAATTCGTCTTGCGGGGGCGCGGTGTACCTGTGTTGAATGGGCGCGGCCGAGGAAACCTCATTGTGCGTATCGCAGTCGACATACCCACCAAGCTCACGGCAGAAGAAGAGGCATTATTGCGTCAGTTCGCCGAACTGCGTGGTGACGACGTGACGCCAGAGGACAAGAGTATTTTCTCGCGCATCAAGTCCGCGTTTTCGTGAGAGCTGATTTGGTATGAACCCAGATCTGCGCATGTCTGCGGCACATGTCTTTGTTGACAATCTCAGCGACCCGCAACTCGATGATGAGACATCTCACCATTTGGGTGACGTATTGAGATTGCGTGACGGAGAACCAGTGTCAGTGAGCGACGGGCGGGGTTCCTGGAGGATCTGTCGCTATGTGGCGAAAGGGCAATTGCGGGTCGAGTCGGACATAGAAACCGTCATGCCTCGATCACGTCGGGTTGGAGTAGCGATGGTGCCGGTGAAAGGCGACCGCACCGAATGGGCCGTCGAGAAGTTGGTGGAAGTAGGGGTCGACGACATCGTGTTGTTGGCGGCGATGCGTCGGTCGGTGGTGCGATGGGATGACGAGAAGTGGCGACATCAGCACGATCGGTACTCACGCATCGTTCTTGCAGCTGCGCGTCAATCGCGCTGTGTGTGGCTGCCCACATTGCAGTCGAATATTGACGCCTCGACAATCACGCGTCAGTCGGGTGTGGCAGTTGCGGACATTGGAGCGCCCGCACTAGATGCCTCGATTGTCAGCATGGTGATCATCGGGCCTGAGGGGGGCTTCGACGCCGACGAGTTGACTGATGCCCCGCGTGTGGCCCTCGCAGACGGGGTGCTACGAGCTGAGACTGCCGCCATTGTGGCGGCGACTCGTATGGTCGCACACTTGCCGCGCTGAACCGACCACACTGTGTAGCGATATGGCGCACCCCACCGATGACGAGTTACTCAAGGATTCACCGTTCACTCTGCTGGTCGGCGAGCGACTGAGGCGCATTCGTCAGCAAAAGCGCATGTCACTGGGCGAAGTGGAGACCTCAAGTGACAGTGAGTTCAAAGCGTCAGTCCTCGGTGCGTACGAACGTGGTGAGCGCGCAATCTCGGTACCGCGGCTTGAACGACTGGCGCGTTTCTATGGTGTCAGCGTTGAGCAATTGCTGCCGCGCGACGCACACAGTTCCGATACGTCATCGACAGCAGCAACTGGAAAAATTCGAATCGACGTCGCCAAGTTGTCAACGATGCCTGGGTCACAATTCGAGATGCTCGAGCGGTTCTTGCGAATGATTCAAGTGCAGCGTCAGGATTTCAACGGAAAAGTCATCACGGTACGGGCCCATGACACTCGTGCGATAGCTGTCATGTTGGATGTGGCAGTCGACAGTGTCGGAGACAAATTGGGGGAACTAGGTCTGTTGTTCGTCCCCCCTGCATCAACGTGACCTCGTTGGGTCAGACTTCATCGAGACACGCCGACTCGTTCGGTGTGTACATCCACATTCCGTTTTGTCACAAGAAGTGTGACTATTGCGCTTTCGCAACATGGGCAGACAAACAGTCGTTGGTTACGGACTACATGACGGCACTACGCACCGACATCGAACGCGTTGTACGCACGGGAATGGCAACGGTCGACACGGTGTTCGTCGGTGGAGGTACTCCAACGATCGTCGACCCAGACGCACTCGCTGCCTGTATTGAATTGCTACCGCTCGCTGCAGGTGCAGAGATCACGGTTGAATGCAATCCTGATGATGTCACGCTCGAGTTGATGCAGCGGTACGCGCACGCCGGCGTCAATCGCATCAGCATGGGAGTTCAGTCGATGCGAACGTCGGTGCTTGCGTCGCTCGGCCGCACTCACAATGTCGAGCATGTGCAAGTTGCAGTTGCAGCAGTGCGTGATGCCGGTATCGAAGGGTTGAACCTCGATCTCATCTATGGGGCACACGGTGAGACCCTTGATGACTGGTCGCGCACGCTGAGGGAAGCGGTTGAGTTGTCGCCAACTCACATTTCTGCGTATGCACTCACCGTTGAAGCAGGCACACCCTTGGCGCTTGATGCGGCGCGACACCCCGACGATGACGACCTCGCAGACAAGTACATCGTTGCTGATGACATTCTCACCGAAGCTGGGCTCGAAAACTATGAGATCTCCAACTGGGCACTGCCTGGTTTCGAGTGCCGACACAACATCATCTATTGGACGCAAGGCAACTATCTCGGTGTTGGTTGCGCAGCACACAGTCATGACAATGGTCGTCGGTGGTGGAATGTGCGTACGCCAGAGCGATACATCCAAGCCGTCACACGTGATGAGCCCACCGAGGCGGCAGGGGAAACTCTCGACATAGCTACGCGAAAGCGTGAACGTCTCGAGTTGATGCTGCGGATGCGCGATGGCATCGAAGCACATCACTTGCCGATTAAAGATCTGCAGGGTCTGGTGACGGTACGCAATGGTCGGGCATGTCTGACCCAACAGGGCCGACTTTTGGCCAACGGAGTGAGCCTCAAAATAATCCCCTGATAACCTGAGCAGTCCCTAGTGAGGGCGCGTAGCTCAGTTGGTTAGAGCGCTACCATGACACGGTAGAGGTCCCGGGTTCGAGTCCCGTCGTGCCCACCACATGGCAGTTGTGTTGGCGCTTCTCACTGCTGTTGTCTACGGATCCGCCGACTTTCTTGGCGGCAAGGCCACTCGTCATGTGTCGGCAATCGGTGTCACGTTCGTCGGGCAGCTTTTTGGAATCGCAGTGCTCGGCATCGCCACTCTTGTCTCCGATGTACCGGCTCCGTCAGCGACTGACTGGGCATGGAGTGCACTAGCTGGTGTGTTTGGCTCAAGTGGGTTGGTTGTTTTCTACAAAGCGATGAGCTCTGGGCACATGACGGTTGCTGCACCGACGGCTGCAGTGGCTGGGGCGGTGGTTCCTATCGTTGTGGGACTATCGATGGGAGAGCGTCCAAGTGTCGCGACTCTCGTGGCGATGCCAGTTGCCATCGTAGCTATCGCGCTCATCAGTGACTTACTTGGCCCGGGCCACCATCGTGCGCCCGCACGAACCGTCATCCTCGCGGTGCTCGGAGGGTCGCTGTTCGGTTTCGTGTTTGTGGCGCTTCACCAGACGACATCTGACAGTGGTGTGTGGCCGGTATTCATCATGCGCATGACATCAATTCCGTATTTGGCGGTGTTGTTGGTGACAACTCGTTCGTCAGTCCGAGGTGTACGAACTCATGTGGCGCCGACTATTGGCTCAGGTTTATTGGACAGTCTTGCCAACTGGCTTTATGTGTTGGCCGTGCGCGAAGGATTGCTCTCTGTGGTGTCGGTCGTCGTGAGCTTGTATCCCGGCACCACCATGGCGCTTGCCGTCGGCGTGGACCGAGAACGAGTCCACCGGTCGCAAGTGTTCGGCGTTGTGTTGGCAGCGATCGCTGTGTGTGTCATCGCGCTCGGCTAATTCATCCGATGGCGTAAGGTCAGTTTCGTGGAATCACTGGCTATGGCAGCAGCCATCATCATGTTGACCATCATGGTGCTCGGGGTGGTTTCGCTCATCGTCGCGTTGAAATCACCGCGACGGCGTTGGGTGAAACTGGTTGCCAGTGTCTTTTCGAGTTGTGCAGTTCTTGCGGGTGGATGGATGTTCTTGCTAGAGGTGGGTATCGGTGCTCGGTTGATTGGCGCAGCAGTCGCTGCAACGGGTTTGTGGGCGCTTACGCGCATGTGGCTGGGTCGCTTGTGAACGTCTGATTAGTTTGCGTCTTTTGTTCGCTTCACAACTGTTTCAGATTCGCGACTAGCCGAACGAAAGATGCCTTTGCTCATCAGTGATGGTTCTGCTTTTCGTCGCATCTCGTAGACCCGTGCGCGAGCTTCGTGAACATCGGGGTCGCCCGGTGCGGCCCAACCTGCAAAGTCTGCAAGGTGGCACGCAAGTCGAAGGTTGCCAGCATCGGCTAACTCAACCGCTCGAGCGACGAGCACATCGGCGCCACCAGCGAGATGTGCCAACTCGGTGCCCACCTCTTCGTCACGCGAAGGCTTGAGTCGGGAAGCGGCGCCATCCCACCAGCCACCGAACTGACGCCAGGTGTTGCGAACCACGAATTCTGGTTCGTCATACAGCGGTCGCATGTACGGCTTCTGCAACGAAGCATCAGGAACCTTGACGGTGTGAACGATGTCAATGAGGTTTGCGCCTTGGTTCATGAGCTGAACCACATCGGTGACGAGTTGTTCGAGCGCAGACGCGATGTCATCGAGCACCATTGCGATACGAGCTTTTCCTTCGATGGGCAGTCCGTGCGCTGGAAGAAGTAGTTCGGGTCCGACTGCGATCATCTTGCGAAGGGTGGCGGCCCATTCGAGCGGCCACCTTTGTACCTTTTGAGGGTTTCCAGCATTGGGGAAATTCCAGATGACAAAGTCACCGCTGGCAAGCCATTTCTTCTCGGGGAACCAGGTCCACAGGTGATCATCAGTCTCGCCGCGCCCGTGATGAAACTCGAGTCGTTCATCGCCGATGGTGATGCCCTGGAAATCGTCGATGACATCGGTGAGTGGAGCCACATCAGACGGAAGGAACAATGCGACATCTTTGGTTTTCGGGTGTTCCTTGGAGTCCAGTATCAGCATGTCCAGTTCTCCACGTACGCCACCGAACTGTCTCTGATTGATGAATCGATTCCAGTTGTTCGTGAGGCGATAGCGGTCGAATCGATGTTCGACGTGTCGGTGTCCGAACACGCGTGGATCAGCATTGCCTGACTCTCCGTTCGACGCGATGAATGCGCCGCTTCCACCAACGTGATCAATGTGGCCGTGCGTGTAGACGAGTGAATGGAACGGGTCGGAGCTCCAGGTACGCAGACTCTCGACGACTTTTGCACCCGTGTTCGGTGCACTCGTGTCGAAACACACCAGTCCTTCGGGCGACTTCCAAGTAACGACATGGCTGAATGACTCGACCATCACCAAGTTGTCGTCCACCTCTGACAACTCATGCGTGACTCGATTGACAGGCTCGTCAGCGACACCAGAGTCGATGATGCGAGTACTCAGTGCGAGAAGATCAGCCATAGTTATCTACTTCGGTAGGCCAAGCACTCGTTCGCCGAGGATGTTTCGCATGATGTTCGATGTGCCACCCATGACGGTGTAGCCAGGTGCATACAGCATTGTTTGACTGAACTCATTCCAAATGGCAGCAGATGGCCCCATCACCTTCATCGCAAAGTTAGCGACACGTTGTTCATGCTCGGTGCAAAAACACTTGGTTGCAGCAGAGAAACCAGCCGGAGCCTGACGGAGTACTTCACGCATCACAAGAATGCGACCGATGCGGTATCCCACTTCGAGAGCCGCGACTTCTTGTCGCACGACTGGGTCGGACGTGTCAGCGAGCTCTCGGGCATACAAATAGAACGCGTGGTTCGACACCAATCGGTCGACACCGCCGCGTTCGTGTTCAAGTTGGCGCATGGTCTGTTTGAAGGCGGCACCTTGCACACCGACCAAGTTTGCTTTCGGAACTTTGACGTCGGTGTAGAACACTTCGCAGAAGTGCTGGTTCATGGTCATGTCGCGAATAGGGCGCACGTCGATGCCAGGCGTGTCCATCGGAACGATGATCTCGCTGATTCCGGCATGTGGTGGGCCATCGTTGCTGGTGCGACAGATCAAGTAGCAATAGTCAGCGTGAGCGCCGAAGCTGGTCCAAATTTTCTGACCATTGATGACCCAGTGATCACCTGCATCGGCTGCAAAAGTCGTCAATGATGCGAGGTCGCTTCCAGAATTCGGTTCGCTCATGCCGATGCACCACGTGGTGTCGCCAGACAAAATGCCCGGCAAAAACTCGGCTTGTTGATCTGCGGTGCCGTACTGAATGAGAGCCGGCCCCATCTGCCGATCTCCGAACCAACTCGCTGCAAGTGGGGCGCCGGCGGCGATGAGTTCTTCTCCGATGATGAGGCGATCAATGGCTGGCCGTCCGCCGCCACCGAATTCCTTTGGCCACGTGAGTCCGATCCATCCGCGCTGGCCGAGTTCGCGGGAGAACTCTTTAGAAAAGCCATTCATCCACGCGTCGTTGTGTCGGCCATAGCGGACCACGGCATCGCGGGCTACTTCGCGAGCCTCGTCGCGCAGCGCGAGCTGCTCGGGTGTCCAGGCGAAGTCCATCTCGAGCGATGGTAGAGGGCGCATCTCGTCACTGCGCTACTGTGTACAAGTCTGATACAAGTTGTCTGATTCCGACACAGCCCTACAAGGTGAGGAGACCCCCGTGGCGAAGATCAAAGTTGACAATCCGGTCGTCGAGCTCGACGGCGACGAGATGACGCGCATCATCTGGCAGTTCATCAAAGAGCGATTGATCCTTCCGTACCTCGATGTGAACCTCGAGTACTACGACCTTGGTATCGAATACCGCGACCAGACCGATGATCAGGTCACCATCGATGCAGCTCACGCCATCTTGAAGCACGGAGTTGGCGTGAAGTGCGCGACCATCACCCCTGACGAGGCGCGCGTCGAAGAGTTCAAGTTGAAGAAGATGTGGAAGTCACCGAACGGAACAATCCGCAACATCTTGGGCGGCGTCGTCTTCCGCGAACCAATCATTTGCAGCAATATCCCGCGCCTCGTGCCGGGTTGGACCAAGCCCATCGTCATCGGTCGTCACGCGCACGGCGACCAGTACAAGGCGTCAGACTTCAAGGTGCCGGGTGCAGGAACTGTCACCATCACTTACACGCCATCAGATGGTGGCGCGCCGGTTGAAATCGAAGTTGCCAAGTTCGGAAAAGACGGCGGCGTTGCGATGGGTATGTACAACTTCAACGACAGCATTCGCGACTTCGCGCGCGCCTCGTTGCGGTACGGCCTGCAGCGCAATTACCCGGTGTACATGAGCACGAAGAACACGATTCTGAAGGCCTACGACGGTCAGTTCAAGGATCTCTTTGAAGAGGTGTACGAAAAGGAATTCAAGGCTGACTTCGAGAAGGCTGGCCTCACCTACGAACACCGTCTCATTGACGACATGGTCGCTTGTGCCATGAAGTGGGAAGGCGGTTACGTCTGGGCGTGCAAGAACTATGACGGCGACGTGCAGTCAGACACCATCGCACAGGGTTTCGGTTCGCTTGGTCTCATGACTTCGGTGTTGCTCACTCCAGACGGAAGGACCGTCGAGGCTGAGGCAGCGCACGGCACGGTGACACGCCACTACCGCGAGCACCAGAAGGGCAATAAGACCTCTACTAACCCGATTGCGTCGATCTTTGCGTGGACCCGTGGACTCATCCATCGTGGAAACCTTGACAACAATCCGAAGCTCATCGAGTTTGCTGAGAAGCTCGAACAAGTGTGCGTCGAGTCTGTCGAAGGTGGCGAGATGACCAAAGACCTTGCAATTCTCATCTCGAAAGACCAGCCGTGGTTGACCACAGAGGATTACCTCGCTGCTCTCGATCGCCGCTTGCAACAGAAGATGGCGTGATCGCGCGACAACGACTGTCATGAAAGCGGTCGTCTTACGAAGCCATGGCGGCACCGAGGTGTTGTCAATCGAAGACGTCGCACCACCGACCCCGGGTGCCGACGAAGTCCTTGTCGACGTTGTTGCCACGGCGATGAACAGGGCAGACCTGCTGCAACGCATGGGTCTGTATCCAAACCCGTTCCCTGAGGAACTAGAAATTCCTGGTCTCGAATTCTCCGGAGTTGTGCGGGCAGTTGGGGCCCATGTCCGTCGTTGGAAAGTTGGCGACCATGTGATGGGCATCGTCGCGGGTGGCGGACATGCCGAACAGTTGACCATTCATGAACGTCAAGCGGTTCGGGTGCCCCATGGTGTTGCACTGCACGATGCCGCTGCTATTCCTGAGGTTTTCTTGACGGCGTGGGATGCACTCGTTGTTCAGGGTGGCCTCGCCTCAGGTCGCTGGGCACTTGTGCATGCTGGCGCATCGGGCGTCGGGACAGCGGCGATTCAATTGTGCAAAGCAATCGGGGCCAAGGTTGCTGTCACGTGTTCGACAAGCAAAGTTGAGAGTTGCCGGGCACTTGGTGCCAACTTGGTGGTCGACTACACAACGAGCAACTTTGTTTCCGCGGTGGCCGAAGCGACAGCAGGCGACGGGGTCGACGTGGTGCTCGATGTCATCGGCGGTGACTATGTCGAGAGAAACGTTACTTGCCTGCGCACAAAGGGTCGCATCATTCAGGTCGGAACGATGGCAGGTAAGCCGGTGCCGTTCAATGTCGGCACACTTCTGTTCAAGCGAGCGAGCATCATAGGAACAGTCCTGCGGGCTCGACCAATCGAAGAGAAAATCGCCATCTCGCAGCAGTTCGAAGCAGAGGTTGTGCCACTGTTCGACTCGGGTGCGTTGCGACCCGTCATCCATTCACGCTTACCGTTGTCGTCGATTGCCGAGGCGCACATGTTGATGGAATCAAATGCAAACATCGGCAAGATCATGCTCGATGTTCAATCTTTGATCTGACTGTCTCACAGCTATGCGAGACAGAGTGAATTAACGCTTGTTGATTGCGGTGTAGTCGCGCTCGTCGGGCCCGATGTACCACTGACGCGGGCGGCTGATTTTTTGCTCTTTGTCGCCGAGAAGCTCTTCCATGTGGGCAAGCCAGCCGACAGTGCGCGGAATCGCAAACAACACCGTGAACATGTCGACCGGAAATCCGAGCGCTTGATAGATAAGACCTGAGTAGAAGTCCACGTTGGGGTACAACTTGCGCTTGACGAAATAGTCGTCTTCCAAGGCGACTTCTTCCAACTTCAGTGCGATGTCGAGCAAGGGGTTCTTGCCGGTTACTTCGAAGACGTCGTACGCGGTCTGCTTGATGATGCGGGCACGTGGGTCGAAGTTCTTGTACACACGGTGGCCGAATCCCATGAGTCGTCCCGAGCCGTTCTTCACGCCCTCGATGAACGACGGCACATTCTCGATGCTTCCGATCTCGGACAACATCCGCACGACAGCCTCGTTGGCGCCACCATGCAATGGTCCGTACAGAGCCGATGCAGCTGCAGCAGTGGAGGTGTAGGGGTCGCTGTTGGCAGAGCTCACGACACGCATCGTGGTGGTGCCGCAATTCTGCTCGTGGTCTGCGTGAAGGATGAAGAGGATGTCCATTGCGCGTGCGAGCACAGGGTCGATGGCGTGGTCTTCACCGATACGGAACATCATGTTGAGGAAGTTCTGGGCGTACGGCATCGAGTTGTTGGGCAACACGAAGGGCAGGCCCTCGCTGAAGCGATAACACATTGCTGCGATGGTGGGCACCTTGGCGATGAGGCGAAGCACCTGCTTGTCGAAGGACTGCTTGTCGAAGATGTCCTTGGCGTCGTCGTAGAAGGTGCCGAGTGCTGCGGTGGCCGACACGAACATGCCCATGGGGTGGGCGTCGTAGTGGAAACCGTCAACGAAGCGCTTGCGCATGTTCTCGTGAATCATGGTGTGGTGCGTGACGTCGTGGGTCCACTTGGACAATTGATCACCGGTCGGCAACTCGCCGTTCAGAAGCAAGTAAGCAACTTCAAGAAATGTGGAGTGCTCCGCAAGTTGCTCAATCGGGTAGCCGCGGTATCTCAAGATGCCAGCGTCGCCATCGAGGTACGTGATTGCTGAGGCGCACGATGCGGTCGAGAGGAATGCGGGGTCGTACAAGAACAGATTCGGGTCAAGTTCCCGAAGTGCCGACGAAGGGAACGTTCCGCCCGTTATGGCTACCGTGACTTTCTTGCCGGTGCGGTCGTCAATGATGGTGATGGTGTCAGCCACTGGGATCTCCTTGTTACTGACTAGGTGTTTGGGGGCTTTCTCCCCCGGGGAAATCGTAGACAAATCGTGGTCTGGGGACCGTATTTATCGACGACGGCGAGATGTTCGACAGCGCTACCGAGCCCCGATGGAGCGTCGTCAGAGGGGAGTGTTGTCGTGCTTACGAGAGACAAGCCGCTCGCGCTTGTCACGCAGCATGTGAAGCGCCGAGCACAATTCACGTCGAGTTTCCTCAGGTGTCACCACGGCATCGACATAGCCACGTTCTGCCGCGATGTACGGGTTGAGAAGGCGCTTGGAATAGTCGGCTTCGAAGGCGGCGCGCTCTTCGGGTGTGGCGCGACGTTGAAGGATGGCTGCAGCTTGGCCGGCACCCATGACTGCAAGTTCTGCCGAAGGCCACGCAAGACACAGGTCGTTTCCCATCTTCTTTGAGTCCATAACGATGTATGCGCCGCCATATGACTTGCGCATGATGACACAGATGCGCGGCACGGTGGCCCGTCCGTAGGCGAACACGAGTTGAGCGCCATGGCGAATCATGCCGCGCCACTCGAGATCTTTGCCGGGGTAGAAACCTGGTGTGTCGACGAGCGTGATGATCGGCAAGTTGAAGGCATCACAGAAGTTCACGAATCGCGCTGCTTTTTGTGATGCGGGAATGTCGAGAGTGCCGGCGAGCGACATCGGTTGATTGGCGACGATGCCGACGGGGTAGCCAGCAATTGATGCGAGCGACGTAACGACATTCGTCGCCCAACGCGGTCGCAATTCGAGCTGGTAGCCGTCGTCAACGAGAGAGCTGATGACGCTTCGCACGTCGTAACTGCCAGTGGAGGATTCTGGGATGAGGTCTCCAGCCTCGGGTGTCGCACGGTCATCTGAGTCACCGTGGTCGACATTGGCCGGTAGCTGATTGACGTTGTCCGGCACAAATGACAAGAACGCTTCAACCCACTCGATCGCATCGCCCAGTGTTTCAACCACAGCAGTTGCTGCGCCGCTGGTACGTGCATGGGTTGATGCACCACCGAGTTCGTCAGTGCTCACATTGATACCGGTGAACTCAGCGACCATCGTCGGTCCGCTTACGAATGCGTACGCATCATTTGTCATCACGACCACATCAGCAAGTCCGATGAGCAACGCAGGACCCGACACGGCCGGACCAGTGACGATGAAGATGGTCGGCACTACGCCCGAGCATTCGGCAATTGAGCGAGCGGCGCGACCCCAGCCGTGAAGGGCAGAGATTCCTTCGAGAATGTCGGCACCTGATGATTCCATGACAGCAACGAACGGAAGTCCTTGAGTGCGTGCCGAAGTTGCGGCATTGGCAATCACTTCGGAAGCAGCACCGGAGAGTGCACCTTTGTGATGTGACCCGTCGACATTCAGCCACACAACCGAGCGACCATTTGCAAGAGTGCGCACATCTGCTGACGCGGCGCCAGGAACTTTGGCTTGCAATGCAAGAAGTTCATCACCCACGATGAGCAACACTATGTGGTGCTCATCACTTCACTGCACTGCGCGTGGACTTCGTTGTGTCAACTATCACAGCGCCAGAAGACCTAATTTGCGCCATTTACCTTGAGCCCATTCCCGCCTTCGGCAAGAATAAGAAACAACAAAACGAGCCGGGCATCCCCCGTAGCCCGGCCGCAAGAACCCACAGATGGTCCCCCACCATCGGGTTTAGGTTGAGAGGCCCCGCACCCCCAGGCGGGGCCTTTCCCGTTGTGGCGTTAGCCTCCCGACAATGAGCGGATCTGCCGCATTCTTCGACCTCGACCGCACGCTGCTGTCTGGGGCCTCAGGAGAAGTGGTGTCGCACGCCCTACGTTCGGCTGGGGTCGTCACTCGAGACATTCCTGGTGAATCACTCGTCTACAAGTTGTTCTCGGTGTTCGGCGAGAACCTTCCGTCGATGGCACTCGGGCGACAAGCAGTGCATGCATTCAAAGGACACAGTCAATCCGCAGTACGCACCGCAGCTGCATCGGCGGTTGGCGATCTCACCAAGCGACTGCAACCGTATGCGCTCGATGTTGTGCGCGATCATCAGCGGAACGGCCGACGTGTGGTGTTGGCTACCACGACACCGCGTGACCTCATCGAACCGTTCGCTGTGGCAATGGGTTTTGACGATGTCATCGCCACGACATACGAAGTCGATGACAACGGCAGATATACCGGCGACATTGTCGGACCGTACGTGTGGTCGAAAGGGAAGTTGCAAGCTGTGCGCGAGTGGTGCGATGCGCGCGGCATTCGTCTTGCAGACTGTCACGCGTACAGCGACAGCGTGTACGACGAACCATTGTTGTCGTCCGTCGGTCATCCGACTGCGGTCAACCCTGATGTCCGACTTGCTCTGATGGCAACGGCACGTCGTTGGCCCGTCAGGGATTTCTCCACTCCACCAGGTGTGGTGAAGATTCCTGTCGTTGGTCTCGAGCTACAGCGACTGGCACTGCAGTTCAGTCGACCCGAGTTCTTCCGGTATGCGCGCTTCGACATCAGCGGCATCGAGAACATCCCGTCAGTCGGCGGAGCGTTGTTGTGTGCGAATCATCGCAGTTACTTTGATGTTGCTGCAATTGCGATGGTCGTGGCGCGAAGTGGTCGCACTGTCAGGTTCCTCGGAAAAAAAGAAGTGTTCGACGCACCAGTCATCGGACCAATCGCAGCGGCCATGGGCGGAATTCGTGTTGACCGCGGAACAGGAAGTGACGAGCCTCTTCAGGCTGCAGAGCGTGCGTTGAAGGCTGGCGATATGGTCGCACTCATGCCTCAAGGCACCATTCCGCGGGGTCGTGCATTCTTTGATCCCGAACTGAAAGGTCGCTGGGGGGCTGCACGACTTGCGGCTGTTACCGGAGTGCCAGTGGTGCCAATTGGTCTGTGGGGTACAGAACACGTGTGGCCGCGAAATTCACGCGTGCCAAACATCACCAATGTGACGTCGCCACCGACCATCACCATCAAGGTGGGGGCACCTGTCGCGCTGTCGCGGATGTCGAGTGAAGTGGACACGTCGCGCATCATGAGCGCGATTATGTCGCTACTGCCGCCCGAAGCACGTGAGCAGCGTGAACCGAGTGCTGACGAACTTCGTCGTGCGTACCCGGCGAACTACGTGGGTGATCCCGAGGGTGAAGTACAAAGGCGCCCCGGCACCGATTGACGTTGGTCAACCGGTGCAAGGAGCAACCTGCGTCACCTATTTCTTGCCAGCCACTTTCTGGCGCACGATGTTGAGCGCAGAGCCAGCCTTGAACCATTCCACCTGTTCGTCGCTGAAGGTGTGCTTGGCCTCGAAGTCGATGGTTCGTCCGTCAGCTTTTGTGATTCGACATGCAACCGGCTTGTCGGGAACCGGGGGCAGATTCAGCACGCTGATGCGATCCGTCTCGTCAATCTGGTCGTACGTGGTTGGGTCAGAAAAGGTCAGCGGAACGAGTCCTTGCTTCTTCAAGTTCGTTTCGTGGATGCGAGCGAACGAACGAGCAAAGATCACCACGCCACCGCGGAATCGCGGCTCCATCGCGGCATGTTCACGAGACGAACCTTCGCCATAGTTCTGGTCACCGATTGCACACCAGCGAATTCCGGCTTCGCTGTAGCGCTTTGCGATGTCTGGGTAACTGCGACGACCTCCATCGGTGATGTCAAGGCCTTCACCCACGGCACCTCCAAATGCATTGACAGCGCCGATGAACAAGTTGCCCGAGATGTTTTCGAGGTGACCGCGATAGGTCAGCCACTTTCCGGCTGCCGAGATGTGGTCCGTGGTGCACTTTCCCTGGGCTTTCATCAGAACAGGAAGCTCGACGTAGTCCTTGCCATCCCATGCTGGGAACGCCTCGAACAACTGGAGACGATCGCTCGTCGGACTCACTTCCACCACAACTCCAGATCCATTTCCAGGAGGAGCAGTAAAGGTGTCGACACCTGGGTCGTATCCAGCCGAAGGCAACACTTCGCCGACGGGCGGGTCGAGGCGCACTTGCGTGCCATCAGGTGCCGTAATTGTGTCGCTGGTGGGATCGAAGTCGAGTCGTCCTGCGAGCGCAATGGCGATGACAGTGTCAGGGCTCGTCACAAACGACAACGTGTTGGCAGAACCGTCGTTGCGCTTCGGAAAATTTCGATTGAACGAGTTGACAATGCTGTTCGGCTTCGCGGTTGTGTCAGACGCACGTTCCCACTGACCGATGCACGGACCGCAAGCGTTCGCAAGAACGGTTGCACCGATGGCTTCAAGGTCGGCGAGAAGTCCGTCACGCTCGATGGTCGCGCGAATTTGTTCGCTACCTGGTGAGATCAAAAGCTCGGTCTTTGCGCGCAGACCCTTGGCGGCGGCTTGTCGAGCAACCGAGGCCGCACGCGTGATGTCTTCGTATGACGAGTTGGTACAGGACCCGATAAGCGCTGCGCTCACTTCGAGTGGCCAGTTGTTCTCACGTGCCGCGGTGCCGACGCCTGAGCCGACTGTGTGTGCGCGGTCGGGGGAGTGCGGACCGTTGATGAGTGGTTTGAGAGATGACAGGTTGATCTCGAGCACACTGTCGTACTGCGCGCCGTCGTCGGGACGAAGTTCTGCTGCCACTTTGTCAGCCGCATCAGCGATTGATTCGCGGCCAGTCGACTTGAGATACATCGCCATGTTGTGGTCATACGGGAACACGGAACACGTGGCCCCAATTTCTGCACCCATGTTGCAGATGGTTGCTTTGCCTGTTGCCGAAATGGAGTCGGCTCCGGGTCCGAAGTATTCAACGATTGCTCCGGTGCCACCTTCGACGGTGAGTTGACGAGCAACTTCCAAGATGACATCTTTCGGGCTGGCCCAACCAGAAAGTTCTCCGGTGAGCTTCACGCCGATGACTTTTGGCCAACGAACGTTGAACGGAAAGCCGGTCATCACGTCGACTGCATCTGCTCCGCCGACGCCAATTGCCACCATGCCGAGTCCACCGGCATTCGGCGTGTGGCTGTCGGTGCCGATCATCATTCCGCCAGGAAATGCGTAGTTCTCGAGCACCACTTGGTGGATGATTCCGGAGCCAGGACCCCAGAATCCGATGCCGTACTTCGCGCTGACCGAGCGCAAGAAGTCGTACACCTCGCGGTTGTTGTCGTTGGCGATCTTCAAGTCTTTGGCCGCACCGACTTTTGCGAGGATCAGGTGGTCGCAGTGCACGGTGGATGGCACTGCTGTTTGAGGAAGGCCTGCGGTCATGAACTGCAGCAAAGCCATCTGGGCCGTTGCGTCTTGCATTGCAACTCGATCTGGATGGAAGTCGGCGTAGCTGCGACCTCTTTCCATTTCTTGGTTTGCAGGGTCAGCCAAGTGGTTGATGAGAATCTTTTCCGCAAGTGTGAGTGGCCGGCCTAGTCGCTTGCGACCTAGTGCTGCGCGTTCGGGAAGGGAGGCGTACACCTTGTCGACGAGTTCTTGCGGGGTTCCTGCACTCACTGCCATAACGGCTCCTCTTCGTGTGGGGATGTTGACTTGTGTCGATTACTTGTGTATACAACTCTAATACAAGTGCGCACAATCCGCTATCACCGCATCGCCGACGAGCTTCGCTCACGAGTGCAATCAGGGGCCTATGCCTCAGGTCGCCTCCTACCCAGTGAAGCCGAGCTGTCTTCGGAGTTTTCTGTCAGTCGCGTGACGGTGCGCAAGGCGCTCGAGATGTTGCGTGACGAAGGACTCGTCGATTCACGTCAGGGTTTCGGTTGGTTCGTCGCTGGTGACCCCGTGCGTCAGCCGCTCGGCAGACTCGCGACGATCGAAGATCAGATGCGGGCAAGTGGAATGACACCTGAGCGACATGTGCTCGAGTTTGCGTTTGAGAAAGCGCCGCGTGATGTGGCGCGCGCACTCGGCACGCAGAACGTGCTTCGAGTGCTCCGTATCAACTTGGCCGACAACGAACCATTCGCACTTGTCACCGTGTGGTGTGCGGCAGAGCGCGGGCAGCATTTGTCGCGTGCCGATGTCGAGCGAACACCGTTTTATGAATTGCTCGACGTTCCACTTCAAGGCGCAACCCAAACCATCGCCGCCGACGCTGCCACCAAGACAGAAGCACTACATCTGAACGTTCCCGAAGGTGCCCCAGTGTTGCGCTGCAGACGAGTCACCACCGGCGCAGACGGCAAGACAGTGTTGGTGTCTCATCACGTGTTTCCTGGGCACCGCACCGAATTCGTTGTCGACCTGCCATCGGCAGAACCGTCAATCGCGCCAAGTGGTCTAAGACTTGTGGAGTAACGCCAACAGCCCGTGTTGGTGAATTGTCACTTCAGAAATTGCGCGCGCCATGCCTCGTTGTCGCGGGCGAGACCATCACGAATAGCAGCGAGCACAGGTCCACGCAAGCGGCGCTTGCTGTGTGCGTGCGCCGCGCGATCGAGGGCTGAGAACGATGCGGCAAGTGTCGTAGCAGTGTTCATCAACTCGTCTTGGTCGACGACTGCATCGAGCAGACCGTTTTCGACCGCATTCTGAGGTGTGAAGACTTCCGCAAGCAGAACTGATCTGGTCAACGCTGTTGGCGTGACACGCTGACGAAGAATTTCAATTGTTGAAAGTGGCATGGCCATACCAATCGCCACTTCATTCGCGGTGTACCGGTGAGATCCGTGAACGCCGATGCGGTAGTCGCATGATTGCAGGAGAAAAACGCCCATGGCGATTGCATGTCCGCCACTTGCGGCAATGACCGGTCGCGGAAAGTCAAGAAGCCGCATTGCCAACTCGATTCCACCGTTCAGCATGTCGACGGTGTCCTTTCCTCCTGCTGCAATTGTTTTCAAATCGAAGCCGGCCGAAAAGAAACCAGCACGACCGGTGAGGATGATGGGGACCTCGTCAGCCTCGGCTTTGTCGAGAGCGCTAGACAAAGCCGCCTGCATTGCAAGCGATACGGCATTCGCTTTTCCATCGTCCATTGTGATGACGCCGATGCCATCACGACGTTCGTATGTGGCAAGTGTCGACGTCATGGCGCCGGTCACCACTTGTTCCAGTGAAGAACGCTTTCCAACGGCTCACGCTTTGCCGGTTTGAATTCGGTTCCAACGGTGTAGGCGATGGGGAAGAGCCCACCTTGTGACACTGCGTCAAAGGGAATTCCCAGCAAGTCCGCCGCCTCTTTTTCGCCATCGTTCATGAGGTGGATGGTGGTCCAAGCTGACCCCATGCCACGTTCGCGCAAGGCAAGCATGAAGCTCCACACTGCGGGAAGCAGCGAGCCCCAAGCCGATGCGGTCATGAATGACGGAAGGTTGTCGAGACGCCCCTCGATGGCGGGAATGAGGAGCAACGGCGCGCGGTGGAAATTGTCGGCAAGATAGAACGCTGAGTCACGTACGGCTCCTTGGCGCTCTGCTCGCGTGTCTCCAGTGGGGTAGTCACGACCTGGAAAGTTGGCGTAGATCTCAAAATTGCGCCGGTAGATCTCTTGCAAGCGTTTCTTCTTTGTTGCGTCTTCGACGACGATCCAGTGCCAGCCTTGGCTGTTCGACCCGGTCGGGGCCTGCATGGCCAACTCGAGACATTCTTCGACCACTTTTCGCTCGACAGGCTTGTCGAAATCCAAGCGTTTGCGCACGCTGCGAGTTGTTGCGAGCACTTCGTCGGCGGTGAGGTTCAACTTCATGCGCCTCATCATTGCACCACCAACAACGGTTGCTTGCACCGCCATGACACATGCCGGCTTCTGACATGAGAGACTTCGGCCATGTCAGACCGCGTGAAAATGACCGTGAGCAATGGCATCGCCGATGTTCGGCTGAATCGACCCGACAAACGCAATGCCCTCGACCCCGACATGTTTCTTGCCTTGGTGAGCACGGGAGAGGCGCTGAAGTGCAGAGATGACGTGCGAGTTGTGGTGTTGAGTGGCGAGGGGTCTTCTTTCTGCGCGGGTCTTGACCTTGCCAGCATGGGTGCGCTCGCGGGTGACTCCGGTTCACCATCTGCAAGTGACGCACCTTCGATCATGGGCACTGGTGGTCGTGTCACTCACCTCGCGCAACAATCGGCGTGGGTGTGGCAAGAAGTACCTATGCCGGTCATCGCGGCACTTCACGGACATGCCTTGGGCGGTGGTATTCAAATAGCGATGGGCGCCGACATCCGCATCGCTCATCCGGCGACCAAGTTCAGTGTGCGTGAAACTTTTTGGGGACTCATTCCTGACATGACCGGAACATTGACGATCACGCGTCACGTGCGCCCCGACGTCGCGAAGGAACTCGTGTTCACCGCGCGCATCTTTGAGGGCGCAGAAGCGCATGCACTCGGTCTTGTCACCTCTCTCTCTGACGACCCGTTGGCGTCGGCGATGGCCCTCGCCCGTGACATATGTGCCGTCAGTCCCGATGCCGTCCGCGGTGCGAAAGAGCTGATCAATTCACGAGTGAACGAAGACGCAGCTCAGCAGTTCGCCGATGAGCAAACCGTGATCCAGTCGCTCATAGGGCAGCACAACCAGATCGAGTCGGTGGCCGCGTACTTCGAAAAGCGTGAGCCTCGGTTCAGCGACGCCAGCATCAAACGTTCGTAATCGCTTTGATACGTCGCTTGGGCGACGGTAGACTTCTTCCTGCTTGGGCCAGCGTTGTCCCGGGTGAAAACAGCGTCGTCTTCACCCATTCCGTAGAAACTTGTGCGCTTTGCGCTGTTCACGAAACGACAACACCATGAATCCAGACATGCCCGCGGCCACCGGTCTCTACGACCCGCGCTTTGAACACGACGCCTGTGGTGTCTCGTTCGTCGCCAACCTCAAAGGCGTTCGCAGTCGCGACATCGTGACGCTCGGCATCACCGCGCTCTGCAACATGGAACATCGCGGTGCAACTGGGGCCGAGGCCGAAACGGGCGACGGTGCCGGAATTCTGATTCAGGTGCCAGACGCGTTTCTGCGTGGCGTGATGTCATTCGAGTTGCCACCTGCTGGCGCATATGCAGCTGGTCTGTGTTTTTTGCCCGCCGATCACTCGCGGGCATCCGAAGCGATGGCAAGTGTCGAGCGCATCACAAAAGAAGAGGGACTTCGTCCACTCGGTTGGCGTGACGTTCCGGTGAACCCCGATTGTCTCGGTGCATCGGCACGCGCTGTCATGCCGACCATCCGTCACTACGTGCTCGACGACCCGAATGGGGCAGTGGGCATTGACCTTGACCGCAAGATCTTCATCGTTCGCAAGCGCATCGAACACGAACTCGTTGGCGATATACGCACGTATTTCCCCAGCCTGTCGGCACGAACACTTGTGTACAAGGGCATGCTCACGACCCCTGAGTTGGGCGATTTCTATCCAGACCTTTGGGACGAGCGCATGGAGTCTGCACTCGCTTTGGTGCACAGCCGTTTCAGCACCAACACGTTTCCATCGTGGCCGCTCGCGCACCCGTATCGCTACGTCGCACACAACGGCGAGATCAACACCGTGCAGGGCAACCGCAACTGGATGCGTACTCGCGAAGCATTGCTCGAGAGCAATCTCATTCCCGGTCTTGATCGTGCGTTTCCGATCATCACTGACGGAATGAGTGACAGTGCGAGCTTCGACGAGGTGCTCGAGTTGTTGCATCTCGGAGGTCGAACACTCCCGCATGCCTTGCTCATGATGATTCCTGAAGCGTGGGAAAACAACGAGCGCATGGACCCTCGCAAGCGAGCGTTCTACCAGTACCACGCATCGTTGATGGAGCCTTGGGACGGCCCTGCAAACGTTGCATTCACCGACGGCTCTGTCATCGGTGCAGTGCTCGACCGCAACGGTCTTCGCCCAGGTCGCTATTGGATCACGAGCGATGATCTCGTGGTGCTCGCCTCGGAAGCGGGCGTTCTGGATATCGAACCATCTCGTGTCGTGCGAAAGGGTCGACTGCAGCCAGGTCGCATGTTCCTCATCGACACAGATCTTGGACGCGTCGTCGATGACGAGGAGATCAAGCTCGAGTTGGCATCAGAGCATCCGTATGCGCAGTGGCTCGAGAGCGGGTTGACAAAACTTGACGACCTTCCCCCGCGCGAGCACGTGGTGCACAGCCACGACAGCGTAATGCGTCGCCAGCAGATGTTCGGTTACACACACGAAGAGTTGAAAGTGATTCTTGCGCCGACGGCACGCACCGGAGCCGAGCCCATCGGGTCGATGGGCACCGATACGCCGATTGCCGTGCTGTCGGAAAAGTCACGTCTGTTGTTCGACTACTTCCAACAACTGTTCGCGCAGGTGACGAACCCACCGCTCGATGCGATTCGCGAAGAAGTGGTGACGTCCGTTGGCACCAGTGTCGGACCCGAAGCAAACCTTCTGGCGCCCGGCCCTGACAGTTGTCGCCAGCTGACTCTTCCGTTCCCGATTCTCGACAACGATGACCTCGCAAAAATCATCCACATCAATGATGACGGCAACATGCCACACCTTGAGTGCACCGTCATTAGTGGTCTGTATCGCGTTGCGGAGGGCGGCGAAGGCTTGCGCACCGCGCTCGACCGCGTTCGCGAGGAAGCATCAGCGGCGATTGCTTCTGGTGCACGCATTCTCGTGTTGTCCGATCGCAACAGCGATGAGGTGTATGCGCCGGTTCCGTCACTCTTGCTGACCGGGGCGGTGCATCATCATCTCATTCGCGAGAAGACACGAACCCAAGTAGGACTCATCGTCGAATGTGGGGATGCTCGTGAAGTTCACCACATGGCACTTCTGGTCGGATTCGGTGCAGGAGCAATCAATCCGTATCTCGCATTCGAGTCAATCGAAGACATGATTGCCGCAGATGGCGGAAAGGGTCTGCACTCATTGGGCGGAATGGACCCGCACAAAGCAGTGAAGAACTACATCAAGGCCAGCGGCAAAGGCGTGCTGAAAGTGATGTCGAAGATGGGAGTGTCGACAGTCGCTTCGTACACCGGTGCCCAGATCTTTGAAGCCATCGGACTTGCTCAAGAGTTGGTTGATGAATACTTCAGCGGAACGGTGTCGCGTCTTGGTGGCATCGGACTTAATGAGATCGCGCAAGAAGTTGCCGTTCGACACGCCATGGCACATCCGGCGCGACCCGAGCAGCGCGCACACCGCAAGTTAGAGCTAGGTGGCGAGTATCAGTGGCGTCGGGAAGGCGAGTACCACCTGTTCAATCCTGAGACGGTTTACCGCTTGCAGCACGCCACCCGAGCGAAGCGTTGGGATGTCTTCAAGCAGTACACGCGTGCAGTCGATGACCAGTCGCGCACGTTGTGCACGTTGCGTGGATTGTTCGACCTGAAGACCGATGAACGATCCCCAGTGCCGATTGAAGAAGTTGAGCCAGTGTCAGAAATCGTCAAGCGTTTCTCGACTGGTGCGATGAGCTACGGCTCAATCTCGGCCGAAGCACACGAGACACTTGCCATCGCGATGAATCGCATCGGCGCAAAGAGCAATACGGGTGAAGGCGGCGAGGACCCAGAGCGATTCTTGCCACTTCCAAATGGCGACTCGAAGCGCAGTTCAATCAAGCAAGTTGCATCGGGTCGCTTCGGCGTGACAAGCGAATATCTGGTCAATGCTGATGATCTGCAGATCAAAATGGCGCAAGGTGCAAAGCCTGGCGAAGGTGGTCAGTTGCCGGGACACAAGGTGTATCCGTGGGTGGCAAAGACCCGCCACAGCACGCCCGGCGTCGGTCTCATCAGTCCGCCACCACACCACGACATCTATTCGATTGAAGACCTGAAGCAATTGATTCATGACTTGAAGAATTCGAACCCTTCAGCTCGCGTACACGTGAAGCTCGTGGCGGAAGTCGGTGTCGGCACAGTTGCAGCAGGCGTCAGCAAGGCGAAGGCCGATGTGGTTCTCATCTCTGGGCACGACGGTGGGACTGGGGCGTCACCTTTGACGTCACTCAAGCACGCTGGTGCGCCATGGGAGTTGGGTCTCGCCGAGACACAACAGACTCTGTTGTTGAACGGTTTGCGAGACCGCATCGTTGTGCAAACAGACGGTCAGATGAAGACTGGTCGCGACGTCATCATGGCTGCGCTGCTTGGCGCAGAAGAATTCGGTTTCGCCACTGCTCCGTTGGTTGTCAGTGGATGCATCATGATGCGTGTGTGTCATCTCGACACATGTCCGGTGGGTATCGCGACACAGAATCCAGTGTTGCGTAGTCGTTTCAGTGGCAAACCCGAATTCGTGGTGAACTTCTTCGAATTCATCGCCGAAGAGGTGCGCGAATATTTGGCAGCTCTCGGGTTCCGTTCACTGCAGGAAGCAATCGGTCATGTCGAGATGATCGAGACTCGTGCTGCAGTCGAGCACTGGAAGGCACGTGGTTTGGACATCTCGCCGATGTTGGAAGTGCCTCAGAACCCTTACGGCCAGACACTTCATCATTCAGTCGCTCAAGACCACGGCCTCGATGAAGCACTGGACAAGCAACTCATCGAGTTGTCGCGTGAGGCTATTGCCGATGCACGGCCGACTCGTATCGAGTTGCCGATTCGCAACGTCAACCGCACAGTCGGAACAATGCTTGGCCATGAAGTGACCAAGGCGTGGGGTGGTGATGGGTTGCCCGACGGCACCATTCAGATTCATTTCACCGGTTCAGCCGGTCAAAGCTTCGGCGCATTCGTTCCTGCAGGTATTGAGATGCGTCTCGAAGGTGACAGCAACGACTACTTGGGCAAGGGACTCTCTGGTGGTCGACTCGTCGTGCACCCACACTCGAGTGTTCAGTTTCAAGCGGAGGACAATGTCATCGCTGGAAACGTCATTGGTTACGGAGCCACGAGCGGCGAAATCTTCCTGCGCGGCATTGTCGGAGAGCGATTCTGTGTGCGCAACTCAGGAGCAACGGCCGTCGTCGAAGGTGTCGGTGACCACGGATGCGAATACATGACCGGAGGCACCGTCGTAGTGCTTGGACCGACCGGACGCAACTTCGCTGCCGGTATGTCGGGTGGCGTCGCCTACGTCTATGACCCGCACGGTCGATTCCCCGACAACGTGAACTACGAACTCGTGGACATCGAGCCAGTGGAAGGTGCGTCTGAAAGTGAACTACGCACCATCATCGAGCGCCATCAACACTTCACCGGCTCGGCAGTGGCGGGGCGCATCTTGAAACTGTGGAACGTCGAAATCGGACATTTCCGCAAGGTGATGCCTCGTGACTACAAGCGAGTCCTTGAAGTGTTGGCAGAAGCACAAGCCAAAAAGTGGTCAGAAGACGAGACCACCGATGCAGTGATGGGAGTGACTCGTGGGTGAGGCAACCGGATTCTTGAAGTGGGGACGCAAGGGGCCGACGCGTCGACCTGTGCCCGTGCGACTTCGCGATTGGCGCGAGGTGTATGAGCCATTCGATCAGTCAGTGCTGCGCGAGCAGGCCGGGCGCTGCATGGATTGTGGCATTCCTTTCTGCAACAACGGTTGTCCGCTCGGCAATCTCATTCCGGACTGGAACGACTTGGTGTATCGCGAGCACTGGCGAGATGCCATCGACCGCTTGCACGCCACAAACAACTTCCCAGAGTTCACCGGGCGTTTGTGTCCGGCACCATGTGAAGCGGCATGTGTGCTCGGCATCAATCAAGACCCTGTATCCATCAAGCAAGTTGAGGTCACCATTGTTGACACAGCATGGGACAACGGTTGGATCGAACCGCAGATTGCACGCACAAAGACGGGCAAACGAGTGGCGGTGATCGGCAGCGGACCTGCAGGACTTGCTGTCGCGCAACAGTTGACTCGCGCAGGTCATGATGTCGTTGTTCTCGAGCGCTCTGATCGCATCGGCGGATTGCTGCGTTATGGCATTCCTGAATTCAAAATGGAGAAGCGTCACATCGAGCGTCGGCTCGACCAGATGCGCCAGGAAGGCACGGAGTTCCGTACCAACGCTGAAGTCGGTGTCACAGTCGACATGGAAGTACTACGTGCATCACACGATGCAGTCGTACTCGCATGCGGGGCGACAGCATGGCGAGACCTCGATATTCCGGGCAGAAAACTTCGTGGCATTCACCAGGCCATGGAGTACCTGCCCATCGCGAACAAAGTGCAAGAAGGCGATTTCACCAACCCCGCCATCTCGGCAGAAGGCAAACACGTCATCATCATCGGTGGCGGCGACACCGGTGCTGATTGTCTCGGTACGGCGCATCGACAAGGTGCACTCAGCGTGACACAGCTCGAGATCATGCCACGGCCACCGGAAGAGCGCGCAGCGTCGAATCCGTGGCCGCAGTGGAGTCTTGTGTACCGAGTGTCATCGGCGCATGAAGAAGGCGGCGATCGCCTCTTCAGTGTGAACACCGAACGCTTCATCGATGACGGCAACGGCAACGTGAAAGCCCTGTTGTTGCACGAAGTTGAATTCGTCAACGGAAAATTCGAAAAGATCGCAGGCAGCGAACGTGAGTTGCCAGCCGACCTTGTGTTTCTCGCACTCGGATTTGTCGGACCTGAGAAAGGTTCTTGGCTCGAAGAGCTCGGAGTTGTGCTCGACGAGCGCGGCAACGTGAAACGTGATGACGACTACATGTCGAGCGTTCCCGGAGTGTTCGTTGCGGGCGACATGGGTCGTGGTCAGAGTCTCATCGTGTGGGCCATCGCAGAAGGAAGGGCATGCGCAGCCGGTGTCGATGGCTACTTGATGGGATCAACGTCTCTGCCTCGGCCGATAGCGCCGACTGCACGGCCGTTGGCCTGACTCAACTGCACAGCCGTTGGCCAGACTCACTTGGTCTGACACCAATTGGCGGGCGATAGCCCCTACTCTTGGTGCTCGTGCCGACAACCCACCGTCGACTGCAACGTGCGGTCAATGTCGCCTTACCTGCGGCGTTCGTCATTGCTCTCGCCGGCGCAATCTCAGCTTGCGGTGGAGACACTCTCGGTGTTGCCACAACTGTCGTGCCGGTGCAGCCCACCGACTTTGCCACCATCCCGCCTGTGTCGAGCACGGCGCCCGGTTCCACCACGACATTGCCACCGAATGCAGTTGGCTCTGAACAGACCTACACCGTGCAAGCTGGTGACTCACCGATTGCGGTAGCCAACAAGTACGGCATTTCAGTCACCACCTTGCTTGCGTACAACGGATGGGTGAGCACTGCACAGTTCCCGTATCCGGGGGAGACCATTCGTATTCCACCGCAAGCTGTGGCAACCGTTCCGCAGGTCGTTGACCCGGCGACCGGAGCGACTACTGCGGCTACCTCGGCCCCAGACCCCGCACTGGCAGGTTGTGGCACGCGTCCGGCCGGCTCGTACACGGTGCAGCCGAACGACTCGATTTTCAAGATTCGCAAGAAGTTCTGCGTGTCAACGAATGCACTCTTGGTAGCCAACAATTGGAGCGACATCGGCACGGTGGTGTTGCTTATCGGCGACGTCATCAACATTCCGGCCGCCGGCCAGTGATCGTCGCCGCGGTCAGCGGTCAGTGTTGCGACGTTTGCGCGAGTGACGCTCGATAGCGAGCTTCACCAACGTGTCAACGAGCTGCGAGTATGAAACACCGGTGGCTTGCCAAAGTTTTGGGTACATCGAAATGGGGGTGAACCCCGGAATCGTGTTGATCTCGTTGCACAGAAAACCTCGACCATTTTCTTCGTAGAAGAAGTCGACGCGCGCCATTCCCTCGCAACGCAGTGCAGCGAATGCGCGCACTGCAAGGCGCCGAACTTCTTCTGATGCCTCCGCATCGAGATGTGCAGGTACTTCAAGTCGCGCACCGTCAATGATGTATTTGTCTTCGTAGTCGTAGAACTCACGCGAGGGAATGATCTCGCCGGCAACAGATGCTTCTGGTCGAAGATTGCCGAGCACCGCCACTTCTATTTCGCGGCCGTGTGCTGCTTCCTCAAACACGATCCATTCGTCGTATGTCGCCGCCTTGGCGACCGCCTCGCGCACCTCTTCGTGAGACTTCGCCTTGCTGACACCGATTGACGACCCCATGTTGGCTGGCTTCACGAAGAGGGGGAGACCCAGAAAATCGATGGCCTCGTCGATGGTGCGAGGGGTGATGGCATCAATGTGGAAAGTACGCCACTCAACTTGGGGAATTCCCTGCTGCGCGAGGATCACTTTGGCAATTCCTTTGTCCATCGCTGCCGCAGAAGCAAGTACACCGCTGCCCACATACGGAACGTCGAGAACTTCAAGCAGGCCTTGAATGGTGCCGTCTTCGCCGAGTGGTCCATGCAGAAGTGGGAGGACCACGACAGGGCCAGTTGCTGCAGTTGTCGCGATGACTGAACTGGAAGTGCTCGCACCGCCAACGGTGAGTTCGGCCGGTAAACCGTGTGCACCCGCATCGAGCAGCGCCACCAATGACTCATCAATGGTCCATTCGCCGTCGCGAGAGATGCCAACTGGCACCACTCGAAACGCCGAGTGATCGACTGCGCGAAGAACGTGTGCCGCAGTCACTCGACTTACATCGTGTTCAGCAGAACGACCGCCGTACAACACCACGAGTGTCGTGCGCATGTCGGTGGACGCCATTTCCAAGACGGTACTCCCCGCTAGGGTCGTTGCCATGCGTTTCAGGGCGGCAGATGTCGCACATACGCTGAATGCCTCACTTTCAGGTTTGCATTCGGAATGGGACAACGTCGTGTGTGATGGCGTGTCGTATGACTCACGCACGCTCACGCCAGGACAAATGTTCGTCGCAGTGCGTGGAGACCGTGACGGACATGAATACATCGCGGACGCTCTGTCTCGCGGTGCACCGGTGGCCTTGGTGGACCACCGAGTCGATGTGAATATTCCGCAGATTGTCGTGCACGACACGATTGCTGCGTTGGGCACTCTCGCAACGCACTCTCGCCACCACGGTTTTCCGTTGCTTCACGATCGGGTTGTCGGAATCACTGGGTCAGTGGGAAAGACGTCAATGAAAGACCTCGTTCGTTCTGCTCTTGCTGCACATCATCCGGTTGTTTCTGCAAGTTTCAAGAGTCTGAACAACGACATTGGTTTGCCGGCGACCATCCTCAATGCGCCAGCAGACACCGAAGTTCTGGTGCTTGAGATGGGAATGCGTGGCTTCCACGAGATCGAGCGACTATGTGACGTGGCGAATCCGACAGTCGGCGTCATCACGAAAATCGGTCATGCTCACACCGAGAGGGTGGGAGGCATCGAAGGAGTCGTGCGCGCCAAAGCCGAGTTGTTCGACAGTCTCCCGGCTGATGGTGTCTCCATAGTGAACTTGGACGACCCCTACGCGCACGATCTGATGCGTCATGCGAACTGTCGCATCCGCACATTCGGCTTCGATGCATCCGCCGATGTGCACGGGCACGTCACCGCTGTCGACAGTGCGGGCCGAGTGAACATGCGTGTGCGGTGTGACGGAATGTCTGCCGACCTAGCGGTGCCAGTGCCTGGGGTACACATGGCAACGAATGCTCTCGGAGCTGTGGCTGTTTCCATCGCCTTGGGAGTGCCGTTTCACACTGCGCTTCACGGCATTGCCGAGGCGCGCTTGTCAAGCGACCGTATGCAGTGGCAGGTGACGCAATCAGGTGCACGACTGCTGAATGACGCATACAACGCGAATCCGACGTCCACCGATGCTGCCATTCGAACTCTTGCCGAGGTGCCCGCAGTGCGCCGAATTGCAGTCTTGGGCGTAATGGCAGAACTAGAAGATGCAGAGACCCACCACAAGCACATTGCTTCGATTGCAACTGAAGTTGGTGTCGAGGTCATCGCAGTTGACACATTGTTGTACGGGGTACCGGCATGTTCGCTTCAAGACGCAATCTCCAGACTGAGTTCGCTAGGCGAAGACTGTGTGATCTTGGTCAAGGGTTCGCGAGTTGCGGGGCTCGAGCGACTGGTACATCAGCTGACCTGACGAGTTTTTTCCAATCGAGTGATGTCACACCAACGGAAGAGCACAAATGCCCAGACACTTCCTGCAACGAGCACGATGCGAGGTCCGATGGCATCAACAACAGGGCCGAACACAATCGAGCTGATTGGCACCACGCCCCCAAAAGCCATGTACCAGAGCGCAATGACTCGCGCCCGTATCGCATGGTCCAGTCGCGCTTGCAACACAGTGAAAAGTGACGTGGTCGTCACGAAGTAGAAAAAGCCAAGGGTGAAACCGGTGGTGAAGACCAGCACATTTCCCTCGGCAAAATTGAACGCGAGAAGTGCGACGCCGAATGCGGCAAAACCATTTCGAGCAGACATTCGCTTGTCGACATGTGAGAACACGGTGCTCACAGAGAGGGCACCCAGCATGGCGCCGAGTCCCCAGATGGAATAAAGCCACTGGTACGTCGATGATTCCGCATCGATGCCGTAGTTCAGTTCGGCCACCGCAGGAAAAAGCCCGACGTGAGCGAGGCAGATGAACGAGAACGTGGTCATCGACAGCAACACTCGGCCGATGACTGGCCGTTCTTTGGCGTAACGGAAGCCAAGGGTGAGCGATCGCCAACCTTCTTCGGGAGGCGGATTGTGGTGGGGAATCGTCACGCTCAAGATGGCGGCGATGACGAACACATACGTGAGTGCATTGAACAGAAAGACATGCCAAGGTTCGAGTCCGAAACCCAAGAGAATTGCAACAAGGATGGGGCCGACCACGCGCGAGCCTTGGATGATCACCGAGTTCAGGGAAACGGCACCCGGCAAGTCTTCAGGTGGTACCAGGCTCGGCAATGTGGCGCCGAATGCGGGTGCGTTCAGTGCGTTACCGACACCAACGCCCAATTGCATGATGAACAAGAGCGTGATGGTCGAGTCGAGAGCAGCACACAATGCCAACCCCAATGAGAATGCCAATTGCATCGCTTGGGCACCTGCCAACCAACGCCGACGGTCATATCGGTCTGCGATGACACCGCCTGGAATGGACAGCACGAGCAGTGGGCCAAGTTGCGCAACCATGAACAAGCCGACGATCCAGGCTTGTTCGGTGCGGTTGTAGATGTAGGCCGGCAGCGCCACATTTTGCATCCAGCTGCCGACATTCGAGAGAAAGCTTCCCCACCACATTCGACGGAAGTCGCGGTACTGCATGGCAGATCGGGCAGTGCCAGGTTCGAATGGTTTCTTGCCCTCGCGCGATCGTGTGGTTCGAAACGTGGGGGACATAGGGCGACAGCGACGCTAGTAGTCGCTTGCTCCCGGCATGGAGATGCTCAGTGCACGCTTCGCTTTCGGCAACAATGGAAACCATGCAACACTCATCGACAGAAAGCGTTTCCAAAGGCACCGCCGACACGGCATCGGCATGTCGCGCTCGCTACGGAACGTTTCCTGAGTGCCCGCATTGCGGCTCATCGCTCATCCCGGAACATGCGCACTTCAAATGCACATCGTGTGGGTGGCGTGACAGTTGTTGCGACTGATGAATTCGCGTTAGTTGCCAGCATCAAATGCAATCGGCAACTTGTCGACACCAAAAATTCCTGATGTTGCTGGTTTGAACTCGGCTTCTGCAGTCAGCCGCAGATTCGGCATGCGGCGTGCAAGTAGTGGCAATGCAACTTGAAGTTCCGCGCGTGCGAGCGAAGCACCGAGGCAATAGTGAATACCCGAGCCGAACGTCAGTTGCGGTTGTCCGACCGGTTCCCGAGCGATGTCGAAGGTCTCGGGTTCTGGAAACACCGACTCGTCATAGTTGGCTACACCCATGGTCGGGAAAACGATGGTGCCTTTCGGAAAGAGGACACCTCGGTATTCGATGTCTTCGGTTGCGTAGCGCCCTGTAGCCCGAACAGCACCGAAGTACCTCATGACTTCTTCAACTGCGCGCGGAGCGAGCTCTGGCTGTTCGGCGAGAAGTGACCATTGGTCTGGATGTCGGGCAAAGACCGAGATTGCAAGACCAAGCTGGTTTCGAGTGGTGTCCGTGCCACCAATGATGACGGCTTCAACCATCGTCACGAGTTCGTCGGTAGTGAGTCGGTCACCTTCTTCCTCTGCTGCGATGAGGTCGGTCAACAAGTCCTCGCGGGGCTGAGTACGACGGCTGTCGATAAGCATGCGCACGTATTCGTCGAGGTCATCTTGCGCCCTCATGATGAGTTCCGCATCTCGGTCGATGTTTCCATTGAAGATGCGCAAGATGTCCGACGCCACTCGGCTGAACAGCTTCCAGTCTTCCTTGGGTGCGCCGAGAAGCTCGCAAATAATCGGGATGGGGTAGGGCTCACAGATCGATGCCACGAATTCGCATGAACCGACTTCAGCGACGGGGTCGATGAGCGAGTTCATGACTTCGGCCATGAATGGTCGCAGACGATCAGCAGAACGGGGATTGAACGCGGGCGCCACGAGACGACGCAGGCGGACATGTTCGTCGCCGTCGGCTGAGAGGATGGACGTCCGTCGAGGGCGAGCCTTGTACTGCTCGTTCGTCACGACTTGCATGTCACTGATGAGGCCGACCGCGCTGTACCAGCGCTTGTCACGAAGAAATGCAACGACATCGTCGTAATGAAGAATGTTGTAGCCGAACATTCCGCGCGCGATCCACGATGATTCGGCAGCGCTTTTCAATGCGCCGAGTCGCACATCACGATCGGTGTCGGGGCCGAATTCTGGAAGTTGAGGAATGTCTAGTTCGCCGACGATTGACGCCATGTCAGAACCGTATCGTGCGAAGTCGTCAGGAAGCTCACCCGAAGGCGTTCGCCGCTTCCACAAATGGCACTGACAGTGCAGTTGCAACTGGTTCATTGGTCACTTGTCCGGCAACCACATTCACACCATGTCGAATCGGTTCTTTTTGTGCAGCAGCCTCGCGTGCACCGAGTGTCGCAACATCAAGAAGGTACGGAAGTGTCGCGTTGGTGAGTGCATACGTGCTGGTGTTTGGAACAGCACCCGGCATGTTGCCGACCGCATAGTGCACCACGCCGTGCAAGTTATATGTCGGCTGCATGTGGGTGGTCTCACGCGTTGTTTCGATGCATCCGCCTTGGTCAACTGCCACGTCGACAATGACAGAACCAGGCTTCATTGTCTTCACCATGTCTTCAGACACGACAACTGGTGCACGACCACCGGCAACCAGGACAGCTCCGATGACGAGATCTGCATCTGCGACACTTCGCTCAATGGCGCCACGATTTGATGCCAACGTGACGATGCGACCTCGGTGAATCTGATCGACGTATCGAAGACGATCGAGGTTTTTGTCGAGAAGCACCACCTCAGCTTCCATGCCTGCAGCAATCCATGCAGCACTCCATCCGACGTTGCCAGCACCAAGTACGACGACGCGTGCAGGTCGAACGCCAGGCGAGCCACCCATGAGAACTCCGCGTCCACCGTTGTGTCGCTCGAGAAAGTGCGCGCCCATCTGTGGTGCAAGTCGACCGGCGATCTCGCTCATTGGTGCAAGTAGCGGCAGCGACCCGTCTTTCAATTGGACCGTTTCGTAGGCGACGGCAGTTGTGCCGGCAGCAACCAATGCTTTGGCAACTTCTGGATATGCCGCGAGATGGAGGTAGGTGAACAACGTGAGATCAGGGCGAAGGAACGCGAATTCCTCCTGCTTTGGTTCCTTCACCTTCACCACCATGTTGCAGGCCCACGCGTCAGCTGCAGTCGGAACGATGTCCGCACCCGCTGCCACGAAGTCGGCATCGCTGATTGATGCGCCTTCGCCTGCGCCAGTTTCGACGTACACGTTGATTCCGAGCCGTTCGAACTCGCGGACACCGTCGGGCGTCAATGCGACACGCCCTTCTGCTTGCTTGACTTCTTTAGGAACTCCGACAGTGCGAATCGCGGTCATGGCTTCATGTCTATCGTCTCGGCAATACCTCTATCGCCCTGCTGGTAGGTCTCGTCCCCTGCAGGACTTACCCGCGCTGGCCTCGAAGCGCGGTTTTTCAGGGCCGGCCGTTTGGGACAGACTGTTGAAATGCGTACCTTCAGCAACTTCATCAACGGCCAGCATCAAGCAGCAAAAGACGGTCGTACGTCTGATGTCATCGACCCGGTCTCGGGCGAGAAGTACGCCGAGGCGGCTCTGAGCGGACAGGCCGATGTTGACGCCGCGATGTCGGCAGCCGCAACGGCATTCGAGGAGTGGAAGAACACGACGCCGTCAGAGCGATCGCTTGCACTGTTCCGTATCGCTGACGCAATCGAGGCGCGAGCAGAGGAGATCCTTGCGCTTGAAGTGCAGAACACCGGAAAACCGGTGTCGATGACCCGCAGCGAAGAAGTACCACCGATGGTTGACCAGATTCGTTTCTTTGCTGGTGCCGCACGCATGCTCGAAGGTAAGAGTGCAGGCGAGTACATGCGCGGTATGACCTCGATGATTCGGCGCGAGCCAGTTGGCGTGTGTGCTCAGGTGGCACCGTGGAACTACCCGATGATGATGGCCGTGTGGAAGTTTGCGCCCGCGCTTGCCGCCGGAAACACCGTCGTTCTGAAGCCATCGGACACGACCCCCGCAACAACCACGTTGCTCGCAGAAATCGCAGCGGAATTCTTGCCTGCTGGCGTGTTCAACGTGATCTGTGGTGATCGTGACACTGGCCGATCAATGGTGGTGCACGACACGCCATCGATGGTGTCAGTGACTGGTTCGGTGCGGGCAGGAATGGAAGTTGCAGAAGCTGCTGCAAAGTCCTTGAAGCGAGTGCACCTTGAACTCGGTGGCAAAGCGCCCGTCGTCGTGTTCGACGATGCAGATATCGAGGCTGCTGCTTCCGGAATCGCAACTGCCGGTTACTTCAACGCTGGCCAGGATTGCACCGCGGCAACACGTGTAATCGCAGGTCCGCGCGTGTACAAAGACTTCGTCGATGCACTCGCTGAGCAAGCACGCGGCGTGAAGACGGGTGTGCCAACCGATGACGAGGTGTTGTTCGGACCTGTCAATAATGCAAACCAGTTGTCACGTGTGTCGGGCTTCCTCGACCGTACGCCGAATCACGCGCGCGTGGTTGCCGGCGGTTCTCGAGTCGGCGACAAGGGGTACTTCTATTCACCCACGGTGGTTGCAGACCTGAAGCAAGACGACGAGATGATTCAGAACGAAATCTTCGGACCGGTCATCACCGTGCAGCAATTCTCAGACGAAGAACAGGCCCTTCGTTGGGCAAACGGAGTTGAGTACGGCTTGGCATCATCGGTGTGGACCAAGGATTTTGGTCGTGCGATGCGCATGGCAAAGGGTCTTGACTTTGGTTGTGTGTGGATCAACACGCACATTCCAGTGGTGGCTGAGATGCCACACGGTGGATACAAGAAGTCTGGCTACGGCAAGGACCTCTCGGCCTATGCCCTCGATGACTACACGCGCATCAAGCACGTGATGGCCAATATCGACAGCTGATTCAGCGCAATTGGTATTGACGCCAGGCTTCGGTGAGGCCTTCGTGCAACACGTTTCCGATGAAGCTCAGTTCTTCTTCGCCGCAGATGAGCGTTGGTGCAAGCACAACCACGGGGTCGGCGCGATCGTCTGTGCGACAGATGAGCCCCGACTTGAAGAAGTGAGGTGACAGGACACCTCGCAGCAACCATTCGCATTCCTCGCGAGTGAAAGTTTCCTTGGTGTCTTTGTCGCGCACCAGCTCGAGCACATGGAAGTAGCCACATCCGCGCACGTCACCGACGATGGGCAATTCACCCAGTGACTTCATCATGTCGGTGAACATCGGCTCGTGACGCAATACGTTGCCGTTGATGTCTTCGTCTTCCATGATTTTCACGTTCGCAAGGGCAACCGCGCTTGACACGGGGTGACCAGCGAACGTGATGCCGTGTTGGAAAGTTGCGGTTGGCTCTTCGATGAAGGGAGCCGCGATGCGATCACTTGCAATGACGCCGCCGAGTGGTGCGTAGCCACTCGTCACGCCCTTGGCAAACGTGATCATGTCGGGCTGATAACCAAAGCGGTCGGCACCGAAAAAGTGTCCGAGGCGTCCGAATGCACAGATGACCTCGTCTGACACGAGCAAGATTCCGTACTTGTCGCAGATTTGTCGCGCGCGTTGCCAGTAACCCTCTGGCGGAACAAGTGCGCCTCCGGTGTTCTGCATAGGCTCGAGAATCACCATTGCGACGGTCTCGGGACCGGCCTCAATGATCTTTCGTTCGATGTCATCGGCACAATCAAGAGTGCAAGCGGCTTGGTTCGAGCACACGACGCAGCGGTAGTGATTCGTGTTGCGAACTTTGATTGCTTCGCGAAACAGCGGTTCGAAATTCTCACGTAGTCCGGGAACACCGGTGATGGAGAGTGCACCCATGGTGGTGCCGTGATACGCGTAGTCGCGGCTGATCACCTTGCGACGTTGCGGTTGTCCGATCATGCGGAAGTACTGAATCGCCATCTTCCATGCCGACTCAACTGCTTCGCTGCCACCAGCAGCAAAGAACACACGGTTCAAATCACCTGGTGCGTGGTCAGCAAGCCACTTTGCCAAGTCGATTGCCGGTTCGGTGGCGTAGTTCCACAGTGGGAAGTAGCTGAGCTTGCTCATTTGTTCATGCGCAGCATCTGCCAATTCGCGCCGGCCGTGTCCAATGTTGACGGTGAAGAGGCCACTCAGGCCATCGAGATACTTCTTGCCGTTCTGATCCCAGACATAGGGGCCCTCGCCCCGCGCGATGACGGGATAGCCGTTGCGTTGCACCGACCCGAGTCGAGTGAAATGACCCCACAGGTGTCGTCGCGCATTGGCGTCACGGCTCTCGGTGTCGGTGGCAATTGGTGTCGGACTCATGGTCGCAAGTGTTGCCGATGGAGTGTGTTCTTTCCATCATCTGCACCTGTGCCTAGTATCTGGAAGGTTTCCTACCAGGGAGGGGTGAGAGTGACCGCTGAGGCGAACACGGGGGCTCGTGGCTCCATCGAACTAATCGATGTCACGAAGCGCTATGGCTCGGTCGTCGCGGTCGACTCGATTAATCTCACGGTCAAGCCCGGTGAGTTCTTGTCGCTACTGGGTCCCTCCGGATGCGGAAAGACCACCACCTTGCGTATGCTCGCTGGTTTTGAACAGCCAGATGGTGGGCACATTCTGGTGAACGGAAAAGAAGTGCAAGGTGTGCCTCCGCACAAGCGCGACGTCAACACCGTTTTTCAGCACTACGCCCTCTTTCCGCACATGACAGTCGCAGAGAACGTGGCATACGGGCTCAAGCAAAAAGGTGTGCCCAAGAGCGAGGTGTCCACGCGAGTTGCTAAGGCTCTCGACATGGTGCAAATGTCGAAACTTGCAGAGCGTAAGCCACGCCAAATGTCCGGCGGCCAGCAGCAACGTGTTGCCGTTGCGCGTGCACTCGTCAATCGCCCGAGTGTGTTGTTGCTCGATGAGCCTCTCGGTGCACTTGACCGCAAGCTGCGCGAAGAGATGCAGATCGAATTGAAATTGTTGCAGAGCCGCCTTGGCATCACGTTCGTTTTCGTCACGCATGACCAAGAAGAAGCAATGAGCATGAGCGACCGCATCGCCATCATGCTCGAAGGCCATGTCGAGCAGATTGGCGATCCCGAGACGGTGTACGAACACCCAAAGACCGCATTTGTTGCGGGCTTCGTCGGTCGCAACAACTTCTGGCAGGGTACGTCCACTGGAACGGGTGTCAACGCCGATGACGGAACACTGTTCGTCGCCACCAATCCGGAAGAACATGTACCGTCTGGCAACGATGCACTTGCGGCAGTACGTCCTGAGTGCATCAATCTGGTCGTCGACCAGCCAGCACGTAGCGAGAACCAGTTGCTTACCACTGTGGCGAGCGTGTCGCACTTCGGCGATGTGTTGCAATATGTGGTGTCTGCAGCAGAGCGCGAAGTCGTCGTTCTAGTTCCGCGTACACACGCGTCGCGACCGAAGGTAGGCGACAGGGTGTGGTGCACATGGGCGGCTGAAGATGTCTATTTGTTCTCAGCACGACAAGCAGAGGTCGTGATGGCTGAAGCGCTCACCGGAGCCTGAAGCGACACTCAACCAACTGATCGATCACCAACCACATAACCAAACAACAACCAAAGAAAATCAAGAAGAAATAAGGAGAAAATCATGGACAAGGAAATTCGCATCCTCGCACCAGAAAGCTTTCGTGAGAATCTCTCACGTCGAGCATTTCTGAAAGCGGGTACCGCAGCCGCTGGTATGGCGGTCGTCTTGGCCGCATGCGGTGGCTCTGACGATTCATCTAGCGACACCACTGCTGCTGCAAGTGACACCACTGCTGCCGGAAGTACCGACGGCTTGGCAAGTGGCGAGTGGAGCCGCGTGATCAACAAGTCGAGTGGCACGCTCGCCATGTACACATGGGGCGACTACAACGACCCCGAACTCGTCGGCGCTCTTGCCGATTCTGAGCTTGGCGTCAGCATGAAGGTCGACTACTACGCAAGCAACGAAGACCTCATCACCAAACTGTCGGCGTCGAACGGACAGAGCGGTTTTGACATCGTCGTTCCGACCGGTCCATATGTGCCACAAATGATCGAAAAAGGTTTGTTGCAAAAGCTCGACAAGACTCTGCTCCCGAACTTTGTCAACCTCGACACGCCATATGTCAGTCAGCCATGGGACCCGAACGACGAATACGTGGTGTGCAAGGACTGGGGTAGTGCCGGGTTTTTGTACGACACCACCAAGATCACACGCGATCTCGCCACATGGGCCGACTGCCTCGATGCCGCGAAGAACGAGGCAAGTGGCAACGTTGCGGTCATTGATGCTGCGTGGGACTTCTGTGGTCCTTACTTCTGGTCAGAGGGGAAGTCAGCGAACACCACTGATGCCGCTGATCTCGATGCCGCCGAGAAGTTCTTGGTCGATGAGCTCGGACCGCACATCAAAGCGTTCGACAGTTACCCCAGCACGAAAATTGCCGAAGGTGCGTACTCGCTCGCAGTCGCATGGACTGGCGACGCACGTCAGGCGTTCTCGCGTATCAAGGACGCGGGCGGAAACCCTGAAGATTGGAAGTGGGTGCTGCCCGGACCGAAGACCCAGATCTTCATGGACACCTATGCCATTCCTACCGGAGCGCCGAACCCCGAAGCTGCACATGCGTGGATCAACTGGAACCTCATCCCTGAGATTTCCATCAAGGATCTCTCGTACCACGGTTACCACACCGGTATGAAGAACATGGATCAGTTGCTCAGCGAACTTGCACCAACACTTGAGAAGCCCGACATGATCTTCTTCAGCAATGAGCAAGTGGCAACCATGGAGCCGCAGGAAATGAACGAAGCGCTTGATCGCCTCGTTGACATCTTGAACAAAACCAAGGCCAAAGCCGGAGCCTGATCCGTTGACAGGAGTAGTCGTACCAACATCTCGAAGGCGACTGCGAGGGCCGAAGTTTGCTCTCGCGTTGCCTTCGATGATTTGGTACGCGCTTTTCTTCATCGTCCCTATTGGCTTCATCATCTACTACTCCTTCGGAACGAAGGACACCACTCAACTTCTTCCAGTTGACCTGACGAATCTCACGACGTCGAACTACTCGAATGTCTTCGACGCGACGTTCTTCCAAGTGTTCAAGGCGACAATTCGTATTTCGATCACAGCGACGTTGCTGTGTCTCGTCATCGGTCTACCAGTCGCGTACTTGGCTGCATTCAAGGTGTCAGAGCGGTGGAAGGCCATCATCTTGGCGGCGGTCGTCGTGCCAAGCTTCACGTCGTTCCTCATCCGAACTGTTGCATGGCGAATCCCGCTGGCTCCGAACGGGACATTGTCGAAGTGGCTTGTCGACCTTGGGTGGATCGGGCCGAACGGAATTCAAATTCTCGAGACCACGACCGCAGTGCAGATAGCGATTGTCTACAACTATCTCGGCTTCATGATCCTGCCGTTGTTCGTCGCGCTCGACCGCATCGATGTGCGCATGCGCGAGGCGAGCAAAGATCTCGGCGCTGGGCGAGTGGCCACATTTTTCTCAGTGACACTTCCACTTGCCGGGCCCGGCATCATTGCCGGCGTCTTGCTCACGTTCATCCCGATGTGTGGCGACTACGTGACGGCGACAATTCTTGGTGGAGCCAAGGGCAACATGATCGGGTCGATGATTGCCTCCCAGTTCAGTGGTGCGCAGAACTGGCCTCTCGGAGCGGCAATGGCAGTTCTCATGATTGGTGCTGTGCTCCTCACGCTCGCAGTTGGTGCGCTGCTGGTGTGGCTGTTGCCTCGTGCATTCTCGTTGTTCGCCCCAGTTGCCGAGAGAGTTCGGGCGCGGTCGTACGCCCGGTCAGCACAGGCCGTCGAGCATGGTTCAGCACAGACCAAGTTGCCCTTTGATCCCATCGTGGCGCTTATGCGTACGTGGGCAGTGCTCGTGATGGTGTTTCTGTTCGTACCGATTCTGCTCGTCATCTTGCATTCGTTCAATCGCAGTACATCATTCACAATTTGGTCCGGACACACCAGTTTGAAGTGGTGGTCAGAGCTCTTTGACGGTGGCAGTGCCTGGGCGATGGTGGTGCGTTTTGCAGTCATCATCGCGTTGGCATTCGTGGTGCGCATGGTTCTCACACGCACGACATCAATTGCACGACGCCGCCTCAATTGGGTGGGACCAATCGGATTCGCCATTGCCGTAGTGGCGAACGGATTACTCACCGACTGGTATCGCGACATCTTCGACTTTGCCGGCATTGGCGATGCCATTCGTAACTCGTTCATCGCGGCGCTCGGTGCCACCATCATCGCTGTCATCATTGGCGGTCTTGCGGGTGTCGCACTCGCACGTCGACCAGGTCGATGGGCCACGGTGTTCATGGCTGTCGTGTTTCTCATTCTGGTGACACCAGAAATCATGGATGCCATCGCCCTTGCGACGTGGTTCCCTCGTATCCAGGACATTCCTGTGCTCGGCTATCCCTTCACCGAAGGTCTCGGTCCGTTCAATGGCGGAGTCAACAAGTTGTGGGTCGGTCAATCGTTGTATGCGAGCGCTGTCGTCACGTTGATTGTTCGAGCGCGCTTGGCTGGTCTTGATGAATCGCTCGAGGAGGCAGCCGCCGACCTCGGAGCAACTCCATCCCGTGCCTTCAGACAAATCACCCTTCCTCTCATTTCATCTGCACTTGTCGCGGGTGGCTTGTTGTCGTTCACTTTGTGTCTCGACAACGCGGTCATCAGTACTCTCATCTCCGAGGCAGGTTCCACCACTTTCCCTGTCGCATTACTCGGCGCCACTCGTAGCACCATCAAACCGTTCTGGGGCGTGGGAGCGGTCATTCTCTTTGCGATCACCATGGCGGCACTTGCCTTCGTGGCGGTGGTACTTCGCCGCTCTGGCAGCTCGTCGAGCGACATTGCTGCCACATTGACTGGCTCCTGAGTTCATCTCGTATCGTTTCTCATTTGTATGGAGCGGACTGGCAATAGAGCAATCTGTGTAGCACCAGACAGCAATGGCTGGATTGCCGATGCTGTGCGAGAAGCAGGGGCATCAATTGTCGACCCGGGCGAAGCGTCAGCCGTTGTGTGGACTGACGCTCGCGATGCACAAGGGCTCGCCCAACTTCTCGCAACGCATTCGCACATCGAATGGGTTCAGGTGCCCTTTGCGGGCATCGAGAACTTTGTGTCAATCATCGATGACTCACGCACATGGACGTGCGGCAAAGGTGTGTACGCCGAACCGGTGGGTGAGCATGTCATTGGGCTTGCACTTGCAGGTATGCGCAACATCGCGGATTATTCCCGTGCGGAAAAGTGGACCGGGCCCAGGGGTTTCAACCTTCTCGGTGCACGGGTCACGGTTGTGGGTGGTGGCGGAATCACCGAGACATTGCTTCGACTGTTGGCGCCCTTCAATTGCCGCGTCACTGTCGTGCGCAAGCGTGTGGAACATCTCGAAGGGGCACATGAAGTAGTCGACGTAGATCACTTGGTTGACGCACTCACTGGGGCAGACCTTGTCGTTTTGGCTTTGTCGCTTACTCCAGAGACCGAGGGCCTCATTGGTCGGTCTGAATTCGAAGTCATGGAGCCGCACGCTTGGATAGTGAACGTGGCGCGCGGCAAGCACATCGTCACCGATGACCTTGTGTGGGCTCTCTCTAACAAGGTGATTGGTGGTGCAGCTCTTGATGTAACCGATCCTGAGCCGCTGCCGGAGGGCCATCCTCTCTGGTCGCTTCCGAATTGCATCATCACCCCGCATGTCGGGAACACTCCTGAAATGGCGATTCCGCTCTTGAGCCAACGCGTACGGGAAAACGTAGGTCGTTACATGAATGCCGAACCACTCATCGGACTTGTCGACGCTCATCTTGGCTACTAAAACTCACTACGAGGTGCTCGGAGTGTCGCGCACGGCGACACAAGAAGACATCAGACGCGCGTATCGAGCGTTGGCACGCAATGTGCACCCAGATGTCGCAGGGTCGACGACGAGTGCGTCGGAGACCATGGCTGAAGTGAACAGTGCTTGGTCAGTGTTGTCAGACCCGGTGCGACGACGTGAATACGACAGAAGTCTTGATGCAACAATGTCGAGTGGCAAAGTGCTCAGGGATGACGAGCGGGAGACGTTCTTCAATGTGCCGACCACGGTGTCGCCTGCTCGTTTTCCGTGGCGGGGAGCGCTTTTCTTTGTGGTGCTCGGCATCGTCGTGGTGTTGGTGCTCGCAGCGTTCGTCGACCCCGAGGCACCTCCTGGGCCTGACCAGTTGTTGTCGAGCGGCAGTTGTGTCGACATCGATGCCACACTCGCAGTGCGAGAGGTCGATTGCTCCGGGTCACACGATGCAGTTGTGCGGCAACTCATCGCATTCGACGCAAAGTGTCCAAATGGATCAGAGCCGTATCGCGACAGCCAGGGAATGGGAACGGCGTGCGTTGATCGGGTGCCTGAGTCCTCCCCGTAGGTGAAGCGCAGGCGCTCGGGTATCGTTCAGCCGTCCGCAAAGGGCGCGTAGCTCAGTTGGTTAGAGCGCTACCTTCACACGGTAGAGGTCCCGGGTTCGAGTCCCGTCGCGCCCACCACTTTGGTCTTGTCCCGTTCCAGCCCGCTTGGCGAAGTAGTTTTTTTCTGTGCGTCGGTTGTGTGAGCGTCCTGGTTGTTCCTTGCCGACAGCCGTGTCATACGTCATCGATAATGCTGGTCTCGTGGTGCGTCTCGATTCGGCGCCGTCAGCTGACCCAGCCTTAGCTGGGAGTCTGTGTCAGAAACATGCAGACGGGCTTCGTGTGCCACGCGGCTGGACCATTGATGATCGCCGTGAGTCGGTGCCACGTTTGTTTCTTGCCCCCGACACAAAAGCCGCCTCTGCTGTAGGCGAACAGAAGTCGACGAAGTCTTCGGCAACGCCGAAGCAATCACGTACCAAGTCCTCTCGTGCCACAAAAGAATCTGGGCTATTCGACGCGACACCCCAATCCGATTCTGCGCCAGTACCGGCAGCCGCTGAGGCGACATCTGCACCAGCCCCAATCACTACCGATGGCGAGCGCGGCGCGCCGTGGATGCCACGGCTCGTTCGACGTGGTGACGAGGAAGACGAAACTGAAGTCGACGCTGACGGTGCCCCGGTGAGAGGTCGTTTGCTGGGCCGCGCGTTCGGTGACCGAACTCGCGGTGTCTGAGTGTTGTTTCGCAGTAAGGCGATGGTGGCTAGTTGAGACTCGATGAGTCGGTGCATGTGCCTGCTGCACTAGAGCTAGTTAGGCCCCACGTCGAAGACTTGGCGCGTTATAACGCATGGATGCCGCTCGTTCATTCTGTCGAGCAGGTGGATGCAACCACATGGAACGTCGAACTACGCGCGAAGGTCGGACCATTCGCGCGTTCGAAGCGGTTACGCATGACTAAAACAGTCGACGAACCGACTCGCATTGTCTTTCAACGAAATGAAGTGGATGGAAAGTCTCACGCCCCTTGGCTGCTGTTCGTCACGCTGCGAGTGCACCAGGCCGAGACTCTCGTTTCAGTTGAGATCGAGTATCACGGCACATTGTGGACCGGAGGCTTGCTTGACAAAGTGTTGCGTGACCACATAGCTGTCGCCAAAGAACTTCTGCCTCGCGTCTGTTCGCAGTAGTCGTCAGCGTCGATGGGCGGTTCGGCGACCGTTCGCGCGCCGTTCGACTATTAAATCGATCTCGAAGCATTCGCTCACGTTCTCAGACGTGATGGCATCGTCGATTGACCCTCTGGCGAGTGCTGAACCATCTTTCATGAGCATCGCGTGGGTGCAGGTCGTCGGTACTTCGTCAACGTGGTGGGTGACCAACACCAGCGGCACATGAGAGGCACTGTGAGAGAGTGCGTCAATGTCGGACACGAGGCGCTCTCGTCCACCGAGGTCAAGACGTGCACTTGGCTCATCAAGCAACACGACCTCTGGTTCGCGCATCAGTGTTCGCGCAAGAAGCACTCGTTGTTGTTCTCCTGAAGAAAGCGTGCCGAAGGGTCGATGTGCGAGTGAGGCGATTCCAAGATGATCCAGGCAGCTAATTGCGCGCTCGCGGTCGCTGTCGTCGTATTCATGCCACCATGCTTCGAGCGCTCCGTGCCGAGCAGTCATGACGACATCGCGTGCGATGAGGGCAGGGCGCAGCTCTGCGCCGAGGCTTGCCGATGAATACGCAATGCGACTGCGCACACTTCGAACATCGAAGTTGCCAAGGGGTATCCCTCGAAAGGCGATGACCCCGGTGGTGGGGTGAAGGTAGAGCGACAAGACTCGAAGCAAGGTCGTCTTCCCGCAGCCATTTGGCCCGAGAATCACCCAGCGCTCTCCAGGCAGAAGATCAAGTGAGATGCTGTCGACGACAGGCCGACCGCTGTGCAGCACACTCACTGCGTGAAGGGAAAGGACTGCTGTGGCCGGGTCGTTGCGAGTCACCATCGCGACGGTAGTCGCAAGATGTGTGCACTCGTGGCAAAGTGTGCCGATGTCGACGTCGCAAGATGCTCTTGAGCGAAACCTTGCTCACGTGATGGGCGTCGAATACATCTCTGATCTCACCCGTCTCACTGCTGGTGCGTCTCGAGAGACCTGGTCGTTTGTCGCGAGGGACCAGAAACTCATTCTCCAACGAGAGAGGTCAGGGGGAGTGGGGCGCCTGCGCCATGAACCTGCGCTGCTGCGCGCAGCCCACGGAGCTGGAGTACCGGTCCCTGAGGTGGTGATCGATGGTTCTCGCTCAGATGAACTTGAGCGTCCGTTCATGGTGGTGCGTTTCATCGACGGCGAGACGATTGCGCGACGAATTCTGCGCGACGGTGCATTTGCGCGGGCACGGTCGACATTCGTTACAGATGTGGCAGACACTCTTGCCCGTCTTCACTCATTGCCCATCGAAGCTGTGCCAGGGCTTGATGCTTCGGATCCACTCACGATGTACGAGAAGTTGTTGCGTGACTTGGGTCAACCGCACCCCGCATTCGAGCTTGTCATTCGTTGGCTGCGTGAACATCGTCCCCCATCGGCCAGGCAGTCAATTGTTCACGGAGACCTCCGATTGGGAAATGTGCTCGTCGACGAGGGTGGACTACGAGCAGTGCTCGACTGGGAATTGGCACATGTCGGAGACCCGATGGAAGATCTCGGATGGCTGTGCGTGCGAGCGTGGCGCTTCGGTTCTCAAGCACCAGTTGCCGGAATCGGTTCGTACAAGGAGCTCTTCGAGGCGTACGAACAGGCCTCTGGCGTGCGCCCAGATGCAGATGTGGTGCGTTGGTGGGAAGTGTTCGGAACGCTTCGTTGGGGTGTCATTTGCATCATGCAGATGACGGCGCACATGACCGGTATGACGCGCAGCCATGAATTGGCGGCAATTGGAAGGCGCGTCTGTGAAACCGAGTACGACGCGTTTCGTCTGCTGGAAGGACGTTGGTAGTGGCCGCACCACACGACGCTCCAAACGCCGGAGAACTTCTCACTGCCGTTCGTGAATGGTTGGAGCGCGAGACTTTCGATGGTCGTTCATCAAGCACGCGATTCCATACTCGAGTGGCTGTCAACGTGTTGTCGATGGTTGAGCGTGAGATTGCTCTCGGACCTGACCAGGCCATCAGGCATCGGGAGCGACTGACACAACTTGGCTGCGCCGATGACCACGAGTTGGCACGACGAATTAGAGACGGCGAATTCGAGCAGAGACAAGATGAAGTTCGCGCATTGGTGTTCGAGTCAATCTGCGACAAGTTGGCTGTCGCCAACCCGTCGTATGTCGACGATGAGATGGGCGAAGCCGGCTCAGTTGTGTGAAGAGTCGCGCGCTGAGCGGCTTGGTGCTGCTGGTGTGATGCGCACTGGTTGACCTGCGGCAAGTTGTCCGCATGCCGCCGCAATGTCTGTTCCGCGATTTGACCGGATCGTCACATTGGTGCCGAACTCGAGAAGCGTGTCGCGAAACACGTGTACTCGGTTTCGGCTGCTTCCCTTGGTGGGCCAACCCGGCGTGGGGTTCAGGGGAATGAGATTCACGTGAGCAGTCGGTGTCAGTTGTCGACACAGGGCGTGAAGTTCTTTGGCATCTCTCATGGTGTCGTTCACGCCTTCAATGAGCGCCCATTCGAAACTGATACGGCGGTTCTTCACTTTCAAGTAGTCACGGCACGCATCAAGCAGTTCTTCGATGGGGTAGCGCTTGTTGATCGGTACCAGTTCATCTCGAAGCTCGTTGCGCGCGGCGTGAAGCGACACAGCAAGGTTGACAGGCAAAGGACGCGAAGCGAGAGTGCGAATGCCGGGCACGATTCCGACAGTGCTGATGGTCAAGTGACGTGCGGAGATTCCGATGTCGCCGTGAATGCGTTCAACCGCGGCCCACACGGCTGGCTCATTTGCCAACGGTTCACCCATGCCCATGAAAACGATGTTGTCGACGCGACGATCGAGGCTGCGTGCTTCGCGGCAGGCGCGTGCGACTTGTTCAATGATTTCACCAGCGGTGAGATGACGATTGAACCCTGCTTGTCCGGTGGCACAGAAGCCACATGCCATGGCACATCCGGCCTGGGTGCTCACACAGACAGTTGCACGATCGTCGTAATACATGAGCACCGTCTCGATGGGGTGCCCACCGTCCGCAAGGCGCCATAAGAACTTGATGGTCTTGCCATCATCGGCGACCGTGCGGACAGTTGGTTCGAGCGCTGGTTGAAACGACGTCTCGAGTTGCGCACGCGCTGCGGCCGGAAGAGTGGTGATGTCGTGTGGTTCGAGAAACTGCGTGTAGAGACCGTTCCATAATTGGTCGATGCGGTATCTCGGAGCGTCAACAAAAGCGATTTCGAAATCGGCACGCGTGGCGTCGTAGAGAGAAGTCATCGATGGGAGGTTGATCAGAGAGTTGTCGCCAAGGCGACATAGTTGTCTATGCGCTGTCGGATGACATCAAGGCTGGCCGTCCAAAATGCTTCACTCGTGACATCGAGGCCGAACGCTTGGCCAAGTTGTTCGGCGGTGTCCATGCCCGCACGTGACAGCAAGGTGTCGTATCCGTGGCGGAAACGCTCGGGATCTCTCGTGTACTGCGAATACAAGCCGAGGCCGAACAAGAGACCGTAGGTGTACGGCCAGTTGTAGAAGTGGCTGCCGTAATAGTGCGGCTTCAGCACCCACATGTGGGGATGTGCCGTGGTTTGGTCGAGACCATCGCCGTAGGCCGATTGCTGTGACTCGAGCATCAACTCGTTCAATTCTGATACTCCGAGGCTGCGGCGTTGGCGGCGAGCGAATACTTCGGTCTCGAATAGAAAACGACTGTGGATGTCGACAACGACTTGGTTTGATCCGGCCAAGTCGACATCAAGCAGAGCGAGTCTCTCGCGCCCTTCCAGTTTGCGCAGACCGGCCTCGACCACCAATGTCTCGCAGAAGATGCTCGCAGTTTCTGCGAGCGCCATCGGCAGTCGTTTCTGCAACGCCGTGCGCTGTGCCAACTGGGTGTTGTGGTACGCGTGACCCAATTCATGCGCCGTGGTTTGGGCACTTTCCGTGCTGCCGGTCCAGTTCAGCAACACGAGCGAGCGATCGTCGACAAACGACATGCAGAACGCGCCGCCAACTTTTCCTTCACGGGGTTCGGCATCAATCCAATTTTCAGCGAGTGATCGGTCGACGAGGCCCGCCAAGTTATCGCTGTATTCGGCGAATGCTGATCTGACGAGAGCTATGCCTTCATCCCAGGTCACCGACGACGACACGTTCGGTAGTGGCGCCACGAGGTTCCACCAGGGGAGCGCGTTGGTGTTGTTGTGAGCTGCAGCTTTGGCCTTCATCCAACGACGGAAGTCGGGCAACGAATCAGTGACAGCTTTTTGCATCGACTCGAAAGTCTTGCGACTCACGCTGTTCGCGAACAATGACGCATCAAGTGGAGAGCCCCAATGACGTCGTGCATTGATGACATTTGCTTCGCCCTTGATGCTGTTCATCGCTGCGGCACAGGCCACGGCGACAGATGGCCATGCGACCATCTCGGCTTCGTATGCGGCGCGACGTAAGTGTTCGTCGGGGTGCGATGCAAGTCCACGAATGGCGGGCATGGGCAAGGTGTCGCTCGATCCGTCTGGACGAACGATGGTGCCAGTCAGTTGCGAAGTGACATCTGCCTGAAGCCGTCCCCACGATGACGAGCCAGTGGTGGAGAGCTCGGCGTAGAGCCCTTCAAGTTCTTCAGGCATTTGGTGGGCGGTGCGCTCGGCGAGTCGCAGAAGTGGGCCGACGTGTTCCGCAGCCTCGGTGCTGAGTGCTGAAAGTTCATCGACTCCGAGTGACTTCACCCATTCGGCGAGGCGAGCAAGCAAGGGAGACGTACGAGCATCGAGAACTTCTATTTCGCTGAGGAGGCCTTGCGCGCTTTCATCTCGTGAATCAGTGGACACTGTGGCGTAGATGTAAGCACCCAACACTTCTCCCGCATCCATGACACGGTTGTAATGGGAGATGACATCGTCAGCAATCTTTCCGTCTGATGGTTCGATGGAGCGGTCGACCTTGCGCACGTTCGATTCATCAAAGACAGCTTCAAGGCGGGAGACGTCGGCAGCGAACGATTCAAACGCTGCCTTGAAAGTTCGAGAGTCAAAGGATTCGTGCACGTCGGCAACGGACCAACGCGGAAGGGCCGATGAGGTTGTCGCAGATGCGGTGTCTGTCATATGTTCAGGCTAGAGGGCACGTCACCGACGAATGCACGCTCGCGATGATGACGGGTGAACCCGAGTCGTTCATAGGACGACATCGCAGCTTCATTGTCTTCGTCGACGAACAACATCGCCACCTGTGCACCGTGTTCAGCCATGTGGTTGAGACCAGCAGATGTGAGCGCAGTGCCCAGGCCTCGGCCCACAAAGTCAGGATGCACCGCAATCACGTAGATCTCGCCCATGGTCGGAGACGACCCCGGATGGATCTTCGTCCAGCAGAATCCGGCGAGTTTTTCGTCAATGGTGTGAAGGCGAATGCTGTCGTCGTTGAACCAGACCTCGGCATAACGCGAGCGCAACGTGTCGATGTTCCAGCCACCTTGCTCGGGATGTCGGGCGAAAGCGGCGTTATTGACATTGAGCCATGCTTCTTCGTCGCGGGTGCGCACAAACGTCGTGGTGTGTAAGTCGTTACCCAGACGTGCAAGGTCGGGCTCAAGTGGTAGCGGTCGACGCAATTGCAGCAGGGTGCGTCCTTCGCGCAAGTCAAAAGTTGTCGCGAGCGAGTGATGAAATTGCGTTGGCTCGAACACCCACCAGTGCACGTGGCCACCACCTTCAGAGGCCACCGTGTCGAGCGCGATTTTCATGAGCTGTGGACCCAACAAAGCGGTGTCGTAGCGATGATGAGGATGTACAACGAGGTCGACCAGCCAGGATTCGTTGCCACGAGAAATTTGGCTGTAGCCGATGATGTGTTCGTGCCCCTCTTCGGTCGCAATGAATCCAGCAAAACCCTCGCGACCTCCCATGCGTAGGTCGAGCCACAAATGATCGCTCAGCGGTCGGGAGCCGTCGGCGCGTTCGGCGGCCTCGAGCAACTCAGACACCTGTGCGATGTCGTCATCATTCATTCTTCGCTTGATGTCGAAGGAAGGCACGAGTGCAGGGTACCCTCGCGCCGTGGGAAAGCCCCGAACGCCTGCAGCACGGTCACGTGAAGTCGCCAAGAGACTTGCCACTTTGTACCCAGCAGCCGAGTGCGAACTCGAACATCGCAATGCGTTCGAATTGCTGTCTGCGACAATTCTTTCTGCGCAGTGCACCGACGCGCGCGTCAACATGGTGACACCAGCACTCTTTGCGAAGTATCCGACAGCAGCGGATCTCGCGGGCGCTAACCCGACTGATGTCGAAGAACTGGTGCGGTCAACCGGCTTCTACCAAACCAAGGCACGAAATCTCATCGGTATGGCACGCAATGTCGTCGACCGTTTCGACGGTGAAGTTCCCACGGAGCTCGAAGATCTCGTCACGTTGCCAGGTGTTGGTCGAAAGACAGGAAATGTGTTGCGCAGCGTGGTGTTTGATCTTCCTGGGCTTGCCGTTGACACTCACGTTGGTCGCCTGTCGCGTCGACTTGGTCTCACCACCGAAGAAGACCCTGTGAAAGTAGAAGCTGTACTGAACTCGCACCTTCCTCCCGAGGAGTGGGGGAAATTCAGCCTTCGTCTCATCTTGCACGGCCGACGTGTGTGCGATGCCCGTAAGCCGCGGTGTCACGATTGTGAGTTGCAGGACATCTGCCCCTCGTCAAACTTGCCGACGCGCGACAAAGTGGCGATGAACGGAACGAAATCGAGCAAGCGCAAATGAGATCGAGCAAGCGCCAATGAGTAGCTCACTCGAGTCGATGAATGCTGAACTCGGAGCTGCAGCCGAAGCCGTGGCCCGTTATCGCGACCGTATGGCCGATTTAGCGACGTCGATGGAAGGGAACCATGAGGACCTTGTGTCTGCGATCTACGAGGCCGAGCGAGCGTTGTTGACAGCGCATCGGCTGGTGTTGCGGGCACAACGTCTCGCCCGTTGACAAAAACATCGACGGCGTGCTTCGGTCTCATCGCTAAGTTGTGACCGTGGCTCGCTCGGCACCTGTACCGCCTCGCTCAGATATTTCTGCGTTGTCGAAATACCACTCGGCTCAAGTCGAGGTACCTGTGCGACTCAACACCAACGAGTCGCCATTTCCTCCGCCCCAAGGCTGGCGGGCGGAGGTAGCACGCTTGGTCGCCTCTATTGATTGGAATCGCTATCCGGATCGAGAGGCACACGCCCTTCGCGGAGCCATCGCTACTCGTCACGGTGTCGACATGTCCTCGGTGTTCGTGGCGAACGGGTCGAACGAAGTGTTGCAGACACTGTTGTTGTCGTACGCCGGAGCGAAAAGAACCGTGGCGGTGTTTGAGCCGACATACCAGTTGCATGCGCACCTCGCGCGAATTTCAGGCGCGACTGTGGTTGCTGGTCGTCGGTCGTCTGACTACACGCTGTCATCGGAAGAAATTCAACGCGTCGTCAGCGAACATTCTCCGAACGTGACGTTCTTGTGCTCTCCGAACAATCCCACTGGTCGTGTCGAAGCGTGGGGCAACATCGAATTGCTCGCTGACATTTCCTCAGGGCTCGTCATTATCGATGAGGCCTATGCCGAGTTTTCCGAGCGCTCTGCGGTTGAGTTGGCGAGCACATCTGGTGGAAATGTCGTGGTCAGCAGAACGTTTTCGAAAACGTGGTCACTTGCAGGTCTTCGTCTCGGCTACGTCATCGCGCCCCCCGAGATCGTCGACATGTTGCATGCAGTTGTCTTGCCATATCACCTCGATTCGTTCAAGCAAGCAGCAGGTCTTGCTGCGCTCGGTTATGTCGACGAGATGAATGACCGTGTGGCGCGCATCGTGGCTGAACGGGGTCGAATCACCGAGGCACTCTCTCGGCTGGACGTCGACACATGGCCAAGTGGTGCCAATTTTGTGTTGTTCAAACCGCGCCAGATCGGCGGTCATGCCACGTGGCAGCGATTGGTGGATCGGGGAGTGCTGGTGCGGGACTGCAGCAGTTGGTCGGGAGTCGAGGATTGCCTTCGGGTCACAGTTGGCACCGAAGACGAGAATTCGGCGTTTATTGAGGCGTTGAAGCAGGCGCTCGAGCAGTCAGAATAGGAACATGGCCCGCACCGCCCGCATTGAACGGACTACGAAAGAGACGTCCATCACAGTCGCGCTCGACATCGATGGTCAAGGTAGATCTGATGTGTCGACCGGTATTCCGTTTTACGACCACATGTTGGACCAGCTCGCGCGACACGGCGGTTTCAATCTGCAGGTGCAGGCCAAAGGTGATCTCCATATCGACACGCATCACACGGTCGAGGACGTTGCGATCACGGTGGGAGAAGCGTTCAAGCAAGCCTTAGGTGACAAGCAAGGAATCAGACGATTCGCCTCCGGTTCGTTTCCACTTGACGAAGCACTTGTGTCAGTTGCTTTGGATCTGTCTGGTCGCCCCTTTGTGTCTTGGAACGTTCCACTCCCTGAGTGTCTTCCGCTTGGTGATCCACCGTTTGACCCTTCGCTTGCTGAGCATGCTGTGTCCTCGTTCGCAACGGCAGCAGGGATGACGTTGCATGTCAATTTGACTGACGGAAAGAACGTGCATCACATCGTGGAAGCAAGTTTCAAAGGTCTCGCACGGTGTCTACGCGACGCAGTTCGTGTCGAGTCAGAAGGAGTGCCCTCCACCAAGGGCGTCCTTTCGTGACCGACCAGCCGCGTGTTGCGGTCATCGATTACGGCATCGGCAATCTGCGTTCTGCACAGAAAGCCTTGGAGCACGTCGGCGCTCGTGCGCACTTGACGAACAACGTCACAGACATTGACGCGGCCGATGCGGTTGTGTTGCCGGGCGTCGGAGCCTTTGGTGCGTGCATGCGGGCGCTTCGGTCGGCAGGACTTGAAGATGCTGTTCATCAGGCGGCGGCTTCTGGTCGACCATTTCTCGGAATCTGTGTGGGAATGCAGATGTTGTTCGATGGAAGTGATGAGGATGACACCGCCAAGGGTCTGTCCGTCATCCCGGGACGTGTGGAGTGGATTCCAACGGGCGTACCGCGCCCGCACATGCAGTGGAATCAGTTGCACGTGAAGACATCGGACCCAATGTTCGACGGACTCGACGATGACGCCTGGGTATATTTCGTTCACTCGCTCGCCGGACATCCATCTGACTCGCAATCCGTGATTGCAACCACCAATTACGGTGCAGAGTTGCCTGTGGCTTTTCGATCAGGAAATGTTGCTGCACTCCAGTTTCATCCTGAGAAATCTGCTGCAACGGGTTTGCGGATCCTGTCGAATTTTGTCGAGGGGGTTCCACGATGACTACAAACATCGACTTGTATCCAGCAATCGATGTGCGTGGCGGACGTGTCGTTCGACTGACCCAAGGAAAATACGAAGACGAAACCGTGTATGGCGACGACCCGGTGAACATCGCTCGCGATTTTGTCGACGCTGGTGCGAAGTGGATACACGTGGTTGATCTCGATGCCGCCAAGTCTGGCGTCGGAACCAACCGAGATGTCATCGAAGGCATCGCACATGTTGCTGAAGGTGCGGCGAGGGTCCAAGTTGGAGGAGGCGTTCGCAGCGTTGCCGATGCACGAGAGCTAGCCCGTCGAGGAGTGTCGCGAGTGGTGATGGGCTCTGCTGCGATCGCGACGCCCCAATTGGTGACCGAAGTTGCACAAATTGTGCCTGTTGCGGTCGGCCTCGATCATCGCGGTGGCGAGGTTTCAGTTGACGGTTGGACACGAAGTGGCGGTCGTCGTATCGACGAGTGCGTCGCACTGTTCCCCGATGCAGCGGCTTTCGTTGTCACTGACATTTCCCGCGATGGCATGTTGATGGGGCCCGATATCGACGGCCTTGTCGCCTTGACCGAAGTCACGAGCACGCCGATCATCGCAAGCGGTGGCGTTGCGAGCATCGACGATCTTGTCGCGTTGCGGGCAACCAACGTGATTGCTGGCGTCATCACCGGTAAGGCGATTTACGAGGGTCGTTTCACGGTGAGCCAAGCATTGGTGGCACTGAAGTGAACATGTCAGCACGTTCATCTGACGTGGTTGTGCGCGTCATCCCATGCCTTGATGTCACGAATGGTCGAGTCGTCAAAGGCGTGAACTTCGTTGACTTGCGCGATGCGGGCGACCCTGTCGAGTTGGCTGCTCGTTATGACCGTGAGGGTGCTGATGAGTTGGTGTTTCTCGACATCACCGCATCTTCAGATGGGCGTGACACCATGGTTGATGTCGTCTCGCGAACTGCAGAGCAAGTTTTCATTCCATTCACCGTCGGTGGCGGAATCAGAGAACTCGCCCACGCACGTGCGTTGTTACGGGCTGGCGCCGACAAAGTCAGCGTCAACACCTCGGCAGTCGAGCGACCAGAACTGATTTCAGAGATTGCTGATGAATTCGGTGCGCAATGCGTGGTGTGTGCCATTGATGCAAAACGCGATGTGAATACCGGTAGGTGGCAGGTGTATCTCCACGGTGGCCGCACACCCACACCGCGCGACGCGGTCGAGTGGGCGGTCGAAGCGGTGGGTCGTGGTGCAGGGGAAATACTCCTCACTTCGATGGACCGAGATGGCACACGCGAGGGTTTCGACCTAGAACTGACGCGTGCGGTGTCTGACGCCGTGTCCGTGCCAATGATTGCGAGCGGCGGAGTCGGATCGCTTGATCATCTGGTTGAAGGCGTACTTGAAGGTGGTGCTACCGGAGTTCTTGCAGCGTCGATATTTCACTTTGGTGAGCACACCATCAGTGACGCTAAGCGAGCGATGACTGCACACGGTGTACGAGTGCGTCCAGCTCGTCTGTTTGACCAGCCATGAAGTGATCAGCGGTTTGCGCAATCTGAAGGTCGACATTTTTCCAGCGAGAAAACTCATTGCGTGAAGCCTCGAGCGATGTGAATTGGTCGTGTGCTGGCATCAATACGTGCGAGATTCGATGATCCCCACGAGCCACACATTCTCCGGCGATCATTGACACAGGTGGTGCGACGGCAACCCAACAAAGTGCACGTGGGTCGCTCACGTTGAGACAGGTGGCAGCCCCGAAGGAATAGCCCGCGACCACCATCGGCGCATCGGGGGCCACCATCGAGAGAAAGGCAATTGCCGCTGCGACATCGAGACGCTCGGCACCTTCACCGTCGTGCTCACCGTCGCTATTGCCTCATTTGTGCGCACGAGGTCGGCTTCAAGCACGAGTCCATCGAGTGTCTGCAGAGAAACGGTTTCCACACGCACCGCCTTGACGGTACCGTGCAGGGCGTGTCAGGCGGTGACGAGAAGCTTCCCATCAAGATGTTGAACGACCGATTGCTGGTGCGCATTCCACAGAACGAGGGAGAGCGTCGCTCCAGCGGTGGCATTCTCATTCCTGCAACTGCCCAAATAAGCAAGCGGTTGGTATGGGCTGAAGTGGTTGCACTCGGTGCAAACGTGCGATCTGCCGAAGTGGGTGATCGTGTGTTGTTCAGCCCTGACGATCGATATGAAGTCGAGGTCGGTGGCGACGACTACATCATGTTGCGTGAGCGCGATCTTCATGCGGTTGCGGCAAGTCGAATCGAAGCGAGCACAGGGTTGTATCTCTGATGACAGCTCAAGGACGAGTCATCGTGCCAAGTGCCGACCAGATGTCCTCTGTGAAGTTCAACGCCGAGGGTCTTGTTCCCGCAATTGCACAGTGTGCTGAAACTGGGCAAGTGCTGATGATGGCCTGGATGAACCGCGAGTCGTTGTCCATGACTTTTGCTGAAGGTCGCATGGTGTACTGGAGTCGCAGCCGCCAAGAATTGTGGCGTAAAGGTGACACCAGTGGTAACGGCCAATACGTTCGTGAGGCGTTCTACGACTGCGACGGTGACACATTGCTTTTTGTCGTCGACCAAGAAGGAAAAGGTGCGTGTCACACCGGCGAACGCAGTTGTTTTTTCCAGCCATTTGGCACGAAGTGACTGACGTGGTGTCATGAAAGATCTGCATGATCTCACCATCAAGCCATCGCTCGAAGAATTCCGTGCACTTGCGCACACGCACACCGTGGTGCCCGTATGGACCGAAGTCCTTGCCGACCTTGAAACACCGCTTGCGGCATTCGTGAAATTGGTGGGCGAGGGTGACGGCTTCTTGCTCGAATCAGTCGAACACGGTGAACGGTGGAGTCGGTTTTCATTTGTCGGCCGACATCCGCGAGGAACACTGACACTTCTACACGGTCGAATTACCACTCAAGGATCAGTGCCAGAGTCGGTACCCCTTGACCAGGGAATTCTGGCTGCGATGGAAGAGCTGTTGCGCGTGTATCGGGCTCCACACTTTGACGATCTGCCGCCGCTTCAAGGCGGGCTCATGGGGCACCTTGGTTATGACGTCATTCGTGAGGTTGAGCATCTTCCGAATGTTCCCTCCGACCATCGCGACATTCCTGACGCTTCCGTCAGCATCATCGGGTCGCTTGCGGCATTCGACCACTGGCGACAGCGTGTGTACATGCTCGAAAGTGTGCTGGTCGCAGGACTCGATGGCGCAGAGGTCGACAAGGCATATGAGGCAGCGGTCGAGCGCGTGCACCGTGCAGTTGCCGACCTGTCGAAGCCACTTGGCTATGTCGCAGTCGAGCCTCCAGCGCCCGGCGAGAAACTGCCATCCATGCGGTCATCCATGCCCGATGGCGCCTATGAAAGAGCTGTCGAGGTTGCGAAGGAGCACGTGCGTGCAGGCGACATTTTCCAAGTGGTGTTGTCGCAACGCTTTTCCATCGACTTAGAAGCCGACCCGTTCGATGTGTATCGCGTTCTTCGTCAGGTGAACCCGAGCCCGTACATGTATTTCGTTCGACAGCCCGACCTCACCATTGTTGGAGGTTCACCAGAACCGATGGTGCAGGTGCAAGCACGTCGCGTCATCTCACGGCCGATTGCGGGCACCCGGAAGCGCGGTCGCGACGATGAACACGACCGTCGACTCGCTGCTGAACTTCGTGAGAATCCGAAAGAACGCGCAGAACATGTCATGTTGGTCGACTTGGCACGTAACGATGTGGGAAGAGTTGCAAAGTACGGCACGGTTCATGTCGATGAATTGATGACACTCGAGCGCTACAGCCACGTCATGCACCTCACATCACAGGTGTCGGGCGAATTGCTCGATGGTCTGGGGCCAATCGACGTATTGAGGGCCACATTGCCCGCCGGAACGGTGAGTGGTGCACCAAAGGTGCGTGCGATGGAGATCATCGATGATCTCGAGCCGGTCAAACGTGGCCCCTATGCCGGTGTCGTCGGATATGTAGATTTTGCCGGCAACCTCGACACCGCTATTGCTATTCGCACGATGTTCGTGTCGGCGAAAGGTGCAACTCTCCAGGCGGGGGCTGGCATCGTGGCTGACAGTGATCCGGCCGACGAAGAGCTTGAGTGCCGCAATAAGGCGGCGGCACTGCTCGCCACCGTGCCGGCCGCGCGGCGCATGACCGCGCGGCGCCGCTCTGCGGGTACCACGGCATAGGTGCACCACATGCCTGGTTTACAAGTTGATTCACTTGCGTGGTGCGACGCTCCTCGGGATGTCGTGTTGGTGCAGGGTGATGATGCGGCAGAGTTCCTGCACTCGCAATTGGCGCAAGACCTAAAGACACTCGCAGTCGGATCGAGTGCGTATTCGTTGTTGCTTGAGCCGACTGGTCATGTGGTCGCATTGTTGCGGGTTACGCGCCATGTCGACACAGTGTTCACGCTGGACACCGACAGCGGCTTGGGTGACGCCGTCATCGCACGGCTGAAGAAATTCGTTCTCCGTTCAAAAGTTGCGATGCGTCGCAGTGAGTGGATCGTTCGAAGTTATTTCGGAACTGGCGCAAATGTTGCGTGTGGTGGCGTTGCCAGCATTGCGTCTCGATGGTGGGGTGGGGTCGACGATGTCGACATCATCGGTGAGTCTGCAACCTTGCCGGTCATTGGTACTGCAATGTCGCAGTCTGACTATGACGTGCGTCGTGTTGATGCCGGGTGGCCAGTTGTCGGACGAGATATCGAAGTCGGTGATCTTCCCGCAACGACGGGTGTTCTTCGTGTGGCGGTGAGTTTTTCCAAAGGTTGCTATCCAGGTCAAGAGCTCGTTGAACGTATGGACTCGCGTGGGTCATCTGCACCGGTTCAGGTGGTTGTCGTGCCGGCCAGCGAAGTGGGCGATGTGGGGTCAGCTGCCATTGTCGATGGCAAAGAAGTAGGTATTGTCTCGTCGCGTGGAACGTTAAATGCGTTAGTGCGTGTCAAGCGCGGTGCTGAAGTGGGCGAGCTCTGGGTTCGACCTGACCGCTTCTCGGAATCGCTCCTGTGACAATGTTGACCTGAGTCCGGCTCTCAACCAAGCAACTGCAGAGTGATCATCGCCGAGCAAGGTGGAGGCCCGAGCCACGTGTAATGCCACCTGATCATTTGGGCACTGGGTGTAGGCAGCGCGACCAAAGTCCACAGCATCGCGATATCGCTGGTTGGACACAAGGGATGTGACGAGAAACAGATCAGTCTCGGGGTCACCAGTTGGCGAGATAGCCGCAGTTTGAAGTGCACGCTCGGCAGAAAGAGATTGATATTGAAAAATCATGATGAAGATGATGAACGGGGCAAGTCCGGTTGACCCCGTCGCGAACATCACGACGAGGGCACCAGCGCTCAACACCAAACTCGTGTACAACATCCACACCCGACCTTTTCCGGGGAAGAAAGCGTCGAGCACGCTCGCGACGAGTGCACCGCCGTCGAGTGGAAGCAGGGGCACAAGATTCAACAGCCCGAGTGCCACGCCCGCCCACCAGATTGCGATGGAAGCATCACTTGATGAGATGTCGGTTTCGCTGAGCGGGTTGACGCGCATGAGTGCGAGAACGATGAGTCCAACGGCGACTTGAAGGAGCGGACCAGACAACGCAATACCTGCGCGCTCCCACCATCTGAGTTCGCGTGACGGTTGATACGACGCGTAGGCAACAAGAAAATCGAGCGAGATTGCGGCTTCCGCACCTGTTGCTCGTGCAGCGAATGCGTGTCCCAATTCATGTACGAGTGTGAAGACTCCGATTGCGGCTGCGACCCACAATCCGATTGTTCCGCCGTACAGGAACACGATGAGACCAAGGAAGACAATGAATCCGGGTCGAACTCGAACCGGAAAGCCAAAGAGCGATAGTCCTGACATGTGCTTTCCAGCCTACGGATGGTCACTGTCCAGATGTCCCCGCCTAGACTTGTGGCTTGTGCCGTATATCTATGCTTTTGACCACAAACACCGCCGTGCGCCCAAGGAACTAAAGGACTTGCTCGGCGGCAAGGGTGCCAACTTGGCCGAGATGATGAGTGTCCTCAAGTTGCCCGTGCCGCACGGTTTCACCATCTCCACCGATGCCTGTCGTGCATACATGCATGGTGGCTGGCCCAAGGGTCTTGACGACGAAGTGAAGCGACACGTCGTAGCGCTCCAGAAGAAAATGGGCCGCAAGCTCGGGGATGCCAACGATCCACTGCTCGTTTCAGTGCGTTCTGGCGCCAAGTTCTCGATGCCCGGAATGATGGACACCGTCCTCAACTTGGGACTCAATGACAAGAGCGTGTTGGGAATCGCGAAGAACACCGGCGACGAGCGCTTTGCCTACGACTCATACCGCCGCTTCATCTCGATGTACGGACGCATCGTGCTCGGTATTGAGGGAGAGAAATTCGAGCACCCGCTCGAGGCCGTGAAACATCGCACCAACTCCAAGACCGATGCCGATGTTCCCGCAACAGCGTTGAAGGAACTGTGTGACGCATACAAAGAGGTCGTCGCAAAAGAGACTGGTAAACCATTTCCGCAAGAGCCGGCAAAGCAATTGCGCGGTGCAATCGAGGCGGTCTTCCGTTCGTGGAACGGACCACGTGCAATCGCATACCGTGTGCGCGAAAAAATCAGCCACGAACTCGGCACCGCCGTCAACGTTCAGGCAATGGTGTTCGGCAACCGTGACAACAACTCAGGTACCGGAGTTGGTTTCACCCGAAATGCAGCAACCGGCGACAACAAGCCGTACGGAGACTTCTTGGTCAACGCGCAAGGCGAGGACGTCGTTGCTGGCATCCGCAACACCGAAGACCTTGATGCTCTGAAGCGGCACTTCCCGAAAATCCACACCGAACTCATGGCCATCTTCCGTCGACTCGAGAAGCACTACAAGGACATGTGCGACACCGAGTTCACCATCGAGCAAGGAAAGCTCTGGATGCTGCAAACTCGCGTTGGTAAGCGCACCGGAACTGCAGCGTTGAAGATGGCAGTCGACATGACGAAGCCTTCAGCACCGAAGGGTGGCTGGAAGATTTCCAAGCGAGAAGCCATCATGCGCGTCGCTGCCGATCATCTCGACCAGGTGTTGCATCCACAGTTTGCAAACAAGGGTAAGGCGCTTGCCAAAGGACTTGCAGCATCGCCGGGCGCTGCGGTCGGCAAGGTGTATTTCACTGCCGACGATGCAGCCGCAGCCGCAGAGCGCGGCGAAGCAGTCATCTTGGTGCGAAGTGAAACGAGCCCGGAAGACGTTCACGGAATGATGGCATCGAAGGGCATCCTCACCGCTCGCGGTGGTCTCGTGAGTCACGCGGCAGTCGTTGCGCGCGGATGGGGAACGCCAGCAGTCGTCGGCGCTGAGGCCATTCAGATTTCCGGAAAGCAATTCAGCGTGGGTGACGTCGTTGTCAAGGAAGGTGACGTCATCTCAATTGACGGTACGAGCGGCGACATTGTCGTTGGCGAACTGAAGTTGGCTGCAGCGAAGCCACCGAAGGAATTCGACGTCATCTTGAAGTGGTCCGACGAGGTCCGCAAAGGCAAACTCGACGTGCGTGCCAATGCTGACACCGATGAAGATGCTCGCAAGGCGCGAGAACTAGGGGCAGAGGGCATCGGCCTGTGTCGCACAGAGCACATGTTCTTGGCCCCTGATCGTCTGCCAGTGGTGCGTCGCATGATTCTCGCGAACACGCCAGCCGAAGAAGAGAAGGCGCTAGAAGAACTTCGCCGTGTTCAAAAGGAAGACTTTGCCGCTCTTCTCAAGGAGATGTCGGGTCTTCCGGTCACGGTGCGTCTGCTCGACCCACCGCTACACGAGTTCTTGCCTCGCGTCGATGAGTTGGAAATCAAGAAGGCAACCACAGGGTTGACCGCAGAAGAGCAGGCGTTGTTGAAGGCTGCAGAAAGCTGGGCGGAGTTCAACCCGATGCTCGGTACTCGCGGTGTGCGTCTTGGTGTCATCAAGCCAGGTCTCTACGCCATGCAGGTGCGTGCACTCATGGACGCAGCAGATGAAGTTGCGGCACAGGGGTACAAGCCTGTTGTCGAAGTCATGATTCCGCTGACGGTCACTCGTGAAGAGCTTGCTTTGGCGCGCGGCTGGGTAGAGGTAGTGTTGGCCGATGTCAACTCTTGTCCGGCACCTCAGGCAAAGAAAGGCGGCAAGAGAGTCGCACGGCCGAAGGTCACCATTGGAACGATGATCGAAACGCCGCGTGCTGCATTGCGTGCCGATGAACTTTCCGAAGTAGCAGATTTCTTCTCCTTTGGAACCAATGACCTCACGCAGATGACCTTTGGTTTCAGTCGAGACGACATTGAAAGCCGAATGATGCCGGCGTATCTCGAAGCAGGCCTCTTGAAGCGCAATCCGTTCGAAACAATCGATCAAAACGGTGTGGGCGAGCTTGTTCAGATCGCTGCGCAGCGCGGTCGCAAAGCAAAGCGTGGATTGAAGCTCGGAGTGTGCGGAGAACATGGCGGCGACCCAGAGTCGATCGCGCTGTTCTATGCGGCAGGTCTGAACTATGTCAGCTGCTCGCCATATCGCGTGCCAATCGCGCGATTGTCAGCCGCACAGGCGGTCATCGGCGGCGGCAAGTCCGAGACGAAGTAGTTCGTGTTAGCACTACTTGCAGCAAAGGACTCGTCAAGCGGGGGAGTCGACCTCGACATCGCTGGCTGGCATTGGCCGGTACTTCTCGGGGTGCTCGCCGTCTTGTTGCTCATCGACATTTTGGTGATTCACCGCGAAGCCCACGTCGTGCACACGCGTGAGGCGGCGATCGAGTCTGCGGTGTGGATCAGCGTTGGTTTGTTGTTTTCACTCTTCATTCTTTGGGAGTTCGGCGGGGCAGCTACAGGCGAGTATCTCGGTGGTTACCTCATCGAAAAAAGCCTGAGTGTCGACAACGTCTTCGTGTGGGCAATCATCTTCAGCCACTTCAAGGTGCCTCCGCAGTTCCAACACCGCGTGTTGTTCTGGGGCATTTTTGGTGCACTTGCCATGCGTCTCGGGTTCATCTTTGCCGGAGTTGCTGTCATCAACAATTTCAAGATCACTCTGATCTTGTTCGGAGTGTTCCTGGTGTACACCGGCGTTCAGTTGCTAGCCACCCACCACGAAGGTTTCGACCCCAGTCAAAGTCGGGCCATCAAGTTGTTCCGTCGAGTAGTGCCTTCGACCGAAAATCTTGACGGTCAGAAGATGTTCACCATTGAGAACGGCAAGCGACTGGCCACGCCGTTGCTCGCCGTGTTGGTGTTGGTCGAAGTCACCGATGTGATCTTCGCTATCGACTCTGTGCCAGCAGTCTTGGCTGTCACGCGTGAGCAGTACATCGCATTCGCTTCAAACGCCTTTGCAATCTTGGGGCTTCGCGCGTTGTATTTCTTGCTTGCCGATATGCGCGACCGATTCAAATATCTTCAGACCGGACTCGGAGTCATTCTCGTGTTCGTGGGCGTGAAAATGGCAGCGTCGTACTGGTACCACCTTCCCATCACGGTGTCGCTCGGTTTCATCGCGCTCATCTTGGTTGTTTCGGTGGTTGCATCAATCAAGTCCGATTCGTCTGCCGACGGAGCAGTTGAACACCATTAGTCTTGGCCTCTATGGCCATTGTCGATGAAGACGTCGAGCGGGTGCGCACTGCCACGTCAATTGTCGATGTCGTTGGTGAATATGTGACGTTGAGGCGGGTTGGTCGCAACCTTGTCGGACTGTGTCCATTCCACTCAGAAAAATCTGGGTCCTTCAACGTTCGTGAGGACACGGGTCGCTACAAGTGCTTCGGGTGTAACGCCGGTGGCGATGTGTTCACTTTTGTTCAAGAAATCGAACGCGTCGATTTCGCAACGGCTGTTGAACGGCTTGCGTCAAAAGTGGGCATCGAGTTGCACTACACCTCTGGTGGCAACAAGGGACGCGATCGTCAGCGCCGCAACGAACTTCTCGAGGTCATGTCTGCGGCGGTCGAGTGGTACCACCAGAACTTACTCGAATCTCCAGACGCTCGAGCGGCACGGGAATATCTTCGTGCTCGCGGATTGTCTGGCGACGTCGCACGCCACTTCAAGCTGGGTTGGGCTCCCGATGACTGGGACACGTTGTGCACGTCGCTCAAGGTGTCACCTGACAATCTCCGCGAGGTAGGACTCGGTTTTGTTAACAAGCGTGGTCGCATGCAGGACTCTTTCCGTGCGCGAGTGATGTTTCCGATTTTCGATGAGTCGGGAAACCCAGTCGCGTTTGGTGGTCGCGTGTTGCCTGGTTCCACCGACCCCGCCAAGTACAAGAACTCGTCCGAGACTCCGATCTATGCCAAGTCACGAACCTTGTATGGGGTGAATTGGGCAAAGACTGACATTGTCAAAGCAGATCAAGTCATTGTGTGCGAGGGGTACACCGACGTCATCGGCTTTCATCGAGCCGGCGTTCCACGGGCGGTGGCAACGTGTGGCACAGCACTGACAGAAGATCATGTCCGCATGCTGAAGCGATTCGCAAAGAAAGTGGTTCTGGCATTTGATGCTGACGCAGCCGGACAGGGCGCCGCCGCGCGCTTCTACGAGTGGGAAAAGCGCTACGACGTCGAGGTATACGTCGCCAAGTTCCCAGATGGCAGAGACCCAGGCGACCTGGCATCGTCTGACCCTGACGCGCTCACACGCGCCGTTGCAGAGCCCACACCGTTTCTTGGTTTCCGTGTGCAGCGGGTGCTCGATGCCGGAAATGTGCGCACACCAGAGGGTCGTGCCCGCACGGCAGAGGCCGCGGTGTCGGTCATCAACGACCATCCCGATGTCAATGTGCGTCGCATGTATGCAGCTCAAGTGGCGGCGCACACCTCGATGCCTGCGAGTGATCTCACCAGGGCGGTCGAGCGAGGCAACGTCAGCGAACCGGTGGTCTTCGCGGCCCCAGCAAAACAAGCGACAGAAGGCGCAGGGTTCATTGCAATCGCACTACTCATTCACCGCTGGGATGACATTGCGCCATGGCTCATCGAGGAACTGTTCGCTGAGGACTCGTACCGCGTGGCTTTTCGGGTGCTCGTCGAACAAAACGGCAATGTGGCTCGCGCACTCTCGCAAGTCGAAGGTGACGCAGCTGACGTTTTGGAACGTGCATCAGTGGTCGACTTTGACGCCGACCCGCTGGTCGAAGCCCGTGCTCTCATTGCGGCAGCGGTTCGACGCGAATTGGCACACCATTCATCCACCGATCCCGAGCACATTCGCGGTGACCGACAAGCGCGAATCACCCTCGACGCGTTGGGGGATGTCAAACGAGCCGATGCGGCTGCGGTAGAACTTTTGCAATGGCTAGTGGCGAGGACAACCCCAGAACCGTGACCAGGGCGCCCTTGCCTGGACCACCGCATCCGAGTGTCGATGCAGGTGAGTGGGCTGCGCTGATCGCATCGCGATCAGACTCCGGAGAAGTGACACCGAACGATGTCGCCCAAGTATTGCGTGGTGTCGAGCTATCTGAGGAGATCTTGGACTCAGTCACGAAGTTGCTGAAACAGGTTGGCATCACCATTGCGAGTGTCGAGCCTGACGACAGCGAACCAGTTGATCATCGGCCCGTTGCAAAAGTAGGTCCTGCGGCTGGTGATGCCGTGAAGATGTATCTGCACGAGATTGGGCAAGTGAAGTTGCTCACCGCTGAGGACGAGCGCCGATTGGGTAAGGCAATTCGCGATGGCCAACACGCGAAACAAAAGATGGAAAGTGCGACTTCGCTCGGAGTACGTGAGAAGCGAGAGTTTCGGTCAATCACTCGCGAAGGGGACGAGGCGCTCGAGCACCTCATCAAGGCCAACTTAAGGCTCGTTGTTTCAATTGCTCGTCGTTATGAAGGGCGTGAGTTGCAATTCGCCGACCTCATTCAAGAGGGAAACATCGGGCTCATGCGCGCTGCGGAGAAGTACGACTGGGAAAAAGGCTTCAAGTTCTCAACCTACGCGACGTGGTGGATTCGTCAGGCGATGATGCGCGCTATGGCGGACCAAGGTCGCACCATTCGTATTCCAAGTCATGTGGTTGAGCTCATCAATCGAGTTGCCAAGGCTCAACGCGAACTCACTGTCGAATTGGAACGCGAGCCCTCATTTGAAGAGATATCTGAGCGAACACTTCTGGAACCAGAACGCGTCGGAGAGTTGCTGCAGTTGTCGAGCGCAATCGTGAGTCTTGATCAGCCTCTTGGTTCAGAAGAAGACTCTGGAACCATTTCCGACAGAGTGCCTGATGGCGCCGAAGCCCCGGTGGAGTTAGCCGAGCGCAATCAATTGATCGCTGCAATCAGTGCAGAATTGCAACAACTGCCAGATCGTGATCGTCGGATACTCGAGAAGCGATTCGGAATTCCAGACGGTCAACCACGAACGCTTGACGATGTGGCAAAAGAAGAAGGTGTCACGCGCGAGCGAATCCGTCAGATTGAACAAAAGACGCTGGCCCGTATGCGCCATCCGAACAACAGCAGACGTTTGAGAGCATTCCTCGACGAAGAATGACCCCAACGACTCTTCACGAGCGAAAACATGTGTCGTTGCTGACCGTCGTCAGGGGCATCTGGGGTCAGCGCTGGTATCGTTTCCTCGTCCTTCCGGGGTAGCTCAGTTGGCAGAGCGACGGACTGTTAATCCGTTGGCCGTGGGTTCGAGCCCCACCCCCGGAGCCAGGGTGTCGGAGCTGAGCTCCGCATTCCCGTCTGTTCGGGGGCCAGTAGCTCAGTTGGTTAGAGCAGGGGACTCATAATCCCTTGGTCGCAGGTTCGAGTCCTGCCTGGCCCACTCTCAATCGTCGTCATCAGTGTTATCGATGAAGGGCCGGGTTTGACCGAAGAGGAACGTGAACGCGCATTTGGCCGTTTCTGGCGCGGGGCGAACCGAGAAAATGACGGTGGAAGTGGTTTGGGTCTCGCAATCGTTCAGCAACTCGCCACCGCCAGCGGTGGCCATGCAGAATTGCGCGCCGCTCACACCGACGACACCGGCATCTGCGCGGAAGTGCGCATGCCGACTGTCCTTACCTAGAAACCCGTGTCTTCACCCAGCCAAGCAGGTGCTCGGCGTAACAAGTCGAGGCTGACATCGCGACACTTGTCGAGCACCGCACACAACGCCTCATCGGCGGGGCGATACACACTTGCGAGAGTTATCGGAACGCGAGCCACCATATTGAGGCTTCGCTCTGGCGCGTCCGTGACGCTGTGAAAACTGTCGATGGCAGATACTTCGACCGGAAGTTCTGTTCCGCCAACGCCTGCAAGTTCCGTGGCAAGAATGAGGAGATCCGGAGGAGCCGGCAGCGGTGGAAGCGACCACGTGAATACCAACGGGAAAGTGTGCTCAGTCGGAGCTTCGGCATCGGGATCGTCGAGTGCGAGGACCACGTCTTCGAAGGCAAAGAGCATGCGGGGGTCCACTTCGAGGCTGAGGTGAAGATCGATGGGTCCGTTGCAGGCTTCTTCAGGGTGGACATCAACTTCCCATAGCTGTCGCAGCGAATATGTCTCCACAAAATGCCGTTCATCATGCACGTGGAAGCCGTGATCAATGGCATGGCTCTTCAGATCGGCCACGAAACCAGCTATGTCAATGACAGCCACGATCCGACACTACCGTTTGAACGTGTTCCCACTGACTGCCGCATCTGACGACTCGGACATTCTGTCGTTCTTCCATGATGTGGCTGATGCGGCCGCCGACACTCTAGACGGAAACGATGACTGGTCGTTGTCGGGTGAACGCGATGGTCAGTACACGGCCGATGTTCTTGTGGATGACGTCGTCGTTGACATGTTGACTGCCGCCGGCGTGCAAATTCTGTCTGAAGAAAGTGGTGCAGCACGGGTGGCATGGCCACTCGAAGGTGATGATCTGCTCGTGATTGTCGACCCGCTTGATGGCTCTGCGAATGCAGCCAAAGGAATTCCGTGGTACGCAACCGCATTGTGCGCTGTCGACCGTGACGGTTTACGCGTCGCATTGGTGGCTGAGCAGTCAGGTAGCGAACTTCGCTTCTCGGCTATTCGGGGCCGTGGGGCACTGTGTGACGGAATGCCGATTCGTTCGTCATCTTGCACGAAGCTTGCCGACGCCATCGTCGGATTCAACGGCACACCATCAGGTCATGGCGGTTGGCGTCAAGCACGAGTGTTCGGTGCAGCGGCGCTCGACTTGTGTCTGGTGGCGCGAGGTGGCCTCGACGGATACGTGGATCTTTTTGACCATGGTGTGTGGGACTATGCGGCGTCGCTACTTATTTGTCGTGAAGCCGGATGTGCCATTGGCGAGGCCGACGGACGTGAGTTGATACACGTCAATCCTGAAGAGCGATGTTCTCCGATCGTCGCAACGACATCGAAGCTGCTTGATGCGCTGATGTCACTTCGCGTCTGACGACGCTCGTGCGTTTCAGGAGATGAGTGGTTCGACTTCTTCCTTGAAGCGTGTCATCTGCTCGACGGCTTTGTCGTAGGTGTCGCCGATGAGATGCGGGAAGATCGTCAGGTATTCGAAGCCGAGAAGGTCTTTCAGTTTTTGTACTTGCTCGGCGACTTGTTGTGGCGTTCCAAGAAGAATCGTCGAGTTCTCAATTGACTGATCGAGTGTCGGAATGTGACCCGGCCCAATCGGCTTGCCGTCAGCACCCATGTAGCCGCGACTCCAGCCGTATGGCCCGAGGAACTTCCAGAACTCATCATGTCCGTCGCGCGCTGTGTGGACGGCTTCTTCGTAGGTGTCTTCAATGCGGGTCGCGACGACGAACATTCGCTTCTCATGCGGCTTCAACGACGTTCCATGTGTCGCATCGTGAAGTTCGCCGTAGCGATCCCACAGACGCTTGATGAACGTTGGATGTTGGTTCCAGAACACCGCACTGTGTCCGACCACCGGTGCATATTCGAGCGTTCCGGGGCTGGTGATCGGTTGCCAGATTTCATACGGAAAGATCGGGCGTGGAATAAGCGTCAGGTGAGTGACGGTTGCACCACGGTCAGGGATGCCCGGTACTGGATATGAGAAGAATTTGCCGGTGAAAGAGAACTTCTCTTGTGACAGAGCCATGCGGATGACTTCCATGGCTTCTTCGAACCACTCGCGATTGCGCTGATCGTCGAGCATGGCTTCGGGATTGTCGTACGAGCCAATGGAGATGTTGTCGTTGTTGAGATGGAGAATCTCGCGAGGAACTGTTCCGCGACCTGCGCCAAGTATTGCGCGTCCACCAGACAAGTTGTGCAGCGTCGCAAAGTCTTCGGCGAGTCTCAATGGGTTCCATTGTGGAATGACATTGAACATGGCCCCGAATCGCAAGTTCTTGGTCTTTGCAGCGATCCACATCGAGATGAGGATGCCATTCGGAATGACTTCGTAGCCTTCGTATTGGAAGTGGTGTTCAGTTGTCCAGAAACTGTCGAATCCGAGGCGGTCGGCCTCAATTGCCGCATCGACATATTTCTGTGTCGCATCCCAGCATTGGTCATTGGTGAAGAAGCGATCCATCGGGTCTGGCTTGCCCGCTCCGGCATCGGTCATTTCAACTCCGCCAAAGAAGAAGGCACCTACTTTCAACCCGCCCATGGTCGACATCCCTTCCTAGGTGGACCAAGTTGATGGTCCGTCCCCGCCGATGACCCTAGTGGGACAGCGTTTGAGCGGTCTTGCCGTCCCTGAACATCGCCAATTTGCTTTTTGTCAACGCTGGGACCTACCCGGGAACCAAGACGAGTGACCGCTCGTCAGAAGGTAGCGAGTTGCTTGGGAGAGCCTCACTAACATCACCTTCGGGGGTCCCATGAAAAAGCTTCAAGCACTCGTACTCGGTATTGCTTTGGCGCTCGTTGCCACAGCCTGTGGCCAGTCTCAGGAGACGGCCGTCTATGTCGAGGAAGACACAGAACGCAATGCCGCTCTGGCAACAGACGATGGACAGCCGTTCTTCGGAATCAGTTGTTGCGTGAAAGACATCGCCAAGGATTCACAAGGCAATTTTTGGATCGGCGGTGACTTCAACACAATCGGTCGTGTGACGGGTGGTGCAACGCAGGTCTTTCTAGGATCCACCGAGAAAGTGTTGCCTCGAGTGTCGGGGATTGTCTACAAAGTGCTGTCAGATGGCAACAACGGCTACTACTTGGCCGGCCTCATTGGTGCTGTTGGCACCGCTCGCACTGCGTCAATCGTCCATGTCGGAGCTGATGGAAACTTGGATCGATCCTTTGCGGCTGCGATTCCTGCCGGAATACCTGTGATTGACCTCGCAGTTGGAACAGACAACAACAATGCGCGAGTGTTGTACGCCGCTGTTCCAAACGGAATCTTGAAGGTCGACGCGACAACAGGTGCATCACTCGGCACTCTCGCACTCACATTCCGCGGGTTCGAAGCCGTGCCACAGGTTGTGAAGCTCGAGTCGGTATCTCGCGGACTAGTCGTCACTGGAAGTTTTCTCGTAGCCCGCGCGGTCATCACTGGTGCGATCGTGGTGAACAAGGACGGCTCTCACGCCGCGTCGGTTTCGCTGTTCAACCGAGACGCCAATGGCACAACGAACTGGGGCGAAGCAATCGCCATCGACTCATACAAAACGAGTCTTGGTGCTGATGCCATTTACATCGGAGGAGACTTCAATTCGAGCCTCGTATGGACGGCTGCGAATGGAGCGGCAGTTGAGCCAGAAGCAGTAGGCAATGCCACACGATTGCTCTGGGAAAACGCCGGTGTGAAAGTGGTGCCCACGGCGAAGTTTGAGGGTGGAACTGTCAACGCAATTTCTGTTGGTGCAACCGGATTCGTGTCAACGGTGTACTTCGGTGGCAATTTCACGCGAGCAGTTGCTAGCAACACACTGGACGTGCAAAGACTCGCAGCATTGGTTGAAAACCTGGCGTCAGGGGCGCGGACTATCGAAGCTGCGGGGTCAGCTAATTCAACAGTGTCAACATTGCTGTACAGCAAAAATGGCAGCTCTGACACGCTCTTTGTTGCAGGTGACTTCACAACTTTAAACGGAGCACCTCATTACGGTCTTGCCTTTATGGCGAAGCGCGTATCTGGCTGGGGCGTCGTGACCGTCATTCGCTTCATAAAGACTGATGGTGTCATTAATAGCGCCGCGGTCGGGTCATCCGGTTTAGTGGTTGGAGGTAATTTCAATGTTGCCGGTTATCCGATTGGAACTCTTCTTCGGACGGATCCAGACGGCCGAATCCTCCCGCAGTCGATCCCGAACCCGCCAAACGGGCCGGTCAACGCTCTCGCGGTTGACAACGGAATGGTCTACGTCGGTGGCAAGTTCGACTCTGTCGGTGGCAACTTGGTGACCAGTTTTGTGCGGTATCTCGAAAGTGGTGAGTACGACCCTCGGATGCAGGTGCGATTGACGCAAGATTTCGACGTCGCGGAAGTGAAAGACATTGTTTTCAACGGCGACAAGTTGTACGTGGGTGGATCTTTCACCGGGTTCAACGGGGTCGGAAACCGGAACTTCATTACGGTCGACTCCCGTAGATTCATCTCGTTGGCGGGTCGTCAGTGGGAGTCAACAAATGGCCCCGTTCGATCAATCGCGGTAAGTCCCGACGGCTCAAAGGTCGCAGTCGCTGGTGACTTCACCACGATGTCGGTCGTTGGTCGAAATGGATTGGCCGTCATCGATGAAACGGCGGGAGCAATCACGGACTTCTTGACAGGGGCCGCGCGCGGGTCGCGTGTGAACTCAGTCGCGTTCGCTCCATCTGGTGATTCGTTGTATCTCGCCTATGAAGCGGGGGATTCGCCGCTTGTTCACCAAGGCCTCAACCGTCAGGTCATCAAGCGCTTCCCCGACATCGGAGGAAAGATCGAAGTGCTTTCGGTCGGTGGTGGAAAGGTGTACGCGGGTTTGAGCGATCGTCAACTTCGAGTCGTTGACATCTCGACAAACACGGTGCTCTCTGGTTTCAGCGGGTTCCCACTCGGCACGACGGCACTCGTTGCTGATGCAGACGGAGCATGGATGGCTGGTCGAGGTTTCAAGATCGGCGAGAACCCGGTGTACGGACCGGTTCGCATTTCAGCTGACGGAAAGATCGAGGTCAGCCCGTCGGCCGAAGCCAACGCCCGACTAATCGCCAGCCAGGTGAACGAAACAGTGAGTTCGGTGCCTGCTGAGCCAGAAGTGGTCAACACCACCCCTGTGGCGGACAGTCCAGTGTTCGCGACCGGTGACGTTGCAGTGGCTCCACTACCAATCATCGAAACGCTTGTGAGCGCAGCGACTTCGGCCGGCTCTGGCCGAGTATCAGATGCTGCTGGAAATGTCTACGGATATCGCATTGCTGCTGATGGCACCATTTCACTTGATCGTGCCGACATCGAACGCTCGACATCGCGCTCTCTGATGGTGACGAAGCTGAAGCCAGGTAACAAGTCGATGACCGTGACTTTTGTAGCTCCGGCAGGAATCAAGAACGTCAAGATTCGTGCGTATCCGTCGGGTAAGTCGCTCACTTGCTCGCCAGGCAAGAAGACCGCATGCACCATCAAGAACTTGAATCCACAGTTCTCGTATCGGTTCACAGTCGAAGGCATGCTGGGGAAGAAGAAGGCAGTGTCCCCACGCTCGTTTGCAACGAAACCAGTGGTGACTGTACGTCGAGGCTCAACGGTTTCCTTGACCACAATCGTGGGTAAGGCCAGTGGATCGACGAAGTATTCCGTGACAGGTGGCTGCACGCTGGAGTCAAAGAACAAGAGAGTCAAGGCTCCGAAGAACAACGCGTACTGCGTCGTCTCCGCAGGAAGCAATATTTCTGGCGCGATTACCGGACGTTCAGTGATTGTAAAGGTCGGTTGATGACAAACAAGTGATTGCGAAGCCGCCGCCTCGGTCGGCAGGTCTATCCTTGGCTGAATACGAATTCAGCGTTGGAGCCTGTTGGTCGCGGCGGCAGGTCTCGTACTTGCTGGCTGTTCAAGTGGAGGTGCGTCTTCTACTGATTTAGAAGTCGTACCAGTTGCTTCCGGTCTAACGGTCACCGCCGACTCTTTCACGTTTGCAAACTTTCCTTCGCAGACAATCACCGAAGAATTCAACACCGATGACTTGGTGGAGATGTTCGGAAATGGTTCCGACGTGTGCCGTGGGGGTACGACACCTTGCGTCGCAACGCCAGAGGCCGCAGCGTTTGCGCGGATGGTGAATCAGGCGCGCACCTCTGGTCATTGCGAGGGCCTCGTCGTGCTCGCAGCATCGCGATTCATTCGGAAAGTAGAACCGAAAACATCGGCACTCGGCAAAGACGTTGACGTCCTCCATGCCATCTTGCGCGCCTTCGCAACACAATTCATTCCCGAAACTCAAGACGAGGCAGATTCATTCGCCAAGAAGTCACTCAAGGAGATTGTCGCAGCTCTTGCTATCAGTTTTGCGAGTGGAGCACCCGAGTACTCACTCGGTGTATACACCGCAACGGGTGGGCACGCACTTTTGCCATACGCACTCGAATTTCCAGACAAAGACACAGCCATTATCAAGGTGTATGACTCCAACTGGCCAGGTGCAGACCGTTATGTCACCGTCGATTTGGCCAAGGGTGAGTGGAGTTTTTCATTTTCCGGAAAAGACCCTGCCAATAACCCGAAGATATGGCGCGGGAAAAAGGGCGACATTGACCTCATCTCCTTGAAGACTCGTGAGAATGGTTCGTGTCCGTTTTGTTCGATCGACAAAGTAGTGAAGTCGACCACGTTCCTTATCCGCAGTGTCGACACTGAGTGGAGCATCGAGACAGATGACGGCGTCGTGTCTCCCGCGGCCGGGATTGTCGGAGCAACAATCGCGCGACCTTTACGGTCACCTGGTGTTGAGCAGCAATCGGGGAGTCCCGTGGACTATGTCATCACGGTTCCTGTCACGAACAAAAAGGTGAAGGTGAAAGCGCCAAAAGAATCGAAGATCTTTGCAATGACTCCGACTGCAATGGTGGAAGTGTCTCTTCCACAAGGCACAGCCGGTGACGTTCTGTTTACTGAAGGCAGTGCAATTGTCGACGAGGCAACAGCCACAGTGACCGTTGCTGCGGGCGACAACGCCGGAACTGCATCTGGCGAGGGAGCAAGTGTGGAGGTAACACCAGATGGTGTCACTGCATCGGTTGTGGGCGCCGACGGAAAACCCGTCGCTACCACGACCAATACGTCTGCACCAGTGGTTGAAGTTGTCGGGGCGGGTGCTCCCAGCCTTCCTGCCGGAACCAATTATGTGCAGCGAAGTGATGATGGTGCCGGAACCGTGAAGGAAAAAGTCGTCGGAGCAGATGGTTCCGTCACTGAGACAGAGAGCAAGGGCGGCTTGCCCTCAACCTCGACATCAGTTGCGTTGAGTAAAGGTCTTGCAGGTACTCCAAATTCTTCTGGTGGTACCACGCCGTCCTCTTCGGCAGGTGGTGATGGTTCAGTGAGCACGACACCAGATTCGCCAGACAGTGGTGCGAACGACGCCGGACAGGCAACGACGAAGCCGACCACAAATGGTGGAACTCAGCAGAGCACGAATACCACGCGTTCTCCGGCAACGACGTCTGCCCCTGCTGCACGTACCACTGTGAACGTCACGTTCAACCTTGATGAGTGGTCACTCGGACTTTCTGACCTTGGATCCTCGGGTTTCACTGCAACGTCAAACAAGGGTGGGTCATGTGGCGACGTCGGATGCCTTGAAGGGTTGAGTATCGAATTTGATGGAGGTGGCACCGATGCCTCGGGTGCATCAAAAGCTGTGCCCTTCACTTTCACTATGTCCGTAGTTGCGGTGCCTTTCTCCGTGCGATGCGGTGGCTCCGGATCGTGGATCCAGAGCCAGGGCAGTGGCTCATCCCATCGGGCGTCGTGCACCATCTCGAATGTCACCAATGACGATGTCGTGTACCTACGGGTCTGATAGGTGATTTTCCCTTCGTACATTTACGACCGGGCTGGCAACGCACCAGCGTGGCGCACGATTCCTGTCAAGTAATTTTGTCGCATGATCGAGTCGCCTCGAAGCGTCGTTGTTCTCGCGCACGATGATGTCGCTCATGAGCTAGGTCCTATTGGTTCTTGGCTCAATTCACATGGTGCAGAGGTTCATCGCGTGTCGCGCGATTCATCTATCAACTTGCCTGATGCGGAGTTGCTCATCGTCATGGGTTCACCGCTGAGCGTTGCCCGAGGTCACTGCGCACCTGGCCAACAACAAGAGATTGACATCGTGCGCGAATGGGTGACCACTGATCGCCCGTATCTCGGCATCTGCTTTGGTGCACAAGTGTTGGCGAAGGCACTAGGCGGGGAGGTAGAGCGGATGGGTAGGACCCACCGTTCCTATGCGCCTCTCGACACCGAGCTTGACGAGTTGAAGGGCAGATGGGCACTGTGGCACGAGGATGCGATTGTCGCTCCAAGTACGAGTCAGGTTCACGCGAGAGTTCCTTGCGCAGATGTCGCGTTCTCTCAGGGCCGCGCCTGGGGTTTGCAAGTGCATATTGAATTCACCGCGGACATCGTTGAGCGTCTCGGAGAGAGAATGAATGTGCCAGAAGAACAGTGGCGACCTCTCGCAGACGGTCTTCGAGAAGATGTCACTGCGGGGGAGACCCGTGTTTGGTCCTTGATGGACCACATTTGGTCATCGATTGCACCTGATTGAGGCGTGTGCCTGACACTGGTGGCGTCCCCAGTTTTTGTCTTGCTAGTAACGCCGGTAGCGTTGAAAATCTCGGGCGTTTAGCTCAGTTGGCTAGAGCACTTCCCTTACAAGGAAGATGTCGGGGGTTCGAGTCCCTCAACGCCCACTTTTAAATCTGATGCCGACACGTTTCATTTCCGATATCACCGCTGCTTCGGCACGACTGCCTATTCCATGGATGTTTCGAAACTCGGCTTGAGTTAGCCGCCGAAGGTCGCGAAGGTCAAAGAGGTTGTTGTCGATGAGCCCCCGTCGTGCAGGAGCTGCCAATCCGATGCGACGCCAATATCCATCGTGAGACGAGTACTTCGACACGTCGACGGTTCCTTGTTTGACAGGACATTGAGATATCCGTGCAGAAATCAATTTCTTCAGGAGCGCGCGAGACAGCGGCTCGTCAACTGGCACGTGAATCGCGCTCTTGGTCGTCGAGAAATCTTTCAGCTCCTTGACAAAACCTGAGAGGGTTGAACCGCTGAATGGGTAGTAACCGACATGGTGCTTGGCACCCTTCAGCCCGGCGACGATTGTGCCGTTCACCCGAAAGGCAGGCATTCCGTAACTCACAACTTCCTCTGCCGTTGGAATGATCGCGAGTATTCGCTCCCGCATGGCGAGCATCGTTTTTCGTTGGGGACATGGCTCTTGGTGGTACAGGTGAGCAATCGCCGAAGGAAGTCTCCTGGACATCAGCACAGTTTGTCATGGCATTCTCCGTGGTCAATACCGGCAAGGTTTCCGAGAGGTAGACGAGCTGCGCGTTCCAAGTTGTAGTTCACGTAGTCTTTGTCGAGAGGTCATGGTGCAGCGAGAGGCTGTCACCAATATCTAGGGGGAACACATGGCAACAACGGTTGGTCAGTACTGCATCAATGTCTCGAGCATCGAGGCATCTGAAAAGTTCTACACAGACATCATCGGGTTGAAAGTGCAATCACGTACCGAAATTCCAGGTGTACATGAAATTGTTCTTGCTGCCGACCAAGGTGGTGGACGCCTTCAGCTTGCTGAGCACTACGAAGCTCCGAAGCCAATTGACCATGGTTGGGCGCTCTGGAAGATCTACTTCAATGTCGACGACTGTGTCGCTGTGCATGACGCTGCTGTTGCGGCAGGCTTCAGATCCACGATGGAGCCGAAGCGGCTTGACAGATGGCCAGTGACTGTCGCATTCATCGTCGACCCAGACGGTTACACCATCGAGTTGCTGCAGCATCACCGCGACTGAATCGCGAAGACTTAGTCGCGTAAGACATACGAGGTCATGGACAGTGACCCGTATGCGCAGCCTTCTGCGAATGAAGCAAGAGGTCTGCCCGTTGCCGAAGCGATTCCTGCAATGTAAAAAAGTGGCATGAAATGTTCGGGCGTCGGAGCAACGCGCTTGAACAAGTCATGTTGCTGAATCGAGGGTAGGTCTGCCTAGTCATTGAGGGAATCCGGGGTGCCTGTCCAGCGTGGAGGGCGCTTCTCGATAAACGCTTGCACTCCCTCGCGGGCATCACTGAGCGCCATCAACTTGTGATGAAGGTGCGTTTCGAAATGGTTCATCTCCTCGGCAGTCATTCCCCAAGAGCGCCACAGAGCAGCCTTGCTGGCCGCTGCTGAAGCGGGCGCCACATTCACGGCGATGTCATGGGCGAGTGTCTGTGCTCGTTCAAGCACTTCGTTGTTCGGTAACACTTCTCCGCAGATGCCCATACGGTGCGCCTCAGTACCGTCGAATGTGCGGCCAGTGAGAAGAACATCGGCAGCTGTTGCAAATCCGGCGATGCGCGGAAGTGTCCAGTGCGACATTGCATCGCCCAACATTCCTCGACGAGCTTGCACAATGCCGTACTTGGCGTCTTTGGCAAAGATGCGTAGGTCGCAGTGCAGGGTGATGGTGAATCCGATGCCTATTGCATGACCATTCACAGCAGCGATCACTGGCTTACGAACCTTCCACGCCGGGAAGGACACGCCTTCAGAGCTGAAGGACGAGGTGTCGCGCGGGCGAAACGTGTCGGCGCCCGACGACAAGTCGGCACCGGCACAAAATGCGGGTGGGGTTCCGGTCAGCACCACAGCTCGGATGTCGTCGTCGCCGTCGCATCGTCTGAACGCGTCAGACAATTCATCACCCATGCCATCGCCAAAGGCATTACGCACATCTGGTCTGTTCAAGGTGATGGTGACGACACCATTCGAGACGTCGAACAAAATGGTGCGGTACGTCATCGCGAACGCACCTCGTCAAAAGCTTCGATGAACTCAGCAAGGAGGTCGTCGTCAGGCGTGAACGCAGGGAAGTAGGCGCAGACACGCGACGCGAAAGAGCCCACACGAGCAATGATCTGTTCGGCACATTGTTTCGGCGTGCCAAAGACCCCGATGCGTTCCATCAGGTCATCAGAAATGAGTGAGGTCATCTCTGCCCATTGACCCCGCTTCGACATTTCGTTGAGTCGTGGTTGAAGGTCACCCGCACCTTCTGCGTCAAGCACTGACTTGTATGACGGAGTGGACCCGTAAAAGGCCATCAGGGTCTTGATGTTCTTGGCACGCTCGAGTTCTTCGTCGGTTCGTCCCATTCCCACGATGATTTCTGCAATCAGTTCGACTTCGGAACTATCGCGCTGGGTTGAGGTGAGTCCGCGTTGCACCGCGGGGAGCGTCACGGTGGAGAGGTGAGCCGCAGAGTTGAACGGCATGATCAGAATTCCATCGGCCTCGGCTGCCGCCATCTGCGTCATCTTCGGACCAAGTGCACCGACGAGAACCTTCGGTACACCGTAGGGGTTCGGTCCCGGGTTGAAGTTCGGAGTCATCAGAGTGTGGCGAGTGAACCGGCCTTCGTATCGCAACGGAGTGCCGTGTTGCCACGAATCGAGAATTGCGCGCGTGGCTTGCACCCACTCACGCATCCGTTCGACGGGCTCAGACCAGGTGGACCCGTATCGCTTCTCAATGTGCGGTCGAATTTGTGAGCCGATGCCGAGGCTGAAGCGACCTCGCGACAGTTGTCCAAGGTCCCAAGCCGCATGTGCAAGGTGAAGAGGGCTGCGAGGAAAGGCGATGGCAACGTTCGTCATCAGGTCAAGTGAGCACACCGGCGCTGCTGCGACCAAGGGGAAGAACAGATCGTGGGCATTTTCAAAGGTGAAAATGCCATCGACCCCTAGATCTTGCAATTCGCGAGCACGCGTTGCGGCATTGTCAAGTGGAGCTCCCAACCAGACATCAAGTTTCAGCGGCGCCACAACGCTCAACGGTAGTCGCCGTTCGCGGTCGACTACGAGGCGATGTCGCGTCGCTCAAAGGCGCGTGTCGACGAGGTGATCAGAACGCTGGTCACCGCGAGGCAAAGAAGTGTTTGGCCAGTATCGAGGCCTTCTGTGAGCGGTGTCGTGCCAATAGTCCACCTGATGTGATCGAAATCAACCCCATCAACATGCGCATCAGAGTTGTCTTGCCTGTGCCATTTGGACCGAGCAGGCCGACAATCGACCCCTCATCAACTTTCAAGGTCACATCCTGAAGTCCGACGTGGCGGCCGTAAGACTTCGATAGACGAATTGTCTCGATAGGTAGCGGCATCTCGCCATTGAACGTGGAGATGCGGAGGGACTGTTCGTTGAGGCGACCTCTTCGGGACGCTTGTGCGAAGAAAAGTGACGTTTGTGTCGGTGTTAAACGGTCTGAATTCGACGCGAGATGTCGCTGCACTCTTCGCAGACAGACTCAGGAAGAATGCCGATGCGCATCATTGCGTAGAATATCTTGCAGCCGATGCACACCCCTGCGAATGCTTCGAGACTTGCAGCGCCGGCAAGCATTGCAACGACGATGCGTGACGCGGTGCCAAGGTCAAGTGCAAGGAGAATGCTTGCAGTGATTGTGAAAGCGGCACCAATTCCTTGAGCGAAGCGCTTCGGTGGGCCGGGGCACAACTTGTGCTTGATGTTCATCTTCGGCACGATGACCTTTGTGGCCAAGAGCCCGAGCGGACTGAATCGGGGGCCCGAGAGAACACGCGCTACGAAGCCGTACGTGAGCGGTAGAAGAATCCAGCTGTTACCCGTTGCCACGTAAGCAAGTGACATTGCGACAGCACCGGTCGCAACAATGCGCGCTGCGGTCTCGTTAACGATGGAAGGAAAGGACAGAAGTGATGCCACGCCGTGAGCCTACGGCCGCGCTAGTTGCGCGGCACTGTGTACCCCGGCCGCGCTAGTTGCGCGGCACTGTGTACCCCGGCCGCGCTAGTTGCGCGGCACTGTGTACCCCGGCCGCGCTAGTTGCGCGGCACTTTGCTCCATGGTTGGTCTTTGTCGGCGCGGGGTTCACCAGGAAGCCCAAGCACTTGCTCTCCGAGGATGTTGCGCATGATTTCACTCGTGCCACCTTCAATTGAGTTTGCACGAGCACGCAGGAACGAGTGGCGAACTCCGCCCTCTGCACCGTCGACCGACACCTGTTCTGGACGACGGAAGGTGAAGTCATAACCAATCATGCCCTCGGCACCCATGAGCTCTACCGAGAATTCTGTGACCTTCTTGTTGAACTCCGCCAACATCAGTTTTGCGATTGAGCCTTCTGGCCCTGGGTTGCCTGCACGCGCAAGCTGAGAGGCGCGTGCATTCGTCATGCGAAGAACCTCACTGTTGCAGTACAACTGCATGAGGCGATCAAGTTGTGCGGCGCTTTGTTGGTCAGATGGCAACTCGCGCCAAATCTTGATTGCCTCGTCGATGGGGCCCTTGCGCTTCGGGTTGTTGCCGCCGCCACCGCCGATTGCTGTGCGTTCGTTCATGAGCGTCGTGAGTGCGACGCGCCAACCCTCACCGACGTCACCGATTCGATACGCATCCGGAACTCGCGCGTCGGTCATGTAAACCTCGTTGAATTCTGCTTCACCGGTGATTTGGCGCAGTGGGCGCACTTCGACGCCGGGCGCGTGCATATCGAGGGCGAAATAGGTCATGCCCTTGTGTTTTGGTTGCTCAGGGTCGGTGCGAGCAACCAACATTCCCCAGTCAGCGAGATGGGCAAGTGTGTTCCACACCTTCTGTCCGTTCATCACCCACTCGTCACCGTCACGCACAGCTTTGGTGCCGAGGCCTGCAAAGTCGCTTCCAGAGCCGGGCTCTGAGAACAACTGGCACCACTTCTCTTCGCCGGTGTACATCGGCCGCAAGAAACGGGTTTTCACTTCTTCGCTTCCGTGGGTGACGATTGTTGGTCCGGCAAGTGCGATGAAGAACGTTGCAGGATCTTGCGCTTTGGCACCAGCCTTGCGACAGCGCTCTTCAATCAGGCGGTTGAGGTTCGGACGAAGACCGAGTCCGCCGTGACCTTTGGGGAAGTTCACCCACGCGAGGCCGTGGTCGAAACGAGCTCCACGAAATGTGCGGTCATCGACTTTCTTGGGGTCGAATGCGGAAAGCAGTTCGTCAAGTGCTGCTTCGACGACGGCGAGTTGATCATCGGTGGATGTCTCGAGGAGGGTCATGTCCTCAGTCTTGCAAGAAAGACCCTCCGGAACTGAAACGGAGCAGTGATTGCAGAGGCGGGATTGTCAGCCGACTGTTGGTTCTTCGTCACGCTCGAAGCGGCTATAGCGATGGATGCCCATCTCGGCAAGCTCGTGGTACGCGCGAACGAGCCGGACCGGACGACCAAACCGTGCGTCGAATTCAGCCTGCAATGCCTCTTGAAACTCTGTCTGACCGACTGTGTCCCACGCCTCCATTGACTCCCACACGAAGACGAGAGTCGCCTGACCTGGCCTTGAGTCGTTCAGCCACACCTCTTTGGAGATGAATGGAACATGGGGTAGTCCCTGTCCGAAAGCCTCTTTGAGCGTCCAAATCTCATGATCTAAGGCGAGAAAGTCTTCGAGGTCTTCTGGGGCAACTTCGAAGACAAGTACTTCGACCGGCAGGCGCTCATCTTTTAGATATCGATACGACTGTGGGGTCGAAGATTCTTCGTGGCTCATCGCAACCATTTTTCACATCGGGCGATTGCTTGCACGTCAATGTCGTTGAACATCAGAAGAATGATTGTGTTGACACCGATATCAACCCAGTGGTCCAACCGAGGGTCTTTTCCGCTCAGCAGATCCTCGCTGAAGAAATCCCAGACACTGACATGGAAGCTGTCGGTACGACCAGAGTTCTTGTGCGCTTCAATCGCCGTTGTCAGGGCAACGTCACACACCTCGCTTGTAGCGCGGATGTTGACTCCGTTTGCACGCTCACCGGCGAGCATGGCGAGCGATGCGCTGTTCACACCTATGACAATTTCAGGTCGCGGATCGGGCAGGGGATAGGTGTCAAATTTCGAATCGCGTTGTGGTGACCACATTGCGTCGAATTGGTCGAGCGCCGCAGATAGCACAGCATGACGCTCGCGCATCGTGGCTGGGGGAACCATGCCGAGTGTTGTGCGCTCGATGGCGAATGCGTTGTTAGGTCCACCGCCTGCGCCGAGTCCGAGTATGTGGCGTCCGTTTGAGACCTCTTGAAGCGTCGCCGATGCATTCGCGAGTAACCCCGCATTTCTGTTTCCGACGTTGACAACAAGCGGACCGATGTTGATGCGCGAGGTAATGGCTGCGATGGCGCCAAGTTGCGTGAAACATTCTGGCATCGTCGGGGCTTGCATTGTCGCCCCTCGCAGGTGATCCATCGTCCAAAACGTACGAAAGCCTGCATCATCTGCTGCACGTGCGGCCTCAGCAATCACGTTCCACGGCTTGATGCCAGGGTTGACTTGAATGTCAAATTTCACGATCGAACGAACCCGGAGAGTTCGCGATAGAAGCTCTCAGAGATTGCTTCATAATCACCACATGTGGCCATTGGAGCCAATTGAATGACCAATGAAAATCCGAGCGATAGCGCTTGAGATGTTGCAGTGATCGCCTGAATCAGCTCGAGCGGAAGGTCCATGATGCTAAATAGATCCACGGCAATAGTCATCTCATCGCGGTGAACCTGGCGAATTGTCCTTCGAACGACATTGTTCGTGCGAGCAGCAATGAAGGCTTCATGCCTGAACCGGTGCCACTGGTAGCGATCTGCGATGTTGGCAGCGGCGAAGTGGGCGGCAAAGCCAAAACCGAGGTCCTTTCTGTTGAGACCTTCGGATTCGAAGTCGAGGCTTTCCTGTCTCGTTCGGCGCAAGAGTGTGTCGATCGAGTCCACGATGAGGTCTTGCTTCGATGTGTAGACGTTGTAGATGCTGCCGGTTGTGAGACCGGACCTTCGTGCAATGCGAGCGACCGTGGTTCGGTCGTATCCGACCTTCGCGATGATGTCAGCAGCCGTCATGATGAGGGCATCTCTCACCGCATTTCCCGTGTCTGCAGAAATCGACGAATACGAATATGCATCGGTGGATTTCGAGGACGAAGTGGCTCCTGCGATACCGCGGGCGAGCGTCGGAAGTGCCAATGGCCATTGTTCGAATTCGTCATCCACGAAACGGTGCATGACAGTGCCGATTATGAGTGCGAGAGTCACCGCACTCCTAGCAATGTCGACAGGGTTCGCCTCTTCGTTGATGCCGTATGAGTCAAGCCACCTGGCGACTTCTGGGAGGAGAATTTCTGCGAGTGCATCATTTCGTTGCGCTGCAACCAGGCTCTCGACACCGAGCGCAACACACGGATCATTGCGAGTATCGAGGGAGAGATGATTAAGCAGTGTCGTGCTGTTGTTCAGGTCTCGACACTCATGCATCGCCTGGTCAAGGAAGCTCTTCAACTTTGGGGCGATTTCATCAGTTACAAGATGCACCAAAAGATCTTCATTGTCCTCGAACCGGCCGTAGAGCGCACCTGTAGTGAGTTGAGCTTTCTTGGCAACCTCGCTCAGTGCGAGCCCATCAAGTCCGTTCTTGCTGGCAACCGAAATGGCTGCACGGGTGATTCGACCATCGTTTTCGATCGATCTTTGTGAGCGTGCGCGCGTAATCACCGGACGTTCAACTGAGGGAGCACGCACGATTCTCTCGACCACGCCATGACGCTACTTGGCTTGGGAAACATCTCGAAAGCCCTGAGAATCAGCCATTTCGCGGCTGCGGTGACATTGCACCCAAATGACGCCAGACTGAGCGAGGAAGGTTTTTCATGTTCAAATGCAATCTCCCAAACAAGCCAATGTCGCGAATTGTCAGTGTGGTCGCGATGTCGCTTGTCGTCGCCTCGTTGAGCCCAGTTCGTGTCGAGGCTGCATCGCGTCCGTCGATTCTTCCCGTTGACGCTGGCGTTGCTGTTTCGATTCCTCGCGGACCTTCACCATCGGTCGCACGAGCAGTAGCCATTGCCCGAACGCATTCCACGTTGACCGTCGCACTGCAGGCTCCGGCATCTGGAAAGAAAGACACTCGAATCGCTCGTTATTCAATACGAGTGAAGAACCTTCGAACTGGAAATGTTCAACGGCAAGTCATTGCAGCATCTCCGAGCAAAGTTGTGTACCCAAAGTTTGTCGTTGCTTCGTCAAGTCGCTATTCGGTGACGGTCGGTGCGGTGCGTGCGACGGGCAAAGTATCGACATGGACAAGTCCGGTAGTTGCAACAGCAGCGAAACCAAAAGTGCCCACTACAACCACGCCCAAGGCGCTTCCCAAGGTTGCACCCAAGAAGGTCGCAACAACGACGACATTGCTTCCAAAGTACGACCCCGTCTCGGTAACAGCGCAAGAAGCGGTGTGGTATCCGAGTGTGATCCCAGATAGGTCAACACCGTCATGGAACGTGCCCATCGGCAGTTACGTGCGAGGCCGTGACGTGTATCCCATGGACGTCACGATGCCGATAGCACAGCGTGTGGCGTGCAACCAGGCGAAAACTGCACCACAAGGCATCATCATCTTGTCGTTTGGTCGGCAGGTAAAGACCGGAGCATCCGGTTTCGGAATGGTTATTCCGTACGCAGACATGGCGAAAGTTGCCGCAACGTGGGCAAGCGGTTTGGCAGAGTGCGGCTCTGGAAAGTGGGAAGTCTCACTTGGCACATCCAATTCAGGTGCCGTCACCGCATTCAACGGCTACACCGGTGGCCAAGCTTGGGCGGCACTTATTGCGGAGGCGCGAAAAATATCGGATCCTCGTGTGGCCATCACAGGTGCTGTCGACCTTGAACCAGGATGGGGGCCACCGGGGCAGGCGAGAGCATGGGTCGACGGATATGTGGCATCGACATCAACACGGCTGTGGAACTTCGGATCAGCAGATGCATGTCCTCAAACCGTGAGCTCGAAATTGACATGTGGAAATGGCTGGACGCTTGACGACGTGCTGTGGGTGTCCTCACATGCGGGCCCGCAAGTATTGGCGATGCCTCAAATACACACATTGAGCGGCTCGCAGGCTCGCCAATGGGCCGTGCTCGCGGCGCGAGCGGTGACGCTTGGAAAGCCGCTGCGGTTGGCATCGTTCACAATTCAAACAGCAGCATGCGCCCAGCGAGCCGCCGGATGTGGTTCAACAGGACTCGCAGCATGGGATGGCTGGTTCCAGTTACGTAGCGCACTCGATGCAATTCCCTCAACTGTGGGAACGCCTATCGGGGCTCCGATGGATATTCGCTGGGGTTGGGGGGGACCGCTATTCGTACCTCCACCGACGACGACAACTACCACAACGACGACTACAACAACTACAACTACGACAACAACTGTGCCCACGACGACTACTTCGAGTTCGACATCAACGTCGTCAACCAGTTCGACGTCAACCAGTTCGACGTCAACATCGAGTACCTCATCTACAACTACGTCAACCTCTAGTACGTCGACTTCCACTTCCACTTCAACAACCACCACGACGCCGTAACGGCGCGTCTAGGGTGACACTGTGGTGCGTTCTCGTCGCAATGCTCGACAACTAATTCGCTTCTGTCTTTTCTTGTCGTGTCTTGCGATAGTGACGCCAAGTACGGCGGCACAAGCCACGACACCTGCCATCAAGTTGAAGCTCGTGCGCAAGGTCGGCGAAGGAATATCTCCTAAATCTGTTGTGGCATCACCACAGGGAGTAGTCATCGCACAGAACATGATGTACACCCACGGCGTCACTGCATATGACTCGGAGGGAAGTCTTCTCATACGCATCTCCGACGCAGTACCAATGAGCATATTGGGTCTCAAGAGAAGCGGAGGGGCAACAGGCTCTCCTGTAGAGGCTGCATTCAGCCCTGATGGTTCTTTTGCATATGTGTCGAATTATCAAATGTACGGAGCGGGGTTCAACAAGCCCGGCTTTGACAAGTGCATTGCGGCAGACGGATACGACGCGAGCTATGTGTACAAGATCGACATGGCAAAACTTCGAGTGGTTGCGGCCGTTCGAGTCGGCGCTGTACCGAAGTTTCTCGCCGTATCGCCCGACGGGAAAACACTTCTCGTGTCGAATTGGTGTTCATCCACGGTGAGCGTGGTTGATCTTGCGACTTTCACGGAACAGCGCCAAGTACTCGTCGGTCGGTATCCGAGGGGTATTGCAATCTCCAACGATTCTTCTGTCGCCTACATCGCTGTCATGGGTGGTGGTCGAATTGCCCGAGTCAATATGACCAAGTGGAAAGTCAAACAATGGCGTTCGCCCAACTCGACGCCGCGCCACATTCTGCTCAGCCCCGATGGTTCGAAGCTGTACGTGTCGCACAACATCGCGTCGGTGGTTGCTGAAGTGAATGCATCGAATGGACGGGTGCTCCGCCGAGTGACGACGGGAAATGCACCGCGAACGATGGCGATGAGCCCTGATGGGGCCGCACTGTATGTGGTGAACTACGACTCGAATACTGTGTCTGTGGTGGATGCAATGTCAATGAAGGTCGTGCAGACTGTCAAGACCCCGACACACCCCATTGGCGTCACTTTCGAGCCGACCAAGAACCGAGTGTGGGTGGCTTCCTATCATGGGACTTTGTTGTTGTACGACCGAGTGTGAGCTCGGCCGTGAACCAGTCATATCAATGAGGAGCGCACATGGGATTTCCGACAGATCTTGAGATTGCCCAAGCTGCGCAGTTGGCGCCGCTCGGTGACATTGCCGCGCAGTTGGGGCTACACGAAAATGAAGTTGAGCCTTATGGCCGACATGTTGCAAAGGTCGAGTTGTCCGCAATTTCCCGACTCGATGCAGAACCAGGTGCGAAATACGTGGTTGTCACAGCTATAACACCGACACCACTTGGCGAAGGGAAAACGACAACTGCTGTTGGGCTGGGTCAGGCAATGAAACACGTCGGCAAGCGCGGCGTGCTCAGTTTGCGACAGCCGTCGATGGGTCCCACCTTTGGTATCAAAGGTGGTGCAGCTGGCGGTGGGTATAGCCAAGTCGTACCGATGGAATTGCTCAACCTTCACTTGACAGGTGACTTTCACGCGGTGACCGCAGCGCACAACATGCTCGCGGCAATGCTCGACAATCATCTTCACCAAGGAAACAAACTCGGACTGTCGTTGAAGAACATCACATGGAGGCGTGTGCTCGATGTGAATGACCGATCACTGCGAAACATCGTGATTGGTATGGGAGGCGAAGACGACGGAGTTGTTCGACAGACGGGGTTCGACATCACGGCCGCGTCTGAAGTTATGGCCATCTTGGCGCTGTCTACTTCTCTTGAAGACATGCGTGCCCGACTTGGTCGAATCGTCGTCGGCTACACCGAAGACGATCGTGCCGTGACGGCAGATGACCTCGAAGCGGGCGGTGCAATGGCCGTGATCATGCGTGATGCATTGAAGCCCAACCTCATGCAGACACTCGAGAACACTCCAGTTCTTATCCATGCAGGTCCGTTTGGAAACATCGCGCATGGAAACTCATCAATCATCGCCGACCTGATCGGTATTCGTGCTGCTGACTACCTCATCACCGAAGCGGGGTTCGGCGCAGACATGGGTGCAGAGCGATTCTTCAACATCAAGTGTCGGGCGTCCGGGTTACGTCCTGACGCGGCCGTGCTGGTTGCCACAGTGCGGGCACTGAAGGCGCACTCTGGTCGCTACCGCATCGTGGCGGGAAAGCCATTGCCGCCAGAACTGCTCGAAGAGAATCCAGATGACGTGCGTGAGGGTGCGGCGAATCTCATTCAGCAGATCGAAAATGTAAAGGTTCATGGCGTGTCACCTGTCGTGGCAATCAATGCGTTCCCGACCGACCACGAGAGCGAACATCGGGTCATCGCTGAGATCGCAGCTTCGCTAGGCGCGAGGGTTGCTGTCTGTACACACTTCTCCGATGGAGGACGGGGGGCCGTCGATTTGGCTCGAGCAGTGGTCGAGGCATGCGAAGAGCCAAGTGATTTTCGATTCTTGTATTCAGATGATGCGTCACTGAGAAGCAAGATTGAGACTGTAGGAACGACAATCTACGGCGCTGGCAAAGTTGAGTACTCGGCTGAAGCGTCGCGACAGATTGAAGTGTACGAAGCCAATGGCTTCGGATCTTTGCCTGTCTGTATCGCAAAGACCCATCTGTCGATCAGTACGGATCCCAAATTGCGCGGAGCACCAAAGGGTCACACTATGACGGTGCGCGAAGTTCGAGCGTCGGTTGGTGCTGGGTTCGTGTATCCGATCTGTGGCGACATGCGCACGATGCCAGGCCTCGGTGCGAGTCCGGCAGCGAATCGCATCGACCTCACAGATGATGGTCGCATTGTCGGCCTGTCCTGACTGCAGTACTCGTAGGTGACGGGTGCGCGCGAGTTATTTGCCGCGTAGTTGTGCGACAACGGGAGCAAAAGAGTCGACGTCGTCTCCACCAACGATGATGTAACTGAAGCCCCAACGCTCGCGTTGCGCAAGAAGTTGTTCGACAATTGCACTCGGAGGTCCGATTGCACCGAATGGAGTTGAGTCAACCATCTCTCGCGGAGCCTTGAAGAATCCGGCGAGTGCATCGACGGCAGCGGTCCGGTCTTCTGTGACGTTGACGATGAATGCCCTGATGTTCATTTCAATGTGGTCGAGCCGGTCTCCGGCTGCCTCGACGACAATGCCGACTTTTTCATCCACGGATTCGGCAGACATATGGCCGATTGTTTCTCCATCGATTGCACCTGACTTGAGGTTGGGGTTGATACCAACGATGTCGGCATTCTGTGCAGCGAAGGTGAGCACACGCTTGCCGCCACCGCCGATGAGGATGGGAGGGCACGGCCGTTGAACGGGCTTTGGCAGACCGTTGTAACCGGTGATGGTGTAGTGCTTGCCCGAAAAAGAAAACGGTCTATCTGCCATACAACCTTGTATGACTTTCACACCTTCGATGAAGCGATCCACGCGCACACCAGGTGTGTCGTAAGCAATGCCCGCTTGCTCGTAATCAGTGATCATCCAGCCCGCACCGATGCCAATTTCGACCCGGCCGGACGACAGCACATCCATGGTTGCCAATTCCTTGGCAAGTACGACGGGATGTTTGTAGTCGTTGTCGAAGACCAGTGCGCCGATGCGAAGTGATGACGTGACGGCGGCAGCGGCAGTGAGGGCGGGGATAGGGGCGAACTGCTCGGTGAAGTGATCGGGCATCGTCAGGACATCGAATCCGTTCGCTTCTGCTTTGCGCGCAAGTTCGATCCACGACTTGCCGTCAACCGAGTGCGACGCTTGTATTCCGAATCGGAAGGGTTTTTGGGGCAGTGAAGGCATTGATGCACCGTACCAATGCACGACTCAAGGAGAGTGACCGACGACGTCGACGTGACGCCGCTACCGTGGTTTTGCCGTGAAAATTCGAGATCTCTCAGGTCGTCTCCGCGCGGGTCTTGCACGTGGTCCGTGGATGGTGCGCTCAATCGGTGTCGTTGTGGCGTCATCGCTCTTCGTGACGGCTGCGCTTGTTGGTGCGGCACCGGCAGCGTGGGGAGTGTTGAACTCACACAACCTCGAACCTGTCTCATTGCCTCTTTTCGAAGGCCTTGCCAGTCGTTCGCAGATCTTGGACGTGAACGGAGTACAGATTGGCGTGTTCGAATCAGAGAACAGCCAGCCTCTGGCCATCGAAGATGTGCCCGTTGACGTCATCGCGGCATTGTTGGCCGTCGAGGATGCTGGCTTCTATGAACACAAGGGCGTGAACTTGCGTGCGCTTGTTCGTGCCACGCTTGCCAACTTCCAATACAGCAGCAGTCGACAAGGTGCATCGACGATCACGCAGCAGGTGGTGAAGAACGAGTTCTTGGCTGGCATGGAGCGAGACGGTCGATACAAAATTCTTCAGGCCCGTTATGCGGTGATGCTCGAAAAACAAGTGCCGAAGTCAAAAATCATCGAGCGTTACTTGAACACCGTGTATTTCGGAAACAACGCATACGGACTTCAGGCTGCTTCAGAGGTGTATTTCGGCAAGCGTGTGCGCGACTTGACACTCGTCGAAGGAGCTTTTCTTGCAGGGCTCGTGCGTGCGCCATCTAGTTATGACCCAATTCGAAACCCAGAGCAGTCGCGCCGGCGTTTCGGGCAGGTGCTCGAGAGGCTGGTGGAAACCGAACTGATCACCTCGGTGCAGTCAGCGGACTTCTACGACACGTGGCAAATACCGGAGACTCTCAAGAACATTCCCGAGCAGCAGGTTCGCCGGTCATATTTCTCAGAGATGGTTCGTGACTATCTGCTGAACAAGAGCGACATCCTTGGTGCCACGTACCAGGAACGGTTCAATCGTCTGTATCGCGGTGGACTTCGGGTCCATACGACACTTGATTCGAAGGCTCAAGTGCTTGCAGAAGATGCGGTCAAGAAACAATTGCCTGCCAACAAGACCGGCGTCACCGCTGCATTGGTGAGCGTCGACAATGCGTCAGGCGCGGTGCGCGCAGTCGTCGGTGGCCCAGGGTTCACTGCTGGTCGAAATGAAGTGAACTTGGCCCTTCGACGCCGTCAGACAGGGTCGAGCATCAAAGTATTCATCCTTGCTGCGGCTCTGGAGGCTGGAGCCCAACCAAAAGACCTGATTGACGGAACCTTGCCGTGCACTTTTCCTAATCCGGGTCTCCCGGAAGAGCCATTCAAGATCACTCAAGGTGTGAGCCGACCAATTTCAACGCTCGAACAACAAACCTGGTTGTCAATCAACTGTGCCTATGCGCGACTGTCACAAATTGTCGGACTCGAACGTTTGGTGCAGATGGTGTATCGCTTGTCTGGTTCGCCCTACCTGTCACGTGACACCTTCAAGATCTCGCCCTACGCGAGCTTCGCCACAGGCGCAAACGAGTTGAGTCCGATGGATATGGCATCAGGTATGCAAGCACTCGCGAACGGGGGACTGAAGTTCGAGCCGTATCTCATTGAAAGAATTGAGAACTCATCTGGTTTGGTGTGGAGCCACAGCGCCACTGGCACCCAAGTCGTCGCCAAGGTTGTTGCCGACACAGAGATGTCAGTTCTGAAAGGCGTCATGGAATCTGGCACCGCGCGGCGTTCGGCGCTCGCATTCGGGCGTCCATCCGCAGGAAAGACCGGAACTCAGGATGAAAACACGAACGCCTGGTTCGTGGGGTCGACTCGTCAATTGACAACTGCGGTGTGGGTGGGAGATCCGCGTGCCTATACGCCAATGGTGAACATCCCTGAATTCCGCGCAGTCGGAGTTCCACGAGTGCAAGGGTCCACGTTCCCCGCGCGTATTTGGAAGGCCTACATGGATCCGGTGCACAACAATGTCACGATGGCGGACTGGGATGCACCGTCTCTCGCCGAGCGGAATCAGGTTCGTCTCTACCTTCCGGGAACTGATTGTGTCGCAAGGGTGGTGTCGGGAGCATTGCCGCGGACACTGACTGGCCCAACAATCGCCACTGTGGTTCCGATCGACGGCACGGTGTCAACGTCTACAACTTCTTCAGTGACAACCACATCGGTCCCGACATCGACAACACTTCTTGCACCAACCCAGACAGTATTCACCTGGCCAACTCCATCCGGTCCACCGACGGTGTCAGCAGTACCAGCGACCACATCGACAACCGTTTCATCGACCACAGTGGCAACCACGATTTTGCCGACTACTCCCGGACAAACGACCACAGTCGCAACGTCACCGCCAGCCACATTTGGGGGGCCGGTGGTGAGCGTCGTCGACCCAGGTACGACAGTTCCGCAAACAATGACGGACCCGACCTACCCGATCATCGGCGCTGATCCGTCCAGATACCTCGTGTACCTCTGTGCCAAGGGAGTCCCCGCATCGGTACGTACCACTGTTGGCGCAGGCTAAACGCCATACGATAAGTGCTTCATGTTCTTTTGGTTTCTCGGCACTGCAGTCATTGCAGTGTGGTTCGTGTTTCGTGACGAAAAGTTCGACTACCGAACATTGATGGTTGGTGCGCTGTTGCCCGACATCATCGACATTTCAACAGGCGGAGTCTGGGTGTTTCATTCGGTGACTGCGAGTGTCGTTGCACTTGCAGCAGTGATGGCCGTGTGGCGACGCGGGTCTTCTCGTCGACGGAGCTTGCTCGGTGTGCCGATTGGGATGTTCTTCCACTTGGTATTTGATGGTGCATTTGCCAATACTGAGACGTTTTGGTGGCCATTTACAGGGCTCACGATGGAGTCAGCAAGCGTTCCGAGTGTCGAGCGCGGGTTGCTCAATGTGCTGCTCGAAGTCGCGGGGTTGGCAATGCTCGCATGGGTGTGGCGACGCGCAGCACTAGCGCAACCACATCATCGTCGCCTCTTCATTGCATCTGGTGTTCTTTACGATCGCATCAATCGAACATCCACCACACAGGAGCCACCAACATGCTGATTCTCGTGCGCCACGGCCGAACGGTCGCAAATGCAAAGGCCTTGTTGCAAGGAAGAGTCGATCACCCTCTCGATGACGTTGGGCAAGATCAAGCACGTCGTGTCGCGCGCGTCATCAATGACCTGTATCCCGAGGCACGTGTTGTCTCCAGTCCGCTTCGTCGTGCGCGTATGACTGCTGAAGCAATCTCGCAGAATGTGATCATCGACGAGCGGTTCATCGAACTTGATTACGGCGCTTTTGATGAACTAGCGCTCACTGATGTGCCTGCTGAGACATGGGCGCAATGGCATGCCGACCCGCATTTCCGTCCACCAAACGGCGAGACCCTCGCTGAACTAGATGTTCGCGTGCATGCTGCTCTTGATGAGTTGACCGATGAAGCAAGAACTAAAGACATCGTGGTCGTTGCACACGTGTCGCCCATCAAGAGCGCTGTTGTGTGGGCATTGAATGGACACACAAACATGTCGTGGAGATGTGCACTTGACCGTGGTTCCATCACGCGTATTGCCATCGGCCCTCGCGGTCCGTCGCTTGTTGGTTTCAACGACACCGCACATCTCGATGTGAAGTAATTAGTTGTTGGTGGGTGACGGTGAGTCGCTCTGTAAGCGGGATTCTGTGCACACTTCCGTGTGCGGTGACCATCCATCTGTGCGGTCTACCCGAAGGTTGCCTTGCGGCGGGCGAGCAGCCCAATCCTTCTGCTTGACCTTGCTCCTAGTGGGGTTTACCGAGCCGCGTGAGTCGCCCCACGCGCTGGTGCGCTCTTACCGCACCGTTTCAGCCTTGCCTGTGACTGTTGCCAGTCCATCGGCGGTTTCCTCTCTGTTGCACTGTCCGTCAGGTCGCCCCGACCTGGCTCGCGCCAGCACCATGCTCTCTGGAGTCCCGACTTTCCTCGATGCATCTCTGCACCGCGGCCACCCGAACGACTCACCGTCACGAGGCAGTGTACGAGTGGTACACGCCAGCGCCTAGACCGATTTGTACTGCGTCTGCAGTTAGCCAGTGACGTCAGTCGACGTAGATCAAAGAGTTGAGACTCGGAGTCTCGATCGACAACACATTCTTTGTGCCACTTTCGCCAGGCTTTCCGAGTGCCACTTGCACCGCTGCAAGTGTTCCGAAAGTTGAGGGGACAGCTGCGACCAATGCCGCACCCTTGTCGTCGATTCCAGGCAGAAGCCCCTCGATGCCTGGTCGAATGGCCTGCGCAAGAACGGTTGCGTGCCGCGCCTCTTGAGCCCCGATGACCATGGCATCGGCACGAAGAGACGCTTCGCTGATTTGGGCGACAAAACCTTGGTAGGTCGAAGCGGCCAAAGTCTCGAGAGCATGCGCAAAGGCGAGTGCGTCGGCCGCCGGAGTGTCGCTCTCCACGACGAGTGCGAGTGCCGGTTCGACATACAACGACATCATGCGAGGGTTGGCCTCTTTGAATGGCTTTCCACCTCGTGCAGTGATCAGCGACTCGAGCGCTGCAGCGTGCTCGGTGTGGTCTGCAATAAATGCCTTGGCCACGTCGAGTGCTTTCGCGGCATCGCCGGTAAGCACGTTGGCATTTGCCACCGCGTTGTACGTGTCGATGGCCAGATACTCAACTGACATTGCCGTGCGCAACAGCACCTCGTCGGTGACGTGCTCGGTCTTCAAGGCCGTTGTCTCTGGGCTGAGGCCGATGCGAGCAATGTCGGAGTGCGATTCGCCGCCACACGCCGCCAACACAACCGCCGAAGTGGCGGTCAGGCCACCCAGCCGAAGAAAGGAGCGCCGGTTGAACGACGATGGGGTGGAAGATGAGGTGGAAGTGGTGTTGTGGTCCGTGTTCATGTTCATCTCGTTATTCCTGCTGTCACGACGTCGAGCGGAAGTTCGGCCAAAGTGGCAAGTGCTGCGCTGTGGTGCGCCTCGATGGTGATGATCGAAGCAACGAGCGCTGCGGCATCTGTTCCCTTGATGACGCGGAGTGCATCGGTGTGCGACGCAGCTGCTGCTTTCTCCAGTTTGACGAGTGCAGGAAGCATCGATTCGAAGTTGCCAGAAGGTGTGACTGATGCATCTCCCGCATCGGTCGTGGCGGCGGAGCCGACGTAGCCCTTCAATGCGTCAACATAGGCCTGGTGATGTTCGCGCATCGCAACAACTACTGCGCGCTCATCTTCGCGGAGATTCACGGTCTCCATCGCTGCGTACACCAGCACATGGCCACGTTCGGCGACAAGGGCGGCGTTCAGGCCCGCAGCGTCATCTGCCGATCGCTTTGGCGGGGTGGAGGTGGAGGAAGACTCGGCGGCGAGCACTTGGGTGCCGAGCAACGCCGGTGTCGCCAACACAACGCCACCTGTGAGCGCTGCAAGAATCATCTGACGGCGAGACATGTCAGTGGCTGTCTCGGTCGTGTTGTGAGAGTGAATGTCCACGCGGGGGAATCCTTCTTGGTCAGTTGAGCCTGTCAAGGCACCCTCCCAACACTAGAAGTCCAGTGCTGACAGGTCCGGTATCCAACCGCGAGCACGTCCGATTGCCTCGCCCCACGCGTCACGCGATACTCCACCGTTGCCGGTCGGCTCGCACGACCAAGAGGGTTTCAGGCCGGCGCTCGCTTCAGTCAGTGAGCCCCACACGCCTGCGCTGGTGCCAGCGAGAAAGGCTGCGCCAAGCGTCGTGGCCTCCGTCACAGGCGCAACATGCACGACGCGTTGAGCTGCGTCGGCGAGCGCTTGAACGAAAACGCGATTGCGGCTCATGCCTCCGTCGATATGTAACGCATCGATATGGAGACCACTATCTGCCTCTGCTGCTTCCACCAGGTCAACTCCACGATGCGCGACCCCCTCCAACACGGCTCGCACAATGTGAGCGCGCGTCGTTCCGCGTGTCACTCCGAGCAACGTGCCACGAGCGCCGTAGTCCCAGTGCGGCGTTCCGAGGCCGAGCGGTGCCGGCACGAACACAACTCCGTCGGTTGAGGGGACGGTCGCAGCGAGTGCTTCTGTGGAGGCTGCGTCGGGCACGAGTTGCATGTCGTGAACTAACCACTCGATGTTCGTTCCGGCCGCAAGCATGACTGCTTCCGTGCCGTAGAAAATCGACGTTGCGTCGCTGTGCGCGACAATCGGAAAGGTTCCGTGAGACGAACGCGTCGACTGCGAGGATGGCGTTGTTCCGACGAAGAGATCCAACATGCCACCGCTACCGAAGGTGATCTTGGTACGGCCCGAAGTGACACAGCCTTGACCGACAAGCGACGCTTGTTGGTCGCCGACAAGTGCAGTCAACAAGGGCGCACCGGGTAGCGCTGTGGCTGGTCCGATAATGCCGCGTGACGGAACAATCGTTGGCAGTTGGTGACGCTCAATACCGAGTTTCGAAAGCACATCGTCACGCCAATTCAATCCGTCTGGTGTGGTGAGACCTGTGACAGCTGCATTGGTGTGGTCGGTCACAAAGTGCGAACCACTAGTGAGATTCCAAGCGATCCATGAGTCGATAGTTCCAATGCGTACATTCGAGCGGTCTTCCGAAGAAGTATCGGCGAGATAATTGCGCAACATCCAGGCAGCCTTTGTGGCTGTCTGATTCGGCGCAAAGGCAAGGCTGTGTTCGGCACGAAGGGTCATACAGTCCACGATTGTTCGCAGGTCTTGCCAGCCGAGTGCAGGGCCAAGCGGCTTGCCCGTGGTGGCGTTCCACGCCACGGTACTTGCGCGCTGATTTGCGATTCCGACGGCGACGATTGGCGTGCTTGATTCACTGAGAATTTGTCTGCACGCCTCAAGCGTCGCTTGCCACATTGTCGCTGCATCAAATTCAACGAGACCTGGAGCCGGGGATGTTGGTGCGCAGTGGCGATACGCACTTGCCTCGATGGTGCCGCTTTCGTCAACGAGCGCAGCCCGTAGCCCAGTTGTTCCGATATCAATGACGAGAATTGTCACAACGCATTCCTCATGTGCGGTGCGTTCCGTTGCACGATGCTGCCGAGCAAGCCACCGACGACAGAGGCAAACAGAGCCAGAGTGAGAGACGACACCACGCGCGACCAACGCACATCGTCACCGATGGCGAGCTTCACAAGCACAATCACAGCTTGTACTGCCACGAATGTTCCGGTTGATGCGACCATGCCGTGGGTGTAGGGCCGCCCGACGTTCTGTTTGCTTGCAGCGACGCCGGCTCCGACCACGAATCCGAAAAGTGCGATGAGCGACAGGAGCACTGGCCATGACGAAGAGGACGGTTTGTCATCAAGTAGGAACCGCGCAATGAGTGTGGGAGGTACCGAGAACAGCAATGTGACCGATGCACCCTGGCGCAAGGCCAGGCGATCGAGGCTCGATGGATGCTCGCTCACAGCCCGAGCTTTCCAGGGTTCAAAATGTTGTTCGGGTCAAGAGCATTCTTGAGTGCGCGCAAGATGACCATTTCGTTGCCAAGCGCCTCTTCCATGAATCGCGCCCTGTTGAGACCGACACCATGATGATGCGACAGATTCGCACCGGCGCGCAAGGCAGCGCGTTGACCCTCATTCCATAACGCTTCGTATGTGTCATCGAATGTCGCGTCTCCTGGGGTGGCTGCGAAGGTGAAGTACAGGCAAGCGCCATCGATGTAGCTGTGTGAGAGATGACAACTGGCGAGTCGGCAGCCGGCCACTGATTCAAGTGCCGCGACGACATTGTCGCGTACTTGTTTCAGCCGTGACCAGGGAGCAGCTATTTCCATCGTGTCGATGACAAAACCTTTCTTGGTGAGTGCTTGTAGGCCACTTGTGTCGTTTCGATGCGATAACCACTTGGCAACGAGTTCATCACTTTCACGTTGTGCTGATAACGCACATGCATGCTCAACGATGAGTCGCGTGGCGGAGACCATCGCCTCATGAGCTTTATCGAGCACGAGTAGGAAAGATCGAGCGCCATCGCCACCGTGCGATCGTTGCGACTCTTTCTCGTCGTACAGGCGCAAGACTGCTGGTGTTGCGCCGGCCCTGATGATTCGTCGGCATGCATCCACACCATCTTCAAAAGAATCAAAGCTCCACGCGCTGCGCCATTGATGTTCATGTCGCGGATGTGCACGCAACCATGCTCGCGTGACGACGCCCAGAGTGCCTTCGCTGCCGATGAATACGCTGGCGCGGTCAGGACCGTCTGCGCCCGCCGGGGCATCACTGGTGCGCACGACCGTTCCATCGGCGAGAACCACTTCGAGTGCAACGACCATGTCATCGATCTTTCCGAATCGAGTCGAGAATTGCCCGGCGCCGCGACAAGCGATCCATCCACCCACTGTCGAGATGTCGAACGATTGCGGGAAGTGTCCAACCGTGAGGTTGAAAGTCGCAAGATGAGATTCAAGATCTGGCCCGAAGGTTCCAGGAAGAACTTCTACGGTTCCTGATATCTCGTCGACACTGACCACACCTTGCATGGCGCACATGTCAATGACGACGCCACCACGAACCGGAATCGAACCACCGCTGACACCACTACGACCCGCAGCAGCTGTCACAGGTACTCGGTGCTCATTACACAGGGAGAGAATGCTGCTGACTTGTTCAGTGTTGGTCGGTCTGCATACAACCGCGGCGCGCTGAGTGACGACGCCTTCGAGCGCCCAATGCATGTCGTGTGGCCACCAGTCCCGGCTGGACTCTGTGACAGTGGCAAGGTCAGTTTCGATAGCGCACACGCTGGCAAGTTTCTCGATGAACTCTGGTGATGGCGACGTGACCGACGAGGAAGACACTCGCGCGTGTTCAGCGCCTCCTGCAATGTCGATGGGCGGGACTGGCCGCCGTTCGTTGCTCACGCCAATTCCCCTGAGTCAGGTGTAGTTGCGGATTCACGAGTGCCCGATGCTGCAATGAACTCATCTTCGGTCACTCGTCCCGCGGCGTCTTCACGGGCGCACGAATCAATGAACTCTCTCACTTGCTGGTCGATGTCGGCCTGTGACCAACTCAGAAACGGTGCGATCAAACGAGCGACTTCGGGTGCCGATGTCACCGTCGCACGGCGATCAAAGAGGCGACAGCGAGTTCGACGAGACAGCACGTCATCGAGTGACAACGCCATCTCGTGTGTGACAGCGAAGATTGCTTCGGCGCGAAGGTAGGGGAGTCCGTCGACGAGAGGTCGAGCCAAGTCTGGGTCAGTCACCGCAAGAGCAACAACATGTTGCGCATCACTGCCGTAACGATTGTCAAGGTGTTCGATGAGCGCAGCGTTCAGCCATGCAGGTTTCGATGTGGGCTTGAAACCTTGATGGCCGTGCAGTTTCAGCCGCTTTGTGCGGCAACGATGTGGTGTCCCGAGAACCTTGTCAACTTCGTCGACCGCATCTTCTGCCATTTCGCGATAGGTGGTGAGTTTTCCTCCGGTGACGGTGATCATTCCGTTTGCCGATGTCGACACGCTGTGTCTGCGGCTGAGATCCGCAGTGCGGGCAGCTGCTTTTGAGTCGGAAGTGGTGGTGACGAGTGGACGCAACCCGCTCCACACCGCGAGCACGTCATCGTGGGTGACATCGGTGGTGACGGAGGCATTCAGTGCGCGAAGCACATAGTCAATGTCGTCTTTCGTGCACTGAGGTTCGTCAATCGGGCCTTTGTAATCAGTGTCGGTGGTTCCGATGTAGGTGTATTTGAATGTTCCATCTCCGTTGGCAACCCATGGAATAACGAAGAGGCTCCGCTTGTCTTTCGGAACTGGAATCACGACGGCGATGTCATTGCGGACTTTGTTCCACGGCACCGTGACGTGAACACCTTTTGCAGGACGAATGGTGCGTGGGTGTGCATCTTCGTCGAGTTGTCGCATGTCGTCGGCCCACACACCTGTGGCGTTGACGACACATCGCGCCCTCGCAGTGAAAGACGCATCAGTGAGTCCGTCATGAAGTGTCACAACAGACACATCACCGTGTCGTTCGACCGCGGTTACTTCGAGTCTTGTGGCGGCTGTTGCACCAAAGTCGACTGCAGACCGTGCGACGGCGACGGTCAGCCGAGCATCGTCGGCTTCCGCATCGAAGTAGAGGTATGCCGATGCAAGGCGGTCTGCACGCATGGTGGGCAGATGCGACTGTGCTGCCTTCCCGGACAAACGTCGATGAAGACGTCCGATGCGCCATCCACCAGTGATGTCGTACATCCAAAGTGCAGATCCGAGTGCGCGCGCAATCTTTTTTGAAATGAGTCCGTCTTTCGTGAGAATCGGAATCATGAACGGAAGGACGTGCACAAGATGCGGTGCATTGCGACGCAAGCGTTTGCGTTCGTGCAACGCTTCGTATACGAGCCGAACGTCGCCTTGTTGTAGGTAGCGCAGTCCGCCATGCACCAACTTGGAAGACTTCGACGACGTGCCTGATGCAAAGTCATCGCGTTCGACGAGTGCGGTTGCGTACCCGCGACTTGCGGCGTCGAGGGCAACCCCGGCACCAGTGATGCCGCCGCCGATGACCAACACATCGAAGGTGGTGTCTCGCAGGCTTTGGAGGGCCGCCTCACGGTTCCACGACCCGGGGGAGGGGGCATCAGGTGTCAACACGCCTTCATGTTAGGGAGCGGCCTCCAGATGGGCTCTGGCGGACCCGGAGGGTTTCATCACTAAATCTGTCCGCAAGAGTTGCAGATTAGCAATGAGTGCGAATATAATCCTTTTCGTGCGCAGCCCAGAGCAACTCACCATCGCTTTTCGAAACGCAGGTCTCAAGGTCACGCCTCAGCGCCAGTTGCTCTTCCGCCTCTTGCACGACAATTCCACTCACCCAACCGCCGAGTCGCTCTTCACCGTGGCCAGCTCTGAAATGCCCGGCATCTCATTGCGCACCGTGTACCAGACGCTGACCGACCTAGCTGACATGGGGGAGTTGACGTCCATCGACTTTGGCTCCGGTGCATCACACTTCGATCCCAACGTCGCTCACCACCACCATGCGGTGTGCGACACATGTGGCGCAATCCACGACGTGTACGTCGACGACGCGCCACGGCTCACAGGACTTGACGGATTTTCCGTCGAGCATTCTCACATCGTGTACCGCGGTACGTGTGCCGCGTGTTCATGAGCGTGAGGAACACAACACAAACCCCTTAACGAAAGGACACATCATGGC
>VGCD01000002.1 GCA_016870215.1 Actinomycetota bacterium
TGTGTGAGTTCAGTGTATCTGCTGCAGTGAGTTGTGTGTGATGTCAGACGCGATGACGATGCGCTCAAAATGACTTTGTTTTGTCGCACCTGAGCGTCGGTCTAGGTTGGCTACTGCACAAGTGGAGGTGAGTCATGGGGAAGTTCAGCGGGAAGGTCGTCCTTGTCACTGGTGGTGGACGAGGAATCGGTCGCGGAGTGTCGCTTGCATTCGGCCGCGAAGGAGCAACTGTCGCCATCAACTATCGGCGCGATGAGGAATCTGCTCAGGCAACTGCTCAGGAAATCATTGATGCCGGTGGTCGCGCATCCATTCATATGGCGTCTACCGACGTGCCAGAACAGTGCGAAGCGATGGCTCAGGAAGTTGTCGCCATGCACGGCGGTATCGATGTGCTTGTGGTGAACGGAGGAGTCGCGTCGCGAGGCAAGGCTGTGGCCGACACCGATGCGGAAGAGCTGTGGCGACTTGTCGCCGTACACGCCCTCGGTCCACATCAGCTCTGCCGTGCAGCATTGCCTTCGATGCGCGGCCGCGGACGGGGTGACATCGTCTTCATTTCTTCGACCGCCACCAGTTACTTCGGCGCAGGAAGCGCTCCGTATTCAATGGGGAAGTCGGCGCAGGAGGCCCTCGCGCAAGTACTTGCCAAAGAAGAACGACCACATCACATTCATGTGAACGTCGTTGCGCCAGGTCTCGTTGAGACCGACATGGGAGTTCGAATGGGACGCGCCATGACAGGGAACAAGGATCTCACTGACTTGCGCGCTCTCGACGAGAAAAGTCCGTTTGGTCGTGTCTGTCAGCCCTCCGATATCGCCAATGTCGTGTTGTGGTTGTGCAGTGACGCTGCCGGCTATGTGACGGGCCAACGCATAGAGGTAGATGGCGGCGTCTCGCGCTGATTCACCGACCACGCCTAGACCTAACGGTCAGGCGCCGATAGCCTGACTTTCGTGAGCCCACTCGTCACCAATTCGTCAGACACCATCATCGAAATCACGCCTGAGGCGTTGGCCAAGTTGCTCGAACTTCGCGATGAGGAGCCAGAGCAGGAGCGTCTCGGTCTGCGCATCGAGGTGTTGGTGGCAGCTGGTGAAGAGTACAAATACGATCTTTCATTTGACGTCGTCACACAAGCAGCTTTCACCGACGAGGTTCGCACTATCGAGGGACTCAAGATCATCGTTCCTCAATCAAGCATCGAACACATCCACGGCGCGACTCTCGACTACAGCGACCGTCAAGGTCTGCTCATGCGCAACCCAAACAAGCCACCGGCACCGGTCGTCGAGGGTCTCGTGCGTGATGACGAAATGTCGGCCAGCATCGAGGCGGTCATAGCTACCGACATCAACCCGTCGCTCGCAGCACACGGTGGATTTGTCACGTTCGTTGGTCATGACACCGAAGGAACGGCGTACCTCACCATGGGTGGCGGCTGCCACGGATGCTCTATGAGCAAGATGACAATGCTCGAAGGTGTGCAGACCACATTGATTGAACAGGTGCCTGGCGTGGTGAAGGTGCGAGACCTCACCGATCATGCGACCGGTTCGAACCCCTTTTATTCGTGACCGCCGTCGCTAATTAGCGGCGCTTCCACACCGGTTGTCGCTTCTCAGCGAAAGCGCGTGGTCCTTCTTTTGAGTCCTCAGTTGAGAAGATCGGCCAGCCGATTTCAAACTCCAATTTGAGCGCTTCTTCCTCAGTGAGAGTTGCTGTTTCTTGCACGCTCTTCAGAATTGCTTCAACAGCAAGTGGGCCATTGGCTGCAATGAGGCCTGCAAGTTCTTTTGCTTTGTTGAGCGCTTGTCCATCAGGCACGACATGTCCGATGAGTCCGATGTCTTTGGCTTCTTGTGCCGAGTACGCACGCGCTGTCAACAACATCTCAAGAGCATTGGTGTAGCCAATCTGACGCTGCAAGCGCACAGTTGAGCCGCCGACTGGGAACAGACCGCGTTTTGCTTCGAACACTCCGAACGTGGCACTTTCGCCTGCGACACGAAGATGTGTGGCCTGAAGAATTTCGGTGCCGCCTGCAACTGCATAACCCTCGACGGCTGCGATGAGGGGCTTATGAAGTCGGTAGTGGCGAAGCAAGCCTTTCCAGTGAATGTCGGGGTCTTCTGCCCAGCGAGCCTGATAGGCGTTTTGGTTCTCGTCGCCTGAGGCGCGCGCCTTCAAGTCCATGCCTGTGCAGAAAGATCCGCCAGATCCGGTGAGGATGGCACACCGGAGGTCGTCGTCTTCGTTCAACATCTTCCAGGCGTCGGCCATGCCGACGAGCATCGCCGGGCTGAGCGCGTTCTTCGCCTCGGGTCGATTCATGGTGACGATGAGAACGTGATTCTCGCGTTCGACCTTGAGATGCTCGGTTCCTGCCTCTGTTCCAGCCATGGTTGCTCCTTTTTGGTCGCTCTATGCGGAGGTCGGAGATGTTGCTTACTACATTTCAGGCGGGGGAACGGCACCGAATGGCCGTTGCAGATTCATGGCAAACACAACCACCTACAACCTCGCAGACTTGTTCGAGCAGGCCGTTGACGCGTGGCCTGAGCGCACGTACCTCATCGACGATGAGTCACGCTGCACGTATAAGGAGATGGATGCGCGGGCCAATCGACTGGCACATCACCTCGCCGAGCAGGGCATCGGGCCTGGTGACCATGTGGGCATATACGCGTACAACTGTGTGCAGTGGGTCGAGACCTTGTGGGCCGTCTTCAAGCTTCGAGCAGTGTGGATCAACATCAATTATCGGTATGTCACCGATGAGTTGAAGTACCTGTTCGACAACGCTGGGTTGAAGTTCCTCGTCGTGCAGCCAGAGTTCGTGGACCGCGCCAAGGAAGCCCAACCCGGCCTTCCGATGTTGGTGATGGGTCCAGAGTATGAAGCTGCGCTTGCGGCCCAGTCTGATGTGCGCGACTTTGCGCAGCGTTCAAATGATGACCAATACATCTTGTTCACCGGTGGCACCACCGGCATGCCAAAAGGTGTGGTGTGGCGCCATGAAGACGTGCTGATGGCACTTGGCGGGGGCATCGACATGACCAATGGCAGTCGCGTGTCGTCTCCACAAGATTTCATCACCAAGGGCAACAACGGATTCGCACTCACCACATTTCCAATTCCGCCGCTCATGCACGGTGCGACCCAGTGGAGCATCATGGGTCAAAGTTTTGTCGGCAACACAAATGTGGTGAGGGCAAAGTTCAGTGCAACCGATGTGTGGCGCACGGTCGAGAAGGAGAAAGTGAATCTCCTCATGATCACCGGCGACGCAATTGCGCGACCGTTGCTTGAAGAGTTCAAGGACATGAAAGCAAACGGAACGGTTCCGGATGTGTCTTCTCTTTTTGCAATCTCATCCAGTGCCGTGTTGTTCTCGCAGGCATCAAAGGACGAATTCCTTGACAACTTCCCGAACCTCGTGATCACAGATGCAATCGGCTCATCAGAGGGTGGCGGAAATGGCATCTCGATGGTGAAGAAAGGTGATTCCATGAAAGGTGGACCCACCGTGATGGCGGCGCCAGATGCTGTGGTGCTCGACGAGAATCTCAATCGAGTAGCACCAGGTTCGGGCATCGTCGGCAAGTTGGCTCGCTTCGGAAATGTTCCGATTGGTTATCTCAACGACCCAGAGAAGACCGCACAGACTTTTGTGACTGCGCCTGATGGTGTGCGTTATGTGATTCCTGGCGACTTTGCCATGCTCGAGGAAAACGGAACCATCACCATGCTCGGTCGCGGTTCGGTCAGCATCAACACCGGTGGCGAGAAAGTATTCCCCGAAGAAGTCGAGAACGCACTCAAGTCACACCCTGCGGTGTTCGACGCAGTTGTCGTTGGTGTACCTGACGAACGCTGGGGTGAGCGCATCGCCGCCGTCGTGCAATTCCGTCAAGGTCATTCAGCATCACTCGAGGACTTGCAGGCACACAGTCGAAGTCACATTGCTGGTTATAAGGTGCCACGTGAATTGATTGCCACCGACACCATCGTGCGGTCACCAGCGGGCAAGCCTGATTACCGTTGGGCGAAGCAATACGCGCTCGACAACGTCTGACACGAACACTGTCTGACACCAATATTCCGGAGGGAACATGACTGCAGGACAAGGACCACTCGCTGGCGTGCGCGTTGTCGAACTGGTGGGACAAGGCCCCGGTCCGATGGGCGCCACTGTGCTCGCTGACCTCGGGTGCGATGTGGTGGCTGTCGACCGGCCGTCAGTGGCAGCGAAGGTGAAGCGTGAGCGACCCTCCATCAGTCCGTTCACTCGTGGTAAGCGCACGGTGTCACTCGACTTGAAGAATGCCGATGACATGGCTGTGCTTCGCCAACTCATCGACCGCGCCGACGTGTTGGTTGACCCCTTCAGGCCAGGAGTGTGCGAGCGTCTCGGCATTGGTCCAGATGTCGTGTGCGCATCGAACCCGCGTCTCATTTTTGCTCGCATGACCGGGTTCGGACAGGACGGCCCAATGGCGATGGTCGCGGGGCACGACATCAACTACATCTCGTTATCTGGTGCACTCGACATGTTGGGTGAAGAGAATGGACCACCTCAACCTCCGATCAACTTGTTGGGTGATTTTGCTGGTGGTGGCATGTTGCTTGCATTGGGTGTGTCGGCAGCTCTCGTGCATCAGCGGGCCACCGGACAAGGCCAAGTGATTGATGTTTCGATGGTCGAAGGCGCGGCGATGGTCGCGGGAACGTTCTATCCCGGTGTCGACATGGGTAACTGGGGCCCGCGCGGAACGAATCACCTTGACGGAGCTGCACCTTTCTACGGAGTGTTCGCATGCAAGGACGGTGGTTACTTCGCCATCGGGGCCATTGAAGATCAGTTCTTTGCCGAATTGATTCAACGCATGGGTTTCGATGACTTTGGTCCGCAATGGGACAAGTCGAAGTGGCCAATGCAAAGGAAGAAGATGACCGACATGTTCCTCACGAAGACACGTGATGAGTGGAGCGCTTTGCTCGAGGGTTTCGAAACATGTGCGACACCAGTGTTGTCAGTGAAGGAAGTGGAGCATCATCCACACACCAAAGCGCGAGGCACTGTGGTGCGGCGCAACGGCGGACTTCATGCACAAGCCGCACCTCGTTTCTCGGGTACGCCGGTGGAAGCAGGCCAGCCGGTGCATCCTGGTTCACATGATGTGGAGCAGGTCATTGCCGACTGGAGTTGAGCTCTAGCTCAACGATGTCAGTTGACTGGTGCTGAGTTCCCGAGCGGGCTGGTTGCGCTTGCGGCAAGCAATTTCGCCCGCCAGTCGACGACAACGGATGCCGTCGAGCGTCGCCATGAGACCATCGCTTCGTCCGTCTCTTTGGTCTTTTCCCAAGAAGCCCATGCATCCCATGTTGGAATTGCCCACAACACGATGACTTCAGAGTCGTTCACCATTGCGTGCCGATAGGCGCCGACGAGGGTCCATCCGTACACTTCAAAGACTGTTCGACCACTGTCGTCGATCATCGACAAGAAGTCACAAGCAGATCCGGGCTTCACCTGGATGAGCTCGTGCATGTAGCACTCACCGGTTACACCAGCGGAGTGAAGCTGGTCGACGGTGGGTGATTGTTGCGATGCGACGAGCAAACGGTCATACCCGCCGCTGCGGTAGTTCAACGCTTCAGCCCACCATGGGACCAAGTTCTTGTCTTGGTGAACGGGGTTGTTGAACTCGTGTCGAAAGTTGCGCGCGACGCCGTCCCAGCCGTCAACGAATTCCCACAGGTTGATGCTCTCTGGCCAACGCTCGGTGCTGCCGACAGTGCTGAAGTTGCCCACCATTTCCATGCGCCGCTCTTCGCGAGCAAGGGGGCGATAGTTGCACATGTGCTCGTTGTATTTTGCGCGATTCTGGCCGACGATGTCAATGACCTCATGCAGATACACGCGGTCATTCATCGAAGAACGTCCTTTTTACCGAAGTTCTCGCGTGCGTTGGTGAACTCGTCCTTGAACACCACATTGCCCCCACCATCGACGTGAAGGATGAGACCGTAGGTGCGCTCGGCGGTGTCGTACACGATGGCGGCTCGTGCGCCGTTCACCACGCATTCACGCACATAGCCACCGGCGGGGACGTGTGCTGAAATTGCCACCTGCATGAGCTCGTTCGTTGGCGCAGTCTGAGGTAGTGGTGGGTGACTGAATGTCTTTGGCCGTAAAGAGCGATTGTCAGGTGTCTTCTGATTTCCACCGGCCTTGAACCAGCTAACAACAGTCGACTCACTCGAAGCAGGGTCATAGACGTCTTCTTCTTTGCGCCACTTGCCATTGCCGGCATACGTGAGCAGTGTGTAGTTCGGGAACTCATATTGTTCGCTTCCCCCGCTTGGGTCGGGCAAGTGGTTCCAGATCCACAACGACACTTTGTCGTCAACGATGTCGTACCACTCGATAGAGAATGACATGGACGGAAGCATCGCCATCTGGGCCACAATCCATTCGCGTATTCCCGCACTTCCGACAAAGTGTCCGAGGCAGTGTTCGGTGTAGAGCGCGTCATCAGTGAACACCTCGGACCAACCAACCCAGTCATGTCCGTACGCGCCGCGACGCAAGAATTCGTGGAAGGCGCGCTCAACTTCGTCGTGTGAGTACGTACTCATCGGCACACCGTAGCGCCATCCACGAGCATCGACTCTCCGCTCACAAAACTTGCTCTGTCACTGCATAGCCACACAGCTGCTTCTGCAATTTCTTCTGGCTCGCCGAGACGTCCACGACCAACGGTCTTTGCCACCATTTTCCCGATGTCGGGGTTGGCCTCAGTGAATTGCTGAATCATCGGAGTGTTCGTAGTTCCGGGTAGCACCGCATTGACACGCAGCCCTTGCTTGGCATATTCAATTGCGGCGGTCTTTGTGAGCCCGACAACCCCATGTTTCGATGCGACGTAGTGGGGCAGGCCTGCGAAGCCCACCACTCCAGCACCGCTCGACGTGTTGACAATTGATCCGCCGCCGCTTGCGAGAATCGCAGGAATTTCGTGTTTCATCGAGAGAAACACACTCGTCAAGTTGATCGTGATCATGCGGTTCCACTCACTCAAATTGAGATCAGTGAACGTCGACACTGTTCCACTGATTCCCGCGTTGTTGTGTGCGCAGTCCAAACGACCGAAGTGTTCCATCGCGGTCGCAACCATTGCGATGACTTGGTCCTCGTCAGTGACGTCCGCTTGCACGGCAACGGCGTTGCCCCCAGAAGTGGCGATGGCTTCGGCGACTCGCAACGCCGCCTCACCATCGACATCGGCGACGACCACAGAGGCACCTTCGGCTGCGAACAATCTGGCGCTCGACTCACCGATGCCTCGGCCTGCGCCTGTCACCAATGCGACCTTGCCCTGAACCAAACCCATGTGCCACCAGCCCTTTCGTCGACGCTTTGCGCCGTCGAATCACCGTAGTCAATGCCGAATGGGATACCGTGCGCGCATGATCCAGTTGATTTCGTACCTGAAGCGCAAGCCCGGAACTACCCATGCCGAGTTCCTCGAGTACTGGCACAACAACCACGGCCCGCTCATTCGCAACTCGTCTGCGGCCAAATACGTGCGCCGCTATGAGCAACACGCTTCCGTCTGGCCAGAGCCAGGTAGTCGCATGCCAGAGCCAGAATGGGACGGTGTCACCATTCAGTGGTTTGACTCCGCGCAATCCTTCTATGACCACATGAAAGAAGACGACTTTCCGGCGATGATGGAGGACACCGACAAGTTCCTCGACATGACGAAAACTCAGTTCGTTATCACCGAAGAACCCACCATTGTCATCAGCTGACCCTCTCGTCGCTCACTCGAGGTGAATCACCAACGGTGCATCATCCTCGCTGGTGCCGGTGTGGTGCGAGACGGGGTAGTAGACGACCTGCGTGACGTCGTGGTGCGCACGAACATCGGGGTATTCAATTCATGGGCTGCCAAAGGGTTGTTTCAGTGGGACAGCCCGGCACACTTCGGCACGATCGGCTTGCAGCGCGACGACTTTGTGCGTGCGGAACTTAGTGCGGCAGACGACGTTGTGGTGGTGGGCTGCGACGAACATGAAGCACCACGAGGATTACTCACAGATCTTGGTGTCAAGTGGCGAGATATAGCAACTGGTGATCTCCGCACGTTCTCTCACATTGGTCATGACTCCATGCCGGAGCGACCGCCCGTGTACGGAGAACTAGCAGCGGTATGTGGACCGTTATACGAAGAAGATTCATTGCCACTGAATCCGGGACGAGCTGCGCGCGACTTGTCACTGTGGTTGCCCGATGATGGCTTCGCGACGGCAGACGCAAACATCTGTGGCTTCTGGCTTGGTCGCGCATTTCCCACGAGACATCTTGGAAGTGTTGTCTTACCAACGTCGCCGGTCACAGGCTTTGCGGCCACCAATGCACTGCGCGCTTCTGCCATCGGTCAGACAGTCGTGGTTGTCGCACCATCTTTGGACGAAGCATCGGTGTCTGTCATGGAAAGTGCTCGTCGAGCACATCAATCTTTCATTGTCGAGTTGTGGACGGCTACCGGCCCGGTTCTCACTACGCATGAACGCCTCAAGCAGTTGACGTCAGCACAGTCGCAAGGCGGTGTGCAGGTTGTTGAAGTGGCGGTCAACTTCAATGCATTGTCGCGCCTCGAGGAGGTGTGTGGACCTCCGCGCGTGTGGGGTCTCTAACGAGAGGTCCAGCAACTGATGATTGTTTGTGAGTCGCTCACAGTGGACATCGACGGCAGCATGTTGACCAGTACTCCTTGGGCGTAGTCCTCAGGGAAACCAGCTACACAGTCGCGAGCCACCACCACGTTGTATCCGAGGTTCACAGCCTCGATTGTCATGCCGGGGACACCCACATTCAAAGACACTCCGCAGATGACAACAGTCTCGATATCACGTTTGCTGAGTTGCTGATGCAAGTCACTACCAGTGAACGGTGTGACACTCGCATGACGCTCTGATATGAGGTCAGTCGGATGGGGACCAAGCATCGGCAACACTTGTGCTTGTTCCGACCCTTGAAGCAAGTAGTTGGGATCTTTTCGTGCCGCCGACATGAGTGGTAGATCCATGCGCGTGCCCTCACGTGATTCAGTCATTGTGAACACACAATGGCCGACTGTGGCACCAGTAGCCCGCGCAGCGTTCAGCAGCTGTGCTGTGTTCTCCTCGACACCGGCCGCGGCGACCGCATCACGAAGCTGACGGAACAATGCCGAGTCGCCGCAGATGCCACGTTGCAGTTCCATGGTGAGAACGGCAGTTTTTGCAGGAGCGACGAGCGCAGACAGTTCCATGGCACGTCACGGTAGTTCGCTGCCATGTGCGTTGTCAGGCCCACCTGAACTAGCGTCGGTGTCTCACGCACCGGGGGTTTGGTGCCGCAAACACAGGGGGATCTATGGGTAAGCCAATCGAATTGGGAACGCTGCTGTTCACGATGGTCGAGCCTCACAAGGGCCACGAAGTTGAGTACAACCGCTGGTACGAGACCGACCACTTCTATGGCGGTTGCATGGTCGCACAGTACAACTTTGCCGGTGATCGATTCGTGGCGACTCGTGACTTGAAAGAGTTGCGGTACCCGAAAGAGTCACCGATGACTCCAGACCCCAAGGTCGGGTCGTATCTCGCCATTTATTGGGTGCTGAAAGGTTTCCACGACGAATGGAATCGATGGAGCGTCGACATGGTGCATCAGTTGCACTCAACAGGTCGAATGTTCGCTCAGCGCGACCACATTCACACCGTGTTGTACGAGAAGGCATGGTCCATTCAGAAAGATGAGCGCGGAACTCCGGTCGAACAAGCACTCGATCGCAACTACGACGGCATCATCGTCAATGTTGGCGAATTGAACGAAGGGCACACCCACGCAGAGCTTGAGGCGTGGACTCGCGACACGTGGGCGCCTCGTGCAATGAGCAAGAAGTGGGGACCAGATCTCATCTTGAACGCACTGCCATTGCCGCTACTCGATGACGCACCCGCTGAAATTCCGCGCATGAAAAATGCTGACCGCCGCTTTCTCCAAATTCACTTCGTTGACCACGACCCGAAGAAGAAGTGGGACAAGGGCTACGGCAATTTCGGAGCAGACCTCGAAGCAAGTGGCATCGGAACGCACTTGTGGACGTCACCGTTCAAACAGACTTTGTTCGGGACCGACAAGTACACCGACAAGTTGTGGTGAGTGCCGCCGTGGATCTCGCTCAATACAAAGGCAAGAGAGTCCTGGTCACTGGGGTGACTGGCTGGGTGGCAGGCCCAATCGCTGAGGGTTTGGCGACTGCAGGTGCAACTGTGTTTGGTGCATCGCGCTTCGCAAAGCCTGAGCAGCGCACGGAATGGGAAGGCAAAGGCGTCACGCCGGTCAGCGTGGACCTTGAGCAAGGGCGTTTCGATGAAGTGCCTGCAGATCTCGACTTTGTGTTGCACTTCGCTGTGTCGAAAACATCAGACTTCGAGCAGGCGTTTGCGGCGAATGCAGAGGGCAGCGCAGCACTCATGGAAGTGGCGGCATCTCGATCAAACAAGCTTGCAGCGTTTTTGCACTGCTCGTCCACTGCGGTCTACGAGCCGAAAGACCATGAACCACGCAAGGAAACCGATCTGTTGGGCGACAGTCATCGGCCGATGCCGGGCATGCCCACATACAGCATTTCGAAAATTGCCGGAGAAGTATTGGTGCGCTACACGGCCAAGCGTCTTGGTGTTCCCACTGTCGTGGCACGGTTGAACGTGCCATATGGTGACGCATATGGGTGGATGTTGTTCCATCTCATGATGATGGAACGCGACATCCCTGTTCCGGTGCATGTCAATCAGCCGACGTCGTACACGCCAATTCATGCAGATGACATCAATCGCAGCATTCCCTATTTGTTGTCGACGGCATCGACCCCAGCAAACGTCATCAACTGGGGTGGCGACGAGGTGGCAGGCATCGAAGATTGGTGTGAAGAAATGGGGCAACTCACCGGACTTGTCCCGAAGTACAACCCGACAACGGCCACCATTGCCGCCATCATTCCTAATCTTGAGAAGTTGCACGCCACGGGGTTTCGTTCACAAGTTGGCTGGCGCGAGGGCATTCGTCGACTTGTCACGACATGTCGTCCAGACTTGTTGAAGAAATAGCACATGCACCTCGGTCTCACCATCTTCAATACGGACAGGTCGATGAATGTCGTCAACCTCGCGGTCGAGGCTGAGGCACGTGGTTTTTATTCGCTCTACATTCCTGAACACACGCACATTCCAACCAGCCGACTCACACCAGCACCAACCGGTGATTCCAAACTGGCAGATGACTACAAGCGCAGTCTTGACCCGCTTGTGTCACTCGGAGCCTGCGCTGCCGTCACGTCGAAGTTGAAGCTGGGAACTGGTGTTGCCTTGGTCGTTGAGCATGACCCGATTGCGTATGCAAAAGAGTGGGCGACCCTTGACTTCATCAGCGGCGGACGCGCGGTGTGCGGAGTGGGCTATGGCTGGAACAAAGAGGAAATGGCCGACCATGGTGTTGACTACGTGACACGTCGTGAACGCACTCGTGAGTACATGTTGGCGATGAACGCCCTCTGGCGTGATGAAGTGGCCGAGTTCAAGGGTGAGTATGTGTCATTTGAACCATCGTGGGCGTGGCCAAAGCCTGTTCAACAGCCCCGCATTCGCACACTCATTGGTGGTGCTCCCGGTCCAAAGATGTTTGCAGCAATCGCTGAGTGGGCTGATGGTTGGATTCCGATCGGCGGAGCGGGTATTCGCGACTCACTCCCGATCTTGCGAGACGCGTGGGCGCAACACAATCGCACTGGATTGCCAGACATCGTTCCGTTCGGCACATTGCCATCAGACGACAAGTTGGCGTATTACCGAGAGATTGGTTGCACCGAAGTCGTGTTGCGAGTTCCGGCTGCTGACCGTGACACGGTGCTGCAGACACTCGATTCGTTCGCCGCGTACGTCGGCAAGTTCTGATCGCGCACAGCGCAGATCGTGCGGCTAGGACAGCCCGATCATCGACCGCAGCAAGTCACGGTGCATGATGAGCTGTTCTGGCTCGTCCGGTTCCGCGGCCTCGCCGTAGGCAATCTGACGACGCGATGTGCGAATTGAGATGGCAGCAAAACGCATTGCGGCATACACCTGGTACCACGTGAGGTCACCGGGGTCGTGTCCGCCGGCCGCCACATAATCAGCGATGACGTCTTCCTCGACCATCATGTCGGGGAAACCTGGCATGCCCATGACTTCAGCGATGTTCTGGAAGAAACGGTGCATGAACACCATCCATCCGACGTCGACACCGGGGTGCCCAACGTTCACCATTTCCCAGTCGAGAACGGCAACGGGTTGCGATTTGCGGAACAACATGTTTCCGATACGCGCATCGCCCCACGACAACACCACAGGACCTGGGTTTGCGGGCATATTGCGCTCGAGGTAATCGAAGGCGGCCTCGATTGTGGGGTAGGAGATGCCAGCGCGTGACCACTCGTAGTACTCGCGCTGTTCTTTCAGCATTCGACGAAGCGGCTCTTGCAAGTTCGGAGCAGCAAAAGAGATGTCCTCGTTCTCCAGCGGAATCGCATGAATCTTGGCAAGCACCGTCGCGGCATTGCGTTGCAAATCTCGTCGCTCTTCAGCTGACATCGCATCAAGGAAACTGCCGCCGAATGTGTAAGGCATCATGTCTGGTGGTGCCTGACCTTCGATGCGGTCCATGATGAAAAACGGTGCACCGAGAATCGACTCGTCGAGTTCCACATCAGACACATTTGGAACCGGCACATCACTGCGTGCACCTACGAATTGCATGGCCTTGTACTGAGCTTCAAGGTCATACACCGGGAATACCGGCCAGTCATCCATGCTCGGGCGGATTCGTGCGACCTTCGGATACTTCATTCCACCCGGGTCGAGATTGAACAGAATTGTCTCACTACTCATGCCGGTGCCGGAAGGAACTCCGACATCGAGAATGGCCACAGCGTGGTTGAGTCGTTGTTCGTACCAGTGCTTTAGGGCCTCGGCAATGTGCTCCGGTTTTCTTTTTGATGGAAGCGGCATGACTGTCAGCGCATGTACAGGAGTTGTTCGAAACGATCCGCGATTTTCCAACCGTCACTCGTGCGCTTCACCTTGTCCCGGTACCAACCGCACGCCTCCATGTAGTGAGGCGTGTCGCCAGGAATACGCATGACCATCTTGTACATGCTGCGCACATTTGCAGTGTCGTCGCCGGTGAATTCGATGACGACATTGCTCGCTTGGCTCGCGGAGATGTCGAACATTCCGAACACGCCTTTTAACCATTCAGCTGCTTCAGCCGGAGTACCGGCAACACCCCCTGCAGTGGTGTAGTCAGCGTGGCCGTCAGCGGTGAAACAGCCCGTCCATACGTCGAAGTCGCGGTCGAGCATCGCGTATGAATACGTGTTGAGAAGCTCGGAAATGAGTATCCGGTCTCCAGCGCGTGCGTCTTGCATGTTGTCCCCCAATATGTCGGCCGCCCTCGCGGCTATTGCAAAGAGTTCTAGCCCAACTGGGTGCCGAGGATGGAAATGAACGACACCATTTCGCCGGGGTAGCCGCCGAGGTTGTGGGTGAGGGCGAGTGAGCGGTCTGTCGAGATCTGACGTTCGTCTCCGGCCTCGCCACGAAGCTGAAGCCAGGCTTCGAACATCATGCGCAGTCCCGAGGCACCCACCGGGTGTCCAAAGGACTTGAGTCCACCGTCAGGGTTCACTGGCAATTGTCCCTTCAGATCGAAGCGACCATCGAGAACGTCCTTCCATGCGGTGCCGCGAGGGCTGAATTGCAGATCTTCCATGAGGACAAGTTCGGTGATGGTGAAGCAGTCGTGCACTTCGGCGAGTGCAATTTGGTTGCTTGGGTCAGTGACACCAGCCTGCGCATACGCATCGACGGCACACGCCGCAATTTCTGGAAACGTCGTGTAGTCGTACTCAGGGTTGGTGAGCCCCGAGCCATTACCGGCAACGAACGACAGGGCTTTCACATACAACGGCTTGTCGGTGTACTTGTGTGCATCTTCGGCACGACAGATGATTGCTGCCGCAGCGCCATCGGCAACGCCGGCACAATCGAACACACCCAAGTCGCCGGCAACTTTCGGTGACTTCTTGATGGTGTCCATCGACACTTCTTTGCGGAACTGCGCGCGACTGTTGCGTGCACCGTTGTAATGGTTCTTCCACGCGACGTGTGCGATCGCTTCGCGAAGCTCGTCTTGGTCGACCCCGAATTTCTTCGCATACGCCGGAGCGACCATCGAGAACATTGCCGCTGCGGTGAGTGTGCGACCAGTTCCATCATTCGGCGGCGGTACGGCGTTCAAACCCTGAAAGCCACTGTCCTTTGTTTTTTCGACGCCGACGGCCATGGCAAGGTCATATGCACCACTGGCGACCGCGTATGCCGCTTGACGCAACGCCTCGCTTCCGGTGGCACAGAAGTTTTCGACACGCGTGACTGGTTTGTTGTCCAACTGCAAGGGTCGAGACAAGGTGATTCCGCTCATGCCGCCCTGTGCTGTGCCAAGCCAATATGCGTCGACGTCGTTCTTGGCGACACCTGCAGATGAGTAGCACTGGTTTGATGCTTCGATGACGAGGTCGTCGAGGCCGAGGTCCCAATGTTCGACGAAATTGGTGCAACCCATTCCGACGATGGCTACTCGGTCTTTGATTCCATGCGATGCCATGTTCGTTTCTCCTTCTCAGAACGTCGTCAGGTCAGTTGTCCCGGACCAGCGTCGCTTTCCAGAAATAGTTGGGGATGTCGTCAACAGTGAAGAGACGACGGAATGTCATGCGCACCCGTCGACCGATTTTCACTTCTTCGATATCGATGTCACATAGTTCGACAGGCAAACGACCACCACCATCAAAGTCGACCACCGCAAAAACGATGGGTGGGCTTGGCGAATAGGCAAGGCGATCGATGGTGAAAGTGGCGATGGTTCCAAGAACGTCTGCCATCGGTGCATCTTCCATGTCATCGGTGCGCTGACCATCCACGGAAACGCGCAACGGCGGGAGATGCACGCTTCCGGTGGTCTTGTCTCGTGAGCCGATGAAGCCGTACTTCCACTTCTCGCTTCGTGCAGCAGCAGTTGCCGAGACGCGTTGCGGCTCAGGGCGCCGTGGTGGCTCAATCGACATCATGCCGCGCCATGAGAGGAACTTGCCGTATGAGAGTGGTGCTCCACCGTTGACCTGCTCGTCAAAGCTCGGAGTAGGTCGTGCGGCCCTCAGATGTTCAGTCGTGCGCAAGATGATGACGTCGGCGCCGTCAGTGAGTGACACCAATGCAACTACCTGATTGGCTTCACTGCTCTCGAGCAGGCTTGCAAGAAGTAGCCCTGGGTGAGCAGCGCCAGAGTTGCCGATGGTCGGGACCACATCACCGACGACTTTCGCCACACCCAACTTCGCGGCTATAGATGACGCCACACGCGCATGTGGCGAGGCCACTGTAATCATCGCGACATCTTCGGTCGACACCTTTGCATCGGCGAGCGCTTGTTTCCACGCAGCCTTGGCAAGGGGGGTGTAGGTGACTTCACTGAATTTCTCATCCCACACTTTTGTGCGGACAGAACCAGGTGAACGCCAACGGTCGATGAACTCCTCCGTCGCACTTGTCACCGCGAGAATCTCTGCAGCGACCGGGGCGGAAGACGAATCGCCGATGACGAACGCAGCCCCGGCGTCACCACCGTTTGCCTCTTCGGCACTACCTGCGAGACCAGTGCGGATATCGGCGCTGGTCACGAGAGTCGTGACGTTGCTGCGCGCTGCCATCATCAGACCACCAACTGCGCTGCGAACGCTGGCGCCGAGATCGAGTGCTGTGACTGAATCGTTCAGACGGAGAGCGGCATGAATGACCGTGGCGTTGGTCTTGTCTGCATACGTCGGGCTGACAGTGGAGAACAACAGTTGTTGCAGGCTGATCTTTCGACCACGCAAAGCACTGCGTGCGGCTTCAACGGCCATCGTCGTTGGATCTTCGTCAAATGATGCAACAGTGCGCGTTCCCTTGCCCCCACCTTGACCAACGAACGGAGCGATGGAGGACTTGTCGAGTCGTCGGTAGGGCAAATACGTGCCCCATGTGATGATTCCTTGCACACTGCAAGGCTAGTTGTTCGACCCCAAACGTCGGACATGAACGCGCGCCTCTTGTGTGCCTTTGGACGGTGCGCACTACGGTTTGTGTCATGCGTCTCGGAGATATCGACAATGTGCAAGCCAAGGGGAACGGCAAGCCGTTGGACGGGGTGCGCATTCTGGCACTCGAGCAGATGCAGGCCTTGCCTTTTGCAACGCAGGTCATGACGCGCCTCGGTGCGCAAGTCCTCAAAGTCGAGAACCCCAAGGGAGGCGACTTGGCCCGTGGTTCGTTCCCCGCAATGAAGCAGCCAGACGGACGATCTGCTGGTGCAACATTTCTTCGGAACAACTTGAACAAGCGCTCGATTGCAATAGACATCAAGCATCCGCAAGGCCGTGAATTGGTGTTGAAGTTGGCAACGAAGTTCGATGTGTTCGCCGAGAACTTCAAAGGTGGCGCACTAAAGAAGATGGGGCTCGCGTACGACGACGTTCGCACTGTTGCACCGAATGTCATTTATCTCTCAGTGTCGGGCTTCGGAAACACCGTCGAATCGCCTTATGGGTATTGGCCTGCTTACGCAGCCGTCGGAGAAGCGATGAGCGGGTTGTATGAGTGGAAGCGTCCAGTAGGCCAGCCTCCGACTGTGAGCCCAGTCGGTGCACTCGGCGACATCGGCACGTCATTGTTCGGCGCAATCGGACTGTTGGCAGCACTACGTCACCGCGACATCACCGGGATTGGGCAACACGTCGATGTGTCCATGTTCGACTCCATGGTTGCTTTTGCCGATGTCGTTACGAACTACTGGTCAATGGGAGAGCGCCCTGAACCAGGTGGTGGTTTGAACCTCATCATGGACGGGTTCCCTGCAAAAGATGGTTGGTTCATCGTGCAGTGCGGACGCGAGCATGAGTTTGCGCGCTTCGTCACCGAGATTGGCAAACCTGAATTCGTCGATGATCCTCGTTTTGCGACTCGTCAAGGCTGGCGGGAGCACATGGATGTCATTCGCGAGGCAGCTGGTGAGTGGGCGGCGGACAAGTCGTCAGTCGAAGCGTGCCACATTCTTGCGAAGGCGGGTATCGCTGCCGGACCAGTGTTGAGTGCTCAACAAGTCATCGACGACCCGCACGTGAAATCTCGAAACATGTTGGTTGAGATGCCACGCACTGACGATGTGCCAGATCCAATCGTGGTGCCAGGCAATCCAGTCAAGATGACTGGTGTAACCGAAGGACCTGACTCAATGCCCCCGATGTTGGGTGAGCACACCGACGCAGTGCTGACCTCCGAATTGGGTCTGTCACCTTCGGACATTGAAGCTCTGCGCGCCGACGGCATTATCGGTTGATGTGATTCGTCCCTAATCGTCGAGTTTCTCGACGTCGAACAAGGGGAACAATCTCTTGGTGCGCAACACGAAGTGCACACCTACGAACACGATGGCGTATGCAATCAGGCCGATACGCAATGACACCAAGTCGCCCAGTGCTCCGAGCGTGAATGAGCCGACGGGGATGCCAGCCAGCACACCGAGTAGATAGAACGACACCGCGCGCCCTCGCACGCGGTCGGGCACAGTTCCCTGAATGAGGGTGTTGAGAGCAACGGCCATGAGTAGGTGTGCCATGCCGCCAAGAAAGAAGCCGACCATTCCGAGGAAGTAATTGCTGGTCGCAGCAATCAATACGGTTGACAACACATAGAACACGAGTGCTTGCCGAATCGCAGTTGATCGTTTCATCTGCTTTCCGTAGCGAGCAGACACGATGCTCGCGAGTACTGATCCGAGCCCAAGAGCCATCATCAGGCCTGCATTGTCTGTGCTTGGTCGGTCGAAAATACGAGCTGCGACTGCGGCACTGATGAACTGCACGGCCTGACCGAAGCAGCTGCTGATAAAAGCCATGATGACAGCGAGACGCATGGGGGTGTGTCGCCACATGTATCTTGCACCGTTCTTCAATGCCGTCATCACAGTGAATTCGCGTGACGCGGTAGAGCCTGGTCGTGTCGTGACAACGGCGAGAACGACGATAACGAGAATGAATGTCGACGCATTTCCGAAGATTGCTGCACCTGGGCCGAATGCAGTGATGACCACGCCTGCAAGTGCAGGACCAATGAACCGGGCCAAGGTGAATTGCACGGAGTTCAGCCGAACCGCATCGAGCATGTCTTCTTCCGGTACAAGTGATGGAACGAAGGCTTGCCATGTGGGTGCTCCGAACCCAGTCGCCACGCCATTGAGGAACCCGATGGCGATGATCCACCATGGCGACAACATGTCTGCGACGTACAAGGCGAACAAGGAGAAGCTGGCGATCATTTGCACGGTCTGAGTTGCGATCAGCATGCGCTTGCGTGACACTCGATCAGCAATAACCCCTGCCCATGCCGTGAAGAGGACCGATGGCATCGTGTTGACCAATGTGGAGAAACCAACCCATGTGGCACTGTCGGTCATGTCGAAGAGCAACGCGGGAACTGCGACGAGTTGCATCCATGCCGCACCATTTGAGATTGATGCGACGATGAAGAAGGTGCGAAATGACTTGTGTCGGAATACCGAGCCCGAAAGCCGACTAGGACGAGGCGAACCTGAACTGTTGTCTCGAGCGATGGCCTCAGCCTCTAGCTCGCCGTCGAGGTCTCCGGTGCTCACAAGTCGGGCAGTGGAAGTGGCAAGTTCGGGGCGACAAGTCCGCCGTCAACAGGAATGATCTGTCCGGTCACGTAGCTCGATGCCGGAGATGCGAGGTACAACACGGCAGCTGCGATGTCCTCAGGAAGCCCGACGCGCCGAAGTGGTGTGCCGTTTTCGAGACCTTTTCGAATGTCGTCATTCGTCATGACTGTCGCAAGGGCTTCAGTGAGAATTGCACCTGGTGCAACTGCATTGACGCGAATCTTTGGGTTCAACTCGAGCGACAATTGTCTGACTGAATGGTCGACTGCTGCTTTCACAGACCCGTACATCGCGTAACCGCGGCCGGCGAGGTGACCGATGGCAGACGAAATCATGATGATGCTGCCGCCACCGACTTTCAACATGTGTGGAACGGCTGCACGCACAACGCGAACACCGGTGGTGACATTGCGGTCAAATGCATCAGCCAAGGCCGCGTCGCTCGCCCGGGTGTACGGGCCAGGCATGGCGCCTCCGACGACGTTCACTGCAATATCGATTCGGCCAAGCTCATTGGCAGCTTGATCAATCGCTGTCGCCACTGCGTCTGAGTTCATGGCGTCGCACTCAATGGCGACTGCGCGTCGACCGAGCGCTCGAATCTGATCGGCAACTTCTTCAATCTGTGCTTTGGTTCGGGACAGCACCGCGACGTCGGCTCCGGCTTCTGCCAGTGCTAGAGCGCTGGCGGCACCGATACCACGGCCTGCACCGTTCAAAACGGCAACCTTGCCGTCAAGGCGGAATGAATTCAGAACTGACATATCAGACCATCCAGCGTGAAAGTGAGTCGATGACGCAGTTCGGTTTGTCTGAGCCTTCAGTTTCGACAGTGATGCGAATGAGTGTTTGCACGCCACCGTTGATGTCTGACACATCGATGAGTTCAGCACCGGCGCGTACCCGTGTTCCGACTTTCACCGGAGATGGGAAACGAACTTTGTCCACGCCATAGTTGACGCCCATTGAAAACCCCTGCACTTCGATGATCTGCGGAAGGAAGTAATTGGACAGTGACAAGGTGAGGTATCCGTGTGCGATGGGCGCACCGAATGGTCCTGACTTCGCACGTTCGACGTCGATGTGAATCCACTGCCGATCACCAGTTGCGTCTGCGAACTGGTTGATGCGCTCTTGTTCCATGGTCATCCACTCGCTGTAACCGAGATGGCGACCCTTGGCAGCGCGAACTTCGTCGATGCCATTCAGTGTGGTGACTGCCATGTCAGGCCCCCAGTTCCTTCAGGGCCGTTTCGGCCTCGTCGACGATGCGTTGAATGAGTTCATCGCAGGTCGGCAGGTCTTTGATGACGCCGACCACTTGACCACTCGCCATGACTCCGGCGTCGATGTTTCCATCGATCATCGTTGCCTTGAGCAACATCGGAGTGTTTGCAGCCATCAGCATCTGGGCGAAGGTGAGATCGAGTGCCTTGCGCATCTCGAGGCCCTCGCGCAGCATGTCACCCATTGGGGTTCCGGTCATCTTGCGAAACTTGAGAGCATTGAGCGCGGCACGTGGTAGCGCAAGTAGACGTCCACGACCACTTTCTAGAAATTCCACCAGCTCTGTGCGCAACACGCGATGTGGAACTCCGTCAACCTGAGTGCTGACAACTGTTCCTTGAACGTTCTGCTGCAGATAAAACTGTTTGATGACATCGGGAACTGTCGAGTCCTTCGTGAGAAGGAATCGAGTACCCATGGCGATTCCGTCCGCTCCATAGGCGAGTGCAGCGACGAGTCCACGACCGTTGAAGAACCCACCAGCTGCAATCACCGGAATTTTTCCAGCGACTGCGTCGATGACATCGGGCAGCAAGATGCTTGTCGGAACAGAACCAGTGTGTCCGCCGCCTTCACCGCCTTGCACGAGAACTGCGTCAACACCCCAATCGAGAACCTTCTCTGCGTGTCGACGCGCTCCGATGGATGGCATGACAAAAACTCCGGCGCTCTTGCATCGCTCGATGATCTTTTGCTTCGGAGCCTGCGCAAACGACGCGACCTTCACTCCCTGTTCGATGAGGAAGTCGACTCGCTCTTCGATATCGGTGGCATCGGCGCGCATGTTGACCGCAAAAGGTTTGTTTGTAAGGCGCTTGATTTCGGCCACTTCGCTACGAAGCTCCTCCATGTCCATGACCGCACTAGCGAGAATGCCGAGACCTCCAGCATTGGCAGTTCCGGCGACGAGGCTAGAAGTGGCGACCCAACCCATGCCGGTTTGCACGATGGGGTACTGCACCCCAACTTGGTCGCAGAACTTGGTGTGCAGAGTCGGATGCATGGTCAGGCAACTTCCTTGTTACGCAGTCCGCGAGGATCAAGTGTTTCGATGATTGAAAGCTCGTCTGCGCTTGGTCCACGAGACACCGGAACGTCAGATGGAATGACCAGTTCGAATCCGGTGTTGGCGATGACATCATCAACAGTGACGCCCGGATGCACGCTGCGCAGGCGCATGCGATTGTCTGGAGTCTCAAAGTCAAGAACACACAAGTTGGTGATGACCCGCGGCAAACAGAAGTTGTCGCGCGTCCACTTGCTCATCTTGGCAACTCGGTCATAACCAATGCCGCTCACCATGTCGACTTTTTCGACAAATACTTTCGACGTGTGCTTCGGGATGAAGAAGCTGGTCTTGTTGTTGATGGTGTTTCCAGGTGCGCCACGCACACCGAGCAGCTGGGCCTTCGGTTGTTTCCACGGCCCGATGTTCGCGATGTTCGAGTTGCCGTACCTGTCAATCTGGCTTGCGCCCATCATGACGTGACGACGACCGCCCCACACAGTGTCGAACACTTGTCGAAAGGGAACCCATCCTTCAATGACTTTGTCGCTGCCACCAATAGGAAGGTTGTTCGCGACGAAGAAAGCTTCACCATCACTGACGAGTAGGTCTGGTTCGAATGTCGCGCGTGCAAGGCGCACACCAAGTGTCTGGATGGTGCCCATGCCGCTACCAAAGATTTCGCCGTTACCCCGGAATGCTTCAGCTGCCGCCACCACGCAGATGTCGGCAAGATTCGTGCTTGCAGTCATCGTCACGCCTGCGCTTTCTGTTCGTCGTGCCATTTCTTCACTTCCGCTTGGTAGTCCGCCTCGCTGCCGCTCAAGAACCGGCTGGCAAACGCAGACCAGGACTCTGGGTCTGCTGCTGCCTTGACGTACGCCGACTGGAACTTTTCATCACGTTCGTAATCAGGAGTGCAGTGAGTGAAGTGTGAACCATTCGGTGACTCGATGACACCGTCCACCATCGACCTGTTGATCTTCATCGTGTGGAATGAGCCATTCTTCAGCAACTCGTCAGAGGTGACGATTTTTTCGCAACTCAAAAAGCGCCGACCTGTGTCACACGCACCGAGAAATAAGTCATCGAAGTACAAGTCGGGACCGAGGAACTGCGCGTTGCCATGCATGTCCGCTCGATTGAGGTGAACAAAGGCGGCGTCAAGTTCGAGCGAGGGGACCGCGAGCAGCTCTTCGCCATCGGCATAAGGAGAGGTAACGGTGCGCAATTGGGGGTTCACGACGGTGACGTCGCTGCCGAGTCCGGCGCGTGTTGGAAGAAAGGGAAGGCGCAGACTCGCGGCGTACAACGCCCACTGCAACATGCCTTCGTCGTATTCCACACATTCAGCGATGGATCCACTTTGACGTGCAGAGCGGAAGTGTGGTTCGAGTGCAATCGAGTCGAGGGACACGAACCCGTACACCACCTTTTTCACTTTGCCGGCAGCGCATAACAAGCCCACATCTGGTCCACCGTATGACACGACCGTGAGATCTTTGACGTCGGTTCGCAGCAACGCGCGCACGAGGGACATCGGCTTTCGCCGAGATCCCCATCCGCCAATACCGATGGTCATACCGCTCTTCACATGAGCTGCTGCTTCATCGAGGGTCATTCGTTTGTCTCGGGCCATGTGGTCCTCATCTACTCTGGGGTCGTCTAGGTCTGTTTGGTTCTTTTGGCTACTTCGTGGTGTCGGCGTCGCGCTTGTCGACGAATGCATCACGCAATTCGTCGGAGACACCAGACAGGTTCAACTCGAATGTGAACCCTTGTTCGAATCGATAGCTCTTCTTCACATCCCACAAGTCGATGCCATTCAGGCTCTCTTTGGCTGCACGCATGACGGTTGGTGATTTCTCGGCGATGCTTTTGGCGATTCGCATTGCTTCGTTGCGAAGTTCCGCACGCGGAACAACTGAGTGCACACTTCCGAACTCATGGAGCTCTTGTGCGGTGATGTTTTGAGCGGTGTACACCATGGCTCGCATTTTGTGCTGAGGGACCAGGCGCGCAAGGTGAGTGGCAGCACCAAGTGCGCCACGGTCTACTTCAGGAAGTCCGAAGAAAGCATCGTCGCTTGCCACGATGATGTCGGAGTTTCCGACAAGGCCAATCCCGCCACCTACGCAGAAGCCGTTGACCACGGAGATCACGGGCACCGGACACTCGTACACTGCAGCGAACGCCGCAAAGCAACCCTTGTTCGCACCAATCAAGGCGTCGAAACCCGTGGTGTTCTGCATCTCTTTGATGTCGACCCCGGCATTGAAGCCTTTTCCTTCGGCACGCAAGATGACAACTCGCACGTTCTTGTCGCGGCCGAGTGCGGTGATCGTGTCAGCGACCTCGAACCACTGGGCAACGGTGAGTGCATTGACTGGTGGGCAGTCCATCACGACTTCGGCGATGCCGTCTGAACCAACTGAATGCGAAATACCCATGATTTCCGAGGTTACTCCCGTGCGATAGAGGACTTCTAAACGCGTGACAGCGGTCGCACAGTAGCATTCTCAGTCGTGACGTATCCCGAATTGCGCGACAAAGTCGTTCTCATCACAGGCGGAACCAAAGGGATTGGTCGGGGTATCGGCGAGCGGTTCGAGGCCGATGGCTCGCGAATCGTGGTCTGTTCTCGCACTCCGGTCGATGATCTTCCATCGTCGTGGACGTATCACTCAGTCGACCTTCGCAATGGTGAAGATGCGTGGAAACTTGTCGATGATGTGGTGGCTGAGTTCGGTCGTATCGATGTGCTCGTCAACAATGCTGGTGGCTCACCACCAGCAGACTCAACGACATCATCTCCACGTTTCACCGAGCGCATCGTTGCGCTCAATTTGTTCTCGGCCATTTATTGCGCGCAACGCGCGAACTTTCACATGCAACAAGGTGATGGAGGGGCGATTGTCAACATCGGAAGTGTCGTTGCGTTACGTCCGGCACCGACCACCGCCGCATATGGCGCAGCCAAGGCCGGATTGTTGAACTACACCAACACAGTTGCTCAAGAGTGGGCACCGAAGGTTCGCGTCAACATGGTGACATCCGGTCTCGTGTATACCTCGCAGGCCCACGTTCATTACGGCGACGCTGACAATGTGGCTCGCATCGAGGCAACGATTCCGATGGGTCGCATGGCTATTCCGAATGACATCGCAAACGCGTGCGCGTATCTTGCGAGCGACGCTGCGGCATATCTGGCCGGAGCGAACATTGTGTTGCACGGCGGGGGAGATCGCCCCGCCTACCTCGGCGCCGACTGACAAAGGCATCACCGCCAGTCACTACAGTCGCGTCATGGCAATTGTTTCGCTCGGCAAAGCACTCACCAACATCGCGGCTGCAGACCCTCATCGTCCGGCTGTCACGTCTGACGGTGTCACCACTACGCGCGCAGAGCTCGAGTCTCTTGCGAATCGCATGGCGCGTGCATTTGAAGCAATGGGTGTGAAGCAAGGTGACTACGTCACCATTGGCCTACCGAACTCGGCAAAGTTCTACGCAGCCGCATTCGCCGTCTGGAAACTTGGTGCAGTTCCGCAACCAGTGTCACCGCGCCTTCCCATTCGGGAACGTCAAGCAATCGTGGAGCTTGCAAATTCGCCAATTGTTGTTGGTGCTGACGGTGAAGCGCATCCTGGTCGGCCGTGTTTGTCGCTCGACTGGATGCCAGACGAGTCTTTGTCAGATGCGCCTCTCGAAGACCGAATTCCACCAGCATGGAAAGCACCGACGTCAGGTGGCAGCACCGGTCGACCAAAGTTGATCGTTGCAAGCGACCCAGGAGTTCTCGACGATGAGGGCGACCCAGGTCAAGGTGTTCAACGCAATGGCGTGATGATGGTGCCCGGTCCGATGTATCACAATGCACCGTTTTCGTATTCCTCTCGTGGTCTTGCCAACGGTAACCACGTCGTCACCATGTCTCGGTTTGACGCAGAGAAGACAATGCAGGGCATACAGGAACACAAGGCCGATTGGATGTTGCTCGTGCCAACGATGATGTTGCGTATGTGGCGTGTTGCCGAGCGTGAGTCTTACGACATGTCGTCGTTGCGCGTCATCTGGCACATGGCTGCACCGTGTCCGATGTGGTTGAAGGAAGCGTGGATCGAATGGCTGGGTGGCGAGCGCATCTTCGAGTTGTATGCAGGAACTGAAGCTCAAGCTGTCACCATCATTCGTGGTGACGATTGGATGGCTCACAAGGGTTCGGTCGGTCGATGCGTCATTGGCGAGATGAAGGTGCTCGATGAAAACGGCAAGCAGGTAGAGCCCGGAACTGTGGGCGAGATTTACATGCGACCACCTGCAGGACGCGAGACATATAAATACATCGGTGCAGAGCCGAAGAAGAGCAGTGACGGATGGGAGTCACTCGGCGACATGGGATACATGGACGCTGATGGCTACGTGTATCTGTCTGATCGCTTGTCAGACATGATTCTTTCCGGCGGGGCAAACATCTACCCTGCAGAGATCGAGGCTGCGATGGAAGAACATCCGGCCATCTCTAGTTCTGCGGCCATTGGTCTTCCCGATGAGGACCTTGGCAGCAAGGTGCATGGCCTCATTTATCTCTCTCCTGGGGCGACAGTCGACCTCGACGAGCTGCGAGCATTCTTGGCAGAGCGGCTGGTTCGTTACAAAATTCCGCGGACGTTCGAGATCATGAGTGAATCGTTACGTGATGATGCAGGCAAGGTTCGGCGTAGTGCGCTTCGCGCAGAGCGGGTGAACCCTGACGGGACGTCAAAGATCTGACGTCAGGCGTGCTGGTTGCTGACCGACAGAATTTCGCCGGTCATGTAACTCGAATAGTCGCTCGCCAGAAACACGATCACATTCGAAATTTCCCACGGTTCTGCTGCGCGCCCGAATGCCTCACGCGATGTGAGCTCGGCCAGTAACTCATCGGTGGTCACTTTGCTGAGAAAAGCGTGCATTGCGAGCGATGGCGCAACTGCATTGACGCGAATGCCGCGCTCTGCAGCTTCCATTGCAGTTGCACGAGTGAGCGCCATGACCCCCGCCTTCGCAGCGGCATAGTGGGCCTGTTCTTTCTGGGCGCGCCAGCCGAGAACTGAAGCGTTGTTGACGATGACACCTTTGCCGCGTGGATACATGTGGTTCAGGGCGGCGCGAGTCATGCGAAATGTTCCAGTGAGCGTGACTTCAAGAACAATGTTCCACTGATCGTCGGTCATCGTGTGAATCTCGGCGCTTCCGCCGAGGCCGGCGTTATTTACGAGAACATCAATGCCACCTAGTTCTTTCGCAGCATCACGCACCAGTCGTTGAACATCGTCTTCGTTGGTGACATCACACGGAATACCGATGACACCGAGCTCTTCGGCAGTTTCGGCCAATCGACGTTCGTGCTTGTCGGAGATGACCACGCGGGCACCTTCTTCTTTGCACCGTCGAGCTGTTGCTGCTCCGATGCCTGTTCCGGCAGCGGCGGTAATGAGAACGCCCTTGTCTTTCAATAGGCCGTGCCCTTGCACGTAGTTCGGTACAGATGTCATTGGGTCCTCCCGATGGTGACGTTCAGTCGATGATGGTGCGAACGAAAAGGTCCTACAGCACGGGCTCTTTGGGCAGGCCCAAGACTCGTTCGCCGAGAATGTTGCGCTGCACTTGGTTCGAACCACCGTAGATGGTGTCGCTGCGGGTGTAGAGGAACAGTTTCTGTTCAAGCGTCATCTCTTCACCCTCGAACACCAATGCATCTGTGCCGATGACATCGACTGCGAGCTCGCCCAAGGCGCGGTGCCATGACGACCAGAACAACTTCGAGATACTTGCCTCGGGTCCGGGAACTCCACCAGACATAGAGCGCAAAGCGTTCCACTTCATCAGCTGTAGGCCGGTCCAGGAATCGGCAAGGCGCTGGCGCATGACGGCGTCCTTGGCAGCGCCGTTGTTGCGCGCAATTTCGGTGATAGTCGCAAGTTCACGCTCAAAACCGACCTGTTGTGCGAGCGTGCTGATGCCGCGTTCCAAAGCGAGAAGTCCCATGGCGACCGCCCAGCCGTTGCCTGGCTCGCCAACGATGAGGTCTTTCGAGGTGCGTGCATCAGTAAAGAACGTCTCATTGAATTCACCGCCGCCTGTGATTTGGATAATCGGTCGCACTTCCACGCCTGGTTGATCCATTGGCACGAGCAAGAAGGTGAGACCTTTGTGGCGCTGTGAGCCTTCTTCTGTGCGAGCGACGACAAAACACCAGTGACTCACGTGGGCGAGTGATGTCCAGACCTTCTGACCATTGATGACCCACTCGTCACCATCGAGTCGAGCCTTGGTCTGCACGTTCGCCAAGTCGCTACCGGCGTTTGGTTCGCTGTAGCCCTGACACCAGCGCTCGTCACCAGAGAGGATGCCGGGCAGAAAACGCTTGCACTGTTCGGGTGTTCCGTATTCGATGAGCGTTGGACCAAGCAAGTTCTCGCCCATGTGGTTCGTGCGCGCCGGAGCTTGTGCTCGGGTGTACTCCTCGGCCCAGATGATTTGCTTGCTGACGCTTGCGCCACGTCCGCCGAATTCTTCTGGCCATCCGAGACCGATCCAGCCTGCAGCACCGAGGACTTTTTCCCATGTGACGCGAATGTCAAAACCGACTTCTTCATCACCAGGTCCGCCGCGACCTTTCAGTTCGGCGAATTCACCGACAACGTTGTCTGCCAACCACTTTTTGGCGACCTGACGAAACTCTTCGTCGTCATCGGGAATGATCACGAAGTCGGACATGTCAGGAGTTCGGCTTGGCGCCCGCAGCTGCAGCAGCACGCTGCGCTTCAATTGTTGCCATGAACGGCAATTCCTCGACACCAACTGTGCTTTCCAGATGCTCAGCGATTTCTTCCGGACTCCAACGACCGTTGGTGTACATGGAACGAACTTCTTTCGGCTGTGCCCACACGGCAATCTTGTTGCCGACAACCGTGTATACCTGGCCGGTGACATTTTTCGATCGGTCTGACAGCAAGTACACGGCCATGGGGGACACATCTTCGGCATCGCCGATTTCTTTCAGCGACGACGGAACGTTGGCCGACATACGAGTGCGCGCGACCGGCGCGATGACGTTGCTGCGCACGCCGTAACGAGCGAGCGAGAGGGCAGCGGCGTAGTTGAATGACACGATGCCGCCCTTGGCAGCTGCGTAGTTCGGTTGCGACACTGACCCGAGTGCCCACACGCCAGATGTGAAGGCAACCAGGCTTCCTCCACCTTCTTGCTTTCGCATGATGGCAGATGCCTGGCGATACATCGTGAAGGTTCCGCGAAGGTGCACACGGATGACGTCGTCCCACTCGGCCTCTTCCATGTTGAAGAGCATGCGCTCACGCAAAATTCCTGCAACGCACACCACACCGTCAATACGACCGTTGAAGGACAGTGCTGCCTTCATGACTGCCTCGGCATTTTCCATAGTCGAAATGTCACCGGCCACCGCGACGGCGTTGCCGCCAGCCGCCTTGATCTCCGACACCACTTCTTCAGCGACATCGCTACTCGGCTCGGAGCCGTCCATGGACACCCCGTAGTCAGCGACCACAACAGTGGCCCCGGCCTTGGCGCAGTCAAGCGCAACGGCCCGCCCGATGCCTCGACCGGCTCCGGTGACCGCCACAACCTTGCCATCCAACATTCCAGCCACGACACTCTCCAAAGGTCAGTTGATACTCGTAGTGCCCCCGCAAGACCCCGGCAAACCTATGAGGAATGGGGTTTCTGATGAGGCGTCAGAATTGAAAGTACCATACGATTCCGTTGCAGCCCCGAGCCGGTTGCTCGGGGTGCATAGTCACATGTGACACATCGTCTGGCGGTGCGTCACACAGAGCACGAGGGAGACGGCATGTATCTGGCAGAAACTCCGGATCAGCAAGCACTGCGCAAGGAACTTCGCGAATACTTCGCCGCGTTGTTGACACCTGAAGTGCGCGCCACTGTCGGTGAAGGTGGTGGCAACCCCGAGCCGTTCCGCAAGGTCATTGCAAAGATGGGCAAGGACGGACTTCTCGGACTTGGATGGCCGAAGGAGTACGGCGGTCAAGGACGACCCGCCACTGACCAGTTCATCTTGTTCGACGAAGTGCAGCGCGCACATGCGCCGTTCCCATTCGTCACTGTCAACACAGTCGGACCAGCGATCATGGCCTACGGCAGTGAAGAGCACAAGGCCAAGTACCTGTCAGGAATTCTGAAGGGTGAAGTCAATTTCGCTATCGGTTACACCGAACCGGAAGCAGGAACAGACTTGGCCAGTCTTCGCACGACAGCAGTTCTTGATGGCGATGAATGGGTCATCAATGGCAACAAGGTGTACACCTCTGGTGCTAATCAGGCCGACTATGTGTGGCTCGCATGTCGCACAGATCCCGATGCACCGAAGCACAAGGGCATCAGCATCATCATCGTGCCGACAAATTCGCCAGGCTTTTCGTGGACGCCGATCGTCACCGTTGGTGACGGCGTCACGACGGCTACCTATTACAACGACGTTCGTGTGCCGAAGGGCAATGTCGTCGGTGAAATCAATGGTGGTTGGAAACTCATCACCGCGCAGCTGAACCACGAGCGTGTTGGTCTTGCGGCGTTGTCTGGCCTCACAGAGCGTCTGCTCGACGATGTCACCGACTGGGCGAAGGTCACGCCATCGGGTGGGCCCAATAACGAGTTGATGATCGACTTGCCGTGGGTGCAGGCAGATCTTGCCCGTTGCCATGCACTGCTCGATGCCACTCGTTTGATGACGTGGAAGTTGGTGAAGGCGGTCAGTGACAACACTCTCGGACCGGCAGAAGCTGCAACCGTGAAAGTGTTCGGCACAGAGAAGGCCGTTGAGTCGTATCGCATCATGCAAGGAATCCTCGGACCAACTGCGCACCTGAAGCACGGTTCGAAGGGCGCCATGTTGCACGGAGAAGTTGAGCGCGCCGCACGTGCAGCGCAGATCAACACATTCGGCGGTGGCGTCAACGAAGTTGGTCGTCAGCTCATCGCGAGTGCCGGACTCGGCTTGGTGTTGTCAGCTCGCTGATTGGAGCACACCTGAACATAGGAGAGTCAGCGCGCTTGAAGCGCGCCGACGCTCATCGTCACCAAGTTCTCGATGAAGTCTTGGCCAAGCAGTTCTGGTTCCTCGCCACGAAGCCGTTGCCGTGCCCTTGCACTGAGTGAAGACACAACGAGGTTCAAGAACAGCTCGATGCGTTCGCGTCGCGTCGCGACGTCGAGTTCACCAGCCAATTGTTCGGAAATGGCATGGAATGTGCGCAATGCCTGAGGCGGAGTTTGCGTCGCGGTGTCCCACAGTCTGAACTTGTCCTGCAATTGACTGATAATGATGATGAACTCGAGTCCATCTGAAGTCTTCATCTGTCGAGCAAGTGGGTAAATGACGGCCTGAACGAGTTGGTTGAGGGATGCGGAAGTGCCGAATGAATCGAGCATTTCCTTGCGATCAGACTCGATGTGGCCATTGTTGCCTTCGATAATGGCTGCCAACAGACCGCCTCTGCCGCCGAAGTGATAGTGGAGTGCCGATGCATTCTTCTGGCCAGCGTCTTCGACGATTTGCTTGAGCGGTGTCTGGTACACGCCATTGCGCGCGAATAGACGTCGCCCTGCATCAATTAATTGTTGTCTGGTGTCAGAAGCGTCGCGTGGCATGAATCAGAAGGCGCAACCTCAGATGCGTTGCAAGATAGTGCCGGTGCTGACGGCACCGCCACAACACATTGTGACAAGAGCAAACTCTTTGTCTGAGCGCTCAAGTTCGTGAAGCGCGGTGGTGATGAGACGTGCACCAGTTGACCCGACGGGGTGACCAAGGGCAATTGCGCCGCCGTTCACGTTCACCTTCGTGGTGAGTTCTTCTTCAGTGACGCCGTAGACCTTCGCCCACGACAGCACGACAGATGCGAATGCTTCGTTGATTTCAACGATGTCGATGTCTTTCAGGGTCATGCCTGCCATCTCCAGCACTTTCTTTGTGGAGTCGACCGGGCCGTCAAGGTGGTAGTACGGGTCGCTGCCGACGAGACACTGCGCAACGATGCGAGCGCGTGGCTTCAATCCCTCAGCCTTTGCGCGAGCCTCATCCATCCATAACACCGCAGCGGCACCGTCACTGATCTGGCTGCTGTTTCCTGCAGTGTGAATGCCGTCGGGCAGAACGGGCTTCAAGTTGGCGAGATTGTCGAGCGTCGTCTCACGAAGTCCGCCATCTCGTGCGACGGTGACGCTCTTGCCGTCTGCATCGAGTACTTCGACAGGGACGATCTCGCGTTCGAATCGGCCTTCTTCAGTTGCGCGAATTGCTTTTTGTTGGGACACGAAACCGAGGTAGTCAACTTCTTGACGAGTGATGCCACGAAGGTTTGCGATGCGCTCTGCGGCCCCGAACTGGTCGGGCATGTCCCACGGGAATGGCTCGGGACGTGATGAACCGTTGACCATTTCGTCACCGACTCGGGGAACGTTGGCGCCGAGCCACACCTTGCTCATGTGCTCGACGCCACAAGCGATGCCACTGTCGATGGCGCCGGCCGAAATGAGGTTCGCAATCATGTGGTTTGCTTGCTGTGATGATCCGCACTGGCAGTCGATGGTGGTTGATGCCACTTGGTAAGGCATGTTTGCGCTCAGCCATGCCGTGCGCGTGACGTTGCTTCCTTGCTCGCCGGCCTGAGTGACGCAACCGCCGACTAACTGCCCAACGGACAACGGGTCGACACCAGCGCGTTCAAGTACGCCCTGTTGAACCTTCGCAAGGATGTGAGCAGCATGGGTGTTCGCCAAGAATCCGTTGCGCTTGCCGATAGGGGTGCGACCCGCTTCGATGATGACCGGTGTGCCCATGGTGAATTCCTCCAATACGTGACTGCCCGAGCAGTAATGACCGACATTACTAACACCGGCCGAGAACTCGTTCCTGCGGGGCCCGGACCGGGCGGGTTGCCACCCGTGATCATCGAAGTGGGCCTTGTAAGAGGGCGTACGATATGAGGTATTGGGGTTAGCGACAGGGCCAGCCCCAATCGGTACGAGTCACGCAACGTTTGACGCTTTCTGGGCGGCATTCAATGCTGATCAGTTCGCCAAGTTGGAAGTTGTGCTGGCTGGCGTCGGCGCCCCGATGACAAGTGGTTACAACCGAGCTGGTGTGCAATTGCAGTTGTACTCATCTGCCTGGACGGGTTCGTCGAGTAACAACAACAGCGGCAACAACAACAGCGGGTCGTCTGGCAGCGGCAGCTCCGGTTCTGGTTCATCTGGCAGCGGTAGTTCTTCGACCTACAACATTCAGATCGAGAACACCGCTTCGCGAGGGGTGACGATTCAGTCAAACCAGTCTGGAGCATCGGGATGCACAAATGGATTGAATGCTGGCAACACCACGCGAACCTCGTGCACCTACACAATTGCAGCAGGCGCAGAAGTAATTCTGAACAGAGTCAACGGTTCGCTTAACTTCGATAGCGGCGGTACGACGCAGAGCAGTGCATTGTGCAGTGTCAGCGGTGGAACTGTGACATGCAAGCCGAACGCAACTGACGCAAAGATTGTTGTTAAGGATCCGTGATCGAGAGGCACGTTACAGCAACGTGCCGCAGAACTGCCTTCTCTCATTACTCATGACACTTGTCGATTAGATGCTCATGTGTCGTCTGTAGGTTGGCGAGATGAAAATCGGCGTACTCACCGGTGGTGGTGATTGCCCCGGGCTGAATGCCGTTATTCGAGCGCTCACTCGGTCGGCAATTTCAACTCATGGGGCTGAAGTGGTTGGGTTCTACGACGCGTGGGACGGGGTCATGGATGACCGAGCAATCCCTCTGACTGTCGATGCTGTTCGCGGCACCCTTCCTCGTGGTGGAACCATTCTCGGCACTCGACGCGGTGGGCCCTACGACCATGCCGATGGCGTTCGGCGTGTGAAAGAGACGCTGCAAGTACGTGGGCTCGACGCTCTTGTTGTCATCGGTGGCAACGGCTCACTGACAGTCGCATCACGATTGTTTGCCGAAGAAGGTTTGCCCGTCATTGGCATTCCGAAGACCATTGACAATGACGTCGTCGGAACTGATGTGTGTTTCGGATTCACCACAGCAGTGCAGATCGCAACCGACGCAATCGACCGCCTTCACTCGACGGCAGAGAGTCACGACAGAGTCGTGGTCATTGAAGTGATGGGCCGGGATGCGGGGTGGATTGCACTTCAGTCCGGCATCGCCGGTGGAGCAACGGTGATCTTGGTGCCAGAGCAACCTTTCGACATCAACGTCGTTGCTGACCTTGTGCGCCGTCGTCACGCACGTGGTCGTCAGGCGTCACTTGTGGTGGTCGCTGAAGGGGCAACTGCAGTGAATGGCGATTTCCCACTTCCTGAATACGGCACGGATCACATCGGTCGACCGAAACTTGGTGGAATCAGTGTTCCCGTCGCACAAGAGATTGAACGGTTGACGGGATTTGATACTCGAGTCGTGCAGATTGGGCTCGTGCAACGTGGAGGAACACCGTGTGCTTACGACCGCGTGCTGTGCACACGCCTTGGTCTTGACGCCGTAGATGCCATCGTCGAAAAAGACTTCGGCAAGATGTTGGCAGTGCGATCAGAACGCATTGAACGCGTGCCACTATCGATTGTCAATGGCAAGACCAGAAGGATCGATGTCGCCTTGTATCAACAAGTAGCTGACGTGTTCTTCGGCTAAGTAGCCGAAAGACGAGTCAACGCTTGCCGGTGCGCTTGCGCTCGGCCTCACGCTCGCGTTGCTTGCGCTCTTTGCGCGCTGCACGCTTGGCGGCCTGCTCATCCTCGTCTTTTTCGAGAACACCGATTCCGGTGGCCACTGGAAGTGCGAATCGTTCGTCGACGGCGATGAGTTGTTTGAAACCCTTGAGTGAACGTGAGTACTGCACAACCATGAGTCGAACTGCCTCGGCTCCGAACTTTTCGGTGATGGAAGGCAAAAGGCCCTGTAGCTCTTCGAGAGTCGGGTCGTCTGATGCGTCACCAAGCGCCTCGATGCTGTGACGTGTGCAGGGTTCTGACAGCAAGATGCCGACGTCATGAGCGGCACGTCGGCGTGTGATGCCATCGCGGATCAGTCCGGCAAGCGACGCGGGTGCGTCAAAAGCATTCGCAGGAAGCCCGACAACCTTGGCGAGCGCTGTGCGGAGGTCATCATCGAGTGCCACAGCCAATGCCGACAAAGCCTCGTCGCTGAAGCCTGCGAGCACCGCTGCATAGCGTTGGTCGAGAATGATTCGGTCTTTGTCTTCGCTCACGGAGTGCCTTTCGTCGCACGGACGATTGACAAGGTTAGGCGTTGGCGAGAGCTTGGATCTCATGCACGCGAAGGTCGATGGGCACACCAATCCGCTGTCGCGCAAATGGAATGAGTGGTCCGAAACCGAGGCCACCCTTGATTTTCCATTCGATACCGATTCGACCCTTGAAGACGCCGCCGGGTCGACCGTCAGAGGCATGCAAGAAAGTGTGCATGCAGTCAGACTTCGCTTTGTCGCCGTGGAAGATGTTCCATTGCCGGCCGGGGCCATCGCATTCCACAGTGGGAGATCCGTCACCAGGGTTGAAGAAAATCTTGTCGGGACTTGCAACTGTGCGGACGACAAGTGGACCCCACGGCGTCATCACGGTGGCGCGGACGACAACCTCTCGCCACAGTGACTTTGACACCCAGAACCACGTGCCGACATTGATGATGACACGAGAGCGCATCGGTGCGGTGCCATATACGAGGTCGGGAAGGCTCTTGCGAGCAGTGTCACTATAAGCACGTACAACTTTGTGTCGCGCTTCATCAGACACCCAGTAACTCCGAGTGCTCGTTGCGCCACCAGTGCACACACGCTGGACCAGCCGATAGAACTTTCCGTTTCGTGTTGTGCTGACGGGCACGATATTGCCGTTGTTCAAGTCTGAGCCACCGACAGCACGCCATTGACATGTGGTTGGTTCATCGGTGAGTGGAACTTCGGCCACAGACGTACTCGATGTGAAGAAGTCGTCAATGAATTCAGCACGTGCGACGATGTCACCGTTTTCCAGCGACGATGACCCTGATGAACCCGGTGGAGTTGCATCTTGAGGTCGCGCATTCACCGGTGAAACGCCAATGCACAGCAAACACAACGCAGTGACGAGGGCGATGCATGAGCGAAGACGTTGCATGGGTGACCCTCCGTTCGTCTGGGCAGTTCTGGTCTGTTGGCGTCTCCCGCGCATGTCCGGCACTGCCGGAAAAACAGTGTGACGCGATATGCGACAGATGTGTCGTCGGGTGTTCCCAGTTGGCGAAGGAAAGCCCTCCGCTAGATTGGTCAGACCCCGAATTCGGGTCCCTCATTCTTGTTGTTCGTTTTTTAAGGCCACCCATGACCCAGCAACACCCCGACCTTGCAGCCGAGCAGGCCCTGGTCGATCACGCGTACGACTGCCTCGAGCGCAGTCGGCAAGACGCGTGGAAGCTGCGCGACATGAATGAGCCGGGGCTCGGTGGAACTTTTCAGGCTCGTTATGAACGGGATGTTTTTGACGAAGCATTGGTGAACCGCTTGACACAGCTCGACCTTGGCGATGCGGCTTTGGTGTTTGGCCGAATCGATCGATTGGCTGAGACTCCCGATTCGCTCGAAACATTCCACATTGGTCGACTCGCAGTGGCAGATGAGAACCGCGAACCGGTAGTCGTCGATTGGCGCGCACCAGTTGCCGAACCGTTCTATCGCGCTACTGGTCGCGAGCCGATGGGTCTTGCACGTCGTCGTCACTTCGCCGTTGAAGGTCGAACACTGCTCGGCATCGAAGATGAATTGTTTGGTGAAGGACATCTTGGTGTGGGTCACGACGAGGGATTGGGTGGTGCACAAGCTCCATCGTCAGGACTGCGCGGCTACAGCACGTTGCTCTCAGTTCTCGAACGCGGACGTACCGGTCAATTGGGCGACATCGTTGCCACCATTCAGGCCGAACAAGATGAAATCATTCGCTCTCCTCAAGCAGGCGTCCTTATTGTCCAGGGAGGGCCAGGTACGGGGAAAACAGTTGTCGCACTTCACCGTGCTGCATACCTTCTTTATACGTATCGCTTCCCGCTCGAAGATCAGGGTGTCTTGGTCATTGGGCCAAACCGTGTGTTCCTGCGTTACATCGAGCGTGTGTTGCCGTCGCTCGGAGAAGCAGGCGTTGAGCAAGTCGTCTTGCAAGATCTCGTGCCTGGTGTTGGCTTTGGTGGTCGAGACACATCGAATGTCGCACGTGTGAAGGGCTCGACCGTGATGGAGAAAGTCATCACCAAGGCCATCGCCGACCGTGAACGCGCCATGAAAGATGACGTGACGTTTCCGTTTCGCTCCGGCTACGTTCGACTACGTTCACACGTTTCGGCAGACATCGTGCGTCAGGCTCGCCGTCGCTATCACCGACACAATGCCGGTCGTAAGTTCGTTGAGAATGAAATCTGGTCAGCACTTGCGGCCACCTGGCATTCCGATGTGAACCCAGACGAAATTCGCGAGACACTCCGACCCACGCCGGAATTCAGGGCTGTCATCGAACGGATGTGGCCCGTGCTCACCCCGGCAGAGTTGTTGCACGACCTCTTCGGCAGCAAGGCACTTCTGAAGTTGGCGTGTGCGAAGTACATGTCTGAGAGCGATTATCTGTCGCTCTATCGCAGTCGTTCAGAAGACGTGAATGACGTGAAATGGTCGGCATCGGATGCTGCGTTGCTTGATGACGCGCGAGAGCAGCTCGGTCCTGTTCCGGGTCGCGGAGGAAAAGTCGATGATGCCGATGAAATTCGCACATATGGCCACATTGTCGTTGACGAAGTGCAAGACCTCACGCCGATGCAACTGCGCATGGTTGCGCGCCGCTCGCTCAACGGCTCGATGACGCTGGTGGGTGATATCGCTCAAGCCACAGGTCCGCTTGCGGCGGACGAATGGGACGACGTACTTGCGCATCTTCCGCAAAAGAAAGAGCCACGAGTCATCGGTCTGTCGGTCGGCTATCGCATCCCAGCACAAATCATGGAACTTGCCGACAAGGTCATGCACGTGGCTACGCCGGGGTTGCGTGCGCCACGAAGCGTGCGTCAAGGGGACGAATCACCACGCATCGTCGCTGCATCGAACAGCAATCTTGTCTCGGTCGTCGTTGGCGAAATCACTTCGATGCGCGAGCGCCTTGTGGCCGGCAACGTTGCGGTGGTGTGCCCAGACCACATGGTGAGTGACGTGTCTGATGCACTCGATGCTGTTGGCGTGCACCATGGTCGTGCGCAGGCAACCGCGCTGGAAGCCGATGTCACTGTTGTGCCGGTGAGTTTGGTGAAAGGTCTCGAACTTGATGGGGTTGTGGTGGTCGAGCCTGCGGCGATTGTGGCCGACGAGATTCATGGTTTGCGAGCTCTGTATGTAGCACTTACGCGATCAACGCGCAGTTTGACAGTTGTGCACGCACAGCCACTGCCCGAGGCGATGCGTTAGAGCGTGAGCTCGACGTCAGAGCTGTGAAAACGCATCGATAACCAAACCGAGAAATCTGTTTGCCTTGTCGGCGTCGGCTGGTCTCTTGCGTTCAACCGCGGTCGTCATCATGTCGACGATGCGTCGCATGTCCTCGGCAATGTCAAGCTTCAGTTTCTGAAGTTGCGGTTCGAGCACTTGCCAGTTGGCTTTTGCAACAGCAAGGGCGTCGCGGGCTTCTTCACTGCGGCCATTGGCAATGGCGTCGCCGAGGTCTGCACCGGCTGCCGCGATGTTCTTCATGAGATCAAGTGATTCGCCGCTTGGCAACGTGGTGGAAGAGGCAACTGTGACGACGGGAGCTGTGGTGTCAGTGGAGATGATGGTGGTGGCACACCCTGTCAGCGACAGCACAGACACAACGACAAGGGCAGGGAAATTGCGTCTCATCACGGCTGATTATGTGGTGACGAGAATTCGTGCACTTGCAAAAGGAGTAACGCTCACATCGCGACCCTTCACAGACACGACAATGTCGCCGTTTTCAGCGACGGCGGCAACCTTGGCGCGAGTTCCGGGTACGAGACTTGTCTTTTCAAGAAAGTCGAGCATGCCTGCGGCAAACTCGAGCTCTTCTGGAATGCGCGCGATGGTGAACTCGGTGCCCATGTCGAGCTGTGCAAGTCGCAGAGCATCGTCCGGGGGAGAGTACTGGCTGCCAGGAATCGGATTGCCATGCGGACATGTCGTGGGGCTACCAAGTACGCGGTCGAGCGCAGCCTCGACGTTGGTGCTCATGACGTGCTCCCACTTGCCGGCTTCGTTGTGCGCCTCGGCCCACGACAGACCCAAGATGTCGGTGAGAAAACGCTCGGCCAGGCGGTGACGACGCACAACTCGAGTGGCGAGTTCTTCTCCGGTGGGGGTGAGCCGGATGCGTGTGTCGTCGATAGCGATGAGCCCCTCGGACTCCATGCGCTTGATCATTTCGGACACTGACGGACGAGATACCTTCAGTCGTTCGGCAATGCGCGCTTGAATGACCTCGACGTCGTCTTCGCGCAACTCAAAGATGCACTCGCAATATTCCTCGAAGGCGGGGTGGTGCTCTCCGGGGTTGGGCATGGACTCATCCTACAGAGGGGCTTTCACGCGTGTCTTGGCGCACAGGGTGAAGTTGCCACAGGGTCTCACTACTCTTCGTCCGTGGCACATCACCGCGTTCTTGAAGCGTTCTCGCCCGCAGTTCGAGAGTGGTTTGCCACGTCCTTCCCTGAACCGACGCCTCCACAAATTCAAGGGTGGCCCGCAATTGTCGGAGGTTCACACACACTCATCTGCGCGCCCACGGGAAATGGCAAGACACTGGCCGCGTTTATGGCGTCAATTGACAAATTGGTCACATCACCGGTGCCTGAGAAGACAAAGCGAACACGAGTGCTGTACGTGTCGCCACTTCGTGCGCTTGCTTTCGATGTCGAGAAGAACTTGCGTGCACCACTAGTTGGTATCGGTCATGCAGCAGAACGACTTGGCGTGGACCATGTTGCCCCCACTGTCGCCATGCGTACCGGAGACACGTCGGCCCGTGAGCGGCAGGCGCTCGGGCGCCAACCCCCTGACTTGCTCATCACAACTCCAGAGAGTTTGTATCTCATGCTCACGTCGGCTGTGCGTGAGACGCTCACCAACGTCGACACGGTCATCATCGATGAAATACATGCACTTGCGCCCACCAAACGTGGCGCGCATCTCATGCTTAGTCTCGAACGTCTCGAAGAGCTGACTGCATCTCCACCGCAACGCATTGGTTTGTCTGCGACACAGCGACCTCTCGAAGAAGTCGCACGTTTTTTGGGTGGTCAGCGTGACGGAGCACCACGACCTGTGACAATCGTTGACACTGGTATTCGCAAGCCACTTGATGTGTCAGTTGTTGTGCCAATCGACGACATGGGGCAAATCGGTTCTGAGAGCACCGAGCTACGAAGTGGCCCGGCCACAGCTTCGCTCACACCTCGACGCACAAGCATTTGGCCGAGTATCTACCCCGAGATTCTCAAGCAGATCGAAGAGCATCGAAGCACAATCATCTTTTGCAACGCGCGACGTCAAGCCGAACGTCTGGCTGCACAATTGAATGAGCTGCATCGTGACCAGTTGGCCATGACGTCGAGTGGCGATGCGGCATCGAGTGGAGACATTGTTTCTGGCGGAGTCGGTGACCAGTTGCAGGTGCTAGGTACAGAAGAATTAGTGAAAGCACACCACGGTTCGTTGGCGCGTGAACAGCGCGTGGTCATCGAAGATCAATTGAAGCGCGGTGAGCTGAAGGCCATCGTTGCAACGAGCAGCCTCGAGCTGGGCATCGACATGGGTGCAGTCGACTTGGTGATACAAGTTGAATCACCTGGCGCGGTCAGTCGCGGACTGCAACGCATTGGTCGTGCTGGTCACCAAGTGGGCGAGCCAAGTGCTGGCACCATCTATCCGAAGCATCGACATGATCTTCTTGAGTCAGCAGTTGTGGTGCGACGCATGCTTGATGGAGCTGTTGAATCAACGGCGTACTTGCGCAATCCGCTTGATGTGCTCGCTCAACAGGTCATCGCTCACTTGGCGATTGCTGGTGATGTGAAAGTGGCAGACCTCGCGGCGATGGTGCGGCGCTGTGCGAACTACACCGACCTCACGGACGATGTGTTCAATGGCGTGCTCGACCTGCTCAGCGGTCGCTATCCGAGCGAGGCATTCAGCGAACTGAAGCCACGCATTGTGTGGGATCGCATCGCAGGCACAGTGAGGGCTCGCGACGGAGCGCAGCGACTTGCAGTCATCAACGGCGGAACCATTCCCGACCGAGGGTTGTTCGGTGTCTTCTTGCCCGACGGAACGAGGGTCGGTGAGCTCGACGAAGAGATGGTGTACGAGTCACGTCCCGGTGAGACGTTCCTTCTGGGTGCAAGTACCTGGCGCATCGAGGACATCACGTTTGAGCGCGTCATTGTCACCCCAGCGCCTGGCGAACACGGAAAGATGCCGTTTTGGCACGGAGACCGCATCGGTCGACCGGTCGAATTGGGTCGGGCGTTCGGCGAATTTCTTCGCACCATTCGCGAGCTCGAGCCGAATGTTGCACAAGGCGTGCTTGCTGAACGTCATTGCCTTGATGCACGGGCTGCATCAAATGTGTTGCAGTACCTCGGTGAGCAAGCAGAAGCCACTGGTGTAGTGCCCGACGATCGCACGATTGTCGTCGAGCGGTTCCGCGATGAAATTGGTGATTGGCGGGTGTGCATTCACAGTCCGTTCGGAACGCCCGTACATGCGCCATGGGCAATGGCCATTGAGAAACACTTCCTCGAGAAATTCGACATGCACATTGAAACAATGTGGGGTGATGACGGCATCGTGTTGCGTCTTCCAGAAGCAGTCGATGATCTGAGTGTCGAAGAGTTTCTCTTTGATCCCGAGCAAGTGCGAGACATTGTGGTTGAAGCAGTTCCACAGACGTCGCTGTTCGCCGCACGTTTCCGTGAGTGTGCTGCGCGGGCCCTGTTGCTTCCTCGTCGACGGCCAGATCAGCGAACTCCGTTGTGGCAGCAGCGTCAGCGTGCTGCAGATCTGTTGGCAGTGGCGGCGAAGCATCCAACCTTTCCCATGCTCCTCGAGACAAGCCGGGAATGTCTGCAAGACGTGTTTGACCTGCCTGCCCTGCAAGGCATCCTCGGCGCGCTTCGCTCTCGCACAATTCGCATCGTCAGTGTCGACACACCGAAAGCATCACCATTTGCACAGAGCTTGTTGTTCAACTGGATTGCGTCGTACATGTACGAGGGTGATGCACCGCTGGCTGAGCGTCGAGCAGCGGCTCTCGCGCTTGATCGTGACTTACTGAACAGCCTTCTCGGAGCTGAAGAGCTACGTGAGTTGCTCGACCGTGAAGCAATCGCTGATGTTGAGCTTGATGTGCAGTGTCTCTCCGAGCATCGACGGGCTCGTACAGCAGATGAGTTGCACGATGTTCTTCGCAAGGTGGGTGATCTCACCATTGCTGAAATTCGCGCACGATGTAATGGACCCGCTGATGCATGGCTTGCCGACTTGTTGTCTGTTCGTCGTGCGATAACGGTGCAGCTGGCCGGTGAGGAACGGTTCATCGCTGCCGAAGACGCTGCTCGCTATCGCGATGCATTCGGTTGTGCTCTGCCACTTGGCTTGCCGATGGCTTTCACCGAGCCCATCGCTCATCCACTTGATGAAGTCATCGCACGTTTTGCGCGAACTCACACACCTTTTGTCACGAAGGCTGTGGCACTGCGATTCGGTATCACCGTTGAGCGCGCAGTGGGTCCTTTGATGGCTCTGGAGGCGGCCGGTCGTTTGGTGCGAGGCGAGTTCCAGCCCGACGGCACCGAACGTGAATGGTGCGAAGCCGATGTCCTTCGCACGCTTCGTCGTCGGTCACTTGCACGACTGCGCAAGGAAGTAGAGCCGGTCGAGCAGGCTGCACTCGGCAGATTCCTGCCGCAGTGGCAAGCAGTTGGCTCTGCGCAACGCGGTGCTGACGGACTCGTCAACGCGGTGTCTCTGTTGCAAGGCACCGCAATTGTGTCAAGCACGTTGGAGTCAGACGTGTTGCCATTGCGAGTTCGCGGATATCGCGCCGCTGATCTTGATGCACTATGTACTGCTGGGGAAGTGGTGTGGGTTGGTGCTGGTGCGCTCGGTGCGAATGACGGGCGTGTCCGATTGTTTTTTGCTGACCAAATGGACCTTCTTGTGTCGTCTCTCGAGTCTCAGCCAGCACCCGATGGCGAACTTCATCAAGCTCTTCGTGAGCATCTCCGACAACGTGGCGCAGTGTTCTATTCGCAGCTTCGCGCTGCCGCGCCACATGCGAATGACGCGGAAGTGCTCGCAGCTCTCTGGGATCTCGTCTGGGCTGGGGAAGTCACCAATGACTCACTCGCGCCCCTTCGTGCGTATCTGTCTGGTGGTCGTGGAGTTGCTGCTCAAACTCGCGCGCGTCACACCGGCCGAACACAGCGTCCACGACCTGGTCGTTTGAGCCGTATCGGCCCGCCGACGGGCGCAGGTCGGTGGAGTTTGGTGCCCACGAACGCATCTCATCACTCTCACTCCGCAGAAGGTGCCATGGCGTATGCGCAGCAGTTGTTAGAGCGACACGGAGTCGTGACACGCGAAGCCGTGCTTGCTGAAGGTGGTGTAGGTGGTTTTGCCGCCGTGTATGCGGTGTTCAAGGTGATGGAAGAGCGGGGCCACGTGCGTCGTGGTTACTTCGTGAACGGTCTTGGAGCAGCACAGTTTGCCTTGCCTGGTGCTGTTGATCGGCTTCGTGATGTGCGTGACCGTAATGACGCTGATCTTCATCCAGAATCAGAACCAGAGCCGATCGTTCTCGCCGCGACCGACCCAGCGCAACCCTACGGATCCACGTTGCCATGGCCGATGTCTGAGGGTCGACCATCGCGAAGCGCCGGCGCACTTGTGGTTCTGCATGAAGGTGAGCCCCTCGTTTGGTTTGATGCCCGCGGACACTCATTGGTGATGTTCCCAGCAGCGGAACATGATGGTTCATGGGCGGAATCATTCGCGAAGTTAGTCAAAGACGGTCGTCGTCGATCGATTGAAATTCGCAAAGTCGACGGCACCGCGATAGACGCTCGACACGAATGCGTGCCAGTTCTCGAGCGCGCCGGATTTGTGGGTGGTTATCGCGGTTGGGTGTTGCGCGACTGACCAAGTGATCGCAGGCCTGCCCAGGCCAAGCCACCGATCTGTCGGCCGATGTCGACTGGGTCGAAAGTGTCACCGCTTGCAACGAGGTGCCTACTGACGGACTCTGACATACCGACAAGCCCATACGCCATTGTGCGTCGTACAGACTCGCTGATGTCAGCAGCAATAAGCGGAGCAATTGCATCGGCGATGGCACGTTCCACCCGCCGAATGGCTCCCGCAAACTCTTCGTCAAGGCGAGCTCCACCGCCGAACAGCAGATTGAACGCGTCCTGATTGGCAAGCACCCAGCTGAAGTACGCAATCATTCCTCGTTCGGTTTGTTCACGTCCGTCATCAGAGTCAATTGCTGCTTTGGTGATTGCTGCGATGAGATCATTTCCAACGACGTCAAGAAGTTCGAGATACAACTCACGTTTGCTATCAAAGTGTTGATAGAGCACCGGTTTGGTCACACCAATCGCATCGGCAATGTCCACCATTGATGTTTCGTGATAGCCACGGTGAGAGAAAGCAACAAGAGCTGCATTCAATATCTGTTCCCGACGGTCACCAGAGCTCTGTCGCGTGGTCATGTCATAGGCCTCGTTCCCGGTCGTCACGTTCGGCGGCCTTCACCGCATAACCGAGCACGATTGATGGTGCAAGTAATACTGAACCAACGATCAGGCTCACGATGACAACGGTGACAAGTGGCCCAGAGAATCCGATCGCGAATGCGATGACGAAACAGCTGATGCACAGCGCGTACAACAAGTAACCGATGCGATTGGCGAGCAATGTGTAGTGAGCAATGCGGGCTCGCTTTGCACGAACTGGGTCGATGTTGTTGGAGGATGTGCTCATGTCTCTCGTAAGCGTAAGCGACTACAGGTTGGTGGGGGTGAGCCTGGACAGATTCTCGTAGAAGAAATAGAGGGCCACGAGAAACGGCACGACTACGAATGCGCGAAGAAGTACCTGTCGACCAAGACGACGGCCGAGGAAGCCTCCTAACCACCACATGAGAATTGCTGCGATTGCCCACATGAGTGTCTGAGGAATGGCAGACGGATCATGCAACCAACCTTCGCTCAACACTTCTTCATCTGTGTCGACGCCCGAGGTTTGGTCGGTGGTGGCCGCCGTCGTTGGTGCAGGGGTCCAGCGATCGGATGTTGTGGCGTTTTCCTGAAGATCGGCTGACACTATGAGGCGATTCGCAGATGTCCACTTCGGATGGCATGTGACGAGAGTCAGGACTCCTTTCGAAGGGTCAGTTGTCTCCAGCACTTCAACAGCCGACGGTTTGACGATGTCGACAGATCTGACGGCATAAGTGAAAACGCCACGTCGTGTGGTGACGGTGATGATGTCACCTTGGTTCAACTTGTCGAGGTCGGCGAACGGAGCTCCGAAAGTAGTGCGGTGACCAGCAATGGCGGAATTGCCAAGACTTCCAGGTAACGCTGAGTCAGGGAAGAGACCCGGCCCTTTTTTGAGTGCTTTGTATGACACCCCAGCAACTATCCAGTCGTCGACATCAATCTTCTCGATGGTGATTTTGCCGATGGCGTCGCCGACATCGATTCCATTTGTGTCAATGACTGACTGAGGTGTCGTGGACGGCGATGTCGACGACGTTTGTGGTGTCGACGTGAACTCCTGCTCGAGCTCGCTCTGGAAACGTGATGTCTGAAGTCCGGTGCCCCACAGTTGATACGCGGTGAACCCAAGGAGAAGTAGCCCGGCCCAGATGAGGGTCTTTCCAAGCACGCCGAGCAGCACATGTGAGAGAGATGTCCGACCCTTGTCTGCGGTGGGGGTGCGAGCCATGCCTCAACGCTATTGGCGCATCTGTCCGACGGAGCGACACAAGGGAGGCCAGATGGTCGAAGGGGCGCCATCGTCATCTGGTCAGTAGCGTGAAGTCGTCATGACATCTGTGCCGGTGGTTTCATTTCGCGATGTCGTCGCCGTTGCTGGCAGTTATCCGGTGCTCGCCGGAGCAAACTTCGATGTTCAGTTGGGCGAAATTGTGCTGCTCACCGGTCCGAACGGAGCAGGCAAAACGTCACTGCTTCGAGTGTGCGCAGGGTTGTTGCCAGTAGAACGTGGACAGGCTCATGTGCTCGGAATCAACCTGGCAGACGACCGCGCGGCTGTACGCGAGCGTGTCGGCATTCTCGGGCACACCAATGGCCTCTATATGGATCTCACCGTGCGCCAGAACATTGAGTTCTGGGCTGGGTTAATTGGCGCCTCAACAGATGAAGTGGATGCCGCACTTTCACATGTGAGCCTCAGTGGGCGACTTGCTGAAGTGCGTGCATCACAGTTGTCAGCTGGCCAACGTCGCCGAGTGGCTCTTGCACGTCTCATCATTCGACGAGCAGCGCTTTGGCTCTTGGACGAGCCACATGCCGGGCTCGATGCGCAGGCTCGTGATGATCTGGATGCGACACTGCGCGCAGCCGTCGAAGCGGGCGCAACCGTTGTGGTCGCATCACATGAACTTGAGCGAACAGAACGACTTGCGACGCGGCGAGTTGTTGTCGATGGTGGAGTGGTACGACAATGAGCGCAACTTCTACCTCGATGAAGCGTCTTGTCAGCGTCGCAAGAATTGTGATGCTCAAGGATCTTCGAGCAGAGATCAACAGTCGGGTCCTTGTGAATCAGGTTGCGCCATTTTCCGTTGTCATCATGATTCTCTTTGCATTTGCACTCGACAACGATGGAATCTTGCAACGTGTCGCACCAGGCCTTGTGTGGTTGGCCACGATGTTCTCGATGTTGGTGGTGGTGCAACGATCTTTTGCGGTCGAAACAGCAGATGGTGCACTCGATTCATTGCGAGTCGCCGGTGTCGACACACGGGCTTTGTTCTTGGGAAAGTCACTTGCACTTGGTGTGCAATTGTGCGCGCTCGACATCATCCTGGTCGCAACCGCTTTTTTCCTCTACAACGTGCAACTTGAGCCATCCGGACTGCTGGTGGTGTTCGTCACGGTGGTGCTCGCCTGTTTTGGGTTGGGTTTCATCGGTACTCTGTACGGAGGCCTTGCGGCAGGCGCTCGGGGCCGAGAGACCCTCCTTCCCTTGCTCCTGCTACCAGTGGTTGCGCCGGTGCTCATTGGGGCAACGCGTGCCACAGAGGCTGGGTTCATGAGTGGAGGAGCAGAAGTGTCAGAAGGTTGGCCCTGGAGTGGATTACTGCTCGTGTTTGCGGTCATCTTTGGTGTTGTCGGTTCTGTGGCATTTGGCCCGCTGATCGACGAATAGAGACGAACTCCATGTCAGCCACATCGACCCCTACCGGAACCCGAGCGACTCGTGCCCTTGGTTTCGCAACTCTTGCCCTCACTGTGTGGCTCATCGCATTCGGACTGTTTGTCTCCGCCGAAGATGTGGTGCAAGGGTCGACTGTTCGCATCATGTATGTGCACGTACCGTCCATTTGGGTTGCGTATGTGGCCTTCGTACTCACTGCGGTCGTCTCTGCGGTGTACCTCTCCGGAAAGAATCGTTCGCTTGCATGGGATCGAGTCGCAGGTGCATCTGCCGAAATTGGTGTGCTGTTCGTGGCAATCTCTCTCATCACTGGAAGTCTGTGGGGGCGCCTCACGTGGGGCACATATTGGGTGTGGGATGCGCGACTAACGAGTACCGCGTTCCTCTTCATCACCTACATCGGATATTTGGCCGTGCGTGGCCTCGGTGGCACATTCAGACAACGGGCCCGACGCTCAGCAGTGCTTGCTCTTCTCGCAGTACTCGAGATTCCGCTGGTGCATTTCAGTGTGGTCATCTGGAGGTCATTGCATCAAGAGTCGACTGTGGCGAACAGCGGCACTGACGTAGAACTTGATGGGCTCATGTTGTTCACACTCTTTCTTGGCATAGTGACATTCACAATGTTGTTTGTGTGGATGGTGTTACACCGTCAACGTGGACTCGCCTTGCAGGACGCTGTCGACGCACATGGTCTTGATGTGGCAATTGAACAGCGTCGGCAGGAAGCTGAGGTGCGCTGAATATGGAACACGCCTCATTCATCATCGGAAGTTACGTGGTGACATTCGGGTCGATTGCACTGTATGTGGTGTGGTTTCTTCGACGCTCCCGCTCTACAGCACGGTTCGCAGATGAAAAGGACAAGCCGTGGACCTGAGCCCACGTAGCACGGGCGACTCCACTTCAGGGCAGGGTGCAACGCCTGTGCGACGGCGCTGGTTGCCGATGGTGATTGTCGCAATCGCGATTGTTGCTGGTGGCGTGGTAGTCACGCGATTTCTGACGAGTGCAATTGATTATTACTGCAACGTCGATGAAATTGGTGTGCGCTCTGGATGCGACGAAGGTCGCCGTATCCGTGTGCAGGGAGTGGTCGTCGAGGGAAGTCTTGCCAAGGAGAACGGTGCAACAACATTCGACCTCTCCTTTCATGACAAGACAGTTCAAGTTCGTTACGAAGGTGACCCTGGGGGAGTCTTCCAAGAGTGCATCCCTGTTGTTGCGCACGGTCGCCTACAGGATGATCTCTTTGCGAGTGATCGCATCGAAGTAAAGCACTCAAACGAATATGTCGAGAAGAACGACACTCGCATGAAGGAATCTGACGAAGAGGCGGCCGCGTGCTCGGTGCAGCAGGGATAGGGGGGCCGATCGGCCGAGCCTTCTTGTTGGTGGGTTTGGTCGGCGCACTCTTTGGCTTCGTGTCGTGTGTCATGGGTATGCGACAAAAGGACGAGAAGCTGTTGCGTCTGTCGTTGCGCTTTGCCACGTTGTCAGCGGTGTCGGCAGTCGGCGCGTTCATGGCGATGGAGTACGCCATGATCACCAGAGATTTCTCACTGGACTACATCCAGAAGGTCGGCTCACGATCAACTCCTGCGTTGTACAACTTCACGGCGGTGTGGAGCGCCCTCGAAGGTTCCATCCTCATGTGGTTACTTGCGCTTGCTTTGATGACCGCCTGGATTGCATGGCGCTATCGGGCCAAAGTCACCGATCCGCTTGTTGCCACAGCACTTGCCACCATGTTCGTGACTGCGTTCTTCTTTTTCTTGTTAACAATCGGTCCGGCAGACCCGTTTGCTCCTGGCGAATCTGGTGTCACCGATGGGCCAGGCCCAAATCCGCTGTTGCAGAACCACATTCTCGTTCTCTTTCATCCCCCGATTCTCTACATCGGGTATGTCGGCTTCACCATTCCGTTTGCATTCGCCATTGGCGCTCTCGTCACGGGTCGACTTGGTGAAGGTTGGCTGCTCGAGACGCGACGTTGGGCGTTGTTCTCGTGGGGCTTTCTCACTTTTGGCATCGTTCTTGGTGGTTGGTGGAGCTACGAAGTGCTCGGTTGGAGTGGCGTGTGGGCGTGGGACCCAGTTGAAAACGCGTCACTGTTGCCGTGGATAACCGGTACCGCATATATCCACTCGGTGCTCGTGCAAGAGCGTCGGGGAATGTTGCGTGTGTGGAACCTTTCGTTGCTCGCCGCCACGTTCAGCCTCACCATTCTCGGAACGTTTCTCACTCGCTCGGGAATCTTGAATTCAGTTCATGCCTTTAGTGAGAGTGACATCGGCCCTTACCTACTCACTTTCTTTGCGATCGTGGTGGTGGTGTCACTAGTTCTCATTGGTTGGCGGGGCGACCGTTTGCGTTCACCAGGAATCATCGACTCTCCGATGTCCCGAGAAGGTGCGTTCCTTGCGAACAATGTGTTGTTCTCGGTGTTCGCCTTCGTGGTGTTGCTTGGAACGGTGTTTCCGCTGATTGTCGAGGCGCTTCAGAATCGCCAGATTGTGGTAGGCGAGCCCTTCTTCGACAGCCTCGCAACCCCCATCGGCATCGTCATGTTGTTCCTTATGTGCATTGCTCCTGTGTTGCCATGGCGCAAAGCATCCACGGAACTGCTCAGTCAGCGACTGTTTTGGCCCGCGTGGTGCGGAGTTGCTGCACTCGCAGTAGCCGTGCTTCTCGGTGCAACCGGCCTCGAACCTCTGCTCACCTTTGCACTCGGTGGCTTTGCCACTGGTGCAGCGTTGCGTCAGCTTGTTCTTGCGACCCGTCGACAGAAGTGGCGCGGCCTTGTGGGGCGGGCAAACGGCGGAATGATTGTGCACATCGGGGTCATCATGATCTCGGTGGCTCTTGCCGCCTCCAACTCATACACACGAAGCCAAGAGTTGACGCTTGCTAAAGGTGTCCCTGCATCCTTCGGAGGACACACGTTCGAGCTCAAAGGTTTCGTCGAAGAATCTGATGCACGACGTACATCGATAAAGGTCGACGTTTCGATAGACGGTGGTAAGTCATATCGGCCGGCCATCCACAAGTTCACTTCGATGGGGCAAAACGTCGGAACGCCATCGGTGAAGTCGAGCTGGTCGAAAGACATCTATCTCACCCTCGAGCCACCGGTGAAGCCAACGAGCAACGAGGCAAAAATCAAAGTGTTCATCAAACCGATGATGACGTGGATGTGGGCTGGCGGAATCCTCATGGCAATTGGCACGGTGTTGTCCGCGTTTCCTGGTCGCCGGCGCCGTCCCACAGACCCGGTATCTGCCCCAGTCCCGACTGCATTGACGGGAACTTCACCGTGAATGACCAAGAAAACCTGGCCGTCGTGAATGTCGCACCTGTGGCCCGTAGTCGACGATCATCGTTGATTGCCGCGGCAGTCGGAGTGGTAGTCGCGCTGTTCTTCGTCGTTCTCGTTGTGTCGTCTCCCGAGGACCGAGAGAGCGCTGCGTCGCCATTGCTCGGTAACCCGGCTCCCGCGGTGAAGTCGACCACCTTGGACGATGCGCAATTCGAGTTATCGCGTCGCCGAGGAAGCTGGGTGATGTTCAACTTCTTCAATTCGACGTGTGTTCCTTGCCGTCAGGAACATCCCGAATTGGTCGCATTTCACGAGGCCCAGGCCTCAGTTGCAACTCCCACCGAGTTGTACTCGATCATCAATGACGACAGTGACAATGCAGTTCGTGCCTTCTTCGAAGCAAATAACGGAGACTGGCCAAAGGTGCGTGATGACGACGGATCAATCGCCGTTGCCTTCGGGGTTGCAAAAGTTCCTGAGACCTGGATCATTGATCCAAACGGTTTTGTTCGAATGCGTTTCATCGGTGCAGTCACCAGAGATCTGCTCACCGAAAAAGTGACAGAGTTGCAAACGGCTTTCGAGGGTATGTGATGGCGTCCGCAGAAGCAATGCCGTTGTCGGCTCGATTGAAGTCGTGGCCCATGTGGATGTTCATGGCAATTGTGACGGCTTGTCTGCTTGCGGTCGGTGCTGGTCGTGAAGCTGGCCCGCTCACCCAACAAGAACGAATTGATGTCATCACGAAACGACTCGCGTGCCCCACGTGTGACGGCGAAAGTGTGTTTGTGTCGCAAGCGTCAGCAGCTGTGAACATCAAAAATGAAGTGGCTCGCCAAGTTGCTTCTGGACAGCGCAATGATGAACAAATCGTCGCGCATATAGAGGAGCGTTTCGGCGGGCGAGTGCTCTTGGTGCCCCGCGCAACCGGTTTCGATTCCCTTGTGTGGGTATTGCCGGTCTCGGTTCTTGTTTGTTCTGTGGCTGGTCTTGCGGCTGCGTTCAGGCGCTGGCGGCGAGAACAAGGTCTTGTTCCATCAGATGACGACCGGGCGATGGTCGCGAGGTTGTTGGCTGAAGAACCAGAGGACCATGATGAGGTGCCTCGGTGAGCGCCCATGATGATGCTCAGAGAGAAGAGCGTCGATTTTTACTCGACTCGCTTCGCGACCTCGAACGTGAGCGTCAAGCCGGCGATATTGATGAGCATGACTTTGAGACGCTGCGTGACGACTACACCGCACGAGTTGCTTTGCTGACGAAACAATTGGATGCCGACAGTGGCCGGAGAAGTGACGTTGGGAATCGATTTGGTCGGCGAGCTGTAACTGCTCTTGTCGTTGTTCTACTCGGATTGGCAGCCGGTTGGTTCGTGGCAGACAACAGTGGACAACGACTTCCAGGGCAAAGTGCCACGGGTGGTATCGAGCAGAGCACTGCGACGCTGTTGTCGCAAGCCCGACTTCTCAACTTCAATGACCCAGCACAAGCAATCACTTTGTACACCGAGGTACTAAAGATCGAACCAGACAACCCTGAAGCTCTCACATATCGCTCTTGGTTGCTCGCTCTGTCTTCTCGTGAGGCGTCAGAAGACATCAAGAAAGTTGCTCTTGCAACGGCGCTCACCGACATCACTCGTGCCATCGAGGTTGACAACACCTACACCGATGCGTTTTGTCTCTTGGGCATCATCAACTTTCGTTTCCTCGACGATGCCGAACTTGCCAAACCACCACTTGACAAGTGCCTCGCAGGTAATCCGCCCCATGAAGTTCTCGGACTAGTGAATTCGATCGTTGATCAGGTGAATGCAGCCGTCGCAGGCAAGTGACAATCAGCTGATATCGGGGGGCGGCAAGTAATCCGCTCTGGTGAACATTCCACCATCACGATGCAAAAAATAAGCCGCGCCCTTTCGTAGGGCAGCGGGGCCGTCGACGAACATTCCCCGTCGAACAAGAGCGTCGACCGTCGCGGGAATCACATCGCCATGGCTACACAGGACCGCACCGTCGGGTGCATGTTCGAGTAGCGACAAGGTGACTTCGAAAGAACTGTCTTCTGAGAGACGCTCGTCGACTGTCACCGCAATTCCTGTCTCCTCTGAGAGCGGTTGAAGGGTCTGGACACAGCGCAGATACGGACTTGAGATCAATGCAGTGACCCCTACCTGACGAAGCTCATTGATGAGAGCCGCGGCTTGACGTTCACCCTTGACGGAAAGCGGTCTCAGTTTGTCGTCGTCTGTCCATGCGCTGCGTGACCCAGCGTGTGCGTGTCGAACGAACGCGATGACCATGTCGTCAGGGTACACATAAGAAATTGGCGTACCGGGGGGATTTCATTTGCGTTTACCCAAAAGTCAATCTGAGTCCACCATCGGTGGGGGAGAGTTTGATTGTGACCTCTACACGCGAAGTTTCAACGACGAGAGTCAGAAAGAGCTTCATTCGGCGGAGCCACCAACTCCATGTTCGACGTCGCGATATTCTTCGCATGCAAGGCGTGAAACTTCTCCTCGCTGGGCAAACACTTGGGCAGATTGGTGATGCAGCAACATCACTCGTTGCTGCACAGATGCTGTTGTTCGCCAACAAACAAGAGTCGATGAAGTCATCTCTTCTCTTCTCTATTGGGATGATGCTCCCCGTGATGGTTCTTGTAGGTCCACTCGCCGGCATTGTGGTCGACAAATTCAATCGCCGACAAGTGCTCGTCGTAGGGCATGTAGTTAGGGGTGTGCTATCGCTGTTCCTGATGTTCTGCTTGCACGCAGCCTTGTCCGAACTCGCGTTGGTGTGCATTGCTTTGATGTTGGCAACAACTCGAATCTTGTACAGCGCGCGAACTGCAAGTGTCGTACATTTCGTGAGGCGCCACGAACTGCCGGCAATCGATTCAATGTCTTTCATCCTCGGTATGGGCTCTGGCTTGATAGGTGGGGGAGTTGCTGCTGCCCTGGTTGACGTCAACTGGTATCTCGCATTGATTTTTGCAGCCGTTTTGCAGGTTTTTGCAAGCCAGATGTTCAGGTCAATCGACATGAGCATCTTCTTGCTGCGAGAAGTTCGCAGAACTTCGTCGCGAGCAGAAATCCTCGGTGAGCTTGTGGGCTCAAAGATTAAGTTCGCCATCGGCTCGACAGCGTCACTTCGCCTCTTTCTCGGCGTGACCGTGGCTTCAGTGGCACTTCATGTAGGCAGCCAACTTTCGCTGCAAGCGGTTGGGTTTGCATCGCTACTCGCCCTCATCTCGTTGGGTAACTTCATGGGCTCACTTACTGCCGAGTGGTTTGTCGAGCGTTTTCGTCGTCGCTCCATAGCAGTGCTCGCCTCGCTGTCATCCGCATTCTTCATTGTGATGGGTCAGGTCGCAGGATCTCCTGGAGTGCAACTGGCGTCAGTTGCATTTTGCGCGTTTGCTTTTCAGAATCTGCGGATCTGTACTGACTCGTCTATACAAGCGAACATTCCGGACGAAGTACTGGGTCGGGTGTTTGCGGCATACGACGTGATGTACAACGTCGCTTATGCGGTTGGAATTGTCGCGGGAGTCGCACTTTTTGGTGTGATTCACACAAGCGCAGTGCTCTCGATCATCTGTGCTTGCCACGTCTCTTTGGCCTTCCTTCTTGTGAGAGGTACTGAAACGGTGACCATCACTTCGGTTGGTGCTCCGATCCAGCAGCCCCTGGGCAGCTGAGGCACAATTGAGGCGTGGGTTTCTTCGACCGCAATCGTGATGAAGTCGCGGCAAAGGGCTATGACCCGGCTCGATTGCCGCCTGGTCAATACCTCACCGAGCGTTTTCCAGTGCTTCATGTCGGTGACGTCCCGACGTATGAATCCGGTGAATGGTCGCTCACGATCGCGGGACTTGTCGACAAGCCCTTCACATTGTCGTTTGAAGAACTAACTGCACTGCCATCTCGCACCATCACCACCGATATTCATTGCGTGACCAAGTGGTCGAAGTTCGACACGTCGTGGACCGGTGTTCGCGTACGCGATCTTTTCGACGCCGCTGGTGTACAGGCGGATGCATCGCATGTGATGGGACATGCCGAACATGGGTACACAGCGAACCTTCCACTTGAAGACGTGATGCGTGATGATTCGCTTGTGGTGTACGCATACGACGGTGAGCCCATAGAACCAATACATGGCGGACCCGTTCGACTTGTCGTTCCGCACCTTTATTTCTGGAAATCTCCAAAGTGGCTGCGTGCTCTCGAGTTGATGCCGGCTGACAAGCCAGGTTTCTGGGAGAGAAACGGCTACCACATGTACGGCGATCCGTTTCTGGAACAGCGCTACTGGGGCGATTGAGACGTATTAGCTGACGTCGTCAGTTAATTGTGGTGGTGCAGAAGGTGTCGCCTTTTGGCAACGACTCTGAATGCTCAGGGTCTGTTGACCCGTACAGGGCATCGAGCATTCCTTTCACCATTCCGCGATCGACAGAGCAGATGACCGGATTCTCGATGGCCACGTCACCAAAGGGACAATGACTTGTGACGATGCGGAGTTCGTTGTTGCGCTTTTCTGCGTGCGCTGCGAATCCATGAGCAGTCAGCGCATCGGCAACTGCTTGCATGGCTGAGCGCAGCGATCGTTGGCTAGCAGCAACATCGCTACCGGTGAGGCCAGCTGCCATGGCTCGGCCGTACTCTTGGCCAACTTCTTCGGCAAGGTCGTGAGCTTTGTCGGCGGGAAGTGCAGCGAGAGCTTTCCCGAGAAGTGTCAGCACCAAGTCGTCACTTCGCACAGGAAATTCGAGTTCATGCCCGGCTGTGGCGACTCGATAGTGCTTGCTCGGCCGACCAGCGCCACTGCGCTTTGCGTGTTCGGTCGAGACTTCGACATAACCGCCAGCAGCAAGTTTCTCGAGGTGGTGTCGAGCCACATTCGGATGAAGGTCGAATTTGTCTGCCACTTGAGATGCGGTAACGCCTTCTGGGCAATCGCGAGCAAACAAATACACGGCTCGTCGAGTCGGATCGCCAAACGCAGATGTGATGGCAGACACAGTGGCCGTGAATGATTTCGGTGTCATCACAGGGGTGGTCGTCACTTCAGCCACATCAGTATTCTACCTATAGCCGTAGTGCAAATTACCGACGTCCCCAACCGGAAGTACCCCCATGACCGCAAGCCCTGACCAGATCATCGAAGCTCTCCGCCCTGTCGAAGACCCGGAACTTCATCGTTCGATTGTCGACCTTGGCATGGTTCGAGACGTGCGCAATGACGCAGGTGCAGTGACGCTCACTGTCGTGCTGACAGTGCCGGGCTGTCCGTTACGAAATGAAATTCAGAACAGAGTGACCACTGCTGTCATGCCGCTCGACGGAGTGAAGAACGTGTCCATCGACTTCGCGGTCATGAACGATGCAGAGCGCGAAAAAGTTCGTCGTCTGGTGCATGGCGACGCAGCAGCGTCTGCTGGTACTAATGCTGCCCACGGTCACGCTGAAGGTCGGGCAATTCCTTTTGCAAGCAATGACAGCAAGACGCGCCCCTTACTCATCTCATCGGGCAAGGGTGGCGTAGGGAAAAGCAGCGTCACCACAAACTTGGCAGTGGCACTTGCAGCACGCGGTCACAAAGTCGGCATCGTCGACGCCGACATCTACGGGTTCTCCATTCCTCGCATGCTCGGTGCCGAACGTGACCCCGTTGTCATTGACCAGATGTTGTTGCCCCCAGAAGCGTGGGGAGTCCGATGCATCAGCATCGGTTATTTCGTGCCGGAAGGCCAAGCAATCATTTGGCGTGGGCCAATGTTGCACAAGGCGCTTGAGCAGTTCCTCACCGACGTGTTTTGGGACGAGCCTGACTATTTGCTCATCGATATGCCGCCAGGCACCGGTGATATTGCACTCAGCCTCAGCCAATATCTGCCTCGCGCTGAGGTGTATGTAGTGACGACTCCGCAGCCAGCTGCTCAGAAAGTAGCGCGATTGTCGGCAGCGATGGCAGAGAAAGTCAACTTGCCCGTCAAGGGAGTCATCGAGAACATGTCATGGTTCACCGGGGATGATGGAAAGCGTTACGAACTGTTCGGCGCAGGCGGCGGACAGGAAGTGGCAGAGGAACTTGGGGTGCCATTGCTCGCACAAATCCCACTCGTCGCTCAGCTCCGTGAGGGAGGCGATGACGGACGTCCCATCGCCGCGGTCGCACCAGATTCAGAACCAGGTCGTGCATTCTTCGCGCTCGCTGAGAAGATCGAGGAGATGGCGCCAAAGAAGCGTTTCAGCAAGGGTCTGAAGCTCATCTGACCTGTACGGTGAGTGAGTCGACAACATCTTCGAACGAACAAGGAGCACCCGTGGACCTGCGCATCGGAGTCACACAATCACCTCGCGAGATTTCCATCGAACTCGCCGATGACGATGCACTTCGCGACGACGTAAAGGCTCGCGTCGAGGCCGCACTCAGTGGTGCTGTCGACACGCTGTGGATTACCGACAAGCGTGGACGCGACGTGGCAGTTCCGTCACAGAAAATTGCGTATGTCGAAATCGGCTCTAGTGGCGTCGACCGACGCATCGGCTTCGGCGGCTGATCTGACGCCACTTCTTCGCCACCGACTGGTGTTTGTCACCGGAAAGGGAGGTGTCGGAAAATCCACTGTCGCAGTCGCGCTTGCGCGTGTTGCTGCAAGACGGGGTCTTCGCACGTTGTTGTGCGAGATGGATGCCAAAGGTTCTGTCTCTGCACGTGTTGGCGGTGATTCGCTGACATTTGACCCCCGGCTTGTCGAGCCGAATTTGTGGGCCATGGTGATGGACACAGAGCAATCTCTGCGTGAGTACCTCCGACTGTTTGTTCGAATTCCGTTGCTCACCAAAGTCACACCACTTGCTGCAGTGTTCGATTTTGTTGCGGATGCAGCGCCTGGAGTCAAGGAGATTCTCGGCATTGGAAAGCTGTGCCACGAAGTGCGTCAAGACAACTACGACATCGTCATTGTTGACTCTGAGGCCACTGGTCACATCGTCAGTCAAATTGCTGCCCCGCGCATTGTCGGACAACTCGCCGGCATCGGCATGTTGCGCGATCAAACAGAATGGATGATCAAGATTCTGGAGGATGAGTCACTCTGCACGGTCGTCCCAGTGGTTGTTCCTGAGGAGTTGGTAGTTACTGAAACAATCGACCTTGTCGAGTCAATTCGCTCACAAACAAAGACAGATCTCTCATGGTTGGTGCTCAATCGCGTGGAAGCACCGCTTGTGGCAACAACTGACGAGTCAACCTGGCATACATTGTGCGAAGTCCTACCACCCACTTTGCGTGAGCCTCTGGAGCGAGCGACAAAAGTACGCCAGATTCAAAGTGCGTCGGTCAATGAGCTGAAAGATGCCGTTAGCGACGTCGAGTACATCGTGATGCCAGAAATTGGTGGGTGGGGCGACGAAGACTCGAACGTCGATGTCGACGAAACAATGGTGGTACGTCTGGGTGAAGAGTTGTGACCACTGACAATCTGCTCTCCGATCTGCACGGGCGTTGCGTCATTGTGTGTGGTCCTGGTGGCGTGGGCAAGACGAGTGTCTCCGCGGCGATCGGAAAGACCCTGGCAGCATCTCGCGGGCGCGTCGTGGTGCTGACCATCGATCCAGCGAAGCGCCTTGCGCAATCTCTCGGCTTGTCGCTGAGCGGGAACGAAGTGGTCGAAGTTGGCGGTGGGCTGTTCGCCACCATGCTCGATGCGAAAGCTGGCTGGGACGACTTGGTCCGTAGATTTGCACCAGATGCAGCAGCGGCCGAGCGACTGTTATGTAACCCGCTGTATCAGAACATCACAGCACGGTTCGTGAACAGCCACGACTACATCGCCATGGAGCGACTGTATGAGTTGAGTTCGAATTCCGAATTTGATGTCGTCGTCGTAGACACGCCTCCGTCACGCAACGCACTCGACTTTCTGAACGCACCAGATCGAATGGCAGAGTTTTTTAGCGGACGCCTCGTTCGATGGCTCACGATCCCGTATCGAAACAGATTCATCGGATTGGCCTCGCGACCGTTCTTTCAGATTGCTGACCGAGTTCTGGGTGCGCGCTTCCTGACCGACATCATCGAGTTCTTTGTTTTGCTGCAGGCACTCGAAGAGGGATTTGTCGAACGAGCACGACTGGTCAGGGCCTTGCTCGATTCGCCCGACTGTGACTACGTGGTTGTCACCAGCCCCGGCACGGATTCCTTGCGCGAAGCCAACTACCTGCTTGATCGCATCAACAGCCGGACCTCGCATCGCCCGACTGTCGTGGTCAATCGCACGATGCCATGCCCCGACCACAGCGACGTTGGTACCACCGAGGAGCTCGCCGCGCGCACTGGGTGCGACAGTGATTCGGTTGCGCAAGTTCTGTCGGTGCTTCAGATTGCGCAGAGAGCCCAATCTCGGAAGTGTGCAGAGCACGCACAAGCGCGCCGCCAGTTCACGACACGAGGCTTTCGAGTTCTTGACATACCTGACATAGCGGTCGATGCAGTAGCTGTGGTCGACGGGATAGCCCAGAGCCTCGTCGTCGAGTAGGGCAGACTGTCAGCGGAGGACAGTTCATGGCGACCATCGGAGAACTTGCGCGACAGCACACGGCGCTTTCAAAAGAAGACGTGTCCCATCTTCAAGCCCTGACTGGTGAGTGGGGCATGCTTGCCGACCTGTGTTTTGCCGACCTACTTCTCTATGTTCCGACCAATGAAGGAACGTGGTTGGTCATTGCTCAAGTTCGAGCAGCAACCGGCCAGACGCTCTATGTCGTTGACTGGGTTGGTGCGTTCGCAAACGACACTGAAGTTGCCTTGCTCGCGGCGGCGTTTGACTCACAGACCATTTCTGAAGGCGAGATCATGGTCGAAGACTTGGTGGATCCGTGTTTCATGACGGCCATTCCGGTTGTACACGAGGGCAAGAGCATTGCAGTGCTCACACGTGAGTGGAGTACGAGGGGCGCTCGCCAGCCGGGCCAGTTAGAGCGCACGTATCAAGACTTATTCGCACGATTCACCGACATGATTGCGGCCGGTCTGTTTCCATTCCCAGGTCGCGTGGCAGATAGCAGTGTGGCGCCCCGAGTAGGAGACGGAGCAATTGTGCTCGATGAAGACGCGGTCGTGGTGTACGCGTCACCAAATGCGACATCGGCACTGCATCGTGTCGGTATCAGCGCAAATGTTGTTGGTCAAACACTTGCCGAAATGGGCATCATCGACAGTCCTGTGCGTCAGGCTTTCGAGCGCAAAGAGCCTGTCGTCGAAGAGTTTGAGCAGACATCTGACGTCACACTGTTGACCCGCTGTCTTCCGGTTCTTGCAAGTTCTCCGAACACTGAAGCGGTCGTGACTGGCGCAGTAATGCTGCTCCGTGACGTGACGGAGCTTCGTCGGCGTGATCGACTGTTGCTCTCAAAAGATGCCACCATCCGTGAGATTCACCATCGAGTGAAGAACAATTTGCAGACCATCTCTGCGCTGCTTCGATTGCAGGGCCGCCGTTTGAAGTCGGACGAAGCGCGCGAGGCTGTGGCCGAGTCAGTTCGAAGAATTAGAACGATCGCATTGGTTCATGAAACCTTGTCGCGCGAGCCAGGTGACGACGTCGTCTTCATCGAAATTGTCCGGCCGCTCTTGCGTCTGTCCGAAGAAGGTCTGCAATCGCCCGATAGGCCAGTTCGATTTGTGGTGAACGGTGACGGTGGGCGTATTCCGGCAACGATTGCCACACCGTTGTCCGTTGTTGTGACGGAGTTACTTCAAAATGCCATCAACCACGGTTTTCCCGAAGGTGAGGGCGGCGGCACTGTCGTCGTGACCCTGGATTCAAACGACACGGTGCTGACGATCAGAGTTATCGACGATGGACGCGGTCTCTCTGACGAATTCGATCTCTCCACGGCAACCGGCCTTGGCCTCTCGATTGTTCGCACGCTCGTGACGACAGAACTGGCGGGAACAATTGATATGCGCCAGCCAACAAGTGAAGAATTGAATGAAGCCAACCTGACCTTGCGGTCGGGATATCGCGGAACTGCGGTCGAACTGTGTGTTCCGCTAAGGGTTGATTAGACGAAGCGAAAGTTGGTCAGCCTGCGGCTGCAGCGGCTGCAGCGAGGCGTTGTGCGCGCGCACGAGCGGCACGCTCACGTCGAATCTGACGTCGCTCGTCTTCTGACGTTCCACCCCAGATGCCGGTGTCCTGGTTTGTCTCAAGTGCGAAGTCGAGGCACTCAACCTGAACTGGGCATTCACAACAGACACTCTTTGCTTTCGTGATCTGCAGAAGTGCTTGGCCGGTTGTTCCGACGGGGAAGAAAAGCTCTGGATCAGTGTCGCGACAAGTCGCGAGATTTCTCCAGGTGTAGTCGGCGCTACCGAGGGCCAGGCTGGACGCGAGGATTGACACGTCGGGTTCCTTCTTGGGGGTTCAGGGGCGCTGGGCGCCACGGTGGATGTGCTGGGCGCATCGGGCGAACCGGTGCGAGGCAACGCTACGACCGTCTTTGGTGAATGGCAAGAGGTTCACCCAAGTTGCATCCGTGTGATTTGGATGCGGTGATCTGGTCGCGGTCATTCTCATTCGCACGAACAACTGCCTCTGATAAACCTTCTTCGCAATGAAGTCCGGAAAGGGGAGACGATGACAGCCGTGCGTTATCCACAGGTCATCGCCCATCGTGGTGCCTCACGCCGCGAGCCCGAGAACACGCTCGTGGCGTTTCGGACCGCAGGCGACATTGGCTCTGATGCAGTCGAGTTGGATGTTCGGCGACTTGCCGACGGTGAACTGGTGGTGATGCACGATGCGCATCTTGCTGATGGTCGTTCTCTTGTCACGTTGACACATGACGACATTCCAGAGTCGGTACCCACATTGAGCCATGCACTGGACGCCTGTGAAGGCATGTGGGTGAACATCGAAATCAAGAACGACCCGTCAGAGCCGGATTATGACCCTCATGACGTCGTGGCAGAGCGCGTGGCGAAGTTGTTGCACGATTGTGGTGAGCCAGAGCGTTGGCTCATCTCTTCGTTTCGTCGCGAGACAATCGTCGCCATGCGCGACCTAGCACCCAAAGTGCGTACCGCTTGGCTCATGACTCACTGCGATGCGCGCGGAGTGAAGGCGCTAGCGCAAGCACTTGCCTCGGAAGGACACAGCGCCTTGCATCCGTGGCACAAATCAGTGACGGAAGAAATGCTCCACGAGTTTCACCAGCAGGGTTTGTCGGTGAACTGTTGGACCTGTGACGACGAAGACGACATGAAACGACTCATCCAATGGGGCATCGACGGCATCTGCACGAATGTGCCTGATGCGGCACTCAATGTGAGGCGGTCACTGTTGGGGGAATGACTGCACCAAGCGCACAGCATCAGGAACATGCTCGAAACGCAGTTCCTTGACCTCGCCCAAATAGTCACCGTCCATCTGATACGGAAACGCCCGTTCATTCGACACAACAACTTCTGAAACATTCGAATGTACGTCGAGCCAAGAGTTCGACGACACGCCTCCGCCGCGTAGTGCGGTTCCAACCGAGCGCAAGATCTTTGTCGCGTTCATAGAAGTGAATGTGACAACTGAAAGGCCCTTCGTGAGATCTGTTGAAGGAACGAGGTCGAATGGTCGTGGGCCGAGATAGGTATACGGGTTCGTATTCATGACAATCGTGAAGTACGCCCCAGGAATCGTCTTGGTCGCGACACCTCCCACGTTCACGTTGAAATGTGGCGTGCGACGGTCGTAGTCAAATGCCCAGGTTCGAAGAGCTGCGACAACAAACAACGGATGTCCGGCGTATCGCTTCAGCGCGGCTCGTTGTTCGACACGCTTCACAACGGCGGCGTCGTAGCCGACGCCCGTGTGAAACGTGAAGTACCGGCCGTTCACTTTGCCGAGTCCGATCGACTTGATATCTCCTCTGCCGAGTGCATCGATGATGAGGTCAACCGAGGCAAGCGCGTCGTTTGGCATGCCGAGAGTGCGAGCAAACACGTTGGTGCTGCCGCCGGGCAGCACGGCAAGCGCGGTGTCGCTTCCGGCAACCCCTGTGGCGACTTCATTGAGGGTGCCATCCCCGCCGTATGTGACGACAGCATCAAGGCCCCGCATCGCCGCATCTTGGGCGAAGCGAGTGGCATGGCCTCGCCGGTTGGTTTCGACCACCTGCACGTCGTGGTGGCGGGACAGCCGCTGGTGGACCACCACGGTGTTCCGGGCGGTCACCGACGAGGCAAAGGAATTGACGATTAACAGCAGTCGCAAGGAGCTTTACGGTACCAGCGAGCCTGCGACGAGGGTCACGCCACGACTTGGGGAAGAACCTTGTGCCAGTTGGTTTATGTCCGACCGAGTGGGTAACAATGGTCACCTTATGAACGTGATCGTATGCGTCAAGCAAATCCCCGATCCGGCGGCACCAGGTGCCCTCGATGCGGGAACCAACACCCTGAAGCGTGACGGCAAGCTCGTCATCGATGACTCCGACATGTACGGCGTCGAGATGGCATTGCAACTTGTCGACGCGGCCGGTGGTGGCGAAGTCAACCTCGTGTCGATGGCACCCAACAGCGAGACATCCGGTATGCGCACCGCGCTTGCCATGGGTGCAGCCAAAGGTGTGCTCGTGTCCGACCCAGCACTGCAGGGAAGTGATGCATTGACCACCGCAAAGATTCTTGCGGCTGCGGTACAAAAACTCGGTGGTGCCGATCTCATCATTGCTGCAACCGAGTCATCTGATGGTTACACCGGAACGGTTCCCGAGCAGATGGCCGAAGTGCTCGGTCTTCCCTCGGTCACGTTCGCCAAGAAAGTTTCTGTCGATAGCGGAACTTTGAAGGTCGATCGTCAGACCGAATCCGGATACGACGAAGTCTCGTGCCCGATGCCCGCAGTCATCAGTGTCACCGCCGGCGTGGTGGAGCCTCGCTATCCGTCGTTCAAAGGAATCATGGCGGCAAAGAACAAGCCGATTGAAGAAGTGAAAGCTTCCGACCTCGGAGTCACGCCAGTTGGTTGGGAAGGTGCTGGTCAGAAAATCTCTGGCGTCGCGCAAGCAGAAGCTCGTCAAGCCGGTGAAATCATCGAAGATGACGGCGAAGCATTCGGCAAGATCGTCGGGTTCCTCGAGAACCTGAAAGTCATCTGAGAGCAGTTAGGAGAACAGCAATGGCACTCAACAACATTTGGGTCTTCGCACAAGCTGCGAACGGTGCACCTACAAGCGCCACTCTCGAACTGCTCACCAAGGCACGTTCACTCTCTTCCAATGTCACCGCGTTCATGGGCGGCGACGGCAATTCAATTGCAGCAACGCTCGGTGAGTACGGCGCGACGAAGGTGTACTCGGTCGATCACGGCTCGAACCTTCCTGGCGTTGCCATCGCTTCAGCAATGAAGTCCGTCATCGATGGTGGCGACAAGCCCGACCTCATCATGTTCCCGCAGAACTATGAAGGCCGTGACACCATGTCGCGACTTTCGGTGAAGTTGAACAAGACGGTCATCACCAACAACATCGACATCGCAGACAGTGGAGACGGCGTCACGACGGTCACACCGATCTTTGGTGGGAACACTCTCGTCAGCACCACGTTCACCGGTGAAGGCCCGTTCCTCGCGGCATTCCGTCCGAAAAGTTTCGCTCCCGAAGCCTCGGGTGGCGGCGCAGCGGCCGTCACTGCCGTGCAAGTTCCAGACCTTGGTGCCACAGGTGGCGCAAAAGTGCTGGCCGTTCACGTCGAAGAGACAACTGGTCCGAAGCTCGACGAAGCCGACGTGGTGGTCTCTGGCGGCCGCGGCCTCGGCGAGTCTGACAAGTACGTCTTGGTCGAGGATCTCGCCAAGATTCTGAAAGGCGCACCTGGCGCATCACGAGCAATTGTCGACGCCGGTTGGGTTCCTTACAGCTACCAAGTTGGTCAGACCGGCAAAGTCGTGAAGCCAAGCGTGTACATCGCTGCTGGTATTTCGGGTGCTACTCAGCACATGGTGGGCATGAAGGGCTCGAAGAACATCATCGCCATCAACAAGGACAAGGAAGCACCGATCTTCGGAATCGCCGACTTGGGCATTGTTGGTGACGTGCACAAGGTGTTGCCGAAGCTCATCGAAGCACTCAAGTCTCGCTGACGACGCTCAACTATTGGTGAGAGACGCCGCCGTTAGGCGGCGTCTTTTGCATGTAGGGCACATGACAACCCCGTCATTGAGTCCTCGATGGTGAGTTGCAATGACCAGCCCGTCATTGGTTCGTTGGTGTCCCAGAGATGAAACGTCAGATCAGTGATGCGTTCTCCGAGTTGATCGGGGTCCGTCGGCCATGCATCACCAAGGTCGAGAAATTGGTGCAGGAACCACCACGTCAGTGATCGTCCGTTTGCCCGACCGCGCCGCCGTCCGTGAGCGCCACCGCTTGATGCGGCCCACACCAACCAACGAAGAGCGAGTGAACTTTCAATCTCACATCGCCTCGCATCATTCATGCCGAGAGCGCCCAATGCCGCGAGGCCAGCACCTTCAACGATCGCAATGTCAGCACGACCATTCGATGCTGCTGTCCACGGTTCCACCAGTAGGCGAAAAGCTGTGGTGGTGTCAGGATCATCGATGGTTTCCGATGAAGTCGTAGAGACGGTTGTTGTTGGCGGAACCGGTGGCGCAGCGAATTGTCCACCATCATCTGTGTACGTCGGTATGTCGTACGAAGGCTCCCAAGATTGAGGTGTAAATGGCATATCGAGTGTCGTGAATTCGTTCGAATCGATGATGTCGCCTCGGAGTGCTCGCTCATGTGCGACAAGTGATCTGTCAGGAGATGTTTCAAGATGCGGCGCAAGGTCACCCCATGAGTGATGGACCGCGAGTATTTCACTGATCGGACCCGGCATGAAGGTGCGCAGTGAATCATCGAGTGCCCGACATGCAAATTCCGCTGGTGCCCACAGCGCAAGGCGGTAGTTCGCAAGTGTGGCGATAGGCCACACTTGCCGGCCGGTTTTCACTGCCGAAGTGCAAGCGTCACGTATCCGCACGAGACGCGTCCAGTCGCGATCAGACACGGTGTGATCGATGAGCCGAACGAGACCATCAAGGTCCACTCGGTCGACTAGTCGCTGCCAACTTTCGGAGATGTGTTCGAAATTCTCGGACGTCATCAGATGAGGGGCCAAGGATGGCGTCGACCTGAATGATCAACGGGAAACTGGGGGTTCTGCAACAGATACTTCACGCGTTGCTGCAGAGCCTCAACTTCATCATCGTCGAGAAGTGCGGCGAGGCCGAGCGGAACCGATTCCACGAGTGGAGCTGCCACTTCCAGGAGATGAGAGGGGATGTCTTCGTCTGCAAAATCCCAGATGACAGTTCTCAATTTGAAGTCGGCACTGAGACACACACCGTGGTCGATGCCCCACAGGTGATCGTCGATATCGAGCAGAATGTGGCCACTTTTTCTGTCGGTGTTGTTGGCGATGAAGTCAAAAAATGCGAATTCACGCAAGCAATCATGCAGGTCAGGACGTGACTCGTAGATGCTGAAATAATGCTCGTGCGGATCTGCATCAATGAAGAGTTGCAGAGAGCCCTCACCAAAAGGTCCTTCGCGCATAATCGTGTGTGGCACAAGGTTCAGCTCTAGAATCTCGCTCAGTACGCGGGCAGCAACCTCTCGCTTGTACAGCCCTGGTGGAAAGTCCCAGAGTGGGCGTTCGCCGCGAAGTGGTTTGTACACGGCGTGGCCATGTCCACCTTCGTGCTCCAGGCGGACCAGAAGAGTTGCATTGCTGCTTCCTGCGAGGCGTCCAATCACCTCAATGTCGCCATTGGCCAACAATGAGTGAACGTCGTTGGTATCTGTGGTGTACAAACCAGGCATGAGGTCAATTCATGCGGGGGCACGCGTGTCCGCGTGGATCTTTAGGGGCGCCGCACCAGCGACATGGCTCACGGCCACCAGCCACCGAGGTGTCTGCGGCATTGCAGAAGGACTCAGCTTGTTCGGGGGAGATGAATAAACGCACCCGACCTGCGAGTGCATCGTCTTCGTCGAGCGCGTCGTCTTCATCCATGGCAGTCATTTCGGTCTCGCTGTCGTCACTATCCCCGATGACCAGTTCATCGAGCTGGATAAACATGCGCATGCCACTGCGGTCATATCCGAGGCCGATGGTGCCGAGAACAAAATCAACTTCGATGTCTTTCTGTTGAAGCGAGGCGTCGGGCAGCATCGATCGTGATTCCGGAAGATCCTTCAGCAAATTTCGAAGATGCTGCGAGATGGCCGCAACTTGTTGCTTCTCACATTTCACGTTGAGCACACGACCATCAGCTTTGATTTGAATGAAGAAAGTGCGCTGACCAGGCTCGCCGACGGCACCCGTACGGAATGCATCAGCATCATCGAACTCGTAGAGAAAGCTCATGTCAACTGGGACGCAAGTCTGACAGTGAACCACCGGTGGAGTTGACAGTGAGAACTACGGGACCCGACGTCATGTATGACACAGCACTCACAGAGCACGTACCGATGACAATTCGTTGGAACAAATCAAGATGCGTACCCATGGCATGAGCGATGAGGGCCTTGATTGGGTCGGCATGACTGACACATACGACGACACCCCCACGGTGTCGCTCTCGCAGAGTGTCCACAGTGTTTGCCATGCGCGACTGCATGTCGATGAAACTCTCGCCATCTGGAAAACGAAACGTCGAAGGTGCACGTTGGACCGTTGACCATTCCGGTTTCTTCATCAGCGCCGACAGCTTGGCCCCTGTCCATGCCCCAAAATCACACTCGAGAAGACCCTTTTCGATGTGGACACGCTGACCGAGAGCCTTTCCAATGGGGGCAGCAGTTTCGCGGGCGCGTTCGAGCGGTGATGCGTACACGGCGTCAACTCGGGGCAGATCTGATAACCGTCGTGCCACCGTCTCTGCTTGTTCCCGTCCCTTGTCGGAGAGGTGAAGGCCGGCAGCGCGGCCGGGTAGAACTTGGCCAGTTGTTGGTGTTTGGCCGTGCCGTACGAACAGCATCAACGTGGATGTCGGAGACGACGATGCTTTGGTGCGTGGCATACATGCAAACTATTGCGGTGCGTGTCGTGATGCCAATCTAAGGTCGAACACATGTCATCGACCCGTGCACGCAGAGACTCTCTGAGCTCGCTCGTCGCCGACATCACATCGTGTCGCGCATGCCCGCGTTTGGTGGAATGGCGAGAGAGTGTGGCCATCGAGAAGCGAGCTTCATTCAAGGATGACACCTATTGGGGTAGGCCGGTACCAGGTTTTGGAGATGCAGACGCGCGAATTCTTGTTCTTGGCTTGGCGCCGGCTGCACACGGTGCAAACCGCACAGGGCGAATGTTCACCGGTGATCGCAGCGGAGATTGGTTGTACCGGGCAATGCACAAATGCGGTCTTGCCAATCAACCAACATCGACGGATAGCTCTGATGGGCTAACGCTTTCGGGTGCATATGTCGCGGCAGCAGTGCGGTGTGCTCCACCCGACAACAAGCCGACACCAGATGAACGTGATGCGTGCAGAGGTTTCCTCACCCGAGAGATTTCACTGCTCTCGAGCGTGCGAGTAGTGGTGTGCCTCGGTTCTTTTGCGTATGACGCGGCATGTCGAGAGTTCGGCATTCGACCAAAGCCGAAGTTCGGACATGGTGTGGTGGTGCCGGCAGAGTCGGTGACGCTGGTGTGTTCGTACCACCCAAGTCAGCAGAACACCTTCACCGGAAAACTCACCGAGAAGATGTTGGATGACGTTTTTGCAACAGCACTCAGTCTGTTGCGTCAGTAACTTAGGCGTCGAGAGCCTTTTTCACCAGTGCGGCCGCGTGGCTATGTGCAGCGTGCGCATCGTCGAGCATCGCAAACATCGAGAAGAACCCGTGGAACATGCCCAGGTAGCGAGCAACTGATGCATTGACTCCATTTTCCATGAGTCGGCGTCCGTACTCTTCGCCTTCGTCACGTAGCGGGTCGAACTCTGCAGTGATCACGAGCGCTGGTGGTGTGCTTGCCAGAACTGTGTCGCTGGCCATGATGGGGGACACACGGGGGTCATCTGGTCGCGCCACTCCACCGATGAAGTGATCCCAGAACCACTGCATCGCATCAGCAGTAAGCAAAGGACCATCTTTGTTTTCCTTGTATGACGGCGAAATCATGTGCGCATCCGTCACCGGGTACACGAGGAGTTGGAACTTGAGGGGCACAGGTTGAAGTTGTGCAACGAGTGCTGCCAGATGTCCACCAGCGGAGTCACCGCCAACAGCGAGGCGAGTGGCATCGATGCCAAGCGACATGGCGTTGTCGTGTGCCCAACGAAGCGCTTGGAGACAATCTTCGAGCGCCGCTGGGTACTTGTGCTCGGGTGCGAGTCGATAGTCCACAGAAAGCACCGCGTGACCGGTGCGATTTGCAAGCGAGCGACAGCCGCCATCGTGTGTGTCAACACTTCCGATCACCCATCCACCACCGTGGAAATACACGAGTAGTCCGGTCACGTCGGCTGACGGCTTGTAGAGGCGGCACGGAATGCCGTTCGCATCGACGTCACGAATTTCGTGCACATCTTCTGTCGATGGCACACGCATGGCCTCATACATCTGTCGCGCAGCTTGAGGCGACTGTTCATTCAGAGCAGGAGCGCCAGATGCCGCCATGAGGTCGGCGATGGCTTGGGCTTGTGGGTGCAGTGGCACGGTGTCTCCTAGTGGCTCGCGTCGGTCGCGGGTGGTGCGTCGGCTTTTTTCTTCGGAGGCGGAACACCGACACTTGGTGCTTTGTCTGCCCACTCTGGCCAGCGTCGGCGACTGACGATTGAGAGCATACGCAGCAGCTTCATAGCCTTCTCGTCTTCCTGGGCCGGACGAGCAATGATGACGCCGTCCTTGATCATGCGGTTGATTACTTCTTCACCAAGTGCGGTGCGCACGATGGTGAGTGTCCAGTCGTTGTCCTCGCCGATTCCGCCAGTGGCGATGTCGGAATGCTCGGCTGCGAAGTCAGGGCAGTGCTTGCAGCCCTCGCGTGTCCACTTGTGACATTCCTTCAAGTCGACCTCGTGGTACGAGCCATCTTTCATCCAGATTTGGAACACGCCCTTGATGTTCATCTTCACCATGTCTTGCTTCTTCAGGCCGTACTTGGCCTCAAAAAGTTCGGGGAAGATGGCATCGTCGAAAGTTTTCGAGCACAACAGTCCGATGTTGAACAGGAATGGTTTCGACACTTTGCCGGCCTTGCGGTCCCACATCACCGGAGGAGACGAGGTTTGGCAACCCATACCGACGAGTGCGAGGCGATTGAAACCTTGCTCTTTCGCATCGCGTAGCGCCAGCGGATTCGCACAGTACGTGTAACGACTTCCAGCAGTTGCCAACACTTCTTCTTTGTTGCGCGCGAGCGCAGGCTTTGCTTTCCAAGCATCGTCGTCTTCGACGCCACTCACCAGCGCGGCTTCGATGTAGTCGTTTTCGAGTAGCCACACGAGCATTGCTGACACGAAGCCGCCGTCCTGACCCTTTTCGTGCTGCTCTTTGTCGGCTGCGCGAGTAAGAAGCAGTTGGCGCCAGATGCCACCCATTTCGTCTGGTTCACGTGTGCGGCCAAAGAGGTGCATGTCAGCGGCGGGTTCCCACGAGCGGAACCGTGGACATGCCCTTGTGCAGGTTGTGCAACCTTTTTCGCCATGGATGCAGTTGCTGAGGCCCAGTTCTTCTTCAAGGTGGAATGGCTTGTACTTACCCTCGACATGTTCGTAACCAATGACATCGTGGGGGCATGTGACAACGCACCCGGCACAACCAGTGCACAGGCCCGTCGTGATGACCTCCTCATAGAGTTCCTTCCATTGCGCGGTCCAACGCTCGGCTTTGGCAGGAGTGCTCGTCATGGTCATCTCACGAGACTAGGTCGCTACCCCATGTAGAGGAAGAACCCGAGAAGTGCCGGAGTGATGCCGCGACCAGACAATGCCCATCCGCCCTTCCACAGGAACACCCAGTTTCCGCTTCGGAGAAGCGCGTCACCGATCGGAGCTTCGAGACCCATCGGGGCGTAACTGAAGCCACCAAAGGCAAGCGGGAATCCGACGAAGAAGAATGCAATGAATCCCAGTCCGAAGATGGCGAAGTTGGTCGACACGACGTGTGCGGCGTGCTTCGCTCGACAGAATCCGGCTTCAACGAGTGCGAAGCCTGTCTGCATAAAAATGACGAGCATCGCGCCGATGACAACCCACAACAGTGAGGTCTGTTGACCAAGAACCGTCACGGCCTTCTCGGCATCGAAATCGTCTGCATCAAGTGATGCAGTTCCAGCAAGCAGTACCGCACCAGAAGACACAGCAGTGCCGACCAGAATGCGCTTCAGCCAAGTCACGCCTGGAGATGTCTTTTCAAGTAGGAATTCAGATTGCGTTGGAGCCTTCCTCTCCGGTGCGAACGCGCACCAATCGTGAGATGTCAGTGACCCAGATTTTTCCGTCACCAATTTTTCCTGTCGCTGTGGCAGAGCAGATCGCATCGACAACCTTGTCTGCACTTGCATCATCGATAATGATTTCGATGCGTACTTTCGGCACGAAGTCAATGGAGTATTCACTTCCGCGATAGGTCACGCTGTGGCCGCCTTGGCGACCAAACCCACGAACCTCAGACACGGTCATGCCTTGTACCCCAGCAGACTTCAGTGCATCTTTCACGTCGTCGAGCTTGAACGGCTTGACGATCGCAGTGATGAGTTTCACTGATAGTTCTCCTTCTGGATGTTGGATGGTGTGCCGCGACGCTGCGACAACCAGAAGGTATGAGACGGATATTTCTCGTGCGTCAGGTCATTGTTTCGAATGTGTGACGACCCTGTGTGTGGTCGATGCGCACGTCAGGTAAACGTCACGACAAAGTCATGCAAAGTGTTGCATCAGCTTGGCAGTTGCCTTGTCGCCGACCTTTCGGCCGTGTCGGTCTGAAACCTCGAAACGGTCCGTGACAATGCCTTCAGACGTGCTGATTGACGCATGATGAACATGGATTCCCGAGATGCTGAACGAAGTGGCCACGGCCTGCAGCAGGCCTGGTTGATCGGCCCCAGACACGGTGATGACGGTGTGCCAGGGGTGCGCATCTTGATCGACTGATATGACGAGCCCGTTGAGCAGGGAGCGATCAACACGGAGACCATTTTCTGGTCGTCGCTTGTGGCTCTCTTGAATGCGATGAGCAAGTTGTGTGCTCGACGGTTTTGTCAGGCTGATGATGGTGAAACTGTCAACGACGCCACCATCGGGCCAAGTGGCCAGGTCGGCGGAAGCCACCTCAAGTCCGTAGTCCGCGAACACTCCAGAAATACGCGCAAGAAGTCCTTTGGTGTCGCGTGTAGCGATGTCCACGCGCCACTTCTGGGGCTTCAAACCTTCGCCAGGGCCGCGTTCGGCGTTGTCGTCGCCGCCAGACATTTCATGAACAGTGACGCGAACGGTTCGACCTCTTGGAAGTGGTTCGATGAGTTCTGCGTGACGGACGATGTCTGCTGGAGCGTGGGCGATGAGATAGCCGGCTGAAGCGTTCTGGATGCGGTCTCTCAGGAGTGGGTCCGTGGTCAGTTCGAGGGCTTTGCTCTTCTTGAGTGTCAATACGGACTCGCGAGTGCCGTCAATCAATTCCGGGTGTGCCAACACTTCTTGCACTCCAGACACCACTTCGAGAAGTGCCGAGTATTGCCAGTCTTCCAATTCGCCTCGCGCCTCAGTGAGGTGTCGGCACATCTCGACGTTGATCGGGGAAGCGAGATACTCAGCCAACTGTGCAAGCACGCGCGTGTTGAGATTGAACGGCTCTTGGCTAATCACCGTCCGTAGCAGAGTTGATGCTTTGAGGAGAGCGACGATTGTGCGGTAGCTGTCCGGCGAAAGATGAAGTGGCGAGATGTGTTCGACTGCAAGTTCGGCTTGTTGACCGTCGGTGGCATCAGCCAGGAAGGCCGCCATCATGAGGTTGTCCGTGTCAGTTCGTTCGGCCATTCCGCGCTGGCGGAGATATTCGAGCGTCGGAAATGCCATCACTCGCGTCGGGTCGAGCTCAGTGAAGTCACTTCGCCGGGCATGTAGTGCTGATGCGACTCCAGGAAGAGCGCGTTCAGGAACTCCGACGAGCTCAAGGAAGCGCCAGGACCGTGCATTTCCTCGTCGAACAACTTCAACGAAGGCTCGAGAGCTCTCAGAGTCAAAAGAGAGAGCGGTGTCTCTATGCGATGCCGCCCAATCGAGAAGTTCTGTTCCTGGGTCAAGGTTGGCGGCGCGAACTGCCGCTTCGAGGCTCGTGAGCAGAACTCGCTGTGGTGGTGGGCTGCCTTGCAGCACCAACCGGTTGTCGCGCTGAACGAGCCAGCCGCCAGAGGGCTCGAGGGTCTCCGTTGGCGACACTCGTGCAGCCGAGTTCCCCAATCGCATGCGAAGCAATGGTGGTGCAATCAATGTTGTCACCAGCACGACAATGAGCACCACTGCGTATAGGTCATCATCGAAGACGCCAACTGAGAGACCGATGCTCGCAAAGATGAGGCCCACCTCACCGCGTGGCACCATGCCGAGTCCGACGAGCACGCGGTCAGCCCCAGTCCCCCAGGCACCAACAGAAGCAATCATCTTCGCTGCAACTGCCACTATCGAAAGTGCTGCCGCCAAGAGAAGTGTGTTGCCGTTCGCAAATGTCGAAATGTCGGTGTCTATTCCGATGCTGACGAAGAAAATAGGAACAAAAATTGTGGCAAGGACATTGAACTCACGTGAAATACGTTCGTGGTGATCAGTGCTACCGAGGGACATGCCTGCCACGAATGCACCGATAATCGGGGCCAATTGAGCTGCATCGGCCGCTGATGCCATTGCAAATGTCACGGCCGCGGCAAAGACGGCGATAACAGAGGGGGACTTTGCTCGACCACCGATGAACGTGGTGATTCGCGGTAAAAGCAACAGACCAATCGCAGTGCTCGCGATGAGAAATCCGATTGCAAGAAAGAGAGTGCCAAGGACACCGGCAATGTCGACTGACCCCTGTTCCACTACTCGCGTGACAATCGTGAGAATGACCAAACCAAGCACGTCATCTGCGACGGCCGCTCCTAGGACAAGGCGCGCTTCAGTTGTGCTGAGTGCACGAAGGTCGCCAAAAACTCGTGCAGTTATTCCGACACTCGTAGCTGCGAGCGCTGCACCAAGAAAGAGTGAGGCGTTGGTTGATTCGCCAAGAAGTTGGCCGGCGCCAAACCCGACGCTCATTGGCGCGGCAACTCCGATGACCGCCACAACGAGTGCGGCCCGGCCAACCTTGCGTAGTTCGCTCAAGTTCATCTCGAGACCAACTTGGGCAAGCAGCACAATCACCCCAAGTTCAGCGAGTATTCGAACGGCGTCTGAAGTGTCGACGAGTCCGAGAACCGATGGTCCGATTGCGATTCCGACTGCGATTTCACCGATGACAGCGGGTACCCCGATGCGGTCGCAGACTTCACTCGCAACTTTCGCAGCGATGAGTATCGCGGCTAACGCAATGAACATTGAGCCCCAGTCGATCCCGGTCGATGCCGAGAGAAGTGCGGTGGTCACAGCAACTTGTTGGCCTCGTCAAGAGCAGAGAGAAGGAGCATCCAACCCCGGCTACGCACTGTCTGAATGGCAGTGGACCCAAGCCTTCGTCTCAGGCTAACGATTGCGGTGTCGCAACGGCGGAGCGATAGATGACCGATACGCGCCATCCGCACGAGGTGCTGGCGCGACACGACTCGACCAGCGTGCATGACGAGCACCCCCAGTACGGCGTGTTCGGTGGGCCCAAGCGGGCTCGTTGCCTCTGATGGTCGGCCACTCATGGCTGGCATTCAATTCGGGGGGATGCGACGGGGAACATGGACTGCACGAATCGTAGAAGAGAAGTGTTCCGAAGCAGTTCCACGTATGTAACGGTTATGTGAACTGATACCCACGTCATCGTGTCTCCGGTGGCAGAGACAGCATTGGCGGTTGCCAGACTGTGGGACATGGATCTGACCTACCCCCAAGACGCTGAGACTTTCCGCACTGAGATTCGCGGCTGGCTCGAAGACAATCTTCCGAAAGGCTGGTTCTCCCCGGGTTTCACAATGACCTCGGACGAGCGCCGGACATTCAACGAAGAATGGCCCGCGAAGATGTTTGCCGGTGGGTGGATCTGTGCGACGTGGCCAAAGGAATACGGCGGCAAGGGTTTGTCCATCATGCAAGGTGTCGTGCTGGCGGAAGAGTTCGCGCGTGCGAAAGCGCCGATGCGCGGCGACTTCTTTGGTGACACTCTCGTCGGACCGACGTTGTTGCAGTGGGGAACTGAAGAGCAGAAGAAACAGTTTTTGCCTGGCATTTTGAAAGGCGCAACGCGTTGGTGCCAGGGCTTCAGTGAGCCGAACAGCGGAAGTGACCTCGCATCGTTGAAGACCACTGCTGTTCTTGACGGTGATGAATGGGTGATCAACGGACAGAAAGTGTGGACCACACAAGGTCACAACGCGGATTATTGCTTCTTGTTGACTCGTACCGACCAGACGGCGACCAAGCACAAGGGCATCAGTTACATGTTGGTGCCGATGAATCAGTCAGGTGTTGAAGTCCGCGGCATCACACAACCCGATGGCACTGCTGAGTTCAATGAAGTTTTCTTCACGAATGCTCGTTGCCCGAAGGAGAATGTCGTCGGTGGTCTCAACAATGGCTGGGCCGTTGCAAACAGCACCCTTGCCTTCGAGCGAGGAATGAGCGCAACGACAGGGTTCCGTCGTTTCGAAGCCGAGTACGACATCATGCGTCAGGTCGCAGAGCAGAACGGGGCGATCTGTCATCATGACATTCGTCAGCGACTCATGAAGTACTACACAAAAATTCAGATTCTCCGCATCAATGGTCTTCGCTCGTTGTCTTCTACGCTGAATCAAACCAAGGATCTCAGTGTCATGGCTCTTGGGGTGACAAACAAGATATTTTGGTCAGAGATGCACAAGGAAGCAATGGAACTCGCGCTTGACATTTTCGGTGCAGAAGCAATGCTCGCTGATTGCGGTCCTGACGGCGAAGGGTGGCCAGGTACTGCACGCGAAAAGCGTCGCCCTGGTTACCCAGTGAGTTGCATGGTGTCGGCATTCTTCTTCTCGCGAAGTGAGACCATCTGGGGCGGCACCAGCCAGATTCAGCGCAACATTGTCGGTGAGCGTGTGCTGGGCCTTCCAAAAGAGCCCAAAGCGCCGGGCGAATAGAGCAGGTCAGCTCGACAACACCTCGACCGTTTGGTCGAGCGCAGAACGTTCACTGAGTTTTTTGTCTCGTAATGAGAGTGCGAGGAGGAAAGCAATGATGGCCATCGGAACAGTTGCTTTGTAGATCATCGAAATCGCGTTGCTGAGAACGTTAAGGGTTTCGGTGCGAGCGGGCTCTGGCAATTGGCTGATTGAGCGGGGTTGCTGCAGGAACTTCGGGTCGACATTGCCGGATAATTGAGAGTTCAAAATCGCACCAAACGCTGCGAGGCCAATGACACTTCCGAGAGAGCGGAAGAGCACCACAACAGATGATGCGACTCCGAGTTCATGAAATTCGACACTGTTCTGCACGGCGATTGACGACACCGGCATCGTCGAGCCGACGCAGGTTCCAACGAGAACCATGCCGACAATCACAAATGCCACACCCGAGGCAGAGTTATCAATGAAGCAGAGCATGGTGACCCCGACGATGCCCACGCCCGTTCCAACCACAGGAAAGATGCGATAGCTACCAGTACGCGAAGTGACTCGGCCGATCGAAACGCTTGAGATTGTGACGGCGGCCATCATTGGAACGAGTAGGAGCCCGCTGTTTGTGGGTGATATTCCAGTTACTGCTTGCAGGAACAACGGAATGAAAGTTCCGACCGCCATGAGAATGCCGCCGAGCATCGCTACCAAAGGCGACAAGGTGTACACCTCACGATTTCGGAAGAGGTGCAACGGCATGACGGGGCTTGTCGCACGTGGTTCCCACCAGAGAAAAAGCGCCGTCATGACTGCAACGGCAGCCGACAAGGCAACGTTGATGCTTGCGGTCCAGCCGTACTCCTCGGATGTCCAGGAGAACACGAGAATGAGGCCCGTCACCGCGCCGACGAGCAGGCTCATCCCCACGTAGTCAATGCTGATTCGTCGTTTGAGCACCGGAATCTTCAGTGATGATGTCGACATGTAGAGCGCCACGAGCCCAATTGGCAAGTTGATGAGAAAAATCCATCGCCATGACATGTGATCGACAAAGAATCCACCAAGCAATGGACCGGCGACACTTGAGATCGCAAAGACGCTCATGAATGCCCCGACATACCGACCTCGGTCGCGCGGCGCAATGATGTCGGCGATGACGACATATGACATCGCCATGATTCCTCCACCGCCGATGCCCTGAAGTGCTCGCCCGATGACGAGTGTCGTCATTGAGTTCGCCGCCGCGCAGACAAGCGACGCGATGATGAAGATAACGACGGACAGCTGCACAAATATGCGACGTCCGTAGAGGTCGCTCAATTTCCCGATGAGCGGAGTGATTGCCGTTGAAGTAAGGAGATACGAGGTACCCACCCACGTGTATGCGCGTAGACCACCAAGGTCACCGACGATGGTGGTGAGCGCAGTGTTCACGATGGTTCCATCGAGAGATGCGAGCATCGTCGCCGTCATGAGACCGGCGTAGATCGTCCGAATTTGCTCAGGCGTGATCTGAAAGGGGGTGTCTGTGTCGAAGGTGGACATCTGAATCACTTGTACCCTACAACTACCGAGCAGTTGTGACCAGCATTGAGATCCCATCAGAGATGTACGTTCTGTCACATGCCTCGCGCAGAAGAGATGCAAGTCATTCGCGGATCAGTAGACGCACCAATTGGTCGTGTCGGAGTTGTCGTTCGCAATGCGAAAGTCATTGAAGTTCGATTTCGAGCCCCACGACCTGGTTGGGATGTCAAATCAGTCGGTGATGTGCGTTCGAAGCACGTGCTTGCACAGGCGCTGAAAGAACTTCAAGAGTATTTCCAAGGCAAGCGACGGAAGTTCACCGTTCCGATTGAACTCAAAGGAACCGATTTCCAAGTTGATGCGTGGAGTGCACTCGCGCACATTGGCTTCGGACGCACTTCCACTTACAAAGAACAAGCAACATCAATCGGGCGCCCAACGGCTACTCGAGCAGTAGGGGCAGCCAACGGACGTAATCCGATACCGGTGATTCTTCCGTGCCATCGCGTCGTTGGTGCAGACGGCTCGCTCACCGGATTTTCCGGGGGCCTGAACATCAAGAAATGGCTGCTGGCACACGAACAGGACGTTCTGAGCAGCCAGCGGACTACGGTGCGCTCGTGAACATCGTTGCACTTGTCCTGGCAGTGTTGCTGGTCGTCATTTGCCTTGCCACAGCCGTCGCAGATTTTCGATCAGATCCACGAGCCCTTGAGGTCACAGATCGACTAGCCATTCCGCGCTCTGCTGTTCGAAGTCTTGGCGTGATCAAAGTTGTGTTAGCCATCGGATTGCTCGTCGGGATGGCTACCGGAGCAGTCGCTTTTGTCGCAGGCGTCGCACTCACTTTTTATTTTCTCTTCGCAGTGGTCGCTCATGTTCGCGTGAAAGACACATTGGCAAACACCGTTCCAGCTTTTGTTTGCCTTGTTTTGAGTGCTCTCTACCTACTGACGACAGTCGCAGCCTGAGTAATTACACCGTCACGGATAAGGACTTGATACCTCGCACGAATGCAGAGGCCGTGTAGTCCGGTGTCATGTTGGCGTCAGCGAGCCGCAGCTCTGGGGCACGTTTACTGAGCACCTCTAATGCCGTGCGAATTTCGAGACGAGCGAGACTCGATCCGAGGCAGAAGTGTGGACCGAACCCAAAGGCAATGTGCTGGTTCGGTGAGCGAGTGATGTCGAACGTGTCTGGATTATCGAAGACACGTTCGTCTCGGTTTGCAGAGGAGTACATCATGAGCGCCTGTGCTCCGGCGGGAATGTTTACTCCGCGCACCTCGACATCTTCGGTAGCGACACGATTCATGCACACAATCGGGCTCACCCAGCGGAGACATTCTTCGACTGCACCTGGAATGAGTGAGCCGTCGTTGACGATGGCTTCCCACTGATTGCGATTGTCAAGAAGCGCATGTAGTCCGCCAGTGATGACATTGCGTGTGGTCTCGTTACCACCGACGAGCAACAGCAACGCGTTGCCTTGAACTTCATCGAATGTGAGTGAGCCTTCATCTCTCGCTCCGACAAGAATTGACACCAAGTCTGCTCCTGGTGCTTTTTCGCGTTCGGCAACCAGCTTCTGCAAGTACTCGTACCACGCAAACGCTGCGTTCATGACTTCTTCGGTGATGTTCTCAGGGCCATCTGCACCCTGGATCATCTGGTCACTCCAATGTTGGAGCATCTCATGGTCTTCGTAGGGAGCCCCGAGCATTTCGCCGATGAGTGTCATCGGTAGCGGGCGAGCAATGTCGGCAACGATGTCGAAAGTTCCCTTGGCGAGCGCATCATCCACAAGTCGTGCAGTCACTTCTTGCACATGCGTCTCATAACGAGACATCTGCTTCGGGGTGAAACCCTTAGCTACAAGTCGTCGTTGCGAACTGTGGGCAGGGTCGTCGTTGTCAATCATCGATGGCTGTGGGTCACCATTTGGCCGAGAACCCTTGGCATTGGAGAACAGATTCGGCTGGCGCTCTGCCCAGATGACGTCCTCGTGCAGCATCAAGGCGTAGGTGTTGGTGTCGGCATCTTTGGCGACTGGTTCAGTGGCACGTAGGTGCGCGAAAGTCGGATGCGGGTCGACATACCAATGGCGGTCAAAAAAACGGGTCCCCATGGCTGGAACTGTAGTGCAGCACGGAATTTCTGTCTCCAGCCAGCCACAATGGTGTCATGACTTCGCTCAAAGACACCTTGAGGACCGACCTCAACGCCGCGATGAAGGCCAGGGCAGAAATCGAAGTGTCGACATTGCGCATGGTTCTAGCTGCCGTTATGAATGCTGAGGTTGCTGGCACTGAGGCTGTCACCCTCACCGATGACCAAGTGATCGCGGTGATGATGGCCGAGGCCAAGAAGCGCAGCGAAGCAGCCGAGGTCTACGAGCAGGCCGGTCGTGCCGAATCAGCGACGAAAGAGCGCGCTGAACTGGCAATCATCGAGCGATACCTTCCGGCTTCTCTCAGCGACGACGAGATCAGCGCAATCGTCACTGAAGAAGTTGCAAAGGCTGCCGCTGAAGGACATACCGGTGGCAAGGCAATGGGGTTGGTCGTAAAAGCGGTGCGCGCACGAGCAGGGGCCGGAGTCGACGGCGGCCGGGTGGCAGCTCTGGTGAAATCTGCACTTGGGTCATGAGTGATCTTGATCCGGCACTTCTCGCCGATGCTCCGCCAGGTAGGGCACCGGTATCGCCAACACTTCAGCGCGTGATTGCTGCAGCGCGACGAATGAATCGCGCGCTCGTTCATGTCGACCCTGCGACTGACGCTCCGGAGATGGCCGCTGACTTCGAAGATCTTGCGGAACGTCTCGAAGCACTCGGCACGATGGAAGTACGCCAGACGGAACTGAACCGTCGAACTCGCAACCCTGCTACTGGTTCGATGAACCCGATAGCTCCTCCCATCACAGTTGACATAGTTGACAACATCGTTGTATCGACGGTCTCATTCAGCGAGGCCTACCAAGGGCCGCCAGGCACTGTTCACGGTGGTTGGGTAGCGGCCCTGCTTGACGAGACAATGGGGCGAACACGACTGCTCGTCGACAACAACGTGGTGACGGGTTCATTGCATGTTCGTTACGTCGCCCCGACACCCATCAACACTGATCTTGTCGGTCGGGCATGGATCGTCGACCGTCAGACAAAGAAAATGATCGTTCATGGTGAAATCCGAGCAGGCGAAACGGTGACCGCTACCGCCGAGGGAGTCTTCGTCTACATTGCGCGCGAGCGGTTTGTTTCGCTTGGCAATACTGACAACCCGGAGGTTGGACCATGAGTTCTTCTCTTATCCTTGATTCACTGCGGCGCCGATTCCGCGCACTTCACTCGTTGTACGAAGATGCAACTGCGACCATGACGGTTGACCACGTGAATCATCGCGAGCGTGATGGCGTGTTGCCCATTGCATTCAGCTTGTTTCACTACGTGAACATGCACGATGCATCATTCATGTTGCTTACCGGACAAGCTCCAATCTGGAACGACGATTGGAGCACCAGAATCAATCCGGCTATTGCAGACCATGGGAAGCACAAGACTCCAGAGGAGATGCAGTTCCAGCAGATCGGAAATTACGAGCAATTCATTGAATACATGAACGAGGTTTTCGGTCGCACAGAGACGTGGCTCAGTCAATTAGACGTCGGCGACCTTGACCGGCTGGTCATTCCTCGACCCCTCCCGCCGCAGATCGCATCGACATTCAGTGCCCGCGTGGCTGCAGAGGAGGGCATCACGGTGCTCGATGGCATCGAGTGCTGGCTGTACCAACACGGCATGCGACACATGGGCGAGATCGAATTGGCTCGTGGGTTTGTCGGCCTGAATGGCATGACGTCTTAGCGAATTCGCTTGCGACAACAAAGTGCGCTCACGGCAGGACTTGAACCTGCGACCCCTTGCTCCGGAGGCAAGTGCTCTATCCGCTGAGCTACGTGAGCATGACAGAAACATCATGTCGACACCCGAGGTTACCGGTATGACTGGAACCAAGCCTTCCAGCCGTGTGCAGGTACGACAGAATAGGGACTTCATGGCTGATCCACTTTCGTTACTTGCGCGCCGGCTGTCGCCTGCATTTGCCGCCGTCGCCGGGGGAGAGGTGGACCCTGTGGTGAGACCAAGTGAGCACGCAGATGCGCAAGTCAACGGCGCGCTTGCACTGGCCAAGAAGCTCGGTAAGCAGCCTCGAGAGGTGGTGGCGCAGGTTCTCGACATTGCCGGCGATATGTCCGACATGTGCACTGACCTACAAGTGGCCGGACCTGGCTTTGTGAATGTTGTCTTTGCGGAAAAGTTCCTGGCTGAGCAAGTACACGTCGCTATGGCAAGCGAAGCATTGGGCGTGGCTGCAGCGCCAGTGAAGCGAAAGTACGTGGTCGACTATTCAGCGCCGAACGTTGCCAAAGAAATGCACGTCGGACACCTTCGTTCAACCATCATCGGTGACGCGCTCGTGCGCATGCTGACTTTCGTGGGTCACATTGTTGTGCGCGAGAACCACATTGGTGACTGGGGAACGCCGTTTGGCATGTTGATTGAGCATCTCGTTGACCTCGGTGAAGCAGATGCAGCTCACGAACTGGGTGTCGGCGACCTCGATGGGTTCTATAAAGAAGCTCGGCGCAAGTTCGAGGCCGACGACGTCTTCAAGGAGCGCGCGCGTGCACGAGTTGTCGCGCTTCAAGGAGGCGACCCAGACACTCTCCGTTTGTGGAAGACCTTGGTGAATGAGAGCACCAAGTATTTCAACCATGTTTACGGACTTCTCGATGTGTTGCTGACCGATGATGATCTCGCCGGTGAGAGCAAGTACAACACCTTGCTGCCACAAGTTGTTGATCGACTGGCGAAGCTCGGAATGTTGGTGGAAAGCGACGGGGCAGAAGTGGTGTTTCCTGCCGGATTCACCAATCGCGAGGGAGACCCTTTGCCACTCATCATTCGCAAAGGCGATGGCGGCTACAACTACGCCACGACCGACTTGGCCTGTGTCATCGACCGAGTCGAAAACATTGGTGCAGAAGCGTCTCTGTATGTCGTGGGGGCGCCGCAAGCTCAGCACTTGCAGATGATTGAGTCTGTTTCTCGAACAGCCGGATGGCTCTCCGATGACGCAGACATGGTGCATGTGGCCTTTGGCAGCGTGCTCGGAGCTGATCGCAAGATGTTGAAGAGCCGTTCAGGCGACGCGGTGAAATTGGCGTCGCTATTGGAAGAGGCCGTTGATCGAGCAAACAGAGCAATCACAGAGAAGAACCCTGAGATGGCAGACGATCAGCGAGCGCAAGTTGCAAAGATGATCGGCATTGGTGCAGTGAAGTACTCAGATCTCAGCAGTGATCGCGTGAAGGACTACGTGTTCGACTGGGATCGCATGCTCAGTTTTGAAGGCAATACCGCTCCGTACCTGCAATATGCGCATGCGCGCATCTGCAGTATCTTTCGTCGCGCCGGAGTCGAACGGGAGAGTGTGCGACACGTTGTTCCTACCTTGGATGCGCCACAAGAGCGCTCGCTTGCATTGCGACTGCTGCAATTCGATGCAGCAGTGTGGGACGCCATCGACAAGTACAGCCCGCATCGCCTATGCACATACTTGTACGACCTCGCATCAGACTTCACCTCGTTCTATGAGCACTGCCCGGTGCTTCGTGCCGAATCGGACAGCATGCGGAATTCGCGGTTGTTCTTGTGTGACTCGACGGCCCGAGTCATGAACGCCGGGCTCGCAGTCTTGGGCATCCGTTCACCGGAGATGATGTGATGAGCGTCGTGCCTCAGCGACTGCTTCCCGACACTGCATCTGTCAGTGGAAACGGAATGTTGTCCATCGGTGGCTGTGAAGTTGAGCAGCTCGCAACAGAGCATGGCACCCCATTGTTCGTGTACGACGAAGTGCATCTTCGTAATCGCGCGAGCGAAGCTGTCGAGGCCTTTGGTACCGACCGAGTCATCTACGCCACCAAGGCTTTTCTCTGCGGCGCAATGGCGCGGCTGGCACACGATGAGGGCCTGATGCTCGATGTTGCCACCGGCGGCGAGTTGTATGCGGTGCGACATGCCGGAGTTCCGGGCGAGCGCTGCGTGATGCACGGTAATAACAAGAGTGTCGATGAGCTGCGGTTTGCAGTCGAAGAAGGCGTACGTCACATCGTGGTGGACAGCTTCGATGAGATCGACAAGCTCGAGTACCTACACACTGTGGGTCAGTCCACCCCGCGCGTACAGGTGAGAATCACCCCGGGAGTACATGTTCACACGCATGAATTCGTGCAGACCGGACAAGATGATTCCAAGTTCGGATTCAACTTGCGAAACGGCGACGCAATGCGCGCCATCGATCGCTTGTCGAAATCAAGAGCCATTGACCTTGTCGGCATCCATTGCCATATCGGCTCGAACGTTTTTGCAGCCGAGAATTTCGCCAAGGCAAGTGAGGTCATGGTTGACCTCTTCAATTCGCTCGACGTGCCAGAGCTCACACTTGGCGGTGGCTTGGGGGTTGCCTACACATCCGATGAGACCGCGCCAACCATCACGCAGTGGGCGAATGTGCTGAAGGGAGCTGCCTCCACTTTGCGCGCAGGCTCGCACGTGTTTGTGGAACCAGGGCGCAGTATCGTTGCCTCAGCGGCAATCACGTTGTACCAAGTCGGCACGGTGAAACACATCGAAGGTATTCGCACATACATAGCTGTCGATGGGGGGATGAGTGACAATCCTCGACCGGTGCTCTACGGAAGCGGATACGAGATTTTCGACCCCAAGCGCGCCCATTCAGATCGCACTGAGGTCGCCCGCATTGTTGGCAAGCACTGTGAGAGTGGAGACATCCTCATCAATGAAGCCGCAGTGCCACCACACGTTGCGGTCGGTGACTTGTTGGCAACTCCGGTGACAGGTGCGTACGGCTACTCCATGGGCACGAACTACAACAAGGTTCCTCGGCCAGCAATCGTGTTTGTTCGCGATGGTAAGTCACGCGTCGTGGTTCGTCGCGAGACCTACGCCGACTTGGTGCGTCTGGATTCGTAGACCCGAAGTCAGGCCATCACCAACTATGAGTGCAGGCGTACGGGAAGTGTCTTGATGCCGTGCACGAAGTGAGAACGCAACCGCGACACATTGCCTGTCAATTCGATGCCTTTGACTTGACGTGCAAGTTCCTCGAATACGATGCGCATTTCGAGACGTGCGAGGTTCGAACCCAAGCAGAAGTGTGGTCCGCCGCCACCAAAGGTGAGGTGCGGGTTCGGATTGCGTCGAATGTCGAACGTGTACGGGTCTTTGAACACTGCTTCGTCACGATTTCCTGACGGATAGAACATGACGACGGCATCACCTTCTTTGATCTGAACGCCGTGCAGTTCCACATCGCAAGTGGCGGTGCGGCGGAAATTGTTAACCGGGGTGGCCCAACGCAGGATCTCCTCGACGGCACTGGGGACCAATTCCGGCTCGGCGCGAAGTTCTTCGAAAGATGAAGGATTCTCGATGAGGGCCAGAACTCCGTGGCTAATGCCGTTTCGTGTGGTTTCGTTGCCGGCGACGCTCAAGAGCAGCACGAACAACTCGAACTCGTGACTGCCGAGGTGGTCATCTGCAGTTTCGTCGATGAGGGTGGTGATGATGTCTGCTCGAGGGTCCTTGCGCCGGTCTTCGGCGAGTGACTGTGCGTACATGTACAACTCGGCAGCAGCGTTTTCTGCATCGTCTGCACCGCCCGAATAGTCAGGGTCAGTGGAACCAATCATGCGATTGGACCACTCGAACACCTTGTGGCGCTCATCGACCGGAATTCCGAGCAACTCGGCAATGGCGACAAGTGGAAGTTCGGCTGACACTTTTTCGACGAACTCGACGTCCTTCTGCTTGACGGCCTCTGCGACCAACTGAATTGCCACTTCACGGAAGTGATCTTCGAGTGCCCGCATTGCTTTGGGTGTGAAACCTCGATTGACAAGCGTGCGAAGTCGAGTGTGATCAGGCGGATCGGTGTCGATCATCATGCGTGCCGCTTCCAAGTCGGGGCGGTCTTGCTGCATGAGAGAGCCTTGTCGTGCAGACGAGTATGTCTGGAACTGTCGGCTGACGGTGACGATGTCTTCGTGGCGGAAAATTCCCCAGAACCAATCCGGGAAACCGGGTTCCATTCCGGGGTGGCGCACAATCGGTGCCTCACGACGAAGCAAGTCGTATTGCTCGTATGGCGGACCGTTACGGTATGCCTCGTTGCTGATGACGTCGATCTTCGACATGTCGATGGTGCTCATCGATCTACTCCCAAAATAAGTCCGCTGGTTGGAACTCCGGTGCCGGCTGACACCAAGACATGTTCTACTCGTGGAATCTGATTGATACTTGTTCCGCGCACTTGGCGAACACCTTCGGCGATTCCGTTCATACCGTGGATGTAGGCCTCGCCAAGCTGGCCACCATGCGTGTTCAACGGCAAGTCCCCGCCAAGTTCGATATTTCCGTTCTTGATGAAGTCTTTTGCTTCGCCGCGCTTGCAGAAGCCGAACTCTTCAAGCTGCATCAGCACATATGGAGAGAAGTGGTCGTACAGCACCGCGGTCTGGATGTCGGTGGGGGTGAGCCCGCTGGATGACCAGAGTTCGTCGGCGACGATTTTCATCTCGGGCAATTGAGCGATGTCATCGCGATAAAAACTGGTCATGGTCCACTGGTCTTTGCCGGCACCTTGCGCCACGGCCTCGATCATCACTGGCTTTTGCTTCAAGTCACGGGCACGTTCCGGTGTTGTCACGATGATTGCTTGCGCTCCGTCACTTTCTTGGCAACAGTCAAAGAGGTGCAACGGATCGACAATCCAGCGACTTTGCTGGTGCTCTTCAAGAGTGATCGGTTGGTTGTAGAACCATGCCGCAGGGTTCGTGGCTGCGTGCTTGCGCATGGCGACTGCAACGCGACCAAAGTCTTCGCTCGTGGCGCCGTACAAGTGCATGTAGCGACGGGCAACCATCGCCACCCACGACGCTGGGGTGAGAAGGCCTTGTGAAGACGTGTACGAAAACTGTGCACGCTCGGCTGTGGCTGCGTTCGGCAGGTCTTGCACGCCTGCACCGAAACGACGACCACTGCGCTCGTTGAAAGCGCGGTAACACACAACGACATCAGCAGCACCAGTTGCAACCGCCATCGTCGCGAGTGCGATCGTTCCGCAGGCTGCTCCGCCGCCGTAATGAACGCGCGAGAAGTGCCGAAGTGCCCCAATGCCCACGTTACGAGCAATCTCGACATCGGGGTTGTTGTCTGTGGAATACGTGACCATGCCATCAACGTCGCTCGGCTTCAGGCCCGCATCGTCAATGGCGGCACTCACCGCTTCAACAGCAAGCTTCATTTCGCTGCGACCAGAGTCCTTGGAGAACTCTGTGGCACCGATGCCGCAGATGGCGGCGGTACGACCAAGTTTGTTGCTCATGACAGTTCCACTTCCACCGTTGCATTGACGTGATCGCCAAGCGAGTTCGCTCCGCGAATGGCGACAGTCGCCACCTTGCCGTCGAGCGCAGTCACCTTGCCGGTCATCTGCATCGTGTCTCCCGGATAGTTAGGTGCACCGAGACGCACTTTGACGCTCTTGATGAGAGCGTCAGGTCCGGCCCAATCAGTGACGTATCGACCGACGAAGCTGTTGGTGGTGAGGATGTTCATGATGATGTCCTTGGACCCACGCTCGACTGCAAGGCCCGGATCATGGTGCACTTCTTGGTAGTCGCGAGTTGCGATGGCAGTGGCGACGATGAGAGTGCGCGTGAGCGGAATGTCAAGACCGGGAAGTTCGTCGCCGACCCTGACTTCCGAGTGGGAGAGCGAAGTGGTCATTTTGATGCAATCAACTTTCCGAGTCGGGAGAGGTGCTGACTGGCACCACCCAGTTCTGTCGAGATCTGAATTCCCCAGAGGAAGTAACGGTGCACTGGGTACGAGATGTCCGCGCCTATTCCGCCGTGCAAGTGCTGGCACGCGATGACGATGGAATGGCCACCTTCAGTCGCCCAATACATGGCCACAAGAACATCTTGACGAGCATCGAAGCCCTCGGACATGCGCCACGCGGCATTCAAAGTGGTGACGCGAATGGCTTCAGTGGTGACGAATTGATCAGCGGCGCGAACGGCCACTGCTTGCTGCGCTGACAGCGGCTTGTTGAACTGCGTGCGGGTCTTGACGTGGTCACTCATGATGGTGATGGCACCTTGGGCAATACCGAGCTGCAATGCACAGAGCCCGACCAATGCGTGTTCGTGCACCCAGCGCAGTGCTTCACGACCGTTTCCATTGAGCCCAGCCACCACATGCGACGCCGGAACGACGACGTCGAATTCGACATTCGCGGTTGGCTGTCGGTTGCTGGCCTGAACTGGTGTGACTGTGACCCCACTGGCTTTCAGGTCCACTAAAGCGAGAAGAATGGAGTCGTCTGCGCGTTTTGCTGACACCAACACGTGCGATGCGTGCTGCGCAAAGCTCACCGCGGGCTTGCCACCTGTCAACTTCACGCCGCCGTCGCTGTCAACTGCAGTGACTGACGGATTCATCACGTCGTTTGCGCCGTAGTTTGACAACGCAAGTGAGACCGTATTGTGGCCCTCAATCACGCTCGAGAGAAGGGCCGCCTGCAATTCCTTCGAGCCGTACTCTGCAACCGCCATTGAAGCGACTGACGTGGACCACAGCGGAACCGAAGCGACGGTCTTTCCCTGTTGTTCGAGGACGAGCACCAACTCGACCATGTTCATGTTGAGTCCGCCGTGTTCTTCGGGCAGGCACAATCCGAGAAGGCCAGCCTTCGCGAGCTCGTTCCACAAGGTGCGGTCGAATCCGTCTCCAGATTCGACTTCGATCACGCGGTCGACAGTGGACTGTCCGGTGAATATTTGTGCAGCTAAGTCACTGATGACCTGCTGTTCGTCTGACAGATCAAAATTCATGTCGTGCTCTTTTTCGTGTTTCTACTTGGTGTTACTTCGCCAGACGGGCGAATGGCAGGGACAGCTCTGGGTCACATTTATTAACTTCGATGGTGACCTTGCAACCGATTTGCAGATCGTCAGGTGCGGCATCAATCGGATTCATGACCATGCGCACTCCTTCGTCGAGATCGACGAGAAGAATCGGCAGTGGATATTCAAAACTCGGCACGACTGGGTAGTGCGTGACGACGTAACTGTGAATCGAGCCGGTGCCCTTGGCTTCGATGGAATCCCATTCCATGCTGCGACATGACGCGCACATCGGGTGTGGAGGATTACGCAGTTCGCCGCAACCTTTGCAGCGCTGGATGAGCAACTTGCCTTCCTTCAGTGCATCGAACCACCAGCTGTTGTCGTGCGTGGTTGCTGGTAGCGGTCGTGGAGGCTTCGACTTCGCTGCTGGTCGGAAGCGGATGATGCGAAAGAGCATCGAGCCAACTCGGTTACCGTCCGCATCCCAGTAGTCCTGGCGAGTCGTCACGAAGTGGCCGGTTCCAAGACCGGTGGTCTTTTCTTCACTGATCGAGTCGATGGTCGTGGTCATCGAGAGGCGGTCACCGGGCTTCACGTAGCGGTCGTAGACCTGTTCACAGTTGGTGGCGACGACGCTGGTGAAACCCTTGGAAAAGAGCAGACGGTTCATCTGTTCGTAGGATTCGGGATGTGGTGGTGGAGTGATGCCACCCATGACCCACGCTTGGAGCATGGTTGGCGGAGCGACAATCTCGCCATGACGCGAGGCCTTTGCGGCCGCATCATCGAGATAGATCGGATTCTTGTCTCCGACTGATTCGACGAGGTGTCGAATCATTGGAATGTTCACCTCATCCGGAGCGAGTCGCGCTGGCCCAGTCTGAACGCCTACGAAGCCCAGAAGCTGTTCGTGAAAAGCCTTCTTGTCGGCGTCTGGTTCTTGTTGTACTTGTGACACGGTCATCCCTTCGCGAGTAATCGCCATGGTTGGTCTCGATCTACGGACGGCTCGCGCGGTAGACCAAGGCCGCGTTCGCCGATGATGTTCTGTTGCACCTCGTTCGTGCCGCCACCCAGTCGGATGGCGAATTGCCCGAGAAGATTGTGTTGCCAATGCAATGCGTCACCAGCGGCGTCACCGCTGAGCATTCCTTCTGCACCAGCGATTTCCATCGCGATGTCCATAGTTCGTGACCAATGGCGGGCGTATGCCAATTTCATGACGAACATCTCTGGACCCGGCATTGTCCGACGCGATGCCGTAGTGCGAAGTCGGTAACCGAGGTAGGTGAGCGTCTGGGCGCGTGCGTAGCACTCCGCCAATTTCCCTCGCACGACCGGGTCTTTGTCGAGCCCTCGCTCACGTGCAAAGTCGATGAGCTCGTCGACTGACCAAGAGCTTGACCCACCGCCGATGAATCCGCGTTCGCTGGTGAGGGTGGTGTTGGCGACGGCCCATCCGCCATGTAGATCACCGACGATGTTGGCCTTTGGAATTCGCACATCGGTGAGGAACACCTCGTTGAAGTGCGCGACGCCCGTCATCTGAACAAGAGGACGAACTTCAATGCCAGGCGACTTCATATCGACAATGAAGTACGTGATGCCCTTGTGTTTTGGTGAGTCTGGTTCGGTGCGCGTCAGAAGAATTCCAAAGTCGGCGTACTGTCCCATCGACGTCCAAACCTTTTGGCCGTTCACAATGAAGTCGTCGCCGTCTTCGATGGCACGAGTGGCGACGTTTGCCAAGTCGCTTCCGGCGTTTGGTTCACTGAACAACTGACACCACACGTGTACGCCACTCAACATTTTGGGGAGAAACTCGGATTGTTGTTCGGGTGTTCCGTGCGCCATGAGTGTCGGACCCACCATGCCGAGGCTGACAGCGAAGAGTCCGGTGTGTGCGTCGAACTTTGCTTGTTCCTCGTTGAAGATCGACTCTTGAAGATGAGACCCACCACGGCCACCGAAGTGTTTCGGCCACGAGATGCCGGCCCAACCATTGTCGAAAAGCACTCGCTGCCACTTCTTGCACGCAACAGAGTGAGCGTCGAGATCGTCGTGCCAACTGCCGCCGTCGTCGGAGCGCGGGGCTGCGTGTTGGCTGAGCCATGCGCGCACTTCCTCGCGGAACGCTGCTTCTTCTGGCGAATCGCCGATGTGCATCGACATGTGGACCCGTGACCCCCGACTGACGTCGCATCGCCCCAACCGAGCTCGATACGACGGGAAAACCCTGATTTCTGACTCTTGTAATAGTCTGTCAGAAGGACATCGCCATCACTTAAACGGAACGGGCATGATAGGAAACGTCCATGAAATTCTGGTCAGCCACCGCATTCATGGACGCCCGCCAACTCATCACCGTGTCTCGTCTGCTCGACGAAGCCGGGTACCACGGGATCATGGTGTCGGACCATCTCGTGTACCCGAAGGTGCTGGAGAGCAAGTATCCCTATTCGCCCTATCCGGATGGCCGGCCGATGTGGGACGAGAAAGCTCAATGGCCCGACCCCATGGTTCTCATCGGTGCGATGGCAGCGGTCACTCAACGGCTGCACTTCAACACGAACATTTATGTGGCTCCGCACCGACCACTCGTTCAGTTGGCGAAAGAAGTGTCGACAGCAGCAGTCATCTCAGAAAATCGCGTCGCACTCGGCGTTGGTGCCGGATGGATGAAGGAGGAGTTCGACCTGCACGGCGTTAACTACGCGACGCGTGGCAAGCGCTTGAACGAGATGATTCCGGCGCTACGGTCGTTGTGGAACAGCGGTTGGGTGGAGTGGCACGGAGAGTATTTCGATGTGCCGCTGTGCACGATGGAACCAACACCGACGAAACCGATTCCGATTTACGGAGGCGGCCACACAGATGCAGCATTGAAGCGCGCCGCACGTTTTTGCGACGGGTGGATAGGTAATGCGTATCCCTGGGACCAAGCAGAGCATTACGTCGGAAAGCTGAAGGGGTATCTCAAGGAGTTCGGTCGAGAACATGACGACTTTGATGTGATGTGTGGCATTTACGCCATGCCTTCTGTCGATTTGTACAAGCGCGCCGAAGAGAAGCTTGGTGTCACCAGCATGATTTGCATGCCGTGGGCCATGGATCAGAACGTGAGCAAAGGCCAGATGGAAGGCCTCAACTTGTCAGCTGATGACTATCGCCCGTCAATTGAGAAGTTTGCTGAAGACATTGTGTCGCAAGTGCAGCACTGAAGCAGCCCCATCGGTGACGGCTGATCAGCCAATTGCGCCAGAATCACGAACCTTCGCGATTGCTGACGCATCCATACCGAGCACATCTCGCAACACCTCTTCGGTGTGCTGACCACAGGTTGGTGCGCGAGAAGGCACAGGAAGTTCCTCGCCATCGACGTGCAACGGAAACAGCATCATTTCTGAACCTGTCTGTTCCTTTGTGGTCCAGGTGAAACGATCCTTGAACTGTGGGTCATTGACAACGGTCTTCGGAGTGTTCACTGCAGCAAGTGTGGTGTTGTGTTCGTTACCGAAGTCGATCCACTCTTCAGTGGTCTTCGTGAGAAAGATGGTCTTGAGTTCAGCTTGTAGCTCAAGATTTCCGCGGGCGTGGTCACCGTAGGTGGCACCTGGCCACTTTTCGAACAGATCCATACGACCAATTCCGTTACAGAAGTTCTTCCAGAACGCTTGCTCGCTCGCCATGAACAAGACGTGTCCGTTCTTGCTCTTGTAGAACTGGTATCGCACACCCGGCCACATGCCGGCAAGACCCGGCTCACGACGCTCGAAATTGTCACTCGGGTTTCCGGTGACTTCACTCTGTGGACGTTCGTAGGCCATGTAGGTCTCGATGCGATACCAATCGAAGTAGGCGGCAGCATCGCTTTGTGCAATTTCCATCGCTGCGGCTTCGCCCGTTGTACGTGCACGCACGAGTGCAGCAAGAATCGCCATTGCGCCAAAAGCGGGTCCGGCGACGATGCCAACGTTTGCCTGATTGGGAATGCGCTCGAAGCCCAACTCGTCCGTGACTGGTGCAAGCACACCACTCCATGTGTCGTATGCGATGCCGTGGGACGGAAGATTGCGGTATGGGCCAGTTGCTCCGTAACCAGAAATGGAACAGAACACGATGCGTGAATTGAGTTCCTTCAATTTCTCGAATCCAAAACCGATCTTGTTGAGAAAACCCGGACGCATTGCTTCGATGACGACATCAGCGGTCTTGATGAGTTCAGCGAAGATTCGTTTTCCTTCGTCGTTCTTCAAGTCGAGCACAACTGACTTTTTTCCACGATTGATGTGGTGGTGCAACAATGATTCGCCTTCGACAATCGGCCAAGTCATCTGGCGGCCGTAGTCACCAGCAGGTGACTCGATCTTGATGACCTCGGCGCCAAAGTCGACCATGTGTCCGGCAAGGGCGGCCGGACCAAGGAGCGAGCAGTCGATAACACGAATACCGGAGAGAAAACCCTGTGTGGTCATGGAGAGTGGTGATCCTTCGTGGAGAATTGTTTTTTAAGTCTTGCAGATGAGAGGCTCAGCCGGGCCAGACGATGGACTGCATCTTGGTGTAAGCGTGCATTCCAAAGTCACCGCCGTCGCAGCCTACGCCGGACAACGTGAAACCATCGAATGCGGTCTCGTGGTTGCGTTGAGCTGTGTTGATGCCCACGTTGCCACTGTGCAGTTGTCGCGCCACGCAATAGGCACGAGCCGTGTCGCCACTAAATACATAGTCGTAGAGACCGAAGTCGGTGCCGTTTGCCATGGCGATTGCTTCCTCTTCTGTGTCGAAGGGGAGTGTCACAACGACTGGTCTGAAGATCTCTTCTTGTACTGCTGTCATGCCCATCTTGCAGTCGGCTATGAGAGTTGGCGCGACGTAATAGCCCTGGTCCATATGAGATGGTTTGCGCCCGTCAACAAGGACCGCTCCACCTTCTGCAGCGCCTTTGGCAATGTACGACTCGATGCGATCGCGTTGAATGCCGGAGATGACAGGCCCGACCATGGTGTCGAGATCAGTTGGCGCACCAACTTTCAGCGATTTTGCCGCGCCTGCCAAATTCTCGACAACCTCGTCGTACTTGCTGCGGTGAATGAGTGCGCGTGTCGGTGCAGTGCAGATTTGCCCGGAGTGGAATGCCCACACGCTTGCAATGCTGCCGATTGCAGTGGCGACATCTGCATCTTCGAACACGAGTGCAGCGCCCTTGCCGCCTAGCTCAAGCAGTAGCCGTTTCATGGTTTGCGAGCCCGCCGCGAAGATTTGCTGACCGACCGTGGTGCTTCCGGTGAACGACACCATGTCGACTTCGGGAGTCTCCGTGAGAATCGCAGCGGGTTCGGGTTTCGATGATGACACCACGTTCACGACGCCGGGTGGGAAACCAACTGCATGCAAGATCTCAGCGAGTTCGAGAATCGCCAATGGATCTTGCGGGGCCGGTTTCATGACGACGGTGCATCCGACTGCGAGCGCTGGTGCAATCTTGCCGGCCATGTTCGTGAGTGGGAAGTTGTACGGAGAGATGCAAGCGACAACGCCCACGGGTTGACGAGCAACGATTGCGCCAATGACACCACCTGGTGCAAGTGGAGTGGCATTCATGAGCGACGGTGGAAGTGGAATATCGATGTTCTTCATCGCACCTTGCGCGTACCTATGGAACCGTTCCACGGCGACGGGAACCTGCATTCGTGATCCGACCTGTGCAGTGGCGCCCGTTTCAGAGATGATGAGCGGCACCAACTCAGGTGCGCGGCGCTCAAGCTCGACAGCTGCTGCCTGCAGGAGGCGGATACGCTCGTCCGGTGGAGTTGCCGCCCACTTCGGGAACGCCTCCTTTGCTGCGCGGGCTGCAGAAACTGATTGTTCGACGGAACATTCGGGGGCGTGACCGGCGACTGTTTCGGTGGCAGGGTTGATGATCGGGTAGGAGCCATTGGCGCCGTCCACCCATTCGCCACCAATCAGCATTTTGTATGTCTTGTCACTCGCTTGGTTCCCCATAAGGGCACCGATGGTACAATCTGACGGTCCGTCAGAAATCACTGACGACAAGACCTAGGGCAGTTTTTCGAGGTTTCCGCGCGAATTTCTCGGATGCAAAACATCTTCAATCGAAGGGAAGAGGGCGAGGACATGCTTGACCACCTCATCACAGGCGGAATGGTCGTTGACGGCACCGGAGCAGCACCTCGTCGCGCTGATGTGGGTATCAAGGACGGACGCATCGTTGCCGTGGGTTCTATCGATGAGTCTGCTGCAAATGTCATTGATGCCACCGGCAAGATCGTGTGCCCAGGGTTCGTCGACCCGCACACTCACTACGACGCGCAGTTGTTGTGGGATCCGATGGCAACGCCATCAAGTCTGCACGGCGTCACAACCGTCATTGCCGGGAACTGCGGGTTCACGCTTGCTCCATTGAAACCCGGTGATGCGGACTACTTGCGTCGCATGATGGCAAAAGTTGAAGGCATGCCGCTCGCAGCGCTCGAGAACGGCACATCATGGGATTGGGAATCCTTCAGTGACTATCTCAATCTTTTCGAAGGTCGCATTGCAGTCAATGCGGGCTTTCTTGTCGGACATTGTGCTATCCGTCGCTACTCAATGGGTCTCGACGCAATCGGTAGTCCGGCAGACGCCACGCAGATCGAAGCGATGCGCAAGGAACTTGCTAAAGCAATTGAAGCCGGAGCAATTGGTTTTTCATTCACCAATTCGACGTCGCATTCCGATGGTGAAGGTGAGCCTGTCGCAAGTCGATGGGCCACACACGACGAGTTGATCGCCTTATGCGAAGAGACCGGCAAGTACGAAGGAACAACTCTTGAAGGAATTGTTCCTGGTTGTCTCGACCAGTTTGCCGACGATGAAATTGAACTGCTGGCAAAAATGAGTGCTGCAGCCAATCGGCCGATGAACTGGAACGTGTTGACTGTCGACTCGCGTGAGCCTGAACGTGTGCCGCGTCAATTGCAGGCATTCGAGCGCGCCAAGCAACTTGGTGGGCGAGTGGTCGCCCTCACCATGCCAGTGCAGGCGCCGATGAACATGTCGTTCCTCAACTTCTGCGGGCTATGGCTATTACCGAATTGGCAGTCGGTGCTTGGTGTGCCGATGCCAGAGCGAATCATGAGACTGCAAGACGGTGACACTCGCTTGAAGCTGATGGAGTGGGCGCAATCACGTGAGGCAGGAGTCTTCCGTCGACTTGCAGACTGGGGTGACTACGTCGTCGGCGATACCTACAGTGACGCCAACAAGGGGCTCTCTGGTCGAAAGGTAAAAGACGTTGCAGCCGAGCGTGGCACGTCGAACTTCGGAACATTGCTCGACATCGTGATTGCAGACGATCTCCGCACTGTTCTGTGGCCGACTCCGCAAGACGACGATGCAGACTCATGGACCATGCGACGAGACTTGTGGCTCGATGATCGCGCCATGATCGGTGGGTCAGACGCTGGAGCACACCTTGACCGCATGTGTGGCAGCACATACACCACTCAGTTCATTGCGGATTGTTTGCGCGGTCGCAAGCTTGTTCCTGTGGAAACCGCCATCAAATTGATGACCTCAGAGCCCGCGTCTCTGTTCGGGCTGAAGGATCGCGGAGTCTTGCGCGACGGCGCGATTGCAGACGTCGTCGTGTTCGACCCCGAGACTGTCGGAAGCGATCCAGTTCGACTGGTGCACGACTTGCCCGGCGATTCTGCTCGTCTCACGGCTGGTTCGATCGGCGTCGAACACGTTTTGGTGAACGGCACCGCAATTATGGCCGGCAGCAAGCCGACAGGTGCCACACCCGGAACAGTGTTGAAGAGTGGTCGTGACACCGTCACGGTGACCGCACGCTGACAACATCGCAATTCGCAACCTCACACACCCACTTGGTCTAAGGAGTACTCATGGCTGACGACGCAACGAGCGAGGAACTTCTTTGCTCCATTGAAAACGGCATCGCACGTGTCACGTTGAACCGTCCGCAGGCCGCAAACGCAGTCACGCCCGACCAACGCAACAAGATGATTGAGTTATTCAGCGACTTTTCGAGTGACCTCAACGTACGGACCGTCGTGTTGACGGCAAATGGAAAGCATTTCTGCACTGGTGCAGATCTTCGAGTATCGAAGGTGCCGGAGAACAAGCGCCCAGAGGGTGCTCCCGAACGTTCGACAGGCGACATCGGTCGCAACATCAAACGCGGTGCACAACGTCTGATTAACGCGATTCTTGACTGCGAGAAGCCAGTCATCGCAGCAGTCAACGGCACTGCAGCTGGTATCGGAGCGCATATGGCATTTGCATGTGACTTGGTTGTTGCAGTTGACAGTGCCAAGTTCATTGAGGTGTTCGTTCGTCGCGGAATCACTCCAGATGGTGGTGGTGCATATTTATTGCCGCGCATGGTTGGGTTGCACAAAGCCAAAGAACTGGTGTTCTTCGGTGACGACTTGAGCGCCTCAGATGCAGAACGCATTGGGCTCATCAACAAGTGTGTTGCCGCAGCAGACTTCGATGCCACCGTCAATGAGTGGGCACACAAACTGTCGCAAGGTCCGACAAAAGCAATCGGACTGGCGAAGTGGCTTCTGAATCGGTCGCTTGACTCTGACCGTGGCGCCGCCTTCGACGAGGAGGCATGGGCCCAAGAATTGGCGTCTCACACGCACGACTTCCAAGAGGGCGTGCAGTCCTTCATTGAGCGCCGCGAAACCCGTTTCCAGGGTTGGTAACACAAGAAACGAACGAGCGGGGAACGACATGGCATTCACGAAACTTCTGAGCACGGGCCATATCGGTCGTGTCGAATTGTCGAACCGCGTGATCTTGCCTGCGATGGACATGAACCTGTGCGAAGAAGGTCATTTCTCTGCAGCGGAAATCGCGCATTACACAGCGCGTGCAGCAGGTGGTACCGGCATGATCATCACTGGCACTGGCGCTGTTGCCTGGCCAATTGGTGGTTGTTCCTGGCATCAGCCTGCGTTCAGTGATGACAAGTTCATCCCCACGGTCAAAGCCCTCGCAGACAGCATTCATGCAGCAGGCAGCAAGTTGTGCATTCAGATTTGCCATCACGGCAAGACAGCGAACTGCGACACCGCAGAAGGTCGTCCACTACTCGTGCCGACAAAGCCCGAAAGCAAACTCGACATGAGTGCGCTGCAAGACAACACGATGGACGAGTTGATGCGCCTTGGTACCGCGTCGCGAGGCAAGACCCCGACCGTCAAGGAAGCAACCGAAGACGATTTGCTTTGGGTCATCGACCAGTTTGCAATTGCAGCAGAACGCCTAAAGCGCGCCAATGTCGATGCTGTCGAAGTTCACGCTGCGCACGGATACCTCATCAACACTTTCTTGTCGGCCGGGTACAACAAGCGTACTGACAGGTGGGGTGGCTCAGTCGAAAATCGTGGACGCCTCATGGTTGAGATTGTCAAAGCAATTCGCCAGCGTGTTGGCAACGACCTCGCAATCAGTGTGCGCCTGAACGGCATCGAATACGGACTCGAAGGTGGCCAGACTCCTGAGGAAACGGCAGTGTTTGCTCGCATGGCGGAAGCGGCAGGCGCCGACGCAATTCACGTGTCAGGAAATGCCCACAATCCGTTTGCTGATTTCACCAAGGGTCCGCTTCCCTCTGAAGTCGGGCAGTTCCGTGATCTCGCGCGCATTGTGAAGCGCGCAGTCTCAATTCCAGTCATTGCAGTCGGTCGAATCTTGCCTGAGGTTGCTGAAGACATGTTGAATGCAGGTGATTGCGACTTTGTGTCGATGGGTCGACAGTTGCTTGCTGATCCGAACCTCGTGAACAAGTTGCGAGCGGGCAACCCGAAGAGCGTTCGTCCGTGCATCAACTGTTATGTCTGTGTCGAACAGAACTTCTTCGATGGGGCGCCGAAGTGCGCCGTCAATCCCGCACTCTGTAACGAGTCTCTTGCCGTCACCTCAAAGGCTTCAGCGTCAAAGCACGTCGTCGTCATTGGTGGTGGCCCAGCTGGTATGGAAGCTGCGCGCATCGCTGCTGAACGAGGTCATTGCGTGACGCTGCTCGAAGCCTCGTTGCGACTCGGCGGTACTGCATGGTTCTCGCAACTCACGACGCCGGCAAACGGACCACTCGTTGAGCATCTCGAACATGAAGTTCGTCGACTCGGCGTGGCAGTGCGCACGGGAGAGCGCGCAACGGTCGACTCCGTGCGTGCACTTGCGCCCGACCACGTTGTCGTGGCAACTGGTGCGGTGCGTGATCGGCCCGCAATTGCCGGGGCACATCAGCGACACATCTACACCGGCGACGATCTTCGCGCTCTCATGACCGGTGACGGTGCTGTTCCGACGGCGCCAGCACTCGCTCGTCTTGTGGTTGCGGCCGGTCGAACTCTCGGAATCACCAAGTCTGCGCAGCGAGTTCGTTCGCTCAGCAAGACATGGTTGCCGCTCGGCAAGAACGTCGTCGTTGTCGGGGGTTCGCTTGTTGGGCTCGAGTTGGCTGAGTTCTTGGCAGAGAGAGGCCGTCGCGTGACCCTCCTCGAATCTGGTGCGCAACTTGGTCTGCCGATGGCAATGCCGCGTCGTTGGACGGCGGTCAAGAAGGCTTCGACGCACGGAGTCACCTTGATACGAGGTGCACAAGTCACGTCGTACGAAGGTGGTTCGGTTTCATACGTGGTTGGCGAGCAATCGCACTCAGTCGCCTATGACGATGTCATCATCGCGGACAATGTTGAAGCATCGGCACCATTGGCCGACGCACTTCGAGCAGCCGGTCTTCGGGTCGACGTCATCGGTGACGCACACGATGTTGGCTACATCGAAGGCGCCATCCACTCTGCCGGAACTCTGGCTCGTTCGCTCTAAGTACGCTTCTTATGACGACTTTTGCCGACCACATCCGGGCGCATGCCGAAGACGACAACATCGCCGTCGTGCTCAATGACGACAAGTGGACGTATCGAGAGTGGGTTCGGTGCATCGCCCAGCGCGCAGCTCTGTTCGAGTCAATGCGTCAGCCTGGGCCTGCGCACATCGGTGTCCTGATGGACAATCACCCCGAGTTCACAATGTGGATCGGCGTCGCTGCGATGACCGGTGCCACTGTTGTTGGCCTCAACTCCACGCGTCGCGGAGCCGAACTTCAGCGAGACGTGACATTCACTGATTGTCAGATAGTCGTCACACATGCTGGCAACGCTGAACTGCTCGATGGTCTTGACCTTGGTCCTGCAAACGGACGTGTGCTCGTGGTGGACACGCCCGAATACGCCGCACGACTTGATCCTCATCGAGATGCACCGCTCCCATCAGTTCAGGTAGATGACAAGACCAATCTCATGTTCGTCTTCACTTCTGGCAGCACGGGTGCGCCAAAGGCAGTCATTGTGTCGCACGGTCGACTCGACATGGTGGCCACCTCACTCATCGGCATCACAAATATGACGGCCGATGACGTCACTTACATGGCCATGCCGCTTTTCCACTCCAACGCATTGATGACCGCATGGGCGCCGACCGTGAAAGCAGGTGCAACACTTGCGCTGCGCGAGAAGTTCAGTGCATCGCAGTTCATGCCCGATGTGGTGAAGTACGGAGCCACGTACTTCAATTATGTGGGGCGTCCACTTGCGTACGTGTTGGCGACGCCACCGAGTGACCTCGATCGGAAGCACAAGCTGCGAATTGGTTTTGGTAACGAAGGCGGCGAACAAGACATCGCTGGTTTCAAGGAACGTTTCGGTGTGCCGCTTGTTGATGGGTACGGACAGTCAGAGACGGGTGCATCTATCAACCGTGTACCGGGTATGCCCGCCGGAGCATTGGGTCGAGCAACTTCGCCTGATGTGAAGGTGCTTAATCCGGAGACGGGGCAAGAGTGCCCACCTGCACGTTTTGATTCCGATGGCAAGTTGTTGAACGCTGAAGAAGCCACGGGCGAAATTGTGAATCTTGGGTACAACACCTTCGAGGGTTACTACAACAATGCGGAAGCAAATGCGGAACGAAGTCGAAATGGCGCGTACTGGACGGGCGATCTCGCGTACCGCGACGCTGAAGGCTTCTTCTACTTTGCCGGTCGCAATGCCGATTGGATTCGGGTTGACGGCGAGAATTTTGCGGCCGCACCTATCGATCGCATCGTTGCCCGGTACCCCGCGGTTGTGTTGTCTGCGGCATACGGGGTGCCAGACCCTGAGATCGGTGATCGTGTCATGGTGGCGCTACAAATGGATGACGTCAGTGCGTTCAATGTGAACGACTTCGCCACATTCCTGTCCACGCAACCAGACATGGGCACCAAGTGGATGCCCACGTTCATCCGCGTGATGGAACAGTTGCCTCTCACGCAGACGACGAAGGTGCTCAAGCGGCAGTTGGTGCTTGAGCGTTGGCATAGTTGTGAACAAGGAGTCAGCGACATGTGGTGGAAACCCACCAAGGACTCCGGCTACGAAAAGATGACCGCCGAACATGCTGCCCAGTTGAGGGCGAGGTTCGTCGCGGCTGGTCGTGGCGACATTCTCAATCACTAGTCTGCGGACATGAGGTGGTCAGCATGAGGTTCTGCGTTCCGTTTCCCATGTTCCCTGACGAGCACGTTCGTGCTCTTGCGTCGGTGGCCGAAGAGGCTGGGTTCCATTTCATCGCGGTCCCAGACTCGGTGTTTTATCCCGAGACTGTTTCCGCCGGATATCCATACAGCAGTGATGGCTCACGTTTCTGGGCTGCTGACACACCATTTGTCGATCCGACGGTTTCGATGGCATGGATGGCAGCTCGCACAAGTCGAATTCGATTTGTCACCAATGTGTTGAAGACGCCGCTTCGCGACCCATTGTTGCTCGCCAAACAAATTGCATCTCTTGCGGTCATGGCAGACGATCGCATCGAGATTGGCGTGGGTCTGTCGTGGATTCCGGAAGAGTTTGCGTGGACCGGAACCAACATGCGCACGCGTGGTGCACGTCTTGATGAACAGATTGACATCTTGCGCCTCGTGTGCTCGGGCAATGGACCAGAGTTCATCGAACATCACGGTAAGCACTATGACTTCGGTCGGCTCATGATCAGCCCATCACCGTCAACTCCCGTCAAGATTCACGTGGGTGGTCACAGCGAACCGGCGCTCGAGCGCGCAGCGCGAGTGGGCGACGGGTGGATCTCGGTGCAAGCAACCTCTCAAGAGATCACTGACATCGCGCAGCGTCTTTCTGTACTTCGCGCAAAACATGGCCGCAGCGGGCCCTTCTCGGCGTTCGTACTGCCGATCGATGCTGTAGGCCCAGATGCATATCGACGCCTCGGTGACACCATCGAGAGCTACGGCATGGAACCCGTGTTCATGGCAGTGCCGTGGTACTACAGCGGCAAAGACCCAAATGATCTCGATGTTCGACGTGAATCACTGTTGTCCTTCGGCGACAGCGTCATCTCGAAAATCTGATCACCACACCTCATCAATCGTCAAAGAGAGAAGGAATTACACATGTCGACAATTTGTGTCACTGGTGCCGCAAATGGCATCGGCAAAGCCACCAAAGATCTATTGCAATCCCGTGGACACACCGTCATCGGCGTTGACTTGAAGGGCACGGATGTCTCGGCTGACTTGTCAAGTGTCGAAGGTCGTCAAGCAGCAATCGACGGTGTGTTGTCGGCATGTGGTGAGCGACTCGACGGGTTGGCCCAGTGTGCTGGTGTGAATGGCATGGGAGGCATTGACCTCACGGTGAAAGTCAACTTCTTCGGGGTGATGGCATTGGCAGACGGGTTGCGCGAGGCACTTAGCAAGGGGACGAATCCTGCGATGGTATTGGTGTCGTCAAACTCGACGACGATGACACCTGGGTTGCCCGTCGAAGATGGTCTCTATTACCTCTCACACACAGAGGAAGAGTGCACCGAACATTTTCAAGGTCGGGGCTGGATGACCTATCCGGCAGGAAAACTGGCGGTCGCATTCTGGATTCGGATGAACGCGGTGAAGCCCGAGTGGCTCGGTGCGGGTATTCGTGTGAACGGCATCGCTCCCGGAATCATCGACACGCAGATGACCCAGCAAGCAGCCACGAATGAACTGACGAAGAGTGCTTTCGAACAGATTCCGATTCCGATCAATCGGTGGGGCAAACCAGAAGAGATGGCTGAACCAATCGCTTTCTTGTTGTCAACCGCATCGAGTTACATCGTGGGTCAGACAATCTTTGCTGACGGGGGAATCGACGCCCTGTTGCAACCGACTTCTCATCCACATCCGCTTCCACCGCTGAAGTAGGGGACGTTGTGACTCTTCGCGAAACAGACCCCGTGGCATGGCTGGTTGCCCATGAGGACATCTGCCAACTGGCAAGTCGCTATGCCGTGTACATGGACATGCGCGACCTTGACAAGGTTGTCGAATTGTTCGTTCCTGATGTGAAGCTCGGCAAGACACTTCAAGGACGCCAAGCTCTCAAAGAGAACATGAATGGAATGTTGCGTGACTTGAAGCGCAGCATCTTGCAAGTCACCAACCACGTCATAGATGTCATTGACGAGGTGACAGCAACCGGCATCGTCAGTTGTCGAGGAGAGATCGAGCCGGTGGATTCACCGGGCAAGTGGGTGGTGCAGCAAATTCAGTATCACGACAACTATGCCAAGGTCGACGGCACGTGGTTGTTCGTGCGGCGTCGCCACATGTTGTGGTACGGCGCCGACATGTTGCAGCGACCCATTGACTTACCCGATGCGAATTGGCCGGCGAATCACTCTGGCAAGGGTGAGCTTCCTGAGTGGTTCGACACCTGGCGTCAGTGGCAGTCGTGACGATGCGCGCGGTATCCGCTCACTGAGAAGCCCATGCCGCTTTAAATTCTGTATCCAGATCTCGTTGCTCGCGTTCACTGACATTGATGATGGCGCGGTGGATGACGTTGGTGTAACGGAACTCATCTGAATAGTTGGCAGACACCGGCGTGCAGTCGTCGTAGCCACAACAGGTACCTTCGCCCGGCAGGAACGCTGTCGGCAAGCGTCTCGCCGACGGTTCCTGCGAACGGTGTGCCCTCTGGATATGTCCGAAGTCGATCCATGGTCCCTCTCTGGATGTTGCTAATCAGATTGATGAGTGTCGACAGATACTCGGTGTCAGCGGGGTCCGCCGGCAAGTATCGCTGGGTCGCGACGCAACTCGCGACGCGCCATCGCCTCGAAGAATCCGATGAAACCATCGCCGTCGCTGTGACGGAAGCGTTCTTGCACTGGTTCTGCAAGCGGTGTGCCGCCGCCGATTGCTTCGACGTACCAGGCGTGCTGACAGCGTTGCTCGAGTGCCACCGCTCGCTGATGCACTGCACGAATGGTTTTTCCAGTGACAAATACACCGTGGTTCGCGAGAAGAGCCATGTCGGCATTGCCCATTGCTGTCGCAGCTGCCATCGCGGAATCCATGTCGTTCACTGCTGACTTGTATTCGTCGACGAGAGTGACCGTTCCGCCACCGAGTGCGCTCGACTGGTCGTACGGCGGCGGAATGCGGCCAGTGTTGGCGAATGTCGTTCCGTACAGCGGATGATTGTGCATGGCTACGATGACGTCATCTCGAAGTCGATGTAGCGCTACATGCAAAGGAATGCCGAGAGGAACGTCCCACTTTCCAGCGAGCTTGTTGCCGTCTTTGTCCATCACCAGAACGTCATCTGGTCCGAATTCATCCCAGATGAGTGGCCACGGATTGACGAGGTACGTGCCGTCTGGCTGTTTGCAAGTGATGTGACCTGCCAAGTGATCGTCGTATCCCTCGCGCATGAGAGTGCGTGCGAGGAGCACCACCATTTGGCGTGGTCCAAGATCTGGAAGAAGACGAGAAGGCGAGAAAGCAACCATCAGTCGAGTGCGGGAAGTACTTCGGGTGGAAGCGGGTGTCGGTAGAGATGCGATGCATTTTCGCTGCAGAACTTACGAAGCACCCGTGCAGGTAGGTGGCCCCATGCCTTCTTCAGTTCTTCTTGTGTGTCTGGCCAAGTGCTGTCGCCGTGCGGGTAGTCGACTTCAACCATGATGTGGTCCTCGCCGATGACGTCGTACAAGTCAATAGTGCTCGGGTCATCGATGGTGCAGAAGTAGAAGTTGCGACGCAGGATTTCTGCTGGGCGAAGATCCCAGCCACGTCCATAGCCACTTCGGTCGACCACATTTTCGAGGCGGTCAAGCAACATCGGCACCCAACCGATGCCGCCTTCGCTCATGGCAATTTTCAAAGTGGGGTACCGGTATCCGTAACCGCTCCATAGCCATTCTGCGCACGCATTCAATGACAACTGACCGAACATCGTGGCGCCGAGTTGTAAGAAGGGTGCACCTTCTGGAAGCGGATACATACCACTTGAACCGACGTGCAATGAAATGACTGTGTCAGTTTCAACACACGCTTCGATGACTGGGTCCCACCATCCAGTGAAGATGGATGGAAGCCCGACGTTGTGTGGCCTTTCCGGCAAAGTCACTGTGGTGAAGCCACGAGCGGCATTGCGGCGAATTTCTTCTGCTGCCAAGTTTGCATCAGTCAAATAGGTAATGCCACAGCGGATGATGCGCTCCGGGTACGGAGCCCACCATTCCTCGTGCATCCAGTCGTTCCATGCGCGCGTAACAGCGAGGCCCAAGTCTGGGTTGGCGCACGCGCTGAACACGCGACCTGCAAAACCTGCAATTTGAGAAGGGAAGTTGAGCGAGGCCCAACAACCGATCAGGTCCATGTCCTTGACGCGTTCGTGGATATCCCAACATCCGCGACGCATGTCTTCGAAGCGAGTGGGCTCGAGCGAACGTGCTTCGGGTCGACGACCGGCGACTGCATTCATGCCAACCTGCGAAAAAGTTTGCCCGTCGAATTGCCATACCTGATGGCCATGCTCGTTCACGACAAGCGAAGGTGCCTCAGCCTGCAAGTGCGACGGCAAACGACCATCGAACATGTCAGGTGGCTCAACCAAGTGATCATCGACTGAGATAAGCGTGTAGTGCAACGGCCCTGCATCGGGGTCGGGCAACAGCATGTCGGTGTTGGTGTCGCCGATGACGTAGGTCATGAGATTGCTCCTGCGGGTAGGTAACTGACCCTGCCATTATCGACGAACTTCTGGTGCAATGAGTCCTTCAACTCAGAAGTGAATGGCTGGAGAGGTGCACCCGGGTCAACACGCCAGTAGAGGGGGTCATTGACCAGCCACGATTCAACACGAAGTGGCTGCTTGTTGACCTTGTTATTGGCGGTCAGCGGAATGTTCGATGCCACCCGCACGAATCGCGGCGCCCATTTTGTGCCGAGGTCTTTCTGTTCCGCGAGGAACGAGTCGAAGGCAGCGGTATCAAACGACGTACCGGGCGTCAACTCCATGGCTGCCATTACTTGATCACCTGTGCGCGGATCAGGCACGGCGTACACGGCGACCATGACGACACCGGGGAAGCGACGCAAGATCTCTTCGATGGGGGCTGAAGCAAAATTCTCGCTGTCGACTCGTAACCAGTCTGCGTTGCGGCCGGCAAAGTAGAAGAAACCCGCAACGTCGCGGTAGCCGAGGTCGCCACTCCAGTACCAGCCACCACGCATGCGCGTCTCGGTGGCCTCCTTGTTGTTGTAGTAACCCTCGAATGTCTGGCCAGGTGTCTTGTTGACGAGCTCACCAATTGCTTCTGTGGGGTTGAGCAGCGCACCGTGTTGATCAAAGCGGGCGCGTTCACATTCTTCGCCTGTTTCGGAATGAACGACGGCAATTTCGTCGGCGGGGTTTCGTGGAAGGCCAAGAGATCCCGGCGGAGAATCGGGTGTCAAACCAATGACAACGCCGTTCTCGCTGCTTCCGTAGCTTTCGATGAGTTTGCAGTTGAACCGCTCTTCGAATAGATTGCGGTCAAGAATGCTTGCTTCTGTTCCGAAGCCAGCGCGCAGGTTGTTCTTCGCATCAGCCTGTGTCTCGGGTTGCGCAAGAATGTATGCGATGGTGCGACCGACATAGGTGAAGAAGGTCGCGTTGTGTTCGCGAATGTCGTCGAGGAACTTTGATGCAGAGAACTTTCGACGCAACACCACTGGTGCACCGAAGTGCAGCGCTGATGCCCACAGCGCCATGAGTGCATTGCCATGGAAAAGAGGCATTGGTGAATAACAGATGTCATCGCGAGAGACGCCAGTAATTTCAGACGCACGAATGCCAGAGATGGCCATTCGTGCTGTACTGCACACCACGAGCTTCGGAGCACTCGTGCTCCCGCTGGTGAACAGCAAGAACAATGGTGCTGCCGGACTCGGGTCACTCTCGGGTGCTTGTACCGGGGTGTCAGCATGCTTTGCGAGCAGTGCACGATATTCCTCGGAGTCGACGTACAAGGTGGTGTGCACTGCGCCGAGATCGAGCCCTTCGAGCAGATGTCTGCTCTGGTTATCGGTGATGATGAGTTGACAATCCGCGTGCCTGATGTCTTTTGCAAGTTCGTCACCGCGACGAGTGGGGTTGACGCCAACGATTGTCCCTCCGGCAAACGCAGCGCCACCTGCGAGTAGTAAGTACTCGGGAGTGTTTTCGAGAAGCACTCCGATGTGGGGGATACCTGGGCGAAGTAACTCGCGTAGCATCGCACCACGTACGGCTGATTGCAGTGCGACCTCGTGCCAGGTGTAACGCTCGTCGTCGAGCACGTAGCCCATTCGGTCATCACCGAGTCGAGCACGCAATTGAGACGCGACTGTCGGTATGGATGACATATCGATTCCGTTCAACGCCATGTTTGATTTCCCCCGTGGTGTGAGCGATTGCTCGCTGCTACTTGATCGCCACCGGATTGACCATCGACCCTGTTCCGCGGGTGATGGGCTCTGGTGAAGCGTTCAACAAGAAATGGTATCGCCCGTCGCTGGCGCAATCCGCGGCGAGTTCCTCGAGGTTCCAGTTTTGGCCCTGGATCATGCCCATATGCACAAGATGGAGAAAGTGCACGGGTAGCCAGGCGTCTTTGCTCTCGCAAGGGAACACTTCAAAGATGAGATTGTCCAACGCCAGTGCGGCGACGCTGTGGCGATGCATCCATTCCGCTGCATGGATGCCGGGGCCCGGCGCAGTGATGGCGTAGTTCAGTTTGTCGCCACTCAGGAACACCTTCATGTGCCCGGTGCGTAACAAGATGATGTCACCCGGTTCGATGGTGAGACCAGTGAGCGCCAACGCGGCATCAAGGTCTTCTGGGCCAATCGCGTGTCCACCGGGAAGTTGGTCGACACCGCGAGCACGAGCAACGTCAAGCAAGATTCCACGGCTAACAATCGTGGGAATCACATCGATGCCACACAACGCGGCACCTTCAGAGGTGATTGCTGATGCCGGATGACCGTTGTACAGTCGACCATCGAGGCTCGCATGTGACAGCGCATCCCAGTGTGTGCAGGCTTGCACACCCATCGTGATGGCATCGTCGCTCCAGCATCCTGTGCTTCCGGGTTGTGATGGCTCATTGACCATCACCATCGTGTGCACCGGGTTGTCACGACCCTTGACGAATCCCATTTGCGGGCCTTTCTCATCGAGTGGAAGACCGAGTGCGAACGCTCGTCCGGTGCGCACCGAGCTCACACCGCGCAGACGCGCAGCTTCATCAATGAAGTTCAGCGTTCCCAACTGATCGTCGCTTCCCCAGCGTCCCCAGTTGTTGACTCTCTTGGCTATCGCCTCGACATGATCAGGAAGCGGCACCCCCGTCACCGCACTCTCTGACTACGGCTTGCGCCAACGACCCGTCACCGGGTCGAGGTTTAACATCTTGATGGCATTGCCACGCGCGAGCTTGTACACCAACTCATCGGAGAGATCCTGCACTTGCTCTTCGAAGATCTTCTTGGTGAAAGGCCACGTGCTGTCTGTGTGCGGGTAGTCCGTCTCGAACGTCACGTTGTCTTCACCGATGCGGTGCAAGCTCTCGAGACCGTGACGGTCGCGGTAGAAGCAGCCGTAGATCTGACGATGCCAGTAGGTGCTCGGCGGTTCCGGGATGACTCCCTTGACGCCACCCCATGCACGGTGCTCGTGCCACACGTCATCGGCACGCTCGAGAATGTAGGGCACCCAGCCGATTTGGCCTTCGCTATATGCCAACTTCAACTTCGGATGGCGCACGAGTACACCACTGAAGAGGAAGTCAGAAAGTGAACTCATGGCGTTGCCGAAACTGAGCGTGGCGGCAACTGCCGGCGGGGCATCTGACGATGTCGCTGGCATTTGGCTCGAAGAACCGATGTGCATGCAGATGATCGTGTTGGTCTCTTCGCATGCTTCAAAGAAAGGTTCCCAATAGCCGCTGTGCAGCGTGGGCAGGCCGAGCTTCGCAGTGATTTCCGAGAAGGCGACTGCAGTCGCGCCGCGTGCGGCGTTCTTACGAATTTCCTCGACAGCCAATTGAACATCCCACAACGGAATGAGTGGCAGTGGAATGAGGCGTCCGTCAGAGTCGCCACACCATTCCTCGATCATCCAGTCGTTGTACGCGCGAACACATGCGAGTGCGAGGTCTTTGTCCTTGCGCTCGGCGAATGTCTGGCCACAAAAACGCGGCATCGTGGGGAAGCACAAAGAACCTTCGACGTGGTCGGCATCCATGTCTTTCAGACGTTCCTTCGGGTCGTAACAACCAGGACGCATCTCGTCGTATGTGATGGGCGACAGCGTCATGTCGTCACGTTCGAAACCGACAGCAGCCACATGGCGCTTGTGTGGCTGAACGAGATCTTCGTAGAACCAGGTGTCGGCCTTGGGCTTCGAGTCATCCCACTCGATGTCGTACTGCGTGCCGCCCTTGTAGACCATCGCGCCGATACCGCGACGCTCGACTCGCGGAACATCGGGGTGGTTGCGGAACTTCGGATCAATCCAGCGCTCGAAAATATGCGGTGGTTCAACGACGTGATCGTCGACGCTGATGATTTTTGGAATCTCGCGTCCACTTGTTCTGTCGCTTGCGGTATTCTCAGCCATGACTATCCCTTTGCGTTAACCACATCCACCGAATCATCGGAAATACGCGTGGTTGATCCTTTCTGACACGGTATCAAAAACTTTTCTCGACCCGCTAGGGGAGGTGGCAACTACGTGCCCGCTACTTCGGTAGTTGCGGGAGGATCTCGGCCCCCCATTTCGCGACGTTCTCTGCGAATTGAACAGGGTGTTCGCCCGCCACATTGACCACCAGCACTGTGACCCCTGCCTTAGCCAGTTGGTGTGCCTCGTCGATGACGGCTTGGGGTGAAGCGTTTTGGTCTCCGAAATGGGTCTGTTGTGCCGGAAGCATTGCAATGTCAAAACTCGAGATGTCTCGGCCGGCCGCGGTGAGCAATTCGTGCAACCGTTCGATACGCACTCGCAAGTCGTCAACTGATTCCATGCCTGGAGTACCGAGAAATTTTGCGCTGGACTTCGGCGACGGCATTGGTGCCCAACCGTTGGCAAAACGAACTGCGCGTTCGATGGCCTTCATCGAGTTGCCTCCAACCCAAATTGGCGGATGCGGCCGCTGCGTTGGTGCTGGCTGCACGATGATGTTTTTCGCTGCGAAGTCGATGCCTTGATGGTCGAATGGTTCGCCTGACCATGCTTTGATCATCGTGTCGAGAGCATCGTCACAGCGTGCAGCGCGGTCATCAAACGGAACGCCGAGTGCGGCAAACTCGGGCTGTAAGTACCCGGCACCGACACCCAAGATGAGGCGTCCGCCTGACAACACATCAAGACTTGCAACACTCTTTGCTGCAAGTAACGGATTGCGATACGGCAACACCATCAAGTTGGTGTGCACCTTCACGCGTGATGTACTTGCGGCCGCAAAGCTGAGCGCCACGAATGGGTCAAGCGTGGGGTGGCCCCCATGGGTCAGCCACTTGGCGTCAGGGGCAGGGTGATCGGTGGCAAACACTGCGTCAAACCCCGCGCTCTCTGCGGCGCGCGCGGTCAGTGAGATGCCCGCTCCAGACACGAATTGACCACTCGGATCGGGTCTGTCGATCGGTAGGCCTACGGAGACGCGCACGTGCTCACTATAGAGTCGTGCTTCGTGCACCGAGCCATGGCGCCGTTCGCACGCAGTTGTCGACTACCGAAAGGACATCACCATGGGAGCACTTGACGGAAAAGTTGCCATTGTTACCGGAGCCGGTCAGGGCGTGGGGCGATGCCACGCCGAGTTGCTCGCCGAAGAAGGCGCGACAGTTGTCGTCAATGATGTAACAGATGCTGCCGACGACGTGGTCGCAGCCATCACAGCATCTGGTGGCAAGGCATCGGCATTCAAGGGCAGTGTCGCAAATTGGGCAGACGCCGAAGAGTTGGTGAATGGGACCATCGCAAAATACGGAGACCTCGACATTCTCGTAAACAACGCTGGAATTCTGCGCGATGCGATGGTGTTCTCGATGACTGAAGAGCAGTGGGACATCGTCATCGACGTGCACCTCAAGGGACACTTTGCATGTTCACATTTCGCGGCGATGCATTGGCGAAATGCCGCCAAAGCAGCAGGCGAAGGTGGAGTATTGAAGCGCCGCAAGATTGTCAACACATCGAGCGAGTCGGGCCTCTTTGGCGGAACGGCCCAAAGCAATTACGGCAGTGCAAAAGGTGGCATCATCACGATGACCGTCATTCATGCACGCGAGCTCGGCAAGTACGGCGTGGATGTCAATTGCATCGCGCCGCGGGCACGCACTCCGATGACTGAGGGCAGCCCGATGTTTGCCAAACCTGAGTCTGGTTTTGATCGTTATGACCCGGCGCATATCTCGCCCATGGTCGGCTGGTTGAGCGCACCCGCATCTGACGGAGTGAATGGTCAGGTCTTCATTGTCACCGGTGAAGAGATTCACCGCATTCAGCAGCACATCGTCGCCACATCGATTCGTGCAGGGCAGCAGCGTTGGACGCTCGATGGAATCACAGCGAACAAGGACCAACTGTTTGCTGGCATGACATCAACCGACGTGGCGCCATTCGGCAGTTTGGCGATGTAACGATGTGTCGCTCACACGGCGACACACGAGAAGATTGATCGTTACCAGGCTTCGCCGGTGACTGTTTGAAAAATCAGAATTGCCAGCGTGCGCTTCATGTCGTCCTGCGACACTCCGCGTTGTTCGAAGATGTCGATGTATGACACCAGTCGCTCGAGAATGGCAAGAATCGCACTCGCTGTTGCATACGGGCTGAGCTCTTTTGAGATGCGGCCTGACTTCTGGTTTGCTTCGATCTTGGCAACCAATGCGTCGAGGAATGGCTTTAGTGCGCGTCCACGAGCGCGACGAAACGCATCGTCTCCTTCTTCTGCCTGAAGATTTCGTACCCGAAGAATTGCCGAGTGACCCATCCAGTGTTCGATGAACGCGCTCGCGAAGTGGAGGGCATATTGCTTGCCAGTGGCCCCAGTCCAGTCGTGTTCAAGATGGGCAATCATCGGCTCTGCTTCTTCGCCAGCTTGACGGGCAAGCTGAAGCACTGCGTCGGACACGTCTGAGAAATATTGGTAGAACGTCGCTGGCGATGTGCGGGCCTCGCGCGTCACATCGATGACTTTGAGGTCGAGCGCGCTTCGCTTTTCAAGCAACTTTGCGGTGGCATCGAGCAAGCGCGTGCGAGTTTGCGTCGCACGTGTACCGATCACACGACCGTCGGTTGCTTGCACCTTGGTTCTCATAGGAAAGTTTCAAGAAGGTTTCTCAGGAAGCCCCGTACACCGCAGCTGGTGCTGGGGATGTGCTCAGCAGGTCGGCAACAACGGACGTGATTTCTTCCGGTTCGTAACGAGCACCCTTGTCAAACGACACGCCGTGCTGCCATCCATCGCACAAGTTCAGTTCGCCGCCGGCTATTTCGAAGGCACGTCCACTGACGGTGCATGCGGAACTTCCGAGCCATACGACGAGTGGGGAGATGTTCTCTGGCGCCATCTTGTCGAAACCGCTGTCGGGTTTCTTCATCATGTCGGCGAATGCTTCTTCAGTCATGCGGCTACGTGCCGACGGTGCGATGGTGTTTGCTAGGACGTCATATCGTGCCAACTCAGCGGCGGCGACAATTGTGAATGCAGCAATACCGGCCTTTGCCGATGAGTAATTCGCCTGTGACACACTGCCGAACAGTCCTGCACCCGATGACGTGGTGACGATACGAGCCTCGCGGGCGCGACCGGCCTTGTGCTCTTCGCGCCAGTAGCCAATTGCATGGCGAACAGGGCAGAAAGTTCCTCGAAGGTGAACCTTCATGACCGCATCCCACTCGTCGACGCTCATGTTGACGAGCATGCGATCTCGAACAATGCCGGCGTTGCACACCAAAGTGTCGAGGCCTCCGAAATGATCGACGGCCTGCTTGATCATGTTGCCAGCGCCATCCCAGTCGCTCACATCGTCGCTATTGACAATCGCTTGACCGCCTGCAGCGATAATGTCGTTGACGGTTTCCTGCGCAGGGCTGAGGTCAGCACCTTCACCTGCGAGTGATGCGCCGACGTCGTTGACGACGACCTTGGCACCTGCCGCGGCAAATGCCAACGCATGTGCGCGGCCGATACCTCGTCCGGCGCCCGTGATGATGACTACTCGTCCGTCACAGATTCCCATGTTGTCCCTCCAATTGTTTTCGAATGACGTCACCGATTGCCGGTGGCTAATTACATCGCAGCTGCGATGGCATCGGCGTGTATGTCGCTATTGCCAAAGTGGGTGTCAAGCACTGTCGCACGTTTCCAGAAGCGTTGTGCATTCACTTCCCATGTGAAACCCATGCCGCCGTGCAACTGAATGCCGGTCTTTCCACAAAAAATCGCAGCATCACCCGCGAGCATCTTTGCGACTCGCACAGAGTGTTCAGCATCGTCTTCGCCCTTGCCTTCAAGGTTCGCCGCTGCTGCGTACATCGCCGAGCGAGCGACTTCAGCGCGAGTCAACATGTCGGCACACATGTGTTTGACAGCCTGGAATTGACCGATGGGACGGCCGAATTGCTCGCGACCCTTGGCGTATTCGACAGCGAGGTCAATCGCGGCAAATGACACGCCCACTTGCATTGCTGCTGTCAAGAGAGTGCCTTCCAGACGAAACGCACGTGCGTCGGCGCCACTAAGAACCGTGTCGCCGCCTGCGGTGACGGCATGTGCAAGTCGCAATGGCGTCAGTGGTTCGACCGGGCGTTCGACGGCGTCGGTTGGCAACGCGTCAGGAGCCATGCGGCGTACGCCATTGCCGTCGAGCAACAGCAACACATCGAGATCGTCTGCATGTTCGATGACGGTGACTGGCTCGGCCACTTCTGCGAGACCAATAATGGACGCACCTGACGCTGCGGCTGTGTCGGAGAGGTGAGTGGCCGCGAGATAAGTGGCAACGAGAGGCCCCGGCACGAGTGCTCGTCCGAGTTCTTCGAACACCAGTGCAGCATCGCTGATGCCAAAGCCGTCATGTCGCAACGAGAACACGCCCATCTCGGCGATGTCTTTCCAAGCACTTCGGTCGATGCGGCCACCGGTGGCCTCGATGTCATGAAGTGTTTCGAATGGGAAGCGTCCTTGGCAGAACGTGCGCACACCTTCTTGGAGTGCTGTTTGATCATCGGTGGGCCAAAAGTCCATGTCAGCGGTCCTTCGGCAGTCCGAGTACGCGCTCTGACACGATGTTTTTTTGCACTTGCGATGTTCCTGCAGCGATGCCAATGGACAATGCGTGGATGCGACCCTTCACGTGCTTGCCGGTGGGAAGCCCCGCCATGTCGTCGAGCGACAAGGATGCTCGGTCGAGAAGTCGCATGGAGATGTCGCCGAGTTTCTGGCGCACATCGGTGTATGCGACTTTGAACACATTGCCACCGGCGCCGACGAGACCCTTACGCTGCGCTTCACTGATGTTGCGCTTCGTGAGCGCCCACAGTGCATCGAGCTCACCAGACAAGTGGGCGAGTTCACGCCGCAGTCCGGCGTCTTCCCATGCGGTTGAACCGTGGCGAGTGATTTTCTTCGCCAGGTCGGTGAGGTCGCGCACCAACTCCATCGACTGCAGCATCTCACTGACAAACGCGGTGCCACGCTCAAAGGCGAGTGTCACCATGGTCACGCGCCAGCCGTCATTCTCGTCACCAACGCGGTTCTTCACTGGCACTCGTACCTCATCGAAGTACACCTCACAGAATTCGGTGGAGCCTTCCATCGTGCGCAGCGGTCGAATGTCGATACCTGCGGCGTTCATCGGAAGAATGAGCCACGTGATGCCCTTGTGCTTCGGTGCATCCGGGTCGGTGCGCACCAACATTTCGCAGTAGTCCGCGGTGTGTCCGAAACTGGTCCAAATTTTCGAACCTGAGATGACGTAGTCGTCACCATCGCGAAATGCACGACAACGCAAACTCGCAAGGTCACTTCCAGCGCCAGGCTCACTGAAGCCTTGGCACCACACGTGCTCACCTTTCAAAATGCCGGGCAAGTGATATGCCTTCTGTTCATCAGTTGCTTCTGCGACAAGAGTTGGGCCAGCGTGCAATAGCCCGACAAAGTTCATGCCGACATACGGCGCACGCATGCGCTCGGTTTCTTCAAGAAAGATCAAGTGTTCGGTTGGTGTTGCGCCACGTCCGCCGTATTCCTTTGGCCAATTGATGCCTGCATAACCAGCGTCAAACAACATGCGTTGCCAGCCGGTGTCCCAGGCACGTCGACCTTCCCAGTCATTGCGGTGTGGTTCGGGTGGAACCGATGGCAGCACCTCGCGTAGCCATGCTCTTAATTCCTCGCGGAAAGCCAATTCGGAGTCTGTGTATCGCAGGTCCATGCGCGCCTGACATTATCTGACGAACCGTCAGAAAGCAGAAGTGGCAGGGTTCTGCGTCGGATAGTGTGACCCCAGACCATCACCACAGGGGGGATCACTGTGTCTGCTGTGACTCGTGACGACATCGTCAACTCATCTCGTCAGGCCGAAGAGGCTGGCGCACGCTTCAAGAACCAGCGTCTTCAGGTTGGCGACACTCAGGTCGGCCCGCTCGCACATTTGGCGAAGGAACGCGAATACCTGCGGTCGCTCACCTGGGAACACTTCACTGTGAAGCCACTTGGTGCCACGGTTGGCGCGATCATCGGCGACATCGACATTACGAAGCCACTCAGCGACATCGTCATCAGCGAGATTCGCCGCGTATTGGCCGCTTACAAGGTGGTCTTCTTCCGCAATCAGCCACTCACACCGCAACAACATGTCGACTTCGCACGACGCTTCGGCGAGTTGGAACTGCATCCGTTCTTGTCATCCAATGGTGACATGCCCGAGTTGGTGCGCTTCACAAAGTCAGCTGAAGTCGGTGGGTATGAAAACTTGTGGCACCACGACGTGACGTGGCGCGAGGTTCCTTCGATGGGTGCAGTGTTGCACGGCGTTCAGGTTCCTGAATCTGGCGGTGACACATTGTTCTGTGACATGTACGCGGCGTACGACGGACTTCCCGAAGATATAAAAGAGCGCATCGAAACGATGACCGCCACGCACGACTTCATGCCATCATTCGGCAAGAACATCAGAGACCCCGACATGCTCGCCAAGATGCGCATTGAGTACCCGATTCAACATCACCCCGTCGCACCTACTCATCCGGTCACTGGTCGTCGCTATCTATATATCAATCGCAACTTCTGCACCGGCTTCGATGGTCTTGATGAAGAAGAAGGAATGAAGCTCCGCGAATATCTCTGTCGTCAATCGGACATTCTTGAATTTCAGTGCCGCTTTCACTGGGAGACGGATTCCGTCGCATTCTGGGACAACCATGCGGTGCAGCATTACGCGGCGAGTGATTACTGGCCCGACATCCGCATCATGGAGCGAGCCAGCATCGTCGGGCACAAGCCATTTCAGTGACATTCTGACCCGGACGTCGGGTCAGCTCAACAACAGATCGATGGCCTCACTGAGATCTTTTGCGACGACGTTGGCATCATCTGCTTCCTGAGCAGGTGTGCTTCCTGACAACACCAGTGTGAAACAACACGAGAGTGTGCGGGCAAAGGCGCCGTCGGTATCGATGCGGTCTCCGATCATCACCATGTGTTCAGGCGGCAAATTGTTGGTCATCTGTGCAACCAACTTCGCCATCGGTTCATGTGGTTTTCCGGCCACAAGAGCAGAGGTCTCTGATGCTCGCTCAATGGCAGCCAGTACGGAACCTCCCCCCGGAATGGGGCCGTTCGGCGTGGGGTAGGTGGGATCAGAATTCGCACCAATCAGCTGCGCACCTCGCCGCACTGCAGTGGCAGCACGCCTCATGATGTCCCACGTGAATTCACGATAGAAGCCAACGACTACTGCATCGAAGAGGTCATCAGGTTCTGGCGCCAGATGGGGTGCAACTACCTGTGCACCGCGGCCAGCCACGGCTTCTCGTAATCCTTCGCCTCCGCACACCATTACTTTCATCCCGGATTGCACCAACAATGCGGCAGCTTGTGCGCTCGACACCACATCGCCGCGGGCTGTAATACCGACAGCATCGAGCGCTGCGTATTGCTGCTCGAGTGTCGAGAATGAGTTGTTCGTGACAAACAAGACGCGACAGCCCGCCTCACGGGCACGACGAATTGCTTCTACTGAACCGGGAATCGGAGTGTGAGCGAGCCAGACGACCCCATCTAGGTCGCACAGGATCACACGGGGCCACATCAGCAGACGATGCCACCGTCGATGGTGAGAATGGAGCCAGTAATGAACCGTCCGTCGTCGGATGCGATGTATGCAAATGCCGATGCGATTTCTGACGGGTCGGCAATCGGAACCGGCGACATGATCTTCGACATCAATGAGTAATCCGCATCTTTCGGCAGGTCAGTGAATGACTTGACGATGTTTGTCTTCGTGCCACCAGGTGCAACCGCGGCGACCCTGATGTTCTTGTTGCGATACTCGTACGCCATCGCCCGAGTGAGCATGACGACGCCACCTTTGCTCGCGCAGTACGCAGCACTCCACGGCTGGCCGATGAGACCGGCAGTTGATGCGGTGTTCAAGATGATGCCGCCACCAGCTTCGAGCATGTGAGGCAATGCATACCGGCAGCAGTAAAACGTGCCGTTCAAGTTGACGCTGAGAATGCGGTCGAAATCCTCCGGCGACTCTTCGTGGCTCCACTTGAAGTGTCCGATACCTGCGATGTTCGCGAGAATGTCAAGTCCGCCGAGAGTGTTGACTGCACTTGCGATCATCTTCTCCACCGCACTGGCATCGGCGACGTTGCATTCCAATGCAAAGGCAGAGCCACCGATTTCCGACGCGGTCTCGGCAGCACCACGTAGGTCGACACATGCGACATATGCCCCTTCTGATGCGAACTTGATGGCCGTCGCCTTGCCGATGCCAGAACCTGCACCGGTAATAACCATTCTCTTGTTGTCAAACTTGCCCATGGGTGTCTCCTTTACGCCTTGCCACCGAATTGAACCCGAAGGTCCTTCTTCAGCACCTTGCCACTGGGGTTTCTCGGTAGAGATTCGAGTATTTCGAGCTGTTCTGGCACCTTGTGCATGGACAACTTCTGTCCCTTCAGAAATGTCACCATGCCGGCCATGTCAAGTGACCCACCGTCTTTCAGCACGACGACGGCACACGCACGCTCGCCGCTGGCGTCATCTGGCAATCCGATGACTGCAGCATCGGCAATTGCCGGATGGGTGTAGAGGAGATCCTCGATTTCTTTCGCAGAGATGTTCTCGCCCTTACGAATGATGATGTCCTTCAGGCGACCAGTGATGCTGACGTAACCATCTTCATCAATCACACCGAGGTCGCCGGTGCGGAACCAGCCGTCTTCATCGAAGGCATCGGTATCAAGTGACGAGTCGAGGTACCCCATGCACACTTGCGGTCCTTTGACACGTAGCTCTCCTTCGACACCGCGAGCGGTGTCATTGCCGTCCATCACTGTGCGCACAAGAACGTCGGGACATGGGCGACCGTCGGTCTCGGCCTTCTTGATGTCGGGATCATCGACGTGCACCATGATATTGATGGGGCTTTCGGTAAGACCCCAGCCGTTGATGAGTGGTGCTCCGAATGCTTCCATCATCTCGTAGTGAAGCGGTTTTGGCTTTGCTGCGCCACCGCCATTGAAGATGCGCACATGAGGGAACAACTTCTCGCCCTTGGGTAATTGACGTTGTTTGTTGAGATACATCAGCCAGAACGCAGTTCCTGCGCCGGCACAAGTGACACCGTTCTTGCCGAGCCACTCAGGTGTCTGCTCGGCGTTGAATGTCTCGACCATGAGCAACTCGACACCTGTTTGCATGGCGTTGAACATCCACACAAGTCCACCAACGTGGGTGATGGGGAACACGACGGCTGCTTTGTCGTCTGGTGAGACTTCCATGCTCCACTGCATGCCCGTGTTTGCCGCGCTCATTGAGCGGTCACAATGTTTTGCACCTTTCGGATCAGCCGTTGTTCCCGACGAATAGAACAACCAGCGCAATGCCTCAAACTTCGGATTGAAAGGTGGAAGCGTCGATGGGTCACCTTCTGGTAGCCCAGGATCTGCAATGAGAATTTCGGTACCAAGACCTTCGGCCGCCTCGCGTGCCATGGGAGGGTATTCGAACCCGCGAAACACGTTCGGCACAATCATCAGTTCGCATTTGCTCTGCTTGGCGATGAAGCCGACTTCACGTGTGCGGTAAATCGGAAGAATCGGGTTCTGGATGGCTCCGAGTCGTGCGAGTGCACCCGCGAGCACGAGTGATTCGAATCGCGACGGCAGAATCCATGACACGCGCGAGTCTTCGCGTACGCCTTTGTCGTGAAGACCAGCTGCAACACGAACACACCAGTCGCGGAATTCTCCGTAGGTAAGAGTGCGACCTGCTTCGTCAACCGCCATGCGCTTGCCGGGTGTGGCGGCAGCACGTTCTTCGACAAGCTCCCACAGCGTCTTTCCCGTTGTGTCGATGAGTCCCTCTATCGCTGCCACGCGGTTGCCTCCTTGTCTGCGAGCGGTTGAAGTTGCTTCTTGTCTACTTTGCCGAGCGACGTCAGCGGAAGTTCGGTGACACAGACCAGCACATCAGGTGCCTTGTAACTGGCCAAAGACGCTTTCACGTGGTCACGCACGGATTCCAAAGTGAGGGTGGCCCCAGGCCGGGGCACTGCGAACAGCACTCCGATCTCACCGAGCCGGTCGTCGACACTCGCGCCCACGACCGCTGCAGCGGCCACGTCGGGGTGAGTGCCGAGGTGATTCTCAATTTCGACCGGATACACGTTGTATCCACCGCGAATGAACATTTCGGTGTTGCGGCCAACAAGGTGGAGGTCGCCTTTTGAGTCGACGAACCCCAGGTCACCGGTAATCAGAAAACCATCTGATGAAAACGCCTCACGCGTGCGTTCCTCGTCTTGCCAGTACCCGCGCATCATTGCTCGACTACGAAGATGCACGACCCCCACTTCGTCTTGCATGCACTCATGACCGTCTTCGTGCACTAGTCGAAGTTCCACGGCAGCAGTTGGTTTACCGACTGTGTTGCAGATGGTGTCAATGTCATCGTTGATGCTGGTGCCGGTGGACACGCACGCTTCGGTGCTCGTGTAGCGCGCCAGCACGTTGCAACCCAGTTTTTCTCGCATCTCGACGACCAGCTCTGGCGGAATTCGTGCAGCACCGATGCCGGCAACGCGCAGATGGCTGACATCGGTTTCAGCGAATCGCGGGTGATCGAACATCATGCGGTACTGCGTCGGCACGCCTTGGCTGACGGTCACACGTTCGTCGTTGATTGCAGCGAGCGCACCCTCTGCTGTCCATGGTGACGGAACGATGACGGTGGTGATGACGTGCATGAGTTCATCCCACAACCGGGTCATTGCGCCAACGTGCGCAAAGGGAAGTGGCGACAGGCGTCGGTCACCAACATGTGAGAGATCACCCGCACCACCAGTCATTGCCTCCAGGCAACGATGGTCGAACCAGGCACCCTTTGGGTAGCCAGTTGTGCCGCCAGTCCACACAATGGCAATCGGGTCATCGTGCGACAACTTCGCTCTCCGACGAAAGGGGTCCCCTCCAGTCACTTCCGGAAGCGGTCCGTCGAAAATGTGAACAGGGTTCGATCGATTGATGATGTGGTCAACTTCGCCCTGGCCGTAGCGCGGGTTGATACCAGTGGCTATGGCGCCGACTCTGGCGATTGCTTGGTATGCAACCACATAATCGATGCAGCTCGGCAATCGAATTCCGACGACGTCACCCTTCTTGACACCTTTGTCAGAGAGCCAGCCGGCGAGTGCGTCTGCCCGAGTTGCCCACTCGAGAAATGTCATACGCGATGTTGCGCCAGTTGAAGTCGGTTGAACGTAGGCCTCTACTTCTGGTGCAACGCTCAAGATAGCATCGAACAAGTCGAGCAAGTTCTCGAAGTCACCACGAATGGGAACAGAGGGAACGGGCATTGTTCGGCGATGAACTGTGGAGGTTGAACTGGGTCTTGACGACTAGAAGGACAAGACGCCGCGAGCGACGGCGCCAGTCTCCATCTCGTGAATCGAGTCTTGCCATTTGTCGATGGGGCGCACGGCAGTGACGAGTTCGTCGAGTAACACCTGACCAGAGCGATACAAGTTCATGATGTACGGGAAGTCACGGTGCGGCGACGAACTGCCATATCGGCATCCGATGATGCCACGGTCAACCTGAGTCAGTCGTCCGTACAGCCCCTTGAACTCTGCTGTCTGTGAAGCGACGCCAATGACGACCACATTGCCTTCCCATTCCAGCGACTCGAGTGCATTCCAAGTGACGGTCGGATGGGCGACACAGTCGAACGCCCAGTTCACGCCACCTGCGTTGAATGGTCCGCGAACCATGGACTCACTGGCCGGACAGATTTGGGTGATTGCATCGACGATGTCTTCTCGCTTGCCGTCAAGGAAGTGAGTGGCACCGAATTTGCGCGCGAGAGCTTCTTTCTCGGGCACGGTGTCGATGGCGATGATCTTTTCCGCACCTTGAACTTTGAGTGCTTGGATGACATTCAAGCCGACACCACCGACTCCGAATACCGCAGCGCTTTGACCGCGCTTCACGTTCGCGCGGTTGAACACGGCGCCCATTCCGGTGATGACACCGCAACCGACAATCGCCGCGGACGACAACGGGACATCGTCAGGAAGCTTGATGCACTGGATATCACGGACGACGGTTTGCTCGACGAAGGTCGACACACCTGCGAAATTCCAGATGGAGTCACCTTCATAGGTGAACGGCTGGGTGGCATTGCCAAGAGTGGCGCGACACGCAGTGGGTCGACCGGACGCACATGCGGGACACATGCCACACGCAGACAGCGTTGCAATTGCAATGTGGTCACCCGGCTTCACATGGGTGACGGCATCACCCACGCGCTCGACGATTCCTGCACCTTCGTGGCCGCACACTCCTGGTGAGGGCACCGGGTACAGGCCATTCATGTAACTGACGTCGCTGTGACACAGACCTGCTGCTGCAATGCGCACGATGACATCGCGCGGACCCGGTTCGCGCAGCTTGATGCCGTCGACAAGTTCAGTAGTAGTGCCGTTGTAGATGATCCCCCGCATGAACCGAGAGGTTAGTCGTGCCACCGTCGACGGCGGTAGGGGAAGGTTCGCGCTGGCCACCTGCTCAACAGGTGGATGTCGCGTTACTGCGAAAGTTTGACGGCCAGATCTCGCAACTCGAACTTGGTGACCTTGCCGTTCGGGTTGGTGGGAAGTGCCTCGAGCACCACCACTCGTCGTGGAACTTTGTAGTTCGCCATACGTTCACGACTCCACGTCACCACTTCTTCTGGGTCGATGGTCGAGCCAGGGCGCGCGGTCACGAAGGCCCAGCCGACCTCTCCTTGACGTTCGTCAGGAACGCCGATGACAGCCACCTGGGCGATGTCGGGGTGACTGAGGAGATAATTCTCGATTTCGGCGGGATACGCATTGAATCCGCCGACGATGAACAAGTCCTTCTTACGGTCAGTGATGTTGATGTAGCCGCGGTCATTCATGGTGCCAATATCACCGGTGTGTAGCCAACCATCGGCGGTGATTGCCTCTGCAGTTGCTGCTTCATCCTCGAAGTAACCCTGCATCACGTTGTATCCACGGCACACAATTTCACCGGCTTCTCCGCGCGGGACTTCGTTGAAAGCATCATCAATGATTTTCACTTCAACATCGATCAGTGCGCGACCACTCGTGAGCGAGATGGTCTCGTAGTCATCTTCAGGTCTGCACATGCTGATGGTGCCGCACGACTCGGTGAGCCCGTAGGCGGTGATGATGGTCTGGAAGGTGAGCTCCTCGCGCATGCGGCGCAACATCTCGACTGGTACCGCAGCAGCGCCCGTGACTGCCAAACGCAGACTTGAGAGATCGAACTTGTCACGCTCTGGATGATTCAGAATCGACAGGAAGAGCGTCGGCGGTCCGGGCAACATCGACACTTTTTCAGCAGAGATTCGCCGCAGTGCAGTCGGCACATCGAACACGACTTCGGGAATGATGGTTGCACCGCGAATGAGGCAGCCGAGGATGCCGCCCTTGTATCCGAACGTGTGAAAGAACGGGTTGACGATGAGGAATCGATCGCCGCGAATGACTCCGACTGTTTGCGACCAGTCATCGAACACCCGAATGTTTTGAGCGTGATTCGTCATCACGCCCTTTGGGCGACCTGTCGTGCCGCTCGTAAAGAAGATGTCTGACAGGTCATCAGGTGACAGCGCATCAATGCGGGCGTCCACTTCAGAGTCAGCGACGTCTTTGCCGAGTGCCAGAAACTGTTGCCAGTCGATGGTTCCATCCGGTGCATCACCGCGCATGACGACGATGCGCTCTATGGATGGCGTGGGTGTGTCGGCGCCACGTAACCATGTGACGTAGTCGTTGCCGAGAAAGCCGTTGACACACAACAACATGCGTGCGCGGCTTCGTGACAGGATGTACGCAGCTTCTTCACCTTTGAACCGGGTGTTCAGTGGTACGAGCACTCCACCAACGGTGACTGCGCCGAGCGCGGCGATGACCCATTCCCAGATGTTCGGTGCCCAGATCGAGACGCGATCACCTTTTTGTATTCCACAGGCGATGTACGAACGTGCAGCCCCACGGACTGCTTCGTTCAACTGCGGATATGTGAGTCGCTTCTCGTTATCGACGACAGCTTCGAGATCGGCAAAACGCGTGGCGTTTTGCCGGACGAGCTTGGCAATGGTGCCAAACTCAAGATCAGCGCGCATCAGGAGAGGTGCGTGATGCCGAGCATCTTGATGGCGTTGCCTCGCAGCACCTTGTAGACGATGTCATCGGGAAGATCAGCAGTCTGCTCTTCGGCGATCTTGGCCGTGTGAGGCCAGGTGCTGTCGGAGTGGGGATAATCACTCTCATACGTAACGTTGTCGACGCCGATTGACTCGATGTTCTTGAGGCCGAAGGCATCATCGAAGAAGCAACCGTAGATGTGCTTGCGGAACAACTCGGTCGGTGGCTCGAGCACCTTGTCGGCAACTCCGCCCCAACCGCGATTCTCACGCCACACATTGTCGGCGCGCTCAAGGATGTACGGAATCCAGCCAATTTGACCTTCGCTGTATGCGATCTTCAAGTTCGGGAACTGGTTGAACTTGCCGCTCATGAGCCAGTCGACCATCGAGAAGCAACAGTTGGCAAAAGTGAGAACTGAACCGACGGCAGCAGGCGCGTCTGGCGACGTCGATGGCATCTTCGAGCCAGAACCGATGTGCATGTTGATGACGGTGCTGGTCTCGTTGCATGCATCGAAGAACGGATCCCAGTAACCGTCGGCATCGTGGATGCTCGGCAATCCGAGGTTCGGTGGAATTTCAGAGAAGCACACGGCGCGGCAACCGCGCGCAGCATTTCGACGAATTTCAGCGGCAGCAGCAACGGCATCCCACAACGGACTGATGGTGAGCGGAATGAGGCGTCCACCAGACGATGCACACCAGTCCTCGATCATCCAGTCGTTGTATGCCTTCACGCATTCGAGCGCGAGTTCTTTGTCGTGTGCTTCGTAGAAAGTCTGACCGCAGAAACGTGGGAAAGTGGGGAAGCACAACGATGCTTCGATACCTGAGATGTCCATGTCTGCGAGACGTTCTTTGACGAGAAATGATCCGGGGCGCATCTCGACGTATGAGATTCCTTTCAACGTCACTTCGTCACGATCAAAACCAACGGCGGTGTCGAGACGTGTGAGCGGACGACGAAGATCTTCGTAGAACCACCAGTCGACCGGTTCACCTGCATCGCCAGGGTCACCTGGAACGGCGGTGAACTTTCCGCCGATGAAGGTCATTTCCTTCACTGGTGCTCGCACGATGCGAGGCGCCTCAGAGAGGAACTTCTTGGACACGCGGTCGGTCCAGACGGTGGGTGGCTCGATGACGTGGTCATCGACGGAGATGATTTTTGGAAGCTCGCGCATGTCCGGCACCTTAGCACTCGTTTCTGACGGTCCGTCAGAAACCCGCTCTGAATAGGCCTAGAGAAGATTTGGAGGATTTTGGGCATACTCCGGCGACTGTGGGAAGTAGCGCCCGAGGTGCAAGCGGCCAGCCGTTTCGCCAGCCTTTTGGCTGGTCTTGCAGCATCGGGGAAGATGGGAGCCTTCGGGAATGGCGGATTCCTCGGGGGCTGAGGGCGCGAGGGGGCTTCCACATGGCGGGCAAACAGAACTACGAGTCGGTGTCATTTGAAGTGGACGGGGCCGTCGCCACTGTTACGTTGAACCGGCCGGAGGCCCACAACTCAATCACTGAGACGGTGGTCAAAGAAATTGGCGATATCTGGGCGCAATTACGCATGGACGACTCTGTTCGCGCCATCGTGTTGACAGCTGCAGGAGACAAAGCGTTCTGTACTGGCATCGACAGGTCGTGGTCGCCACCGCAACCGAACAGTCCGGTAGCTATCAATGATCCGCTCATGAAGCTCGGTCCGAAGACCGCTGACTTGTGGAAGCCGGTTATTGCAGCGGTGAACGGTATGGCGTGTGGCGGTGCTTTTTATTTTCTTGGTGAAAGCGACACCATTGTCGCTGCAGACCACGCGACATTCTTTGACCCACACACCACATACGGTCTTGCCGCATGTTTCGAACCGATTCTGTTGTACGGACAAATGCCCTTTGGTGAGTTGTGTCGCATCGCATTGATGGGCAACTATGAACGTATGACTGCTCAACGTGCACACCAAATCGGTTTCGTGCAAGACGTAGTTCCCGCAGCGTCACTTCTTGAGACCGCACAACGCATTGCGAGTGACTTGGCTTCCATGCCAGCTGCAGCCGTGCAGGCGACATTGCGTGCGCTGTGGGTTGCACGCGAGATGGGACGTGCACAAGCGGTGTCGATGGCTCCACATCTCGTCAGTCTCGGAAATCAGCCGGAAGCAATCGAAGAGGGTTTGCAGATGTTCCGTAGCGGTAAGCGCATCGAATGGAGGGCTCGCTGATGGTTCTTTCAGCAGATGCGTTCAGACTCGACGGCAAGTTTGCAGTCGTCACCGGCGCTGCGAAAGGACTGGGCGAAGCAATCGCGCTCGCATATGCCAATTACGGCGCTGATCTCGCCATCTGTGATCGCGACGAAGAAAACATGGAGCGTGTCGCGAAAGAAGTTCGCGCGATGGGTCGCACCTGTGTCACGTCCGTGCTCGATGTTCGTGACACCGCTGCCGTCGACGCCTGGGTGAACTCGTTGCCAGACATTGACATACTCGTAAACAACGCCGGCGGCACTTTTTATGCATGGTTCATGGATGTGACCGACAAGGGTCAGCGCTCAGTGATCGATGAGAATTTCACAAGCGTCACCAATTTCGTGCGCTCATGTATTCCGAAGATGCCACGTGGTGGGTCAATCATCAACATCACATCGGTCGAGGCCTACAAGGCGTCACCCGGATTCGGCGTGTACGGAGCCATGAAGGCCGCGGTCGAACATCTCAGTCGCACCTTGGCACTCGAGTTGTCAGACAAGAAGATTCGTGTGAACACCATCGCACCAGATGGCATGCACACTCCAGGCGACGCCAATTTGTTGGTGGGCGACCATGACTATGGCGCCACACTCGCGCTTGGCTGGGGCGAACCCGATGATGCAGCCGGCTCAGCAATCTTCTTGGCATCGTCCGCATCGGCATATCTCACCGGTACCACGCTTCAAACCAATGGCGGCAGTGATGCGGCGCGCGGATGGAAGAAGACGCCAGAGGGCAACTGGATTCCATGACCGACTCTGCCTGTGTCGTCATCCGGCACGAAGGTTGCGTTTCGATTGTCACGTTGAACCGACCAGAGGCACGAAATGCACTGAACGCCGAGCTTGCTGTTGCATTGCCGCGTGCAATCGCCGAATGTGATGCGCGTGCTGAGACACGGGCGATTGTCGTCACCGGTGCGGACCCTGCTTTTTGTGCGGGCTTTGATTTGCGTGATGTCGGGGCCGGGCGTCGTGCAGGTGCAAACGAGCATCCCGGTTACTGGGGTCCGTTTCCACCGACGCGCAGTCCGATCGTCGGCGCGGTGAACGGCGCTGCGGTCACTGGTGGTTTGGAGATTGCTGTGTCGTGTGACTTCTTGATTGCTTCAGATAGGGCGCGCTTCGCAGACACTCATGCAAAAGTTGGCATGGTTCCGGGTTGGGGGCTCACCATCGTGTTGCCACGTCTCATTGGCCCCTCGCGTGCATTGCAGATGAGTCTGACGGGTGCGTTCGTCGACGCGACAACAGCATTGTCATGGGGACTCGTGAATGAAGTGGTTCTCCATGACTACTTGATTCACCGCGCTGTTGAAATAGGCAACCAGATTGGCGCCCTCTACGAAGGCGCAGTTGCTGAAGTGCGATCGTTGTATCGTGACATGGCAACTCATGCAGTGGACGACGCAGCATTCGAAGCCGAGAACGTGCGTGCGCGAAATTGGGCACAGAAGCGATTCGGGGGAGCATGAACACGTTCAAGGTGTATGCGGGTATGGACCCTCGGCTGCCGATATCGGCGGTGGGTGAACATGCGCGACGAGTCGAAGCACTTGGCTATGACGGCTTGCATATCGCCGAAACGGTGCATGATCCGTTTCTGGTGTCGATGGCTGCACTGCAAGCCACCGAGAAGTTGGTCGTACGCACCTCGGTTGCCCTTGCCTTGGTGCGAAGCCCTATGGCAGTTGCCTACACAGCGTGGGATCTCGCTGCGTTGTCAGGTGGACGTTTTCAACTGGGCCTCGGAACCCAGATTCGCCAACACATCGAGCGGCGATTCGGCATGGCGTTCGATAATCCTGTCGGACGCTTGCGAGACCACATCGGTGCAGTGAAGGCGTGCTGGCGCGCCTTTGATGGCATCGAGAAGTTGAACTTCGAGAGCAAGAACTATTCGCTGACGCTGCTCACGCCGAATTTCACCCCGGATGCGCTGCCAGATGATGTCGCTCGACCATCTATATGGATGGGGGGAGTCAATGCTTCACTTCTTCGCGCTGCAGGTGAATTGGCAGACGGATTCGTGACGCATCCGACGAATAGTCATCCGCGTTACTTGGCCGAGTTATGTCGACCCGGGCTTGAGGCTGGCGCAAAGGCAGTAGGTCGCCGTCTCGAAGACATTGAAATCGTGACGGGAACGCAATGGATACTCGAGGGAGACGTCAGTGCACTGGCCGATCGTCGAGAACACAATCGTCGACTTCTGGCGTTCCTGTATTCAACACCTGCGTATGAACGAACACTCGAACTTTTTGGCTGGAAAGACCTTGCCGGCGTGCTGCGTTCGATTATTCGCGAGAACAAGTGGGATGAGTTGCGTGATCATGTGAATGACGAAGTTCTCGACACTCTCGTGCCGCAGGCGACGTACGACGAGTTGCCGCGAGTGGCACGGGAGTGGTTCAGCGGACTGTGCGACGGGTTACTCATTGCGCCACCGCCAGATCCGAAGAACGATGCTTTGCTCGCGCCGGCGATTGCGGAGCTACAAGGTCGCTGACAAAGAGCGAACTCATGACCTGGCCGGCACCGATAAGTCGTGCGTCAGAGATTGAATGTCTTCACGATGTCACGGGCCACGACTTCAGTTCCAGCCATGGCGACGGCATCCTGTGAACCTGCAACAAGCCACGCTGCGGCCTTGGCGGGAATCTCCGCAGATTGACCAGTTGGTTCCATTCCGGTGCGTTTCGCACGCTCGCGCATCGCATCGGTGGTGACATGACCGGGGTTCAAGTTGTACGCACGCACGCCACGATCACTGAATTCAGCGTTGAGCACGCCGGCAATACGGTGTGCTGAACCTTTTGCCATCGCATAGGCAACACCCCAACCACCTTTGCCAACTGGTGCACGCGGCACGAGCGTGGCGGTGCCAGAGGTGACGTTGATGAAAATGCCGCGACCCGAATTGATCATGGAAGGCATCAACACTTTCAGTGAAATCATCGGGCCAATTGCATCGGCTTCGATGACAGTGCGCAGCAGGTCGATGGAGAGGTCGTCGAATCTGTCGTTGATGCCGGGGCCTTGATAGATGGCATTCGCGACAAATGTGTCGATGCCACCAAGTTCATCGACGGCCGTGTGTGCAGCTGCCTCGATGGACGTTGGGTCGGTGAGGTCCATGGCAATCGGAACAGCAGTCACTCCGAATACTCGACACTGTTCGGCTATTTCGTCAACCGATCCGGGAAGCACAATGCCAGCTAGGTCGTCAGAGGTGCTCGAGCCACCGTAGGGAAGGCCGCCACCGACAGATCGTGCGGTGAGAGCGACATTGTGTCCGGCCGCAGCGAGGGCGAGTGCGATTTCCTTGCCAATTCCGCGACTAGCGCCGGTCACGAGTACCGCACGCGGTTGGTGGTTCGTTGCCATCAACCACAGGGTACTTTCGACGCATGACCTCGCAATCACTGCGCTTCGACGACCGGGTTGCCATCGTCACCGGAGCTGGTCGAGGGCTCGGCCGCGAGCACGCACTATTACTTGCCGCACGGGGGGCATTCGTTGTGGTCAACGACTCTTCGGAGAAATTTGCTCACGAAACCGTCAAAGACATTCGCGAGGCGGGAGGCCGAGCATTGCTCGCTGTGTATGACGTTGCAGACCCGAGCGAGTGCGAAGCAATGGTGGCGCACACGCTGCGTGAATGTGGGGGGCTTCACATTGTGTTGAACAATGCCGGGCGAGGTGGACCGACTGGATTAGTCGAGGACACGACTCACGAACAGATGCGCATGATCATGTCGACGCATGCGGAAGGCACTTTCAATGTCTGTAAAGCAGCGTGGATGCACTTGAAGTGTCAGAAATTCGGACGTATTCTTGTGACTTCGTCAGGCAGCGGACTTGGCGTGATGTACAGCATCGCGTATTCAATGGCGAAGGCTGCACTTTTTGGTCTCACGCGCTCACTCGCGCTTGAGGGGGCAGAGTACGGCATCAAGGTGAATGCGTTATTGCCCATCGGTTACACGCGATCAGCAGCACTGAACCCGAACGAAGACACTCGCCAATGGATGGAGCAGAACTTTCCACCTGCGGTGGTCGCACCGACTGCAGTGTTCTTGGTGCACGACGATGTGCCCTGCAGCGGTGAGTTGATCAACTCCGGAGCGGGTCGCGTTGCGCGCACTGCGACCATCGGTGCACCCGGCTACTACAAAGATTTGTCACTCACTCCTGAAGATGTCCGTGAAAACTTCGACACTGCTCTCAGTATGGACGGTGCGAGAGAACTGATGCAGAGCCGCGATGATCTGCAGTTCTACTCAGGAGACGCGACTTTTCCGCAATAAGAACCCAGTAGAAGCAAGAGCCCGCGTCGCACTGAGTGGTGTCTCTTAGTGAATGCATCGCGCACCAACTAAGGTCGACGTCTATGACAGAGGCATACATCATCGACGCAGTACGAACACCGGTCGGACGACGCGGTGGAGGACTTGCTCAAGTGCACCCAGCGGACCTCGGCGCGCACAGCATCGCAGCGTTGATGTCGCGAATAGGTGTCGACCCAAACGCAGTCGAAGATGTGGTGTTTGGCAACGTCGATTCGATCGGGCCCCAGGCCGGTTGCATCGCACGCACATGTTGGCTCGCCGCGGGTTTGCCTGAGCATGTGCCGGGTACCACCATCGACCGTCAATGCGGTTCGGCACAACAAGCCATCCACTTCGCCGCCCAAGCTGTGTTGAGCGGAACGATGGATTTGGTTGTCGCCGGCGGCGTGCAGAACATGAGCATGATTCCGATTTCGTCTGCGATGACGGCGGGTCAAGCGCTTGGGTTCAACGATCCGTTCACCGGTTCACCCGGATGGACCACGCGATACGGAACTGGCGAGGTCAGCCAGTTCGTTGGCGCCGAAATGATGGTCGACAAGTGGAAGTTGTCGCGCGAAGAGATGGAGGAGTTCGCTGTCGAAAGTCACCTGCGCGCCATCAGGGCCCGCGACGAAGGTCGTTTCGAAACACAGATTGCTCCATTGAACGGTGTGCAGCATGACGAAGGTCCGCGTGAGCCCAATTGGGACAAGATTCGTTCTTTGCAGACTCTCACCCCGGACGGCAAGTTGACCGCCGCCTGTGCGAGCCAGATTAGTGATGCGTCAGCTGCGTTACTGATTGCCAATGACAAGGCAGTCAAAGCCCATGGTCTGAAGCCTCGTGCACGAATTCACCACATCTCAGTGTTGGCGAATGATCCGATCATGATGCTCTCGGCGCCGATCCCAGCCACCAAGCGCGCGTTGGAAAAGACCGGTTTGTCGATGGACGACATCGACCTCGTGGAAATCAATGAAGCGTTTGCTCCGGTCGTGATGGCGTGGATGAAAGAGCTTGGTGCGGATCATTCAAAGGTAAATGTGAACGGTGGAGCTATTGCGCTTGGTCATCCACTTGGTGCCACTGGTGCGCGTCTTATGACGACGCTTTTGTATGAGCTCGAACGCACAGGCGGACGTTACGGATTGCAGACCATGTGCGAAGGTGGCGGTCAAGCAAACGTGACAATCATCGAAAGACTCTGACAATCACTCGCCCTGCATGAGCGACGTGAGTTGGTCCATATACGTGCCCATGTCGAAGTAGTCGCGCCACAAACTGATTTTGCCGGCCTCGTTGATCTCGAACACTCCGGCAACGGGCAATTCGAGCCAGCCACCGTTCATCTTGAATCGGTCGAGACGTTCATTGAATACGACGTTGTCGACGTAATGCTGTCGTAACACGCGCCATTCAACTTCAGTTGATGCTGCAAGAAAGGCACTCATGAGGTTGCGGACCTCATCTTTGCCTCGTACCGGTTGAACCGGCATGTTTTCGTACGACACATCATCTGCCAAGTAGGTGACAGCCTCGTCGATGTTGATGCGTTCGACAGCAGTGAAGAATTGGTTGACTACCGACTCGGCGTTCACTTGGAGCTCCCCCTCGTTGAGCGGAAGAGTTCTGCAAACGCAGCCTCCTCACGCCCGCGTGCATCTTGCGAAATCGAACCACGAGCATCCATCATGAGTCGCTTTGTTGTGCGCATAGCTCGTCCATCGTGTGTGGCGATGCGAGTTGCAAGTGCCATGGTCTCATCAACGATTCGATCATCTTTTGCAGAGCGCAGTGCCAACCCAGAAGTGACCGCATCGTCAGCACTCATCCACTCTGAGGTGAACAACAGATGCGAAGCCTTCTGCCAGCCGAGGCGCAACGGAAGCAGCGCACTCGAGCCGGCTTCAGGTGGAACACCCATCTCTGCAAACGGCACTCGAAGTCGAGCCGATTCTGCGACGAGAACGATGTCGCAATGCAACAACATCGTGAGGCCGATGCCTGCCGCTGGTCCATTCACCGCCGCAATCAATGGCTTGTCGAAAGATTCGAGACTTTCGAGAAGGCGCGTGAATCCGTGTCCGCCAGCAAACACCAATTCGCCACGAGCCATTGCTGTCATCTCAATTAGGTCTTGGCCCGCACAGAAAGCAGACCCTTGGCCAGTGAGCACGACGACATTCGTGGCGTCGTCGGCCCGTGCGCGGTCGAGCTCGTCAGAGATCGCACAATAGAGGGCATGGTTGAAGGCGTTCCTTGCCTCCGGTCGGTCGAATGTGAGGAGGGTGACCGCTCCGTGATGGTTCGTTCGAAGCACAGCAGGTACCGTAGTGGGTGTAACCGAAGAATCGGTCGGTCAAACCGATCAGCTACGATTGTGCAAAGGAGCCACCGTGGCCACGCTCGACTTTCAGCCCTTCGACTGTGACAACCACTATTACGAGGCGCTCGATGCGTTCACTCGACATCTGAACCCGATGAACGGTCCGCGCTGCGTGCAGTGGGCCGAAGTTGATGGTCGCAAGTATCACGTCGTCGGCGGTCGACTGAGCCGCGCAGTTGTCAACCCGACGTTTGACCCGATCGCCAAACCAGGTGCGATGTACGACTATTTCCGCGGCAACCCAGACGGCCGCCAGCCCTGGGAGTTTCTTGCCGAGCGCGAGCAAATTCGTCCGTGCTATCGCGACCGAGACGAACGCATCAAGACTCTCGACGAGTTTGGTCTTTCTGCAGTGTGGCTGTTCCCAACCCTCGGAATGCTTTATGAAGAGGTGTTGAAAGATGACCCAGGCGCAGTGGCGCTCACCTTCACGGCTTTCAATCGTTGGGTGCTCGAGGATTGGGGTTTCAACTACAAAGGCCGCATCTTTGCTGCTCCGTACATCTCACTGGCTGATGTTGATTGGGCCTGTCGTGAACTTGAGTGGGCACTCGACAATGACGCGCGAACTGTCGTGATGCGGGCAGCCGCTCCAACCACAGAGCTTGGTCAGTTCTCTCCGTTCGATGAGCGTTTTGATGCCTTCTGGTCGCGAGTCAATGAAGCCGGCATCACCGTCGTGATTCATGCCGGTGACAGCGGTTACTCATCGCAGGGCTATGCGAACGACAAGTTCAGCTCAACTTTTTCCGGTGGTTTCAAGCCATCGATTCGCGGGTTTGCAATTGAGCGCGCTGCGTCCGATTTCATCATTACTTCGGTGTTCGAAAAACTGTTCGACCGCTTCCCAAACATTCGTATGGCGTCAGTCGAAAACGGAAGTGAATTCCTTGCAGATCTGCAAAACAAGTTGACAAGCACGCATCACAAGATGCCCGGCTATTTCACCGAACATCCAGTCGAGACCTTGAAGCGTCATTGGTGGATCAACCCTTTCTGGGAAGACGATGTCGAAGAAGTCGCCAGCCTGATGGGTGCTGATCGTGTGTTGTTTGGTTCTGATTGGCCACACATCGAAGCATTACCGAACCCACTTGATGGTGTGAACGATTACAAGCAATTCAAGCCTGCCGACCAAAAGCGGATACTTCTCCACAACGTGTCGTCGTTGAATGTGCGGAAACCTGCGTGATCACGGTTCCCGCTGGTCAACGCATTTTCGGAATTCAACTCCCAGTTCAATCCCAGAGCACATATTTCGTTGCCACCTGGGAGGCCACAGCCGGTGTCGATGAAATGGCCGCAATGGCCAAGACGTGTGATGACAACGGGTACGCATATATCGGCGTGTGTGACCATGTCGCGCTTCCGGAACAATCAGCCGCGACGATGGGTACGCAATGGGTGGACCCCATGTCCACACTTGGTTGGCTTGCCGGTGTCACGTCCCGTGTCGGACTGCTCACCCACGTGTATGTATTGCCCTATCGACATCCGTTGGTGGCAGCAAAGCAATTCGCGACACTTGACTACGTGTCACAGGGTCGTGCGATCTGTGGTGTCGGTGCTGGGCACGTCCAGCGTGAATTTGAGGCCCTCGGAATTGATTTTCATTCCCGCGGCAAAGCGATGAATGACGGCATCCCACTTCTTGCGCGTGCTCTCGAGAGTGAATGGGTGGATGGCCTTGGTGCCAAGCCCCGACCGGTGCAATCACCGCGTCCACCCATCTGGGTTGCTGGTTCTTCGCTATCTGCAATTGCACGTGCCGCTCGCCTCGGTGACGGTTGGTTGCCCCAAGGTCCGTCAAACCAAGAAATGGTCGACTCACTTCTTGCTCAACGCGACGCAGCCGGCCATGATGGACACTTCATGGTGGGGCATATCACGCCGTTTATTTATGTCGGCACTCCTGATTGGCAGGTGGGCGAGGGGGTCATCACAGGTGGTGCACAAGAAATCGCCCACGCGATACTTGAGGGCACCCCTCGCGGGGTGAATCAGCTGCAAGTGCGCTTCAAGAGCAGGTCGTGCGCCGAACAGTGCGACCAGTTGGCTGCATTCGCACGCGATGTAGCACCATTGGTAACAACTATTTAAACTACATCGTCGGTTCGGCACCTTGGGGGAAACGTGCTCAGTCATTTAGACGAATATCCAATCCATCAATCGTCAGAGACCATGGCTCATGTGGTCACCAGTGATCGGAACTTCTACGACCGTTACTACTTCAACGGTTTCTCGAAGACCGGGGACTACATGTTCATTGTTGGGCTCGGCTGTTACGTGAACCTCGGCGTCATGGACGCTTTTGTACTTGTGATGCATAAAGGGCAACACCGCGTGGTTCGCGCGTCGCGTGCTCTTGAGGGTGCCAATCGTTTGCAGCCGTCAATCGGGCCGATCACTCTCGATGTTGTCGAGCCCTTGCAGAAAATTCGTGTGACGTGCTCGCCAAATGATTTCGGCATCACGATGGACGCCATGTGGACCGGAGCCATGCCGGCAATCCTCGAGCCGCGCCATTTCATTCGCGAACATGGTCGCGTCACCTTCGATTCCTCGCGGTTTGCACAGACTGGTGGCTGGAACGGGATCATCACGGTTGATGGTCATACCTTCGACTTGACCGATGACGTGTGTTGGGGAACTCGCGACCGCAGTTGGGGTGTTCGCCCAGTTGGAGAGAGCGAACCACCTGGAATTCGCGCAAGCGATCCCTTCAGTTGGTTCTGGATCTACACGCCGGTGCGTTTTGAGGACCATTCAATTCTCATCATCGTGCAAGAACGCTCTGACGGCTCTCGAGTGATGGAGTCCGCAGAACGTGTGTGGCACGACGGACGACATGAGCTGCTCGGCGTGCCGTCACACAAGTTGAACTATGTACCTGGCACTCGGTACCCAGACGGTGGTGTTGTGTCGACACGTGACCATCGCGGTGGAGGTATCGAAATGAGCGTTGAGCCTCTTCTTCCGGTGTACGTCGGAATCGGCACGGGGTATGGCTATGACGCTGACTGGCGTCATGGCATGTGGCAAGGCCCGCTCAAGGTGGAGGGCTTCCATCTCGATACCACTACTCCAGAGGGCAAAGCGCGTTTGTTCGGTATCTGTGATGCTGGTGCGCGCTTCACCTATGAAGATGAGCGCGGAACCCACGTCGGATACGGTCTATTCGAAACGATGGCCATCGGGCCGCATCATCAATACGGTTTTAGAGACATGCTCGACGGATACGGGAGTTGACAATGGCAGTGAAGCGACACATCCACATGGCGGATCTCTTCGAGATTCTTGCTGACGCAATTCCCGACCGGCCAGCACTGTTCACCAATGAAGTGGAGTACACCTTTGCCCAACTCGACGAGCGCGCCACTCGCCTCGCCAACCACCTTCGCACAATGGGAATCAAGCGAGGTGACTGGGTTGCCATCCACTCGATGAATCGACACGAATGGGTCGAAAGCTTCTATGCATGTGTCAAGTTGGGTGCTGCACCGGTCAACATCAACTTCAGATATGTCGAAGCCGAGTTGCGATACGTCTACGAGAATGCCGACTGTGTGGCAGCAATCGTGTCTGCGGACTATCTCGACATCGTGCGCAAGATCCAGAAGGATCTGCCGAAGTTGAAGAGCATTCTCGTGATGGGTGATGAGTACGAAGCAGCAGTCAAGGCGGCATCACCAGAGCGTGACTTTGGTGAGCGGGAGCCCGACGATCCGTACGTCATCTACACCGGTGGTACCACCGGCATGCCAAAAGGTGTGGTGTGGCGCAACGAAGACGCAGTACTTGGCGCCATGAATGCGAGCCGACTTTTCAAGCCGTTGACGTACCCCGAGATTGTTGCCGAAGAAGCACTTGCTGCACCGATGCAGTTGCGGCTGATGGCACTCGGGCCGATGATGCACGGCGGTGGTCAATGGGTGATGGGCAACGCCTACGTGTCGGGTCAAGCATTTGTTCTTTACACGCTGCCTCGCTTCGATGCGAACGAAGTGTGGAAGTTGGCATCAAAGGCGAAGGCCAACAGCGTCAGCACCATCGGTGATGCAATGGGACGCCCGCTCGCTGAGGACTTGTTGAACCCAGACTCACCGAAGTACGACCTGTCAAGTCTCTTCAGCATCGGCAACGGCGGCGCACCACTGACGTTGGCAGTCAAGAATCAGTTGCGTGAGGCAATGCCGAACATCATCATCCTGGACAGCTTCGGCGCATCCGAGACTGGTGCGGCCGCAGCGAGAATGGACCAAGGTGAACAGTCTCGAGATCTGAAGTTCGAGGTGCGCGAGGACTGCACAGTGCTCGACGAAGACGGCAATGTCTGCCCGCCAGGTGTTGTGGGCAAGTTGGCTCGTATGGGTCCAATTCCGTTGCGGTATCACAAAGATGACAAGAAGACTGGAGAGACATTCCCCACGTACAACGGCGTTCGCTACGTCATACCCGGTGACTTCGCCATGATCGAAGGCAATGTCATCACACTTCTTGGTCGGGGAAGTCAGTGCATCAACTCTGGTGGCGAAAAGATCTTCCCAGAGGAAGTGGAAGCTGCACTCAAGCAACACGCGGCCATTTTCGATGCGGCAGTTGCAGGAACACCGAGTGAACGCTGGGGTCAGCAAGTCACCGCAATGGTGCAAGTGCGACCGGGCATGTCAGTCACTGAGGAAGATGTGCGCGCGCACTGCCGCGAACACATCGCTGATTACAAGGTGCCGAAGCAAGTGTTCATCGTGGGCGAGATCAAGCGCACGCCGGTGGGCAAAGTTGACTACAAGTGGGCTGTCGCCGAAGCGGCATCTCTCGTAGGCACATAAGCGAAGTTTGTCGGCGCCTAGCCGCGAATCTTCTTCCATGCCTCTTCACCAAGGCCCAGTTCATCGAGTCGCTTCTGCACGGGAAGAGGTGGGCCTAGGTCGCCGCCATTGCGCACGAAGTTAACGGTCTCGCCTTCTTCTTGCCACACGTGGCAGGTGTTGATGTTGAACTTGAGGGCCTTGTCGAATTCTTCCGGAGTACGGGGACGTATCTCGCTGGTATCGCCGGTCTCACGCATCGCAGCCACGCGCATTGACCACGCACACTGAATCGCCACGGGAGACATTGCATTCAGCAGCGCTCCGATGTGGGTGCAGCCGCGAGGTCCACCAAAAAGCTCTTTCACTTTGTTCGAAAATCCACGTGCGATAGAGAGCCCGACGAGTGATTGGTAGGTGTGAATAATGCCAGTGCACTGACTGTGTGGATGTGACTCGAACACCACTTCGACACGCTCGATGGTCATGAGAGGGAAAGTGACTTCGAGGTCGACAATCATGTGATGGATAGTGAGTGGCTCCGCATCTTGTTCGAGATACAGGCCACTTGGCTTGTCATCGCGAACAGCACCGCGCAACAGCAACTTGTCGCTCGACATGCGCCATGCGCGCACTTCGTACTTTCGGTTGTGAAGTTCGAGGAAATCGTCCGGATCAGGCGGGAACAGATCTTTCACTTGGCACCGACGAGCGATGCACCGAGCCGACGAAGCGACGGAGTTGCCGAGCCGATCTGCAGTTCCATTTCTTTGACGAGGAGGTAATAGCGGTGCAGCGGATAGTCGCGGTCGACGCCCATGCCACCGTGCAAGTGGTGCGCGGCACGAACAACGCGTCCTGCACCCTCGGCTGCCCAGAATTTGGCTGAATACAACTGTTCATCAACTGGCACCCCTTCGGCGAGACGCCATGCGCATTGCCACGCCGTGAGGCGAACGGCCTCCGTATCGATGTATGCATCGGCAGCTCTCTGGCTCACAGCTTGAAAACTGGCGATCGGCTTGCCGAACTGATTGCGAGTCGTCGTGTAGGACGAGATGAGTGCGAGGGCCTCTTGACAGGCACCAGAATTCACGAGGCACGCTCCAGCAGTTCCTGATCGCAGCAACATGCGAACCGATGCTTCACCACCCAGCTTTTCTGCGGGTGCGTTGTCGAAATTCACCATGGCATCGGGAATTCCGGTGGTGGTGTCTTGACAAGTCACGGTGACGCCAGGTGCGTTGGCTTCGACAACATAGAGACCATCAGCTGCGGTCACGACGAAACGCGCTGCAATTGTTCCGGCCGGAACACACACTTTGGTTCCCGAGAGTTTTCCGCCGTTGACGCTTGTGGTCGGTGCGTACGCGTCGCCGACTGGTTCATGAATCGCTGCCGTCACGATGACGTCGCCATCAGCCACACCTGCAAGAAGATCCTCGCGACCAGCTGCGGCGAGTGCGGGGCCGCCGAGGGCCATGACCGCAAATGCAGGCACCGGAGCTGTGGTGCGACCGACTTCTTGCAGTACGACAGCTGCTTCGAGAAACGACAAGCCGCCACCCCCGACGGATTCTGGAAGGGCGATGCCGACGCAACCTGACGCTGCGAGCGTTTTCCACAAGTCAAGGTCGAAGCCCGTCGAGGAGGCAAGTGCTGCCTTGTATCGCTCGGTGTCGGTGCCGTCTCGAAGAATTCGCTGAGCGAGTCCTTGGAGTTCTTTTTGTTCGGCAGTGAGTGAGAAGTCCATCAGCGAGCCGTCCTTGGGAATCCGAGTGAGAACATGGAAATCAGGTCGCGCTGGCTTTCGTTGGTGCCGCCGCCGAACGTGAGGATCAACATTCCCCGATATAGCGATTCGAGGCGTGCACGAATTTGTGCACCTGCTGTTCCGTCGCGCAAGTAACCGACCGGACCGAAAATTTCGAAGAGAAGTCGGAACGAGTCGAGGTATCCCTCGGTGCCGAACACCTTGATGGCGCTGCAGTGTCCGATGTCCAATACTCCTTGCGTCGCTTCCCATGCGCTCTGCCAGTTCATGAGGCGCAACACATCAATGGTCGAATACACGCGTGCAAGGTTCAGTTGCACCCACTCTTGATCGGCGACGCGACGACCATCGGGCAACTTGGTTTCTTCTGCCCATGCCTTTGTCTCTTGGAATGCACGCTCGATGACGCCAGTGCTGCACAAGGTGACTCGCTCGTGATTCAACTGATTGGTGATGAGCGTCCATCCTTGATTCTCGCCACCGACGCAGTTGGCAACCGGTACGCGCACGTTGTCGAAGTACACGGCATTGATGTCGTGCTCACCAATGAGACGGAGGGGTTGAATAGAAATTCCCGGAGTGTTCATCGGCACGATGATGATGCTGATGCCCTTGTGCTTTTTCCAGATTTCACCAGCAGGGGTTTCGGACTCAAGTGGACCGGTACGCACAGCGAGCCAGCAGTAGTCAGCATCGCTCGAGAGCGACGTCCACATTTTCTGCCCGTTGATGATGTATTCATCTCCGTCACGCACTGCGCGGGTTTGAAGTGATGCAAGGTCGGTGCCTGCACCTGGTTCGCTGTAACCGATGCAGAAGTGCAGGTCTCCGGCGAGAATCTTTGGCAAGAAGAAATCCTTCTGCTCTTGGGATCCAAAGTTCATGATGGTGGGTCCGACGGTGTTGATGGACAACATCGGAACCGGTGCACCTGCGCGCATCGACTCGTCGAAGAAGATGAACTGCTCGATTGCCGAGCGGCCTTGGCCGCCGTATTCCTTCGGCCAACCAATTCCGGCCCAACCGTCAGAGCACATCTGCTTCCAGACCCTGCGAGGTTCTTTTCCGATGCCATGGCTCTTGCCCAACTCGGCAACAACCTCTGGTGTGAGGAGATGTTCGTAATACGTGCGCAGTTCTTTGCGCAGCGTTTCTTGTTCGACGGTGTATCCGATGTCCACTGACTACCCCCAAAGCGGTTGGTGTACGAAGCCCACGTGTGAGGGTAGTTCGGGGTGCGTATCGGCGAGAAGGTGAAGGGTACGATTCGCCAATGAAACTCGGCTGGCACATCGGTTATTGGGGAAGGTCAATGCCCCCCAACGTGCCCGAGACCATCAAGATGGTCGAGGCACTCGGATACGACTCGGTGTTCACGGCCGAGAGCTGGGGAAGCGATGCAGTGTCTCCGTTGGCGTGGTGGGGGTCGATGACCTCGAAAATTCGCCTCGGTACCAACATCATGCAGATCTCTGCGCGCACGCCGTCGGCTGCGGCAATGGCGGCAATCACGCTCGATCATCTCTCGGGTGGACGATTCGTGCTCGGTCTAGGAGTCAGTGGCCCTCAAGTTGTCGAAGGGTGGTACGGCCAACGGTTCACTCGGCCCCTCGCTCGAACACGTGAGTACGTCGGCATCATTCGAAAGATCTTGGCGCGTGAAGATCGCCTCACAAATGAGGGGCCGGAATACCCGATACCTGCACAGGATGGTCTTGGGCTCGGCAAAGCACTGAATGTCATGACGCATCCGTTGCGAAAGGACGTGCCGATATTTCTCGGAGCGGAAGGTCCAAAGAATGTTGCGTTAGCGGCAGAAATTGGTGACGGATGGTTTCCGATTTTCTACGCACCGCGACACGAAGAGCTGTATCTGCCGCATCTCAAAGAGGGGTGGGCTCGACCAACAGCGCGACGGCATGAGAGTGAATTCGAAATCCTGCCCACGGTGAATGTGTCCATCAATGAAGACATCGATAAGGCCTACGACGCCCTGCGGCCCGTGCTCGCCTTGTACGTCGGAGGCATGGGTGCGCAAGAGATGAATTTCCACGCCGATGTGTTTCGGCGCCTCGGCTACGAAAAAGATGTCGACATCATCCAGGACTTGTTCTTGAACGGAAAACAGAACGAGGCAATTGCCAGCGTGCCAGACAAGATGATCGACGAAATTTGTCTTGTCGGTTCAAAAGCCAAGATCAAACATGACCTCGAAGCCTGGAAAGACTCTCGAGTCACCACAATCGTGTTGGGTGGCAGTGTCGACACACTGCGCACAATGGCAGAGTTGGTTTTCGGCTAGTTCACAGACGAGCGACGGGGCCTATTCTCAAAGGCGATAAGCACCGCAGTGACGACGCCTAGTAGGTGAATGGCCTCGAACCAGGCACCTGTGTGGTCCACGTTGTAGTCGTAGATGCCAGCCGTCACTTGGAGAGTGGCAGCGATTAGCGAAGGAACGAGGCTGAACCACGCGAGGCGACGAGACGCTGCACTCAGTGCTGCGGCAACAGCAAACACAAGTGCGATGACTCCGTCCCGCGTGAGGTGTTGAACTGCGGCATCCCGAGTTGGGTCCCACCAAGAGTTCATCCCGAGAAGCCATTGAACTGACAGAGATACGTGAGCAACTGCAAGAAGCATGAGGGTCGCGCGCAGCAGTAGTTGTCCATCGGTGCGACGCTGAAGTCGAAGAATTAAGCTCTCTTGATTTTCATCGACGTCGAGCGATGTGGAACAAAGAGCACAGCTGAGCACATGTTCTCTCGCCGCCACACGATTGTCACTTGACGCAAGTGGAGCAAGAAGTGTGTGTTGCGCCTCGACGCAATCCACGGTCAGACTGCCTTCGCGTGCGTTGTCTCAAGTACCAGCTTCGGTGATGGGCGCATCGTTTTCTTGGCCAGTCTCACAAGCAAAGAATTCGTGAGCCTCCACCAAGGCGTATCTTTCTGAGGGAGTTCTACCCATACCAGGTCAATATCAACTGGCAATCGGTGTGACTTCAAAGACCTCGTCTGGCTCTGCGACGAAGAACCTTGTCGCAACCGTTACTGTCTCGAAATAACGCGATCAGTTTCGCTGCGGTGTTCGTGAATGAGGCGGATAGCCCAGAAACGCATGAAGCGACCGATCGAGTAGCGCAAGAAAAGCGCAGCACCAACGACTGCGAGCACCAAGCCAAGAAGTCCGCCCGTGGCGATTGCCGCCATCTGGTCGGCAGCATTCGTGGTGCCCGCAACTTGAACACCGCCGATGATTGCAAGCACGACTCCGACAATCATCAAGAGGCTGCCCAGAGCGAGCAGTCGCTTCTCGGTGTCACCTTTTGCTCCACTCGCCTTCAGCGCAGCGATTTCACGCGTGAATTCGTCTACTCGACCCTCGTTCATTGGTTCCCCCTTTGCTTGATTCTCTATCACGAACCGAGATATGCCCGCGACAATGTCTCATCATCGAGCTGGTTGGCAGGGCCCACGAAGCGCACGTGTCCGTGCGACAACACGACAGCTGAGTCGGCAACACCGAGGACCGTGCGAGCGAATTGCTCCACCACGAGCACGCTCACGCCAGATTCTGCAATTGCCGTCACCTGCTCGTACAGCTCGGCCACGACCAACGGGGCCAGTCCCATGGACATCTCGTCGAGCATCAACACCACCGGATCTGTCGCAAGACCTCTCGCGAGCGACAGCATCTGTTGTTGGCCTCCGGACAACGTGCCCGCTAGTTGATCACGACGCTCTTTGAGAATGGGGAAGCGAGAGTAGGACCTTTCCTCGATGACAGAAATGCTGGCGCGATCACGCGCCGCCATGATGATGTTGTCGCGTACCGACAGGTTCGGGAAGATGCCACGACCTTCTGGAATCGTGCACACACCAACACGGGCAAGTGCATTTGCTGGCACTCCGGTGACATCTTGTCCCGCGATGTGAAGTGATCCACTGTTCGGCCGCATCAGGCCACATGCCACCTTGATGGTGGTCGTCTTTCCTGCGCCGTTTGGACCCAGCAATGCAAGTACTTCACCTTTGGCCACTGAGATGTTGACGTCGTGGAGCACTTCAATTGCTCCATACGAAGCTGATATGTGGCGAAGTTCGAGAATCGGGTCGGAGGTCACGATTCACCGACCTGTGCACCGAGGTAGGCGCGGATGACGTCTGGGTGAGTGCGTACGTGCTCGGGCTTGCCAGATGCGATGTTGACACCCAGGTCGAGAACGTAGACCTCGTCGCAGACCCCCATCACGAGAGTCATGTCGTGTTCCACAACGAGAACTGTTATCCCGCGATCTCGAAGCTGTTTGAGAAGTTCGCCGAGCTGTTCACTCTCTCGTTCGTCAAGACCAGACGCTGGCTCGTCGAGCAACAACAACTTGGGTGACGTCGCAAGTGCTCGCGCCACTTCGAGAAGCCGCGCAGAGCCAGTCGATAATTCACCTGCCGTCGCATCAGCCAGATGATCGATGCCGAGCAATTCGAGGTTGTGTCGGGCAATCTCGGCCGGATTTGGATGAGAGGCCAACTCTGCTGCAACGAGGACGTTCTCGTACACGGTCAATGTCCAGAACAACTCGAGCCGTTGGAAAGTGCGTGAGATCCCCATCGCACTTCGTTCGTGGACGCCAGCGTTGTTGACTTCGACGCCGTCAAAGCGCACTGAACCCGAAGTAGGCGGCCGTACCCCACAGATGACATTGAAGAGGGTGGTCTTGCCTGCGCCGTTTGGTCCGATGAGACCAGTGATGGTGCCACGGTTGACAGTGAGGTTCACCTGAGCCAGCGCAGTCACACCACCGAATTGCTGGGTGACCGCGTGAACTTCGAGAAGCGCGGTCATGGAACAACTCCGATTGCATCGTCAACTTCCTGCAACTCGCGTGCAGAAAACGGCGTTGTGAGACCTGCGAGGTCCGGTGACTCGGCAGTAGTTGATGCCGTTGTTGGTTCCGGGGACATCTTCTTTTGCGCCAATTGAACGACAATCGTTGCGGCGATGATGAGGCACAACATTCGGCCGCCAGTAGGCAGGTCGATTGTTGTTGACACGAAACCGATGATGAGTCCGCTGATCGCGAGCGGAAGCAGCGTGTTGCGTAAATTGGTGTCGTTACCAAGAATTGCGGGCAGAAGACCAATGGTTCCGAGTGTCCACATGAACAACAGTCCGAAGAATTGCCAGTTGGTGATGACATCGAACGTCACCAGCAGCCAGAAGGCCACCGGTCCGATGATGGCAACCACCAATGATTGTCGATGTTCAATAACCGGTCTGAACCCGTCACCAATCTGGGCAGACACGCCGTTCAAGTTACGACCCAAAGTCATTCCGATGAAACCAGGTGTGATCTTGGCGATGTTTGCAAGAGACGGAATTGCAGTTGCCATCACCGAGTTGGTTCCCAACATGACGCCTCCGAAGAATGCACCACCGATGGAGCTGATGCCACCAACCACGGCGAGCAACAAAATGGGAAGACTGCTGTCGAGTCCGTATCGGTCGGGCGGAACCTTGCCCGCATCGAGCGCACCAGCGAGCGATGCAATGGCAGCAGATAGTGCGAATGCGATGGTCTTCACTTTCAGCAAGTTCATCCCGAGCATTGCTCCGGCCAAGGGCGAATCTTTCATCGCCACCATTTGGCGACCGAGCCTGCTTCGACGAATTGAAACCAAAGCAAGAGAGACCATTGCAAAGACAATTGCGAGCAAGATTGCTTTTGCCCTTGGCTGCTGAAAATCAATGCCGAGTAGTCGAAGCTTCGGAACGTCAAGTGATCCGTTGGGGAACACTTTCTGTTGATTGAACACAAGCGTCGACACGAGCAAGGCAAATGCGCCTGTGGCCAATGCGAGATAGATGCCTTCCAGGCGAAGGGCAGGAATGGCAACCACTGCGCCGATGACCGCGACAATCACGACGGTCATGATGAGTGTCACGACGCTGCCATTGCCGGGAAGCTTCGCCATGAAGACGGCACCCAGACCTGCAAACGTGAGCGGTGCGAGTGACACGAGACCCGAGTAACCAGTGAGTGGCACGAGTGACAGCACTGCAAGAGCAAATACGAGACACTGCACCAAGAAGATGGTGTTTGCTCGCGTCAACAGCGACGTGAGTGCGACGACGCCAACGACGAGTACTGCTGAACCGAGAAGTGACGTTGACCATTTTGGCTCCCGCGACCGTTGCACCACGCGCACCATTCCCGCGCGCAGTTTGGCTTGGGGAAGTGCAAGCAGGCAGACGAACAGAAAGATTGTCGGTGCCGCTTGACGAATGCCGCTGGTGTTGAAACCAAAGAACGTCTTTGGAAACCACGATGTTCCGCTCGTCCACAACAGGTATGCCTCGAGCAACCCAAGTGTCATCGCCCCGACGAAGGTGTACAGCAGACTCTTCAACCGACCGAGAATTGCTGCTGCATATGCATTAATGACGAGCAATGTGAGTGGAATCACATTGAGCTGCACTTCTGCAGCAAGCAGAATTCCGGCATAGCCGGCGAGCACCGATCCCATCGCCCACGATGCGCGCGAGATGTTGTTCGGGCGAGCACCGTTCAACTCGGCAAGATCGCGATCGTCAACCACCGCGCGCATCTGTACTCCGAGTCGTGTGTTGAACAAGAGGTATCGCAGTAGTACCGCAACGGCGACGGCACTGATGAGCGCGATGATCTTGTTCATTCCGATGTTGACATCGAGAATCGTGATCACATTGCCTTCATAGAAACCACGGAAGGCAGACCGCGCATCAGGCGGCCAAATCCACGAGGCAGCACCAATAAGACCTGCCATCAGGGCAACCGTCACGGTGAGGCGTGTCACTTCGTTTGCCGCGCCAAGTCCGCGCAACACAAAGCGCTCGATGACTATTCCAAGGAGGGGACAGAACACTCCGAGCACCAACAGCAATGCGATGGGCGTTGGAATTCCCCAATCGAATCTGATTTGCCAATACACAAAGGCAGAGATCATGCCGATGGCACCATGGGCGATGTTGAACACACCCGAAGTGACGTAGGTGAGTACGAGCCCACTCGAGGCGAGCGCATAGATGGCACCGATCGTCAGACCGATGATTGTGTAGGCGAAGAACTGCTGCATATGTGGAGGCTCGGTCGGCCCCGGTCAGCGAAGTCCGTCAGCTTCCGCGCGTTGGGTCTTTGCCCTTGGTCACATCGCCGAAATCACCGGTGATGTTGGCGATGCCATCTTCCCAACAATGCCAACCATTCGAGTTGTCATCGGCGCTCCCGATTTCAGGGAACAACCGCTTGAAACTTCCACCCTCGGCAACCATCAGAGCGCCACAGGCCGATGGTGTGAATTCGCCTGGGTTGGTCTCGGTGTGAAGTCCACCACCAGTCCAACTGGTGATTGACTTTGCGGCCTTCAGTACGCATTCGCGTTCGATGACGTTGTTGTTCGTCTCCACACATTTGTTCACAGCAGTTGCGAACAAGAGATACGCACTGAATGACTGCAAGCCAAGTCCGGCGATCTTGCCACTCGGGTTGTGCTTGGCCATGATGTCAAGGAACTGTTGCATCGCTGGGAACTTGTCGGCATCCTCGAATGACGCATACGCAGTGCGTGCGATGACGCCGTCTGCTGCTGCACCGGCCTTCTCGGCAAATTGCTGGTCGTAGAAGTTGCCATCATTCATGATGAGCCCCGGGCGGTATCCGATTTCGTCGAGAGCTTTGAGAACCGAGATGAAAGTGTCGGGTGCTCCGATGAAACTGAGATACGTGATGCCCTTGTCCTTGATCTGCTGCGCATATGGCGCGTATGACGCTTCACCAGCCGAGTTGTATTCGATGATCTCTGGCTTGGCGCCGAGCCCACCGACAACATCCCACGTCGCAGCCAACTGAAGTGCCACATTCTTTGTGGTGACAGCGTTGCCGGTGAGGAATAGTGGCTTCGCCAGATCCGCAGCGCGATTTTCTTTCGCCCACAACAGCCAACCAGTGGGTTTCACGTTTGATGGGTTCGGTACTGGCTGCACCTGTCCGTCTGATTCGGCCTTTGTCGCGGTCACTGTGTAGCCGGGGATGTCAATCATCTTGCATTCATGGAAGCGAGGGAACTCTTGGTCGTCGAACACCAATCCGCCACCAACCATCGCAAATGCTTCAGCGCACATCTTTTCCATGGCTGCCGGTACCTGCAGAAGTGCTGCATCGGTCTCTACCAACTCGAGCGGTACGCCTTGAATGCCACCTTGCTCGTTGCACCATCCGATGAAACCCTTTGCTGCATCTTCTAGTTCGATGTCGAGGCCAGGAAGCACAGTGAAGCCCTTGTCAGTCGGTGTTGCGATCTTCAGTGTCGTCCCACCATTTTGTGCGGGGTCGACTGTTGCGTTGCCAGGACCACACGGAGAATCAAGGTCTCCAAATTTTCCACTGTCGGCCGCAGTTGCCGCCGTGGTGTCAGACGCTGCCGTTGTGTCTGAGCCTGAGTCGGCGGTGTCACCGCCACTGGCTGAACAGGCTCCCAAAATGAGAAGGCTGGAGACGGCAATGGCACTTGCAATACGTCGCATGTTTCCCCCATGTGTTGACGTTGTGGTTAGACGGTAGCAGGTCGGTTCGCCGTCCCTTTCAGGCGCGTAGTAGAACAAGCAGATATCCGTACGAAGCGGATGCGCGATAGCGCGAGGCGACAGGGGAGCTCATGGCGGGGGACAAGCTGCAAGTCACGTTCGAGACTGACGGTTCGCTTTCTGCGCCGCTCACACTTTCTTATCCCTACAACCGCACACTTGGCACGACCTATGCGCGTTTCTTGTCCTCACTTGCTGACAGGCGGATCGAGGGCACCAAGGCTCAAGATGGTCGCGTTTTCGTTCCTCCTGCGGAGTTCGACCCGTCCACCGGCGCGCCCCTGAATGATTGGGTGCAAGTTGGCGACAGTGGAACCGTTGTTCAGTGGTCATGGCAGCCGACGCCGTTTGCCGACAACACGCTCGACGAACCGTTTGCATGGGCCTTGATCCTTCTCGATGGTGCCGATGTTCCGATGCTGCATGCGGTGCGAGCATCGTCAGTTGCCGACATGGCAGTGGGTATGCGAGTGAAGGCAGTGTGGGCCGACGAACGGATTCCTGAAATCACTGCAATACGTTGTTTCGAACCGGTGGGTGGGTGACATCATGAGTGACAAAGCAGCAGACAAGCCATTGCGCGTGCGAATGCCAATTGGTATCGATTACAAGTGGTGCGCGGGTCCAGCATCGACGGACTACCTCACTGGCCTCAAGGATGGCCGCCTGTACGGGCGCCGTTGTCCAGTGTGTCAGATGGTGTATTTCCCGCCACGAAATGGCGTGTGTGCTCGAGACGGAGTCATGCTCGGAGAGTCTGTGGAGGTCGGGCCAAAGGGGACCGTCACGACGTTCTGCATCGTCAACGTGCCCTTTCTCGGACAGACCATCAAACTTCCGTACGTTGCAGCCACGATCATTCTCGATGGAGCACACCTTGGGTTTTCTCACCTTCTTCAAGAAGTCGAGGCCACCGATGTGCGTATGGGTATGCGTGTCGAGCCGGTGTGGCGTGACAAGAGCGATTGGGACTATTCGCTCGAGAACATCTCTCACTTTAGGCCAACTGGTGAACCAGATGCACCGTTCGACGACTATGCGAGGTACCTCTGATGCGTGATGTCGGAATTGTTGCTTTCGCGGAAAGTCAACTTACTTACGGAACAACCAACACGCCTGTGGAGATGATTGTTCCCACGGTCAATGAGGTGTTGAAGAACGCCGGTATTGAGCGCACCGAGGTCGACTTCTGGTGCCATGGCAGTTGTGACTACATGACCGGTCAGCCGTTCAGTTTCGTTGCTGCAGTCGATGCCCTCGGTGCATGGCCACCGATCATCGAAAGCCATGTCGAGATGGATGGTGCTTGGGCACTGTACGAGGCGTGGGTGAAAATCCAGATGGGCGAAGCCAACGTGGCGCTTGTGTTCGGAAACGGCAAGAGCAGCGCGGGTGACATGAATCGTGCGTTGACTCTGCAGCAAGACCCCTACACGGTTGCACCGTTATGGCCCGGGCTCACGGCAATGGAAGGCATCGGCGCATGTGCCGCCTTGCAGGCAGGCACAGTCACGGAACGACAGATGGCCGAGGCCGCTTCACGCGCGCGTCGAGACGGGGCGAAGAACGGCAACGTGCTCGTGTCTGGAAGTGAGTCGGCAGATGAATTGCTCTCACGCGCTGTCACTTCGGCGCCGTTTCGTGACCACGACCTACCCGCGATGGCTGACGGCGTGAGCGCCATCATCATCGCTGCGGGTCATGCGGCGAAACGCATCGCAAAGCGTCCGGCATGGATTCGAGCAATCGATCACCGCATCGATCATCAGAATCTCGGGTGGCGCGATCTGGCCCGTTCCACGAGTGCCGCAATCGCCGCCAGCGAAGTTGGTGTGCATAACGACAAGGTCGACATCGCCGAATTGCACACCACTTTCAGTCATCACGAGCAGTTGCTAATTAACGCCCTGCAGTTGCGCACTGATGCAACGCGGATCACCCCGAGCGGTGGTGCTCTCGTTGGCAACGCACTGATGGCCGCCGGTCTCTCGCGCTTCGGTCATGCAGCTCGAGCAATCTTTGATGGAACCGCTGATCGTGCAGTCGCTCACGCTCAACAAGGTGCGTGTCTGCAACAAAACATCGTCGCAGTGTTGGAGGGAAACTGATGGGTGCCAATCGTTGCGCCGTTGTTGGCGTTGGTCAGACGAATCACACGACTGTGCGAGCAGATGTCAGTATCGCCGGGCTCGTGAGAGAAGCGGTTGACCGCGCACTTGAGTCCGCCGGAATGACACTTGCGGATATCGACGCCATCGTCATCGGTAAAGCGCCAGACATGCTCGAGGGCGTCATGATGCCTGAGATGTGGTTGACCGACTCGCTCGCAGCGTCGGGCAAACCGGTGTTCCGTGTGCACACCGCAGGAAGTGTGGGTGGATCAACTGCGATTGTCGCCGCACAACATGTGATGAGTGGTATTCACAAGCGGGTACTCACCGTTGCATTCGAGAAGCAAAGTGATGGCAATGCAATGTGGGCGCTCTCGGTGCCCACACCATTCGGAGTGCCAGTGCACGCGGGTGCTGGCGGTTATTTCTCGCCGATTATCCGCAGTTACATGCGTCGAAGTGGTGCGCCGGCGCACATCGGTGCGATGGTGGCAGTGAAGGACCGTACGAACGCATGCAAGAACCCTTACGCACACTTGCATGAGCCTGATTGGACACTCGAGAAAGCACTCGAGACTCCGATGTTGTGGGATCCGGTTCGCTTCATCGAAACATGTCCGTCTAGCGACGGCGCCGCAGCTTTGGTGATGGTCAGCGAAGATGTCGCCGACACGATGAATGTTCCGAAGGCGTGGGTGCATTCAACTGCAATGCGCAGCGAGCCCACCATGTTCGCCGGTCGAAACCAGGTGTCGCCGCGGGCTGGCGAGTTGTGTGCGGAAGACCTGTACCGCAAAGCCGGCATCACGAACCCACTCGAGGAAATCGATGTGTGTGAGGTGTACGTGCCGTTCTCGTGGTTCGAGCCGATGTGGCTCGAGAACCTCGGGTTTGCACCGAAAGACCACGGCTGGCGTTTTGTCGAAGATGGCGTCACTGAGATGACCGGAAAACTTCCGTTCAATCCCTCAGGTGGTGTGTTGTCGACAAATCCCATCGGTGCGAGCGGCATGATTCGTTTCGGTGAGGCTGCGATGCAGGTGATGGGGCTGGCAGGCGAGCACCAAATTGACGGTGCAAAGAAAGCCATGGGTCATGCATACGGCGGTGGTTCCCAGTTCTTTGCGATGTGGATTGTCGGGTCAGAAAAGAACTGATCCACAGTGCCGAGGTCATCGGCACCACTTCAGAACAATTCGTCGACGTACTTGTTGGTGCCTTGCACCGTGGGTATGAATGCCGCCTGCACGCCGAGTGTCGCCACACCGCCGGCTGCGATATCGCTTTCAGCTGAAGCGAAGTTGCCGTCCCATGCGTCACGCGGGTCACACTCGAGGAAGTGCAGCACTGTCACGATCTTGTCGACACCGTCAAGCTGCTTGACATGAGCGAGCTTGTCTTGAGGAAGTGCACGCGGTGCAAACTTGATGGCGAGGGCGACTTTGCCGGTGACGACCTTGGGTAGGTAGGACTGTGTGAGCCAGTCGCTCAATTCTTCGCGAGATGATTTGGCATCGATGACCTGCACCATCATTCCTTGATATGGCTGCATCAAAGTGTGCACATTCAGTGGAACGTCGCTGTCACGGTAAGTGGTTCCGATGTGGTCACTGAATGAAGTGAACACATGTGAGCGCTCTTCGAGAAGATTTGCGTCTTTGCCTCTATAACTGAGACGACCTGCTTCACGCAGGCGGTAGTTCGCACCGAGAGCCCATTGCTCGTGGTCCTCGAGGCGACCTTCACTGATCCAGTAGATGCCGATGTACTTGCCCGCATCGAGTGGTTGTGCCACGCGTGAGTTCTGCGGTGATCGCAAATGCTGGATCCATTTCGGAGCAACCCAGCGACGAGCTCCGAACATGAATGGCATGTCCATGGCGCCGGTGACCATGTGGTCATCTTCGTACCAACGGTTGTATCCGTGGACATGTTCTTCTGTTGGCTCCACCCAAGTAATCAGGGCACCACCAAGATTCGGCGAATGAGAGCCTTCGCCCGCCAATCGTCGATACGTTTCGTCACCAGTCATGCCACACCCCCATGTGTCGCGTGTGAGGCAGTCTATGCAAGCGCAAAGTCGCGGATGAGCGCCGCTAGCTCGAGTGGTGCGTCACCCTGCACGCTGTGACCCGCTTCGACGACATGTTCGATGCGCGCATGAGGTGCACGGCGCCGAAGTTCGGCCTCATCGTCGTCACTGACGACTGATTGTGGACGCATTCCCCGCACGAGCATGAGCGGTTTTTGAAATGCCGAAATTGAGTTCCAGAGTGACTCGAGGTTTGGTTTGCGTATTTGACCTTCGACTTCTTGAAGCGGCGGCGCGTCATCGCGCCGATAGCGCCACACCCACGAACCGTCGGGTCGTTGAAGGGCATTGTGCAAGATTCCTCGACGAAGTGAACTGACAGATCTTGTTGGGTTGAACTGAACTGTGCGCTCGAGCAAGTCGTCGAATGAGTCGAATGTCGCAGGTCCGTTGACAAAGTCAGTTATTGCTTTCGTCTTCTCGCCGTCAATGCCTGGTGTGATGTCGACGAGCACCATCTTTTTTACGAGGTGTGGATGGTGTTGCGACAGCGCGATGGTTGTCATGCCGCCAAGTGACATTCCCACGACGGCCTCGGCATGCGGAGCAAGTTCGCGCATCACGGCGGCAACATCGTTCGCGTTGCCTTCAAGCGGGTCGCCACTAGAAGACAACGGAGCGATGGCACCACTATGACCGTGGCCTGGTAAATCAAGACATATAGACGGCACGCCGAGGGCGAGCATGACGGTGTCCCATGTGTGCGCGTTCTGCGCGCCTCCATGAAGGAACATAAGACGGGGTGGGGCATCGCCCCAGACGAGGGCCGACATGATGCGACCGTCACCCATGGCGACGAATTCACGTCGCACGTGCGGGGGACCTGCATACTCAATGCCGTACTCCTCGGCGTTCTCATGGAAGTAGCCGAACTCGTTGTATTCCACGTGTGCCATCGGTGGGCACATTAGCGAGACCCCGATAGACATGGGGACTATGGCACGTGACCATATCTATATCTCGGGTCTGCGGACTCTTGCTCGTATCGGAGTTCTGCCTCACGAACGTGAGTCTGACCAGCCACTACAGATTGACCTTGACTTGGAAGTCGACCTCAGCGAGGCCGGCATCACCGATGCCCTTGATGACACGGCGAACTACGGAGCCATCGCCGAAGCAGTGGTCGATGTCGCGCGACTGTCGGAAGACCTATTGCTCGAGCGTCTCGTCGCCCGTATTGCCGAGCGTGTGTTGCAGTTCCCGCATGTTGAAGTTGCCAACGTGACGCTCACGAAACTTCGACCACCAATTCCTGAAGACCTTGATTCAACGGCTGTGCGCATCACTCGCACGCGTGTCGACATGAAAGTTCCAGGCCGTCACCGAGCAATCATCGCTCTTGGCAGCAACCTCGGCGATCGTGTCGCATATCTCAAGTTCGGTCTCGACCGCCTTCGAAATGTGGTCGATCAGTCACAAGTGTTCGAGACCGATCCCGTCGGCGGCCCCGATGACCAGGGTCCGTATCTCAATATGGTCGCAGTCATCGACACCGATCTTGATCCGTACGCGCTCATGAGACGACTTCTGTCAATCGAAGCCGAGGCACAACGGATTCGCGTTGTGCGGTGGGGTCCCCGAACACTCGATCTCGACATGCTCTTCTATGACGATCTTCAGTTGGAGAGCGAAGATCTCACCGTCCCGCATCCACGGTTTGCCGAGCGCCGATTTGTGCTTGAGCCACTGAGTGAAGTGGCACCAGAGTTCTGCCCAGACAATTGGCGCAACCGACTTCCGGCATACGGTGTGTATCCGCGAGGTCCGCTTGCAGACTTGACGACAGTCGAATTGCCGTCACATTGATCCAATGCGCCATCGTTGGCGTTGAATCAGAGCGGAATCAGCGACTTGATTTGTGGTGGCGGTGTTGTGCAAGCGCGCCGACCCAGTAGCTCACACCCGTGACTCCGCCAGTGGCAATAGCAAGTGCAAAAGCATCGCCACCCGTGACGACTGCGAGTATTCCTCCGACGACTATTCCAACAACGGTGATGGTGAGATGAAGTCTGTTTTTTGCGGAGGCCATGCTCTTACCGTAGCAAGCGGCCTGGTAACTCACCGGTGAACTCGTCGTGATCAACGGTTTGCACACCACTGACGAAAGTACCGACATAACCCTTTGCATGTTGCACAAGTCGCCTGGCTCCGGCAGGGAAGTCATACGCCATCTGTGGCATGTCGAAAGTCAGACGGTCATAATTAATGAGATTGATGTCAGCCTTCATTCCAGGGGCAATGAGACCACGATCGGTCAGTCCGAACACCTCAGCTGTCTGTCGCGTTTGGCGATGCACAATCCACTCAAGTGGAAGTCGCGGGCCACGGGTGCGGTCGCGAGTCCAGTGAGTGAGCATGAATGTCGGCGTTCCACCGTCACAAATTGCACCACAGTGAGCCCCGGCATCTGAGAGTCCCATTCGAGTGTGTGGGTGCTGGTGTAATTCGTGCATCATGCTGAGATCGCCGTATGCGTAATTGAAGATGGGCAGATAGATGAGCCCGCGTCCCTCGTTGGCCAATAACTGGTCGAGCACCATTTCCATTGGCGGAACACGGCGCTTTTCGGACAATGCCTTGATGCTCTTTGATGGGTGCGGCTCATAGTCGATGTCAGCATCGGTCACGGGATAGAACTTCCAGAGACGACTCAGCACGACTTTTTCAAAGAGGCCGCCGTCGTTTGGAATGTCATTGATAATGCGATGACGACGCGCGGGTTCATGAAGCGCACGAACTCGTTCGTGAAGCTCAAGATGCGCGATTTCCGCATATGCAGGATGGAAGAGAAGTGGGTGCAAGCTTCCTTCAAGACACATCAACACGCCGATGCTTCGACCGGCGACCTGGGCAATGATGTCAAGACCTTGCGAGTGAGCGTCGTCAAGCTGTTTCACGACTCGTTTCCATAACTCTGGTCCTTCGTCTGGTTGGCTGAGATTCACGCTGACCGTCACACCAGTACGACGCGCCATTTCCATCATCCATGGCCACTCGTCATCCGGTACGCGCACATGTTCTGGGGCGTATTGGAAGACGCCGCCTCCGGCATCTGCAATCGCAGCTGCGATTCCAAATAGCTCGTCTGGTGATGCCGTGGTTCCGGGGACTAGTTCACCACTCTTGCTGCGGTGAATCGGTGTTCGGCTGGTGCTGAATCCGAGTGCACCCGCACGAATTGCTTCGTCGACCAACGCCGCCATTGCGACGATGTCACTTGCAGTTGCATCTTCGTTCGAGGCGCCACGTTCTCCCATGACATATGCGCGCAAGGCACCATGTCCGATCATTGCGCCGATGTCGATCACGCGTTCACGACGTTCGAGTGCGTCGAGGTACTCAGGAAATGAACGCCATTGCCACGTGATGCCTTCTGCCATTGCAGAGCCAGGAATGTCCTCGACACCTTCCATCAACTCGATCAACCATTCGTGGCGGTCATCGTGGGCGGGAGCAAAGCCAACACCACAATTACCCATGATTGCCGTGGTGACGCCATGCCAACTACTTGGCGTCAACCACGGATCCCACGTTGCTTGAGCGTCATAGTGGGTGTGGATGTCGACCCAACCCGGTGTCACAAGCAAGCCGTCGGCATCGATGACGCGGTGGGCGTGAGCGACTCCAGCTTTTCCGGCAGGGGTTACCTCGATAATCGTGTTGCCAGCGATGACGATGTCGGCATCACGGGCATTGCCGCCCGAGCCATCAACAAGGCGAGCATCTCGAATAACGGTTCGCGGTTCTCCGGTCAGGTCATTCGACTCGTTGCGTGGGCTCACCCACGTAACGCTACTGCTCTCAGCCAACCACGACGGTGGCTGAGTATGTTGCCCGCGGCTTTGCCTTTGATGCGGCTACAGAGAGAGTGACGGTGCAGCGCGCAGGCTTCTTCGGCATCTTCACCGAGGTGCCCGACAAAGTGCAGCCACCGCGAACTTTCCAAGACTTCTTGGCAGACGACTTGATTGAGATGATGCTCGACGCTTTCACGCTCGCACCCTTCTTTGCGGTGACGATTGGTTTCACATAGACGCTTGGGGTGGACGCAGCTGATGAATCAACTTCAGGTGCCACTGTGACGCTATAAACCTCAATGGGGCTGAGACCATTGATGACGCAACTATTCGTGGTGCTTGCGCACGAGAAAACACGAGAGCCGTTGCTGGTACGTGCAACATGGCTCTCACCGGCCGTTCCGCTCGACCACGAGACGGTCAGCGACCTATTGCCCGGTGTGATCGAAGAAATGACGACGCGTCGTGACTCTGCTGATGCAACAACGGTTGGTGAGCCGCCACCAGAGGTACCGAGACTCACGCCAATTGCATTTCCGATCTGATCGCTCGTCGCGCTGTCAGCAGGACGTACGACGCCATTGTTGTCAACGTTCACCACTTGCGGTCCGACAGGGGAGTCAACCACCTGTGTGTCGTCGGGCAGATTGATACCGACAACCGGATCATCGGCTCCACCACCGACGGGATCACTTGCTCCGCCACCCGCATCGCCACCGGGATTTACACCCGAATCGTTCGGTGCGCCATCACCAGGCGCTGCGGCCCACTCGCCGACGGAGATGACTCGGCTCTGGACCGTTGCAAGATTGCCAGTGTCGTCAGCAAGTTGAAACTGATTGGTCAGAGAGTTGTCCGAGAGCCTCACATTTGCAGAGATGTCGATTTTCACGGGCGCTTCAGCTCGCGATTGACCTGCAGAAGTGAATCGACCGAGTACCCACACACCATCGGTTGACTTCTTGACGCGCGTTACTGCTCCACCGAAGTCGAGTCGTCTCGTGGTTCGCGTGATTCCGTTGTACACAAGCACATCGCGTTCATTGAGCGCGTTCACGGCGACGATGATGGAGGCGAAGATGGCAATTGACTTGAAAGCATCCTTTGGTTCGTTGAGGCCATTTCGCAAGAAGATTGGAACCGGTTCTTCGCCAACCCGGTACAGATAAACACTCTGCCAAATCGCAGGACTCACCACGATGTCAGACGAATATGCAACAAGAAGTTGATTCCCACTTATTGTCATATCGAGCAACTCAGCGAAGCTGTCGTTTCTCGGTACCCAGTTCGAGACCTTGCCCGTTGCAATTTCGATTGCCAAGAAGCTCTGCGGCTTGCCATCGACGCTCGGGGTGATGCCAGTCCTCGACGCAGCTAAGAAGATGTGCGGCGACTCATCTGAAGCTTCGACTTTTGCTGGGTAAATCTGTCGCCCGAGACCGGCGTAGAACGTGCGGTTTGCTCCGAGTGGTCCGATGACCGGTGCAGCCGCCACATTTATCTGTGCCAGCCCATTTCGTGCTTGTCCGCCGATGGTGTCGAACATTCCGACCACATACACATTGTTCCCGGCAACAGCCAAATCGCTGATGAAATCAGAACGGCCATTTCTGGTGACGGGGAAGTCCGCAATGATCGTGCCAAGACTTGTATCCACAATTTTCACAGAACCATATGACGCGACGGCAAGATTGCGACCACCGTTGATTGCTTCGACATAGTCGCCCAGTCCGGCTGTCCCAAGCTTCTTGTAAGTGCCTGTTGAATCGACGTACCACGAGGCGCCCCGCAGGTTGCTTCCGATCGCAGACTCACCAGAATGTGCCACGAGCAATTTCGTTCCCGAGACGGCGAGATCAAAAACTTGGTTGGTGGTACGAGCACCAAGGCGACCTTCAAAATAGGTGGGTGTTGATCCTGCTGGCGTCGGCGACAGGTGCCACAGTGAGCTGTATGTGTTAATGGCTTGGTTGCCGTTCGCACCCCCGGTCAAACGAAGTAATCCGGTGTATTTCAGCGAGTACACCAGGTTCAGGCCGAACTCAATCATGTTGGTGACCTCGCCAACCACCGTCGGCATGTTCGTGTCTGGCATGGGACGGGCCTCTGCTTCGGTGACCACATACAACTTGAACTTGGTGTCGATGCCAGACTTCACTGCAAGCACGATGCCACCGCGGTACGCGGTGAGAGCAGAAACGAAGTCAGCCCCTTCGAAAGCGATTGTGTGACTTGTGGGGGTGAGGCAGCCATCGCGAAGTGTGAACATTCGGAAATTGAGCGATGAATTACTCGAAAGACCACATCGTGATTCATTGAATCCGTCAAACCTTCCTGCAACGTACAAGTTCTCACCCTCGACAAATGTCGATATGGAAGGTGTTGACACTTCGTGCCAGAAAGTGACCGTGTCGATTCGACGAAGTTGTTCATCGAGAATGGTGAGAGTCTTCTGGAAGCCGCCTGTGTTTGTCGTGACAACGAGGTATTCACCAAAAGATGACACCCGCTTGTTAGTTCCGGCAATGTCCACTGTCTCGATGGCATCGTTCGTCACTCGATAAAGATTCGAGTATGTGGCGACAAATGTGGATGTGCCAACTCGTGCAACCGAGTTCGCCTGAATCGGAATTTGGCCCGCGAGTGATGGAAAGTTGAGGTCATTGCTCACCGTATTGGCTTGCGTCACGTGCGCGACTGCCATGCGAGTTGAAGTGCCCACGCGGAAGCGCCCAGATGCTGCAGCAAAGTAACCGCCCTCACCGTCTGGGAGCACGTCTTGTACGGCTGAGTCGATACGTGGCTGCGATCGATCGACGAGAAAGCGATTATCGATCACCGCCACTCCACCGGTGAGGATTCCAACAGAGCTTTCACGGCCGGTGGTGACCGAGTTGATCAGGTCGACATCAGTGATGTCATTGACACAGCAGTTTGCGCCATTAAAAGGGCGTCCGTCATCTGCGCCAGGCAGTGCCGCATTGCGGTCGCCATCAACTGCGAGCTTCTCAGTGACGACTTTTACCTGTTGGTCAAGACCTGCTCCGCCAGATTCAGAACCGCTAGCACAACTGGTAAGGGCAAGACTTCCTGCCACAGCGAAAGCAATGACTCGAGCGAAGTTGTGATGACGAAGGTTCAGGTGCGTGCGCATGGAGGAGATGGTAACGACTATCGCGCATATTGTTTGGACACCTATGACGGGAACTTTTGACAAACTTGGCTCGTCAGATGTCTTCGTGTTGAGTCAGTGATTTCGACGGAATGATGTTGACCCAATGAACTAGTCAGGGGAGATAGTCGCGCAGGAGGGCTGGTTTCAAGCCGGCTTCCTTCATCATCTGCATCACCTGCTTCAGAACAGCAGTGTCCTGAGGGATGTAGTGCAAGAGAATGATGTCGCCTCTCTGCAGAGTCGTTCGTGCGCCCACGGGATTGACGACTCCACCTGCTGTATCGACCGACCATTTGACGACATATGGCATGCCGCAAGCACCGGCAGCTTTCAGCGTGTTGTTGTTCATGACGCCGCCTGGGGGGCGAAAGAGCCGGGGAGCATCACCAGCGATCTTTGTGACAAGTCGGCTTGCCTCACACAGTTCCCTGGTCTGCTTCTCCAGGCTCAATCGTCCGAGTCGACGATGCGTGTTGGTGTGATTCTCGAACGTCATTTTCGGAAATGTTGAATACGTCGGCTCCCACAGTTTCTTCAACCACTCAGGAAGCACGAAGCTTGTGACAGGAATCTTGTTGTCTTTGATGAAGTCAGCCATCGAGTCTGTGACACTTCGGCCATCGTCAATGGTGATGAACGCAACTCGATCTTTGGTGTCGATACGAGAAACGAGACGAGCCTTGGGTGATGCGCCAGGAAGCGGAAGGGCGGTGTCGGAAGCGCGAGCCGTGTGTCCGATCGAAAGTGACGCAAGGCCACAGATGACGGCAGCCGCTATATAAGTGGTGACTCGTCGTGTGGTCATTCGAGTGAGCCTAGAACTGTGGCACCGCAGCGGACCCGATGATGGTTGCGGGCGTAACCCAGACCCGCTATCTTTTTAGTCGCTCGGGTTCCCGGGCTCTCCCCAGCAGTTGCAGGGTTGAGATTGTCGGTCAGTGATCGTTTTGACGCTCGCGGCCAAATGAAAGCAGGCAACACGATGGCCGCAGAAGCCCTCGAGAAATCAGCACTCGAAAATAAGGACAAGGATCAACTCCTTGCAATCGCCCAGGCACTCGGAGTGGCATCGGTGTCACGAGCGTCCAAAGCAACACTCATTGAAAAGATTCTTGAAAAGACCGCGCCGCCAGCAGCCGCCCCATCAAAGTCTGCTGGCCGTGATGCAAACGGGTCGACAAAAGGTGAGGGCCGAAAGCCCTCAAGCAATCCAGACAAGGGTGGAACCGCAAGATCCGAGAAAGTCATGCTGGGACCTGATGGCGAACCGCTCGCTGAGTGGGAAATCGAATTGGCAGAACACGAGGGTCGTTTGAGCCCCGAAGATGCCGCAGAAGCGCGCGAGGCGCGGAACGACGAGCGCGGCGGTGACCGAAACAATGGTCAGCAACGCGGCGATCGTGGTGATCGTGGTGACCGGGGAGATCGTGGTGATCGCGGTGACCGTGGCGATCGTCAAGGTGGAAATTGGGACAGTCAAGATCGCAACGGACGTCGTCGCCGACGTCGTGGTCGCAATGGCCGTGATGAAGGGCCGCAGGGCTCTGATCGTTACGACGGACAGGACGATCAACCGTTTAGCAACGAGCCCGTCGAAGTGTCTGGCTATCTCGATTTGCGTGACGAAGGATACGGCTTCTTGCGAGTCAATGGTTATCTCGCGTCGCGTGATGACTCGTATGTGCCTGTGAAACTCACTCGACAGTTCGGACTACGTAAAGGTGACTACGTCACAGGTATGTCGCGACCTGCCGGCCGTAACGAGAAGAACCCGGCCATGCTCGAGATTCACACGGTGAACGGAATGAATCCGGAGAAGGCTCGTCAGCGTCCACGCTTCGAAGATCTCACGCCGCTTTTTCCAGACGAAAAGCTGCGCCTCGAAGATCCGATGGATCCCACCAACATGACTGCGCGCATCATCGACCTCATCTCACCAATTGGTAAGGGTCAACGCGGACTCATCGTGTCGCCACCGAAGGCTGGCAAAACGACGGTGATGAAGACCATCGCCACGAAAATCGAGAAGAACAACCCCGAGGTGAAATTGATCGTTCTTCTCATTGACGAACGACCAGAAGAAGTCACCGACATGCGTCGCACCGTGCAAGGTGAAGTCATTGCGTCAACTTTCGATCGACCGAGTGACGAACACACGCACATCGCAGAGTTGGCCATCGAAAAAGCAAAGCGCATGGTTGAAATGGGCGAGGACGTGGTTGTCATCCTTGACGGCATCACGCGACTCTCTCGTGCATACAACTTGGCTGCTCCTGCAAGCGGCCGCATCATGTCTGGTGGTATCGACGCTGGTGCGCTAT
>VGCD01000003.1 GCA_016870215.1 Actinomycetota bacterium
TGGGAACTCTGTACTCACTTGATGAAGTTCGCCAGTTGTGTGATGTCGCCCACAAGCACGGTCTGCGTGTGCATCTCGATGGCGCTCGTATCGGCAATGCGGTGGCTGCGCTAGGTGCGACTCGAAACATGTTTTCTGCGATGACCTTTGATGCTGGTGTCGATGCGGTGTCTTTCGGAGGAACTAAGAACGCGATGCTGAACGCTGAGGCCGTCTTGCTCTCGGGCGTTGACCAGACGCGACGAGCTCAGTATCTGCGCAAACAAGTTGGTCAACTCCCGTCAAAGATGCGTTACACCGCGGCACAGTTCATGGAGGCACTTAGTGATGACTTGTGGATTCAGACTGCGCAAGATGCCAACAGATCCGCTGAATCCTTGTATGTCGCACTGAAGGATGTGGCCCTGCTACAACTCGCCGCACCAGCCGTGAACAGCCTCTACCCCACACTCCCGGAGCCACATCGCAGCCAACTTCAGGAGTGGTCCTTCTTTTGGGACTGGGACCTCAGTCGGGACCAGGTGAGATGGATGACTTCATGGGACACCACCGACGACGACATTCAGCGCTTCGTTGCGGGTGTTCGCCACGTAATTGACCGATGAATTAGTTCCGTCATAGAGTGATGGCCCTCGACCCCCGACGAGTGGAAGTACATGGGCGCATCTGATTTGTTTCCTTTGAGATTGTGGGAAGACCAGTCTTGGGCCAAGAGCGCTGAGTGTCGTGGTCTCTCCTCCATCTTCTTCGCGCCTCCCGCTGAACGGCCGCAGGCACGCGAGAAGCGAGAAGAGGCAGCACGGGATGTCTGTCACCAGTGCAGCGTGTTGTCATCCTGTCGTGATTTTGCGCGCAAGAACCGCGAGTACGGCTTCTGGGGCGGAGAGTCAGAAGAAGAGCGTCATGCGGCGGGATATCGACTCATCGCTCCGGTTGGTATTCGCACTCGAAGCGCTAGCTAGAAACCGATTCACGCATCAACACCAGGCCCAACCAACCGTCACACTCTTCCTCGTCGACCACACGCCATCCGTTGTATGCCGACAGCACTCGCTCGCTCTGATCTGATCGAAGACCTGCAAGCACAACAACGGCACCGCGTTGGCAAATTCGTTCGAGGTCTTCCGCAATGTCGATAAGAACTGGGGCGAGAATATTGGCGAGCACGATGTCTGCCCAGTCACTTTGGATGTCGGCGAATCCTTCTTCAACTTGGACATGACAATCATTCAATCGAGCATTCGAGAGCACGACCGAGGCCGTCGAGGGATGTATGTCGAACGCTCTGCAATTGGCATCTCGGAGCACGCTGAGCGCGACTGCAAGCACTCCTGATCCGCAGCCCACATCGACAACATTCGACCCTCTCTCGCAATGTCGAAGTGCCAATCGCAAGGCAAGTTGGGTGGTGGGATGATTACCAAGTCCAAACATGTCGTGCGGATCGATGAAGATCACCCGCTTCTCTGAGTCGAGAGTTGACATTTTCCAAGATGGACAAATCATCACCTCCTCCGTCACTTGAACGCATTCGGCATGCTGTCGCCACGTATCTGCAACAGCTCGGTCGATCTGCTCCACTCGCCATGGGTATGTGATGCCCTCATTGGCAAGTGCCTGTACGACGTCAGTTATGTACTCTCCCACCGACGTCCAGAGTTCAACTTCATCGGAAGTTGAAGACATCGAAACTTCGTTTGAGCCGAGTGGTCGTTCTTCGATGGCGACCACCCCTGCTCGCCAAAGTGCATCAGAGACATATTCGAGCTCTGGTGGTGGGACAGTGAGAACAAGCATCGACCACGACGGGTGTTCGACCGCAGAGTCGTGAGTCATTGCTTCAGAGACTTAGTCAATACGACGAAGGTGTTGGGCGAAATGACGGCCCTTCTGCACATACGCCTGTGCCGCATAGACGATGTCTTGGGCGCGCGCGCGGCCCTCTTTGATGACAGCCGGTGCCCCAACCGCGAGTGCTCCTGGTGGTACGACCGCGTCGTTCAAAACCACAGCATTAGCTGCAACGATGGCGCCTGAACCAACGACTGCACGATGAAGAATGACGCAACCACTCGATGCCTGTGACCCATCCTCAAGAATGCAGCCCTCGAGGTGTACCGCGTGACCAACAACGCAGTCATTTCCGACAGTCGTGTGGGCATAGGGCGTGGTGTGCACAATCGTGCCGTCTTGAATACTGGTGCGCTCGCCGATGACGATTTCGCCTTCGTCTCCCCTCAACACCGTGCAGGCCCAGATTGACGAATCGGCACCGATAGTGACCGCGCCGATGACAACCGCATCAGGATGGACAAATGCTGACTCATGAATCACCGGCGATTTGTCGCCGAGGGCATAGATGGGCATGGGTCAACCGTACCAATACGGCCTGCTTGCAGGTACCGTTGTCTCCCTATGTCACGACGCATTGAGATCGAACTAACGAGCAAGCGATCCGACGGGCAGTGGACCTGGCGTGCAGCAGGCGCTCGCGAACCAAAAGGTCTCATCGAAGATGCGCTCGTCCCCGCCGAGGCGAAGGTGAATGATGTGTTGCGCGCGGAAGTGGAGACCGACCTCGACGGTACGCGCGTCTTGTCGATATTTGCTGCCAAGCAACGTGCGGAAAAGTCGAATGTGCTGACACTTCTTCCAAGCGAAAAACCATTCGAAGGTGTCACATCTCAGCTGAGGAAAAAAGAACGGCGTGGACCCTCTGATCGTAAGGGTCGGCCCCGGCGCGAAAGCGGCGGTCGTGATGCAAAGAGCGACAACGCAGATGGTCGCCCCCGTCGCCCGTTCTTCGAAGCACCTCCCGAGCTTCCGCAGAGGCCAAAGCCAAAGCGACTCAAGGCTGGTCGCGAGCGGATTGAGGTAGTCCTCACTGATCTGCCCGAGGCACAACGTGCCATCGCAGAACGAGTGTTGAACGGTGGCATTCCTGCAGTGCGTGCAGCCGTTGCCGAACAGAATGCTCAAGCCGTCAAAGAGGGCAAAGAAAAAGTTCCTGCTGACGGCATTGTCACGTTGGCGGAAAACTTGCTCCCGCGACTTCGTGTCGCAGAATGGCATGACAAAGCCGAGGCAGCCAAGGCGATGGTTGATGAACTTGACCTTCGCGACTTGCGTTCAGTTGTCGTCGCGGCTGCTGACCCCGTTGTCGCGCGCGATGAAACCACACGAGCATTGGCGGAGGAACTGAAGACGGCCCTCGCTCGTCGCCAGGAGGAAGAGACAAAGAACTGGCTCGAGGACGTACAAGCAGCCACAACGGTCGGACGCGTGGTCCGCGCGCTCAAGTTGTCCTCTCAACCACCGAAAGCAGGTGTTCGCTTCCCTCCAGAGCTCGCAACTCAATTGTCTGCACTGGCAACCGGCAGCCTGACAGCTGACGCTCCGGCGGATCGTTGGATCGCCCTGCTCGAGGCGGTCGCATTCTCCCCCGTCAGATCGCAGGTGACGCCATCGACACCTGCTCAGACCGTCACCGACGAGTTGAAGGCCACAGTGCAGCGACTCGCGGTACTTATTCCACAGATCTCCGCCTTATACGGCATCACAGCTGATCCCAAGTCACCAACGCCCCGACCTCTTCGTCCGACACGTCCGGAGAAGAAGTCACCAAAAGGGCGCAGTCCTAAATCCGATAATCGCGGTCCGCGTCAGCCCAACTCTGGGAAACCCCGCACGGGCAAAGCAGTATCAGAGCCGACGCCTACACGTGAGTCTGCTGTGTCTACATCGAATGACCCAGCACCAGTTGATGTCGCAGCAGTCGATGTTGCAGCAGTGGAAGTTGCAGCAGCTAATTCCGCACAGGAAGACTAAACATGTCAGACAAGGTTCTGTTTGAAAAGCGCGGTCATCTCGCCATTATCACCTTGAACCGTCCTGAAGCCCGAAACGCAGTCAATGCGGACATTGCTCAGGGAATGGACGAGGCAATGAAGCGCCTTGAAACGGATAACGACATTTGGGCCGCAGTTCTCACTGCTAACACTGAAGGACAAGATCGGCCGGTGTTCTGCGCAGGCGCAGATCTGAAAGCCATCAACTCTGGAGACGGTGGCAGCATCAACACCAAAGACGGAAATTTCGCAGGATTCGTCTATTACAAACGCCAAAAACCAGTCATCGCTGCTATCGACGGACTGGCCACGGCTGGAGGATGCGAGATTGCCTTGGCTTGCGACATGATTGTCGCCACTACGCGCAGTGCATTCGGATTGGCAGAAGTGAAGAGAAATCTCATCGCCGCTGCTGGTGGCCTCTATCGCCTTCCGCGAGCATTGGGTCAACAAGTTGCAATGGAGGTCATACTCACTGGTGAGCCACTGAGTGCTCAAAGGGCGTATGAACTCGGAATGGTCAACCGTCTCGTTGAGCCTGGTGAAGCGTTACATTCGGCTCTTTCTCTTGCCGAGAAAATCTGTGAGAACGCTCCCCTTGCGGTGCGAGCGAGTCGTCGAGTTGTGCTGGCTGCTGCAACTGAAGACGACGCAACTCTCGTTCAGATGACCAACGCAGAATTCTCAGTGGTTTTGCAATCCAGCGACACGAAAGAAGGACTTGAAGCCTTCATTGAAAAACGTGCGCCGAGGTGGACCGGCGCTTAGGTCCGCAATTCCTTTGACACGACGATTGCCTCGGCGATGAGGCCAAAACGTTCGAACAAGTTCTTTGTTGACCGGTCTCCTGGCAGAGCCACACTGGACACTCGAGTGACCCCGTTGACGCTTGCGTCCGAAAGAATCCGTTTCATCAGGGCGTCCCCGATGCCGATGCCTCTCGCCTCACGAATGACATGGACATGGTCAATGACCCACTCGTCAGTACCGCGAAGATGAACTATCAGGGAGCCCACCGCAGACTCACCCACAACGGCGACATACGCATTTCTCGCCCCACTTTCCGTGTTCGGAGAGTAGTTTCCTCTGAACTGCGACGCCTCGTTGCGCGCCCTCTCACGATGGTCGTCAAGGAGAGCTGCAACCTTCTCATCCGCTGCATCACACATGCGAACGTCAATCATGGCGGGACTCAGCCCCTTCCGGATCCGCACGCAGCGAGGACCGTGGCTCGTGCACGATGACAGAGCTCGTAGTTGTGCACCGCCACGCATAACTCAGGAGGACTCGTTTTCAACTTAGAGACAATGTCTCGTGCGGACATCACGTCGTACTGGGGCCAAGGAAGTGCCTCGTTTGAGCCCGAGTCCTTCGATGAAACATCAGCTTCAACTGCCATTTCGATCTGCACACTGACTGCCTGATCAGAGTCTTGTTGTCGCTGATGCAAATGAGACAGATCGCGAAATCTATGACCCACTGAACGACCGAGCATTTTCACCACCTGCTCGCCGATGAATCGAGCCGCAGGAGCGTCGCGCCTCAGTGAGCTGACGGTTTGGCGAATCGAATCCATCAAGGATTCGACCGGGGTCGTCATGACCAGACCTCTAGCGCCCGCTGAAGATGGGACAGGAGTCATCACCAACCGGACACACCGGTGCGCTCTCTCGAACGAGCAGGAAACAACTTGTGCACAGTTGTTCGTCGGCTCGCTTTGGCTGAAGGCGGTCATCACCGGCTGACCGATCATCAACCTCGACTTCTTCCTCATCCTCGGGCGCAAGCTCTTCGGTAGCGAGCTTGTCCTTCAGAATCTTGTCCAAGTCCTCTTCGACGTCGTCGGCGGTGAGAAGGTCCTCTTCGTCCTCGTCGTCATCGTTGGCGCGTCGTACCACCGTTGCGCCGACACTCTCGTCATCGTCGTCGTCGGCAATGTCTCCATCGACCTCGTCTTCGTCGAGAATTTCGAAGTCGCCCTCTTCGAGTTCGTCTTCTTCCAGCTCGTCCGGAGCCAAATCGTCGGCGTCGATCTCAACCTCGTCGAGCTCTTCTGGATCGATGTCGTCAGCGGGCACCAGTACTCCTTCTTTCGGTGCACAATGTGCGCACCATTTGGCTTCGGCTTAACAAGCCGTTGTCCGCGCGGATACTACGCACAAAGTTGACGACTTGCACGACCTCTCGCAATCTGTGGATAACTCGTGACGACCGTCACCATGCAATGACGAAATGTCTTCGAATTCTCAGGAATCGCGACGTTTGGATTCCGCCCGACGCTCTGCTTCGAGTCGTTCCAATTCGGGTGCATCCATCGTCATATGAGACATAGCCTCAGCGAGAGCACGATGCCCCGCCACCTCGCCGATCTGTCGGTGCATTTCAAGCGCAACACGACGATACGCGGGGTGTCCCTGTGGCGCGGAGCGCAACTCGAGCATGTGCATCGCCTCACGTGCATTGAACTGCATCACATATCTCAAGCGATATGCCATGGACACCGCATAGGACGCCTGTTGCGGGTATTCGTGCACTAGTGCTTCATAAAGACCACGGGCACGCTCCACCACTTCATCGAATGCTGGCGCAACGCCTGCAGCGTCTACGAGATCGGGGCGGGCGTAGCCGTGGTACGGGGTCAACGGCTGCCATTCAATGGTGAGCAGTCGGTGCCGTTGAAGGTCGCGAAAGGCCCCATAATCAGACAGCACGTCGAAGCGGTAGTCAGTGCGCTCAAATGCGCGTCCGGGTCGGTGACGACGATTGGCGCGTTGTCCGACGTAAGCCCGCAGAATGTCTCGTCGTTGTTCGGTTGACAGTTCGTCGACACGCGACATGATTTGTGACTCGGGAAGATGACTGTGTGAATAGCAAATCGCAGCAATGACTTTCGACTCCCCATCAGGATCAAAATCGGTCAGTGTCACTTCGTCAACCTCGGAGGCAATGTCGTCACCGAGAATTCGCTCGACAATCGAATGTGTGGAGTCACGAGTGTCTGCTAGGTAGTCAGACCAAGCACCACCGCGCTCGGGAATATCCACGCGCTTCAAGAAGCTCGGCACGACTTTGCGCAGTTCTGTCAGCATCATGTCTGCGTACACGCGTGCTTCAGGAAGCGCATGGGCCCTCATGCGCAATAGAAGAGATTCAAAGGCTTGGCCTGTTCCATAAATCCCAACATTTGACAGTGATGCTGCAGGTAGAGCGCCACGTACGGCATCGAGAGCCTTCGCCCTTGTCGCCTGTCGGTACACGAAATCTGAATCGCGGGGATCTTTCGGGACTGTCTCTCGCACATGACGGGTCACTTCATCGGCCAGTTGACTGTACGAGTCGAACATACGGTCCATGTCGCCGACATATCGAGTGCCAAAGCGCCCAACAACAATGTCTGGATCTCGGTAATAGCGATAACGCCCACCGAGACGTTCGTCGTAGGCGATGTATCTGGTGCTTTGCTCGAGGTAGCTCATCAGACGTCCCCATTCGAGGATCTTGGTGAGGACGTTCGAAGCTTGTTCGCACGCCAGATGTACTCCACCCAATTGCGCTACTGAATCGTCGCCGTAATCAAAAAAGACCTTTTCGTATAGAGACTCCGCACGGTCAACCCCGACCGTTGCGTCGAACGTGACATCGCCCGACACGTCAAGGTCACCCAAGAACTCATCGAGAAAGAGACGTCTGAGCGACTTTGGACTTCTGGAATAGCGGGCGAACAACGCACCCTTCACGACTTCGGGCAGATTGACGAGAGCGAAAACAGGTTGGTCAAGGTTGGTGAAGTAGCGGCGCAGAACCTCAGATTCGGCGGCCGTGAACTCTTCCGGGACGTACACGGTCACGTGGTCATGCTAGAAGTCCGACGTGGTGGCGTCGTGGATGGCACATCACTACGGGTCTTGGAAACACGGCTTCCAAGAATCTCTTGCTCAGAGGACAGTGCGGTCGGGGCTGGCCTTTCGATAGTCATCTTCTACTTCTTGACGGAGCGATGAGTTGGTCCAGACATCGAGTGCCGTGAGGGCCATGGCTTTAGCGCCATCAATGATTGCTTGGTCAGCTCTTTGTGAAACGGCGTGCGACGCAAACTCCGCCGTATGAATGGCTGTGCCTCGAGGGGCAATCGCAATCATTGGATGAATCGACGGCACCAAGTGGCTGACGTTACCCATGTCGGTACTTCCCACCACCGCATGATCTGAACCTGCTTCGTGCACAGTTCGACCAAGAGTTGAGGAATAACTCGAGTAGGTATCAATGAGGGAACGGTTCGTCACCATGTCTGCGTAGGGAGTTTCGTCCCACGTGTGCGACATTGAGCAACCGCATGCAGAGGCTCCGCCCTCTAACGCCGCTAGTACGCGAGCTTTCAATGGCTTCAAGGCTTCCGTGTCGTCTGACCTGATGTACCAATGCATCGCTGCTTCACGAGGGACGATGTTGGGTTTGTCCCCAGCCTTCGTGAAGATGCCATGTATGCGCTCAGATGGTCGTATGTGCTGCCGCAACGCCGCAACACCCATGTAGCCGAGCACTGCGGCGTCAAGTGCGTTACGTCCCTTGTGTGGTGCGGCTGCAGCATGGCTTTCGAGTCCGTGATACTCCACAAATAGTTGCTGAACTGCGATCGCAGAAATTTCAGCAAGATCCTCGTCGGCTGGGTGCACCATCATCGCTGCTGCGAGACCTTCGAACGCGCCTGCCCGTGCCATGAAAACCTTTCCTCCACCACCCTCTTCGGCTGGAGTTCCCAAGATGCGGACACTGCCCCCAGCACTTCGAGCAATTCGGGCAAGAGCAACTCCGGCACCCAAACCAGCCGCGGCAATGACATTGTGTCCACAGCCGTGGCCGATTCCTGGAAGTGCGTCGTATTCGCAGATCACACCGACGCATGGTCCGTCACCAACTTCACCTGCAAATGCCGTCGGTACGGAAAAGGCGCCCCGCTCCAATTCGATGCCGAATTGCGATGCAGATCTGCACAACGTCTCACTTGCGTGGTGCTCTTCGAAATTCAATTCTGGATGCGCATGAATGTCGTGGCTGAGAGCAACAAGGTCTGACGCCATTGAGTCGATGTGCTGTATCAATTGTTCGCGAAGTTTGACGACGTCGTCCATGGTGCTCCTTCTGGATTAATTTACATGTTAGGGGTTCGTGTCTGCACGTCCGGATGGCCCTTTGTCGGCAGACACATCTCTTGGCACTGACACGCGCCAAGCGTCAGGCACAACCTCGACGCGAAGATTCCGCACGTTGCCTCGTCGGACTCCGTCCACAATGAGCAATAAGTTGGTCGCAGAAGCAATATCGACGAACGGCGTCCGAGTAACGAAGAGTCCACGATGAGGCAAGTGGTCTCCCCGACTGGCGCGGGACCAAGCCTGAAATCTTTGGCGGATGTTCATGGTGTCGCTCACGTGCAGCACATCTATGACGCCATCGTTGGCATGTGCACGAGGAGTGATGTTCCGACCACGGAGCATTCCTGTCAACGAGACACACCAGACAGGACCTACCAAGAAGCCGCCACGCCACCAAGATCGTCGCAGCACTATCGAGCTAAAACAAGTGTGTTGTAGCGGACCGGCAGACACATGAATGGCGTCAAACGTCAGATCCCATGTTTCACATGGTGGTGAGATTTCATGTGGACGCCCGAGAGCCAGCCACGTGTCTCCAGCTTGCACTTGGATCGAAGATGAGTGTTCACTTGCACGTTTCACCATTTCAGCAAGGTCGCAATCACGCAAGACTGTCACGACAGACTCTGCCTGCGAGCGGCGGCCCCATTCCTCGCCCTTTTGAATGGTCATGTGGGGTTATCCTCCACCGCCACTGCGGTGCTGGCTGCAACGAGACCTCTGTCAAGTGTGGCAGCTAGATGAGACGCGGAGTCAGCGAGGGATGAGTCCGTACTCACCGTCGAGATCTGTCTGGCTAAGTCGATCACTTGGCGCACATGTCTCACGAAGTCCCCTGGGGTGATCTCGGGATCCAGAATTCGAGACAGCGCAGCGCCTTTTGACCACGCAGCCACCTCTCGATGAAGCCCACCATCTGGTGGACGATGAGTGGCCATGCCGTGTTGTCTTTCCAGCATCTGGATCTTCTTGCTCAGTTTGTCTATCCGCTTGTAACGACCACGGACCGTATCGTTCATCCACGAAATGCTCTCTTCGGGTCTGCCTCTCGGGTCGAATGTGATGCACGAAAGCACACCAGCCAGATCTCCAACCGACAGCCCCACGAGTAATCCTTGACTGAGCACCTCGGTCACGAGCAAATCAGACTCATGGAAAACCCGCGTCAGCAATCGACCTTTGTCGGTGAGCGACCAGTTGGTGACGTAACCAAGTTCTTCCAGAATTGCAACGACACCGTCAAAACGAGCGACAACCGCACCCTTTTGAGTCTGCGACCGTTTTGAGATCTTCTCGATGTCGGCACGAAGCTTTCGCGCCTTGCGGTCCCGGCTGCTGTCGTCATTTTGTGTCGAGACTCCACGCACTCGCCGCACGACATTTTGGATTGACGGCTCCACTCGGCTCAGACGGGAAGCTGCCTCGCGTTGAAAATCAGTACGGCTTGGATCAAACGGAACTGGCAAATCAATTACCCCGCCTTTCATCGGAACGGCATCGAAATCCGCTGCCACAAGATCGAGAATCTTGCGTGATGTCGTGATGACAGTCAGTCGTTGGCCACTTCGACGAGAAGCGGTGGAAAGCACCACGGCTTTCCCACGCAACTTGACACTGTCCACGAGGAAGACATCCCCAGGTCGAAAACCACGCAGTGCAATTTCGACTTCGACAGGACTGGCAACAGACTCTTCGGGCTCTTCGATAAATGCTTCGACACGTTCTATCTGCAATACGTCCTGGTCCTCGTCGTCTCGACGCAGCAGAGCAAGTTCACGGCGTTTTGCCTGCAACTGCACCTCTACTGCAACGATTTCCTTGTCTGCTTGGAATTGAGCAAATGAAAGGCTGAGCAGGTGACTCGCCTCTACTCGACTATGCGAACTGACCAGATTTACTGCCATATTGAACGTTGGGCGGAAAGCTGAATTGAGAGAAAAAGCACGACTAGTTGCAAGCGACACCACCTGGTCATATGACATCTGTGGGGACCACAGTGTGATGGCGTGTCCAATTGTGTCAATTCCACGACGCCCCGCTCTACCAGTCAATTGCGCAAAATCTGTTGCCCGAAGTGGGGTGTGATGCTCTCCCGAGAACTTCGTCAACTTCTCGATCACCACCGCACGAGCCGGCATGTTGATCCCGACTGCAAGGGTCTCCGTGGCAAAAACCACCTTCACGAGACCAGCGACAAAGCACTCCTCCACCGCTTCCTTGAACAAAGGAATCATGCCTGCATGATGCGAGGCGATTCCGTTGCAAATGTTGTGCACGAAATCGTCGAAACCCAGAACTTGCTTGTCGGCTGTGGTCAACTCAACACAGCGACGTTCCACAATGTCTCTAATTGCCATTGATTCATCGCGATCCGTGAGTCGAAGCCCAGCGCGATCACAACTCCGGACAGCATCATCACATTGAGCACGCGAGAAGATGAAGATAATTGCAGGCAGCATGTCTTCATCGTCGAGTAGCTCGACGAGCTCTACACGATTTGGGATGAAGAAGCGACTGCGACGATTCTTGGCGCCGTACTGCTGTCCTCGGCGGCGATGGTCTTCAACAAGTAATCGGCGCAAACGCTGGTTCGGCTCACCATGAACAAGGGTGTCATGCATCAACAGTGAGTGTGTCGCTGTGTCGCCCACGACGAAGTGATTGACAAGCTCCACAGGACGTGTGCTTTCGACAATTGAGTCGGTGCGCCCACGCACTGTTGTCAGCCAAGACGCCACTTCAGCCGCGTTCGAAACAGTCGCGGACAAGCACACCAATTGGACCTCCATCGGAAGGTGAATAATGACCTCCTCCCAGACCGGACCCCGAAAGGTGTCCTGCAAGAAATGGACCTCATCAAGCACGACCACTCCGAGCGAGCTGAGCGAAGAAGAGCGGGCATAAATCATGTTGCGCAACACTTCTGTCGTCATGACGACAACTTCGGCACCGGGGTTGATCGAGTTGTCGCCTGTGAGAAGACCCACACGCTCGGCCCCTAGACGTTCCACAAGGTCGCGATATTTCTGATTGGAGAGTGCCTTAATCGGAGTCGTATAGAAAGCCCTTTCATCTCGCTGTATCGCAAGTTCTAAGGCGTACTCAGCGATGAGGGTCTTTCCGGATCCGGTAGGTGCGGACACAAGGACAGAATTTCCAGCATCTAAGGAAGCGAAGGCACGTAGTTGAAAATCGTCTACAGCGAAATCCAACCCCTCGACAAATCGACGCTGAACCTGCGACATCGATTGAGATGCCTCTGTCAACGTGACCGTCGTCTGGTCATCAACCAACCGATGAGAACTGCAAGAAAATACAACGCCGTCATCGGAATTGATAACGCAAATAGGCTCACGGGATCGCCGCTAGGTGTGATGACAGCTGCAGCCACGAAGATGCACATGATGGCGATGCGCCACTGGCGAATGAGAGATCGCGGCGTGACTACTCCGACGAGCTGCAAAAACAAAATGAGGACAGGGCTGAGAAATCCTGCACCAAATGCGAGCGCCATCAACGTCACAAGTGACACATACTTTGATACCTGATACGCCTGATCGACAGAACTTCCCGACCAGGAGATCAGAAACTCGAGCGCCTTGTCGAGGGTCCAATACGCCATCCAGCAACCGACCGCGAACAACACCGTGATTGATGCGATGAATGGAACCGCATACTTCTTCTCGCGCCGATCAAGACCGGGCGCCACAAAACGCCATATCTGCCAGAAAACCACTGGCATGGCAAGAATGACCCCACCCCACGTAGCAATTCTGATTCGTGCCGCAAATCCATCAAGCGGCCCGAGTGCAAAGAGTGATCCATCGCACGAAAAATCTGGATTGGTCGCACACAAGTCGCGGTATGGCTCTGTGAGAAATCGAAGGATCGGATCGTAAAACGAAAGCACCACCACCATGCCAATGGCCACCGCTATCAGTGCTCGCACGATACGCATGCGCAGCTCACGCAGGTGGTCAGTCATTGACATCGTTACCGAGGAACTTGCCGACGCGTCACTAGCGGACCCGACAGAGCGCATCACGCTTCTCCCGTCCGGTCGGTCTCTTGAGGTTCATGAGTCGGAGTCTCATCAGTCGGAATCTCCTGACCCGTATTCTCGAGTGCAGACGGTGCGGCAGAACGTTCGGGTCGCATGGGGGGCGAGGGTTCGTTGTCAACCTCGCCGAACCATTTTCCTGATGCCGTTGCTTTGTTCACTTCATCAGAGAGACCTTTGACAGCGCCGCGAATCTCTTCCAGCGGCTCACCGAACGTTTCCTTCATCTCCGCTTCGAATGAGGACGCCATACGCCGAAGCTGTCCGTAGGTCTTGCCCACGCGCCGGATCACACCGGGCAGTCGTTCTGGACCCAAGACGACCAGACCGGCCAGAAGCAGAAACACCACTTCGCTGCCAGACAGGTTGAACACTCGTACGAGTGTACGAGGCGTGTGTGAGTGGTGCAGAACCCTCAACAGCTAGCCGTCTGAACATACTCTGGCTTTGTGCAACAGCGGCTGCCGTCCCTCCTCAAAGTTCCCATTGCCTTTGCACATCGCGGGGCAAGTGCACACGCTCAGGAAAACACGCTTGAAGCGTTCGCTCTGGCGCTTCGACTGGGCGCCACTGGTCTCGAAACTGACATCTGGTTAACAAAAGATGACGAACCAGTACTCGACCATGACGGCGTTGTTCGAAGCTTGATTCGTAAGCGCCCAATACGTGATGTCGAAAGATCTGACCTGCCGGTTCACATACCGGCATTTGCGGACCTCGTCTCACGCGCTGGGTCACATTTTCAACTGAGCATCGACGTGAAAGATCCTGACGCATTCGGGGTAATCATCACTCATGCTGCATCTACGGGTTTCCCGCTAGAGCGGCTGTGGTTGTGCTACCCAGACGCAGAGATACTGCACAACAGTCTCGACTCTCGAGACACAGTGAGACGTGTGCATTCCACTCGCCTCAACAAAATGCCCGCAGGACCAGAACGACATGCTGCCGACTTGCAGCGACTCGGAATACATGTTGTCAACATGCATCACAGTGACTGGACCGGTGGCCTGACCACACTCTTCCACCGTTTCGGAATCCTGTGTTTCGCGTGGGACATTCAACATGAGACAAAGATGACCGATGTTCTACGAATGGGCATCGACGGCGTTTACAGCGACCATGTCGACATGATGATGGAGGTGATTGGTCGCGAGACAGGCCAAGACACGATGTGGTCGTGATTCAGGTCAGAGTAACTGCCACATCTTGAAGGGCCAGACCACGACAAAGGCACGACCAATGACAAACTTCTTCTCGATTGGCCCAAAACGACGACTATCGAAGGACTCTGGTCGATTATCGCCCAGCACATAAATCTTGTCGGCCGGAACTGTGCTTTTTTCGACATCGGGCTGACCGCAGCGAGCATTCAGGTCGGTTTGCGAGAGATCTTCAGCGGGTAGATAGTTCTCGACGACGACGACATCATTGACAAACAACTCACAACTTTTGATTTCGACCGTGTCGCCTGAGAGCGCCACCACTCGCTTGATGAGGTCGTCGTGAGCAACTGTTTCCCCGTCCATAGTGATGCGCTCAAACACCACCACATCGCCACGGTGAATGTCATGTAGGCGATAGCTGAGCTTGTTGACAAGAACGCGATTGTCCTGAAAAAGGGTTGACTCCATTGAAGGACCCGATATGTAGTACTGCTGGAGAACGAACATTCGGACGAGTAGAGCGGCACCCAGTGCCACCAGGACGACAATCAACCACTCTCGAATGGACTTGATCAGACCCGTTGATGTAGCCGAGGACTCTGCAGACATGGGAGACCCACGGTAGTTCGCTTGAGCAGAAAAATGGCTACAAGCCAGCGATCAGTCGCTCGACACGTTCATCCCGACTTCTGAATGGGTCCTTGCACAACACCGTTCGCTGCGCCTGATCATTCAGCTTGAGATGTACCCAATCGACCGTGAAGTCACGCTTCTTCAACTTTGCTTGTCGAACGAATTCACCACGAAGTCTGGCCCGCGTTGTCTGAGGTGGCTCTTCCATGGCCCGGAGAATCTCTTCGTCATTGCACATCCGGTCGACTAGGCCGCGACGTTGAGCTTTGTAGAACACCCCGCGCTCGGTATTGATGTCGTGGTACTGGAGGTCGATCAGTTGCACTTGTGGATCAGCCAAGCTCAAGCCGTGTCTGGATGCGTACGAGTCAATCAGCCGATGTTTGATCACCCAGTCCACCTCGCGATCAAGAGAAAAGGGATCCTTCTCGATTGCTGTCACACAATGCGTCCACATCGATAGTGCTTGTCGCTCCAGCGCCGGAAAGCCGACCCTCTCATCGAATTCTGTCGCCTTGTCGAGTAGCTCTCGCTGTATGTCTAGAGCACTGAGCTCTCTCCCCGATGCGAGACGCACAGGACGCCTGCAAGTGGTGTCGTGACTGATCTCTCTAATTGCCCTGATGGGGTTTTCAAGCGTCATATCGCGGAGAACCACACCGTCGTGCTCGAGCATCCGAAGGACACACGCGGTGGCTCCGACTTTCAAGAAGCTGGTGTACTCACTCATGTTGGAATCACCAACTATGACGTGCAAACGCCGGAATACTTCCGCATCGGCGTGCGGTTCATCTCTGGTGTTGATGATTGGGCGGCTGCGAGTGGTTGCCGAACTCACACCCTCCCAAATGTGTTCTGCTCGTTGGGCGATAGAAAAAAGTGGACCTCTGGGGGTATTGAGAATCTTTCCGGCACCTGTGTAGATGGACCTAGTGACGAGGAAAGGAATGAGAACCTCCTCATACCGAATCGGGGTCTCTGTCCGCCTGACGAGGTAGTTCTCATGGCACCCGTATGAGTTTCCTGCTGAGTCCGTGTTGTTCTTGAACAGATAAATGGTTCCTCGTATGCCTTCGTCGCGCAGTCGATCTTCTGCCGCGCCGACCAGATCTTCAAGCCGTCGCTCCCCCGCTTTGTCGTGCGTAACCAACTCGAGAAGAGAGTCGCATTCGGGCGTTGCATATTCCGGATGCGAACCCACATCGAGGTAAAGACGAGCCCCATTTTCCAGAAAGACGTTTGAACTGCGGCCCCAAGCGACCACCTTTCGAAACAGATATCGAGCCACCTCATCGGGCGTCAAACGACGCTGTCCTCGAAGGGTGCAGGTGATGCCGTACTCGTTCTCCAAGCCGTAAATACGGCGTTCCATCGATGCGTTTGTCACGCCAGAAGCGAGGCAACGTCGGCGTCGACCACCCGTGTGAAACAACGCCTGCCATTGCCTCGTTGAAGTGTCGCGACTTCAAGATCATCCGCACTCAGTTGTCGGTCCGCGCCAGCTAGCGCTGCTAGGGCGCACTTCAGCGCACCCGAGAGATTGCACCCGGATTCAAAATTCGATGACATTCTTTCGCTGATTGCCTCAGCGTCACCGCCCAGCACACTGAAGTTGGTCTCATCCATCACCGTGCCGTCGTACAGAATGTGGAACAGACGATCTTCATCAGCAGTCAGACCCACCTCGGCTACCAAGATTTCGACTTCCAATGGCTTCGAATCATGAGTGAAAATTTGACCCATGATCTGTGCGTACTGGTTCGCGAGACTTCGTGCATCAACATCAAGACGCGAGTACTGATAACCAGTAAGGTCGGCTGCTCGAACACCTGCCTGTCGCAGTTGATCGAACTCGTTGTACTTGCCTACTCCTGCAAATGCTATGCGGTCGTAGATTTCGCTGACTTTTCGCAGCGTGCTTGACGGGTTCTCTGCAACCAAGAGAATGCCTTGGTCGAACTGCACGCCCACCAGTGCTCTTCCGCGCGCAATTCCCTTCCGCGCGAAGTCCGCGCGGTCCTTCATCTGCTGTTCGGGTGGAACGTAGAAGGGCATGCTCATCGCGCCTGCACCTCACTTGCAATCGATTGGAACACTCCGGCAAGTTCAGCGTCGTCGACAGACTGCCAACCAGCGGAAGTGATTGTGGCGACAATCGGATAAATACCGCGCAGTGCGTCTGGCCCACCCGTCGCCGAGTCTGCATCAGCCGCCTCCCACAGCGACCGACAAGCCAGCGCAACTGCTGCGTCACGCCCCATGTCAGTGCGCCAACCAACCTTCACAACCGTTCCGGCATGAAGGCTGCCAGAACCAGTGGCGACGAATTCGCGCTCTTCGTAGCGCCCACCCGTCACGTCATAGTCCCACAGGCGACCTGTGCCGTCGAGCAGATCAAATCCCCCAAAGATGGGAACAACAGCCAAACCTTGCATGGCTGCAGGCAAGTTTCCGCGCACCATCATCGACAGTTGGTTCGCCTTTCCTTCGAGCGACAACTGTTTCCCTTCCATCTTCTCGTAATGCTCGAGTTGAAGTTGGAACAGACGGATCATTTCCATCGCAGGACCTGCGGCACCCGCAATGGCGACACCGCTGTAGTTGTCGGCTTGGACAACCTTCTCCATGCCACGATGACTGATGAGATTTCCGGCTGTTGCTCGTCGATCTCCTGCCATCAAGACTCCGTCGGCGTAACGCAACGCCACGCATGTTGTCGCGTGTGGAACGTCGATCTTCGACTCTGGCGCTGGCGCATGAACTCCGACTGCAGTCAACAAGTTCACAAAGCTGGAACCGGGATTGTTATCGGGAGAGAAGAGATGCATCATCAATAACAAACCGTGACGTAACGAGCCAGGTCACTCCCCACCCTTTTGCACATAGCTCTTCACAAAATCCTCAGCGTTAGTTTCCAGAACATCATCAATCTCATCTAGAAGATCATCAAGCTCCGCCTTGATTCGGTCACCGGTGTCCGACGCAACGGCATCTTCTGATTCAACCTGCTGACCTTCACGAGGGCTCGATGAGGGACGCGTTTTATGTGTTCGTTCAGCCACGACTCCACCGTAGCGAGAGTGAAGCAACCCTGTCACGCTCGACTCGCACTTCGTGTCAGATGTTGGTCACCAACCAGGCTCGGGATACACGGTCTCGATGTCAGTAGCCCCGAGTGCCTCGATGAGCTCACCTGCCGTTTTCGACGAATCCAGGAGGGCCTTTGTGAGGGCTTCACTACCCCTCAGAGGTTCCATCATTGGCACACGGCGAAGCGGATCAATACCCACGTCAAACACAATGCTGTCCCAGTTCGCCGCAACAATCTGCTCTGGCCAACGCTGCAAGCACTTGCCCCTGAACCAAGCTCGCGTTTCCTTCGGTGGTTCAGAGATTGCGTCGACGACATCCGCGTTCGACACCATCGTTCGGAGGCCAGCCCTTGATGCGAGGCAGTGCGACTCGCGCATGTCGTGATACTGCAGGTCTATCGCCTTCAATCGTGGGTGGCCGCTTTGAAGCCCGTGACGCTCTTGATATCCCTGCACGAGGCGACGTTTCGCCACCCAATCCACGATATGGGCAACGGAGTCTGGATCACTCTCTAACCCACAGAGCACTTCGTCCCAGAGCACCATCACATCATTGGCATCGCCACCGATTGGGTCATCATCAGAATTTGCCAGATACTTTTCACACGCCTCAAAGAGCAATCTCTGTACGACTAGCGCAGAGACGCGGCGTCCATTCACTGTCTCGACGGCATGACGAAGAGTGTCATCTCGGCTGATTCGCTTCATTTGAGATACTGGATCCTTGATAACGAGATCCTTGGGGAATGCACCATCCTCGATCATCGACAACACAAGTCCAGTCGTGCCGACTTTCAGGAAAGTTGCCACTTCGCTCATATTCGCGTCGCCAACAATCACATGGAGACGGCGGTACTTGGTCGGGTCGCAATGAGGCTCATCTCGCGTGTTGACAATGGGCCGCTTGAGAGTCGTCTCGAGACCAACTTCTTCCTCAAAGAAGTCAGCCCTCTGGCTCAGTTGATACTCGACTGTCTTGCCATCAAGTTCTGTCTCTTGTCCCACTTTTCCTGCACCACAAAACACTTGACGCGTAACGAAGTGTGTCGTTATCTGACTTGCAAGACGACCAAACGGCGTGTCACGAGCGACGAGGTAGTTCTCATGACACCCATAGCTGTTTCCCTTTCCATCTGAATTGTTCTTGTAAGCAACAATCTCGGCGCCGTTAGGAAGCAGTTCGCTGCATGACTTCATACTCAATTTGACGATTTCTTCTGCAGCTCGGTCATAAAGCACGACCTGCCGTGCGCTCGCACACTCGGGGGTGCTTATTTCGGGATGAGCATGGTCGACGTAATAGCGCGCGCCGTTGGTGAGAACAGCATTCACTAGATGTGATTCGATTTCCGGGGCAAAGGCCTGTTCGAGTCTGAAGCCGCGAGCATCATTGGCAGGATTTTCATCGAGGAAGTCCCAACCAATTTTCTGCGGCATGGTCCCCGCGTATGCATTGATGAGTACAGAAGAAGCTGTTACAGGAGACGCATCGAAACCACGGGACATGATGCCGTATTCAGTTTCGATTCCACAGACTTTTTGGAGCGCCATGGTCGTCTACTGATCCATTGTCGACTAGAGGTATTGGCCCGTGGCGGTGCGCTCGATCGCTCGCCCACCAGAGGCGTCAGCAATGTCTGCTTCAGCAGCAATCAGGGTACGAATGAACACGATTCGCTCCCCCTTCTTGCCGGAGATGCGCGCCCAGTCGTCCGGATTGGTGGTGTTCGGGAGGTCCTCGTGCTCCTTGAACTCCTGACGGATCGACTGCACCAAGTCATCGAGACAGATTCCCCTAGTGCCACCGGCGAGAATTCGTTTAATCGAGAGCTTCTTGGCTCGGCGCACGATGTTCTCAATCATCGCGCCGCTCGAGAAGTCCTTGAAATAAAGCACCTCTTTATCACCATTCTGATAGGTGACTTCTAGGAAACGATTACCTGACTCTGTGCTGTACATCTCAGCAACAGTGGCGTCGATGAGAGAGTCGACGACAACTGCGGCGTCGGTCTCATTTTCGACACCTTCGAGCGGCAGGTCTGCCGTGAGATACCGAGAGAAGATCTGTCGTGCCGCAACCTCGTTCGGGCGTTCGATTTTGATTTTCACATCAAGTCGACCGGGACGAAGAATCGCAGGGTCGATCAGATCCTCACGGTTCGTGGCGCCGATAACAATGACGTTCTTCAGACCCTCTACCCCATCGATCTCGGCGAGCAACTGGGGGACAATCGTCGACTCCATGTCTGAGGAAATGCCACTTCCGCGAGTACGGAACATCGAATCCATCTCATCGAAGAACACAATGACGGGCCATCCCTCTTCGCTCTTCTCTCTCGCGCGTTGAAACACGAGTCGTATCTGGCGTTCCGTCTCTCCGACGTACTTGTTCAGCAGCTCCGGACCCTTGATGTTGATGAAATACGAACGACCTTTCTCGCCCCCAGTCTTGGCCGCGACCTTCTTTGCCAGACTGTTTGCGACGGCCTTCGCAATGAGTGTCTTTCCGCATCCGGGAGGGCCGTACAGCAAGATGCCCTTTGGTGCGGGAAGCTGATGTTCGGCGAAGAGATCGCTATGCAGAAACGGAAGCTCGACGGCATCTGCGATGAGCTCTATTTGACCATCAAGACCGCCAATATCGGAATAACTGATGTCGGGCACTTCCTCAAGCAAGAGATCATCCACCTCGGGCTGCGGCAATCTCTCGATGAGAAGATTCGTGCGAACATCGCAACGAAAAAGGTCACCCGAGCGGAGCAATGTTCCTCGCAGGCTGTCTGCCAACTCGCAGACTCGCTCTTCGTCGGCCCGTCCAGTGACGATGGCGCGAATGCCGTCTTCCATCACTTCTTTGAGAGTCACCACCTCACCGGTGCTCTCGGCGCGTCTCACAAGAACGATGTTCATTGACTCGTTCAGGACGACCTCGTTGCCACGTTCGATGTCCTCTATGTCGATTGCAGGATGATGCGTGACTCTCATCTTCCTGCCGCTCGTCAGCACGTCAATCGTGCCGTCGTCGTTGACTCCGACGACGCTTCCATACGCAGAAGGTGGTCTGGTCAACTTCTCCACCTCGTCGCGAAGTGTTGCTATATGTTCGCGAGCCTCGCGGAGTGTGAAGGACAACTTCTCATTTTGAGCCACAGCATGAGCCAACTGACCTTTCGTTTCGAGAAGTCGCTCTTCCAATGCGGTCGCACGTTGAGGTAACTCGCCCAGACGGGCCCGAAGTTCCCCGATTTCGGCCTTCAGTGCTTCGACGGCTTCCTCATCGGAGGGACCATGCGTCTCCCTGGTCATGTAACAACCCTACTTGTGGTTCTCCCGCTGATGTCTTACGCAGATGTTTGGTCGACCTGAACCTGTCTCACCAGCAGCCGGCTGTGTAGAGTGAAAACGCCGGGTATCCGGCGGCAGTATTCAGTTCCTCGGTCCACATCCGAGGTGAGAGTTGAGGGAGTCTCCCCCCATGAAGGTATGGATTGACCAGGACTTGTGCACCGGAGACGGTCTCTGCGAGGAAATCGCACCCGATGTGTTCACTCTTCTTGACGACGGTCTTGCCTATGTGAAAGAGGGCTCGACCATCTACGCAACCGCCAAGGGCAACAAGCAAGGCGCCGAAGGTCTTGCAAATTTCGCCGACAATCTGCTCGACGCCGTCGTCGAATCGGCTGAAGAGTGCCCCGGTGAGTGCATCTTCATCGAACCCTGAGTTGCCGCAACTTTCGTTGAGCGACGCTTCTACGAGCCGATAAATCGAGCCGCTGTCAGAAAAGCGGTGTGTGCGACCATCCGATGATCTGGTCGTACTGACTGGCCTTCGATGTGCCACGTTCGGTGCAGGACTTCGAGAGTGCGCACATCGGTCCACTGTCGATCTAATGCCTGCCGGGTCTGTACCGCCTGAGTTATAGACGGCGTATAGGCCACCAGAATGCCTCCGGGCGCCAATGCTGACGTGGCGTGTGGGACAACCTGCCATGGCTCGGGAAGGTCTAGAACGACGCGATCGTAGGGACCATCGGGAACTGATTCGTAACTGTCGCCCACTGTCACGCGGTAGCGCTCGAGCGCCTGTTCTCCGAGAAAGCTTCGAACGTTCGACGTGGCTCGATTGAGGAAGTCCTCACGCAACTCCACTCCTCTGATGGTGGCGCCCCACCGAAGCATCGTCATCGACAACGCTCCTGAACCAATGCCTGTCTCATAGACACGCACACCGGGACCGATGTCCGCCAGGACACATATCGGCGCAAGATCCTTCGGGTAAATGACTTGCGCACCGCGTGGCATCTCTAGGACAAAGTCCTCGAGGGTGGGCCGTAGAACGATGTAGCGGGCCCCGAGGGTCGACTCAAGACGTACACCCGGAGCTCGGCCAATGACATCGGCGTGAGGCACGAAACCAGAATGACTGTGAAATTCACCTTCTGGATGAAGGGTTACCAAATATCGACGATGCTTGCTATCGAGGAATAATGCACGTTCTCCGCCAGAAAAAACATCAGACATTGGACTGGCGAACTTTCTCTCGTGTCAACACGAGGATCTCATCGTCGGCCAAGTCGACATCAACGATCTGCAGACGATCATTTCGTCTCTGACGTCTTCCGACTAGCCATCGAACGACACCAGCAACAACAACAAATGCCCTGATCAATGGGTATCTCTTGACGAGACGACCGTAAGCGCTTGCACTCAGCACGCGTTGAATCATGAGGCTAAAAACCGCGTACTTCTACTCGTCGACTACGACCTCGTCGGCGGCCTCGTCGCCCAACGAGGTACGCAATGACAATCGCCAAAACTCCGGCACCGACCCCTGCCGTCACCGCTGCATCCTTCTTGTTTGACACCTTCTGATTGATGTCTCCTTGCAGAGCACGGAGTTTTGCCTCGAGATCATCTCTGTGAATATGTCTTGAATCATCCGGACGCTCAACCATGGTCAACACCCTTTCGGGATAGTGACGGCTTATTCACCCGAGAGAGGCTGAATGCAACCAGAGTGACAGCCGCAATGAGCGCGATGAGATACGAGACGAAGGACCACGCGCCATCGATTGCATCGCCTCCGATGTCTTGCACCAACCGCAACACACCGAGTATGGCGAACAGCATCGATATGCCGAGCGACAAGGAAGCGGTCAGACCAAACATCAGCCAGCGGCCAGCGCCACGCAAAGGACCGATTGTCTCCTGCTTGGCATAGACCTTTACAGAGTCGACAAGATCAACGATTTTCTCCGATGTCGACAGGCGACTACTAGACCACGGGCGACGCGAAACCACGCACTAGTTGTACCAAGAAACGCCAATTTTCCACCGGCCTCACTGTCGGCGAAATTCAACCATCTCCCGTAGATGAGCAATCACTTGCTCTAACTGACCCAACCGGGCCGTGAGTGTGGGCGCTGCAAGGAGGCCGTACCGGTCAAAGGGCCCGCACGGCAGACTTCTCACAATCGCCCACGTGGCGTCTTCGCATTCACCTATGTCGAACGTGCCAGACGCTGCGTGTCCTAGTGCGGCTGCCAACTGAGCAGGTAGAAAACGACCGACAAGATCCTCGTCGCCTTTGTCTGTGCTGGAGGATCCATTTTTTGCAGATTCCTCGAGCATGAGATGCAGGACACTGCGAACCTTCTGTGCCACGAGCGCTACATGGCTCACCAGATTCTTGGGAGCAGCCTCGGTGGACTCCATTGTGACGTCGGCACGTGGGTACGGCGAGTCAGATTTCCACTTCTCTACAAACAAACGTCTGGTGGCGACACCGATGACTACGTAACCGCCGGTGTCTGAAGACTCACAATGGTGAAGTCGAACATCGACTCCTACATCCCGCCGAATGTCGTTACCTCCCACCTCGCTTCCCCTATCGATGAGCACAGTTCCAAAGTGCATATGTTCTGTATCCGAACGCAATACATCACGCATCATTGCGACATAGCGATCTTCGAAGACTCGCAAGGACACGACGTCACCTGGGACGAAAACGTTTCCCAACGGAAACATCGGATAATCAAGAATCACTGGTTCACCCGTATTACGGCAACAGTGCCTCGACTGTCGGATTGACCGATGCTCGAACTGTTGCATCGACGAGCGCATTCCATACCGGACGAAACTTTGCTGCTTGATCGATACCGTCGGAATTCATAATGAGAACTAGTTCCACTGGTTCACCACCGTCGACCGTCATGTAGCCGGCTAGAGCCTTGACTCCCGACAGTGTGCCGGTCTTTGCCACGAGTCGCCCGCGAGCTTGCGACGATGTGTAGTACTCACGGAGTGTCCCCTGTTCACCCGCAATGGAAAGCCGATTGATGAATTCGTCACGATTGCTCGCAAGAAGTGACGAGATGAATTGACATGTCACCTTGTTGCCCGATGCAAGACCGGAACCATCGAGCTGAGTGAGACTTGACACATCGACGCCCAATTCTGCGATTGCTTCTTTGACTACCTCTAAACCTGCAGCTGAGGTGCCCGCACCTTTCTTGACAGCCCCCATCTCTTTCACAAGTAGCTCCGCAGTGTTGTTGTCCGAATTGACGAGCATCTCTCGAACCACCTGTCCCACATCGACCGATGTGACCGAGGCAATCACCGGAACGTCCGCAGGCATCGCTTCACGAAGTGAAACACCGACGACGGTGACACCGCGCAAACTCAGCAGTGTTCGAAGGTCTGTTGCGGCCGCAAGCCCTGGATCGTCAGGTTTGAGGAACTGTCCCAACTGCGAACCGTCAGCCACCATCAATGAGCCAAGTGGACCCGCCTCGACTCCATAAAACTCGCTTGGCCATGACGGCAGGAAACGTTGGTCGTCGTAACGATCGTCGATGGGAACTATTGAGCCATTGATGACCTTCACGCCGGTTGCCACAACCGCGTCGGCGAGTGTCTCGAGAAACGTAGGTGTCAAAGTCGGATACTTCTCCGAAAGCACGTAATCACGCCGCACCAACAGTGGGTCCCCCGCACCGACCAGATACACGTTCCCAGAGACAACACCGTCGGCCACGACACCCTTCAGAGATGTCGTATAGGTGGCGTCGGCACCTAGCGACTTGAGAGCGCCAGCTGCGGTTACCAACTTGATGACACTGCCAGGTGTGACGCTGGTGTCACCGTTCACTGACGCCAAACGTTTACCGAGCCAATCGACCGTGAGACACGAGCCACTTGGCATCAACTCCTCCGCGCGACTCAACCGATCTTTTAGACGACCAGTACGTACCGCCACAGACAACACATCGGGAAAACGTCGCGCAGACAAAACTGGTACGCGTGGTTGATCAAAAACGCTCACAGACACATCTGGCACCGTTCGCGCGGCGACCGAAGATGTCACGAGATACAACCCACCGAAAAGAACTGCACCAAAGACGCCAAGAACGAACACTACCCGCGATGGGTTGCCGGCTCGACGGCGACTATCTGTTCGCGTAACCGGTGTGTATTGCATAGCGATAGAGGTGACCGAGCGCAGTGACCGCGCGATTTCCACTTGGATAGCAGAGGCGGCCTGTACGACGCACTGCTTCAACTCCGGCATTCTCCGGGTCGGCAGTCGCCAATTCTGTTGCTACGAAGATCGGCTTCCCTGTCGCAAGCGACAGTTCATGGGCAGCCTCAGCAAATCGGGCATCTTGGCGCTCGTGGTAGGACACGATTCGCTCCAACCCATGATCGGGATAGAAACGACTCTCTTTCATGAGTCGTCCCTGGTTCGCTTGGATACCAAGACCGAGGTACACAATTGCGTCGACGGAATCATGAGTCGCGATCATTTCCATTACCTCTGGAATGGTGTCACGCGTCTCGCCACCAGCGCAGTCAACCGGATTGTTACGACTCCATCGCGGAGGAAGTTTGGTGTCAATTTGTTGGAGAAGATCTGCGGGTAAAGCGAGCAATTCCAGAAGCCCATCTCGAGCGATGGCATCTGATGTCACGACACCCCAACCTCCGGCAGTGGTGAGCACCACAACTCTCGGTCCGCGCGGAAGTGGCTGAGTTGCAAAACTGGCTGCGACTTCATAGGCCTCTTCGACAGTTGCTGCACGAGTGATTCCATGGGCCTTGCATGCTCCGTCGAAGACTGAATCATTCGCCGCGAGCGCTCCGGTATGACTTGCCGCTGCACGGGCACCCTTGTCAGTAGCCCCACCTTTCACGACAACGACTGGTTTATGTGCTGCAACTGCTCCCAAGCGTTCCATGAGCGAACGACCGTCGGTGATGCCCTCGACATATGCGAGCGACACCTTGGTCTTGTCGTCACGGCCGTACCACTCGACAAGATCCGCTACCCCTAGCGCAGCTGCATTTCCTGCTGACACCGCTCGGCAGACTCCGACCCCCGTTTGACGCGCATAGTTCATGAACGACGACACGAAGTTGCCACTTTGACTTGCGATGGAGATTGCTCCGGCTGGTGGGTACGGTGCGACAATCTGCGCACAGAGAGACACCGGCGTAGACACCACGCCCTGACCATTTGGTCCAGCCATCAACATTCCGAGTCGATCCGCATGCTCGACCAGTTCATCCTCTGCTAGTCGACCTTCATCGCCTGCCTCGCCGTAGCCCGCAGAGGTCAAGAAGGCAGCTTTCACTCCTTTTGCCGAACAGGCAGTCAGTAGTGCCTGGTTCGTCGATGCCGGCGTGCACACGAACACGAGGTCGATCGCATCTCTCGGAAGCTCTTCCACGTCCGCGACAGTTTGCACACCAAGAACGTTTTCTCCTTGCAGATTGGTGCCAAAGACCTGTCCTGCATACCCACTTGCGAGGATGTTGTGAAGAGAGACAAAACCAAATTTTCCCGGATGAGTGGAAGCGCCAGCCACAACCACACCCCGCGGTTCAAAAAAGGCCCTGAACTGCTCGTCACTGTATGGCTTCCTCGTCGAACTTCGCTTGATGTAACTCGGCTCACCACTGGTGGTGCGTTCGACGAGTGCATCCACTGCCACGACCGAACCGTCTGAACGCACAATCAACGGGTTGATATCGATTGAAGCGATGTCCGGATTCGCCTGCACACAATCTGATACGCCACGCAGTATTTTGACCAACTCGGCACGGTTGACAGCCGCCTCGCCACGAAATGCATCAAGAAGCGCACTGGTTCGAAGACCATCGATCATGGCTGCTCCTGAGTCGGCATCCACTGGTGCTGGCCTGAAGACGACGTCCTTTAACGCTTCGGCCATGACGCCGCCCACACCCAACATCACCGTCGGTCCGAACTGCGGATCAACCAACATTCCCACGATGAATTCCCGCGCACCAGAAACCATCTCTGCGACCAGCAGATGCACCTCCCCATCATCTGGCCTTGCAGCAGCAAGAAGTTCTTCGGCAGCGAGACGCACTGCTTCGTCGCCGGATAGTCGAAGCCGTACCAGACCACGTTCGGTCTTGTGTGCGATTGAATCTCCACCCAACTTGACGACCACGGCACTGCCCATCGCCCGCGCTGCAGCAACGGCCTCTTCTGCCGTGCCAACCTTTGCTTCCTTGGCGAAGGACACACCAAAGGGAGCTAACAGAGATTTTGAGTCGGACTCTGAGAGAGTTCGTGTGGCTACAGCAGCCGAGACAGACGATTCGTGCACGTGTGCAACCGTAGTTCAGACATGAACGTCGTTCAGGGTAGAAGCGCGGCACGGAAGAACTTCAACACGTGCTCTTTGTGTTCTCGAATACTGTCTTTACTCAGAGCCTCATCATCGATGAGTCCGTCAATAAAGGGTGCATCAGAGAAATACGAGAGAATCGAACCGTACGCAGAAAGCAACAAGTGCCGAGCATCGAATGTTCTGAAGCTTCCATCTGCCATCTGACGCTCGAGGTACTCAGCCGCGGCATCGAACATCGGGCGAAGCACAGCAGACAAATCAATTCCGAGGTGGCCACCGCCGTCTAGTGCTTCGCGTCGCATCAGTCGCACATAGTTCGGGTTGTCCTCGAATAATTGAAAACCAGCTGAGAGAACCACTTCGAATTTCTCCCATCCGCGGGCCTCGCTCGCGATCGCAAAATCAAGTCGTTCCATCCAGTCGCTCAACAATCGCTCGAAAGCCTCCCCGTACAACGCTTCCTTGCTTTCAAAGTGATGCAAAAGACTTGGTCGCCGAATACCGACCGCCGCCGCAATGTCATTGAGAGACGTTCCCTCATACCCAGTGTCTGCAAAGCACTGGAGGGCTTCGTGGAGGATCAACTCGCGCGTTGACAGATGGGGGCTGTCTGTGTCACCTGGCACGACCTAACCGTACAAGTTCGACGTCAGATTGCCTACCTACCAGTAGGTAGTGAGTTACGATGCAGTCATGACAATTGTTCAATCCATCCTGCTTGCCCTCGTCATTGGCGTGGTTGTTACTCAAGTGGCACACATGTGCACCACGGTGTATCTCCACCGCGCCTTGAGTCATCGGGCCCTGACGGTGGCGAAACCAGTCGCTCTTGTCTTCCGGTTCCTGCTCTGGATCACGACAGGTATCAAGCCCAAAGAATGGGTTGCAGTACACCGCAAGCACCATGCCTTCACCGACACTGAAGGTGACCCACATTCACCGGTGTTGTTGGGATGGAAGCGAGTTCAGATTTCGAACGTGAAGTTGTATCGCGACACTGCCGCACAGCCTGAAACCATCTCGCGGTACGCCAAGGATCTGCCCGATGACACATGGGACAAATTATTCTTCGGTCACCACAAGACAGGCTTGGCCCTTGGCATTTCAATTCTCGTCATCGTCTTCGGACCATTTGTGGGTCTTCTGGCAGCGGCTATTCACATGAATTACTACTTGGCAGCTAACGCTGCAGTGAACGCCCTCGGCCATCATTTCGGGCGTCGACCATATGAAAACGGTGCGACCAATCTCCAGTGGCTTGCTCTCTTGACACTCGGCGAGGGCCTTCACAACAACCACCACGCCGCACCCTCTACTGCTCGTCTCGCCCATCGTTGGTACGAAGTTGATCCCGGTTGGTGGATCATCCGCGGAATGACATTTCTTCGTGTAGCAACCCTGCGCTTCGATGGCGTGCGCTTGCTGCCGCCAGCACGACCATCAGTGACACCTACCGCATAAGACCAACCACGTCGACCCCACAGGCATCAACGGCGGAAGTGTTACACCCACAAAGTCCTCTTGGTAGAGGGTCAACAACTAATGTCGCAGCGTGGCTGAGCGTCTGTCTGAATCTGTCGACCAAGCAGCCATCAATGTCATCCGTGGTCTGGCGATGGATGCGCCGCTCTATGCCAAGAGTGGTCACCAAGGCACTGCGATGGCCCTCGCTCCTCTCGCACATGTGCTATACAGCCGAATTTTGCGCCACGATCCATCACACCCGCACTGGCCAGACCGAGATCGTTTCATCCTGTCCAACGGACACGCTTCAATTCTCCAATATGCGCTCTTGTTCTTGTCCGGATACGGACTTGAGTTTAAGGACCTAAAGCAATTCCGACAGTGGAACTCGGCAACACCTGGTCATCCCGAAGTCGGACACACTGCGGGAATTGAGGTCACCACCGGTCCGCTCGGACAAGGGTTTGCTAACGCGGTCGGAATGGCCATTGCTGAATCGCATTTGCGGTCAGTGCACGGTGAGAACAATCAGAATCATCACATCTATGTGATTGCTGGCGATGGATGCTTGATGGAGGGGGTCAGCCACGAAGCTGCCTCGCTCGCTGGACACCTTCAACTTGATCGACTCGTTGTCGTATTTGACGACAACAAGATCACCATTGACGGAGAAACGGACCTCACCTGCTCGGACGACGTGCCGGCGCGTTTCGCCAGTTACGGCTGGAACGTCATGCAATTGGGTGAAGTGGCCGAAGATTGTGATGCAATCGAGCAAGCATTGATTACAGCTCGCGACTATGAGGGTGCTCCGACACTTGTGGTGTTACGCAGTCACATCGGCCACCCATCCCCTGACCTCACTGACAATCACGAAGCACATGGAAATCCATTCACCGCAGAGCACGTATCTCGCACCAAAGCGGTGATGGGAATTCCAGATGAACCATTTTGGGCTCCGGCCGATGTGGTGTCTGCATATCGCACTCATTGCGCACAACGTGGCCAACTATTGCGTAGCGAATGGGAACAGCACACCGGAGAGTCCCGAAGTGACTTCAATGAAGCATGGTCGTTGAAGCCACGCACGGATCCCGAGACCACCATTTCCCACTTCGCCCCTGATGTTGCATTGGCAACACGGCAGGCATTGCAGAAAGTGATTGATCAATCGCTGACAATGTGCGCCACTTTGATGTCCGGTGCCGCAGACCTCACCGGAAATACGGGGGTGAAAATGTCTGGACAGAAGGCATTTTCCTCAAAAGATCGCAAGGGAAGACAGGTCTTCTACGGGATCCGGGAGCATGCCATGGGATCTGCGCTCGTTGGAATGGCTCTTCACGGTGGCGTCTTGCCAGTCGGTGGCACTTTCTTCGTCTTCGCGGACTACATGCGCCCCGCAATTCGCCTCGCTGCGCTCTCCAGGGCGCGGTGCATATTCGTGTTCAGTCATGACTCTGTAGGTGTCGGTGAAGACGGTCCGACTCATCAGCCGATTGAACAGCTCGCATCGTTGCGTGCAATACCTGGTCTGCACGTCGTTCGACCGGCCGACCCCGAAGAGACGCGTGCTGCGTGGATTGACGCAATCTCTCATGATGGACCAACCGCAATCGTGCTTTCTCGCCAAACAGTGCCTGCCCTCACCGACGGAGGCGCAGTTAGCCAGGGCGCAGGTGTCCTCGTGAATCACGAGGACGCACAGGCCGTGGTGATTTCCACTGGGTCAGAGGTGTCCGTTGCGATCGCAGCCCACGACAAACTTCTTGAATTGGGAGTGCCTGTGTCGGTGGTGTCAATGCCTTCTTGGGATCGCTTCGAAGTACAAAGTGAAGAGTTCAAGGATTTCGTATTGCCACCACATCTGCCGGTTGTCTCCATTGAGGCTGGAACAACATTTGGATGGCACCAATGGGCTGATAGCGCAATCGGTATCGATCGCTTCGGCGCAAGTGCACCTGGACCAACTGTGATGGCGAACTTAGGCATCACTGCTGACGCTGTCGTGACAGCGGTATGCGAGTTGCTTGAGGACTGACCATGGTCGTACGTCAGTAACTTCATGTCCGCACTTCACAGCCTGTTCGACATCCAGGGTCAGAGCCCTTGGGTCGACAACCTGCAGCGCTCCCATCTTCGTGACGGAACTCTGAAGCGCTACATCGCAGATGGGGTGAGAGGATTGACTTCGAACCCCACCATCTTTCAGAAATCCATTCAGGGTGGATCTGAGTACGACAAGCAATTCGCATCGCTCATTACAAATGGGGTGAGCACCGAAGAGGCCTACTGGTCGCTCGTTATTTCGGACATCCAGGATGCGTGCGATGTTTTCAGCGATCTACATCAGTTGAGTAACCGAAACGATGGTTTTGTGAGCGTCGAAGTTGACCCTCGCCTTGCCTTGCAGACCGCTGCAACCATCTCTCAAGGTAAAGACCTTGCGTCGCGCGTGAATCGCCCCAATGTGATGATCAAAGTTCCGGCCACAGAGGAAGGTCTGCTCGCCATCACAGAGTTGACCGCTGCCGGTGTATCGGTGAATGTGACACTCATCTTCAGTGTTGATCGTTACCGGCATGTGCTTGATGCGTACCTTCAAGGTTTGGAGAAGCGACTCGATCGTTCTGAACCCATAGACACAATCAACAGCGTGGCGAGCTTTTTCATCAGTCGGGTGGATTCGTTGGTTGATTCCCAAATCGTTACGTTGGCGGAGCGCACACCTCGCCCAGGGCGCACAGCGATCAACCAAGCAAAACTCGCCTACGAACACTTCCAAGAAGTCTCCTTGTCTGACAGATGGAAGCGACTCGCCGACAACGGTGGCCGACCTCAGCGACCCCTGTGGGCCTCAACGTCGACGAAAAACCCTGCGTACCCAGACACCCTCTATGTCGATGAACTCATCGGCCCAGCGACGGTTAATACGTTGCCTGAAAACACTTTGGTGGCATTTTCGGACCACGGACGGGTCTCGCGCACCATTGACTCAGGGCTCGACGATGCCCGTCGCGAGTTGGCTGAGATTGAGGCTGCGGGCATCTCACTTGCTGCCGTTGCCCACCAACTTGAGGAGGAAGGTGTGCGCTCTTTTGAGGCCAGCTTCGAAGATCTTCTCGCAACTCTCGACGCAAAGCGGCAATCAATCCTCTGATGCTGCTGCAGCCTTAACGGCTTCGATGGCTTTCTCTATTGCACGGGTTGCTTGGGCGAGTTTCTTGTCGCTGGTCGGACGTACTCCGCTACCGGCTTCGACCGCATCCTGAAGTGTCTCGATTGAAAGATCCAAGAGTGATTCATGGATGCTCTCGAGCCGGCTCAGTACATCTGCATAGACGTCTCTCATGCTCTCTCCTCCACTGGTAGACGACAACGACGAAAAAGAGAGTAGCGTTCGTTCTCGTGCCAAAGCCTGAACATCTTCATGAATGGGTCAGTTTCGACGATCCAGACGAACAACGTACGTGGTTGATCGATGCGACCTTTCTTCGCTCAAACTACAAGTGCATTTACGGCGAAGGTTGCAAGGGAGTGCTCGATGACGATGCCGAGGACTTGCAACAAGGCTGCTGCTCATATGGTGCGCACTTTCTTGACGAGAAGGATTTCGCCATGGTCAAAAAGACGAGCAAACTTCTGAAGGACCACCACTGGCAGAACAAGAAAATCGCAGACAAGAAGGGCTGGCACGTCGTAGCGAAAGACGGCAGCAAGAAAACACGAGTTGTGAATGGTGCGTGCATATTCCACAATCAGCCCGGATTTGCTGGCGGATCTGGCTGTGCACTGCATATCGCCGCTATGGAAGCCGGTGAAAGACACATGGATTGGAAACCCGATGTGTGCTGGCAGGTGCCGGTCCGTCTCGAAGAACACACAGAAGAAGACGGACATGTTGTATCAATGCTCCGAGAGTGGAAACGTCGTGACTGGGGTGATGGTGGGCACGAGTTCCATTGGTGGTGCACCGAGACCCCTGAAGCGTTCGTGGGCAAAGATCCCGCATATGTGTACTTCAAGGACGAGATCACAGAGTTGGTCGGCAAGAAGGTGTATGCCTTGATAGCGCAGCAACTCTCTCGCGCGACGGGCACACCAGTTCCGCATCCGGCTGTCAGACGACGCAGCAAGTAATCAGTCAGCCGCCCATGAACTGAGCGGGTTTTCAACGTGGTTCGCGCTTGAAGGCCCGGCGACGATCCTCGAGGGCCAGAAACCGCTTTCTGATACGAACCTTTGTGGGCGTTATCTCAACCAATTCATCTTCTGCAATCCACTCGATTGCTGACTCCAACGTGTGAATAATCGGGGCAGCAAGCTTCACCCCGTCATCGTGACTGTGCGTGCGGATATTGGTTTTCTCCTTCGCACGTACTGCATTGACCACCATTTCTTCGCCGCGCGCACTTTCGCCAACCACCATGCCCTCATAAATGTCATCACCAGGCTCGACAAACAGAGTTCCACGCAACTGGAGATTGTCGAGCGCATACGGCGTGGCTACTCCGATTCGGTCGCCGATCATGGCCCCACCCTGTCGGTGCGGGACTTCGCCAGCCCATGGCATCCAACCTGCGCGAGTTTGGTGCAAGAGCGCCGTACCGCGGGTGGCTGTGAGCAACATCGAGCGCAAGCCGATGAGACCGCGTGATGGCGCCTCAAACGACACGATTGTGCGACCTGGGTCGCCAGGGCGCATGTCGGTGATACGACCCTTACGTGGCGCCAATTCCTGTGTGACGGTGCCGACGTACTCATCGGGAACGTCACACGACCCAGACTCCTTTGGCTCATGAAGTTTTCCATCGATTGTCTGTGTGACAACTTCCGGACGACTGACTTGTAACTCGTATCCTTCGCGACGCATGTTTTCGATGAGCACCGCAAGTTGAAGTTCTCCGCGACCGGCAACTGTCATGATGTCCGCAGAATCGGTGTCGGAGACCTTGATCGAGACATTGCCGAGCACTTCTTTACGAAGGCGATCACGGATGTGTCGCGACGTTACGAACTTTCCTTCGCGGCCCGCGAACGGCGAAGTGTTGACTCCGAAACTCATCCGTAGAACGGGCTCGTCAACCTCGAGACGAGGCAATGGCTCGGTGACGTCTGGATGCGCGATGGTGTCCCCCACCTCCACATCATCGATACCTGCGAGAACAAATAAGTCCCCTGCTTCGATCTCAGTCACTTCCTCACGCCCGATACCGCGGAAGACCGACAATGAACTGATCTTGCGTCGCTGTGGCGGAGCGTCGGGGCCTGTTTGTTTACCCCAAAGAACCACGGATTCGCCCTTGCGCAGAACGCCCGACTGAACACGACCAATGGCCAATCGACCGAGATAGTCACTCGCATCGAGGTTGGTGACGATTGCTGTGAGCGGATCATTTGGGGCGACAGCAGGTGCCGGAATCGTGTCGACAATCGCTTGCAACAGAGCCTCGAGACCATCTTGAGGTTCAGGCATACCGATGCCCTTCACTGCGCAGCCATCGCGTGCGATAGCAGACACAACCGGAAAACCGAGCTGACTATCGCTTCGAGCCACATCGAGAAACAACTGTTCCACTTCGAGAAGCACTTCCTCGGGGCGCGTGTCCGAACGATCAACCTTGTTGAGCACGAGAACAACAGGAAGATTCATACCGAGAGCTTTGGACAACACATACCGCGTCTGCGGAAGTGGTCCTTCTGCTGCATCGACAAGTAGGACGATGCCGTCAACCAAAGCCAACGCTCGCTCAACTTCGCCACCGAAGTCCGCGTGACCTGGCGTGTCAACCAAATTGATGCGAGTGTCGTTCCACTGCACAGACGCAGCCTTTGCGAGAATGGTGATTCCACGCTCACGTTCCTGATCGTCCGAGTCCATCACCCGATCGACAACTGCCTGGTGGGCGGCGAAGGTTCCGGTGGACTTCAAAAGAGAGTCGACGAGAGTGGTTTTTCCATGGTCGACGTGGGCGACGAGGGCTACATTTCGGAGGGAGGTCATGTTGTTTTCAGGCGACGTGCGCCCGCCAGTCTCAATCTGCGTCGTCTTCTTCGGTGTCGTCTTCGTCGTCAAAATTCACGCCATATCGCTGAGCGATCTCGGCGTACTCATCTTCTTCAGTCTTGGCGCGCCGAGGAGATTCCCCGAAACCAAGATCCGCTGCACTAGGACCCGCTTGCTTCAGCTTGCGAGCCTCTTCGAAACGACGATGGCGACCCTTTTTCACGGTCGTTCTCCGAACACTTGTGTGGCACCGAGGTGCTTATTGACAACCTCTCCTACTCTACCGACCGAGGCCCTCTGAGAACGGGATTTACTCGTCCACACGCTGATTTCCTATGTGACCTCAGCCATTGCGGCGCGAAATATCGTCAATCCGCATATCTATTGGGCGTCCTCGTTGAGAGAAATCAATTTCAGACCGCCATCTGCCGTGAAAGTCAGTCCAGCACGACCAGCCACAAGATCATCCACGTCATTACCGACGATGTCTGCTCTCCATCCACTTCCCAGTCTGGCTGACGGTGCCTTTCGCAGCAGATCCACAATGTCCTGCCGAGTTCCGAGCAGCGCAGGGTCAAGTTGTTTTTGTCGACTGAGTTCGCTCACCCACGCAGAGACCAGTGTCACCGCCGGTCGCAAAGCACGATCGAGGTCGTCCGCATCGGAGGATGGAATCTTCAGATCGCCTCTCGTCGAGCGTTCGAGACCAGTCTTGACGCTCTCAATGACGAAGCGCCCCATCGAACCGTGGGCCTGTTTCCCATCAAAGCCGCGTATGTGGCTCAACTCGTCGGCGGACTTCGGCATCTTCTGCGCCACGCCCACGATTGCGATATCCGACAGGACGTGCCGAACAGGGATGTCAAGTTCCGCTGCGCGCATCTCTCGCCATTCCGTCAAAGCCTGAGCAACCCATCGTGACTTGCCCTTCAATGTTCGAATGTCCTTGACCTTCATCCATGCTCGTTCTGGATCTGTCGGACCCGTCGGACGTTGCCGAAGTTCCTCACATGCTTCTTCAACCCAGGTGAGACGCCCGAGTTGATCAACGCTTTGACGAATAGTGTCAGCTATTTGTTCGAGATAACGCACATCACCGGCTGCGTAGTCGATTTGTGCAGGTGTCAATGGCCGACGCAACCAATCGGTAAGCCGGTCACCCTTCGGAAGATTGACACCAGCGAAGGTCGTGGCAAGGGACGAGAGCGAAGGCGAGTTGTAACCGATGAAGCCGGCAGCGAGCTGCGTGTCGAAAATTCGCCGTGGTACAGCCCCAAACGCATGCTGCAGCACTTCAAGGTCCTGTTGCGCGGCGTGGAATATCGCGACAATGTCGGAGTCGAACAGCTTCGTGAATGGCACACGGCCAACGCTCAGTGGGTCAACGACAAAAATACGACCGACTGCCGCGAGTTGAACGAGAGCCAACCGCGGGAAATATGTCCGTTCTCGATGGAATTCGGTATCGATCGCGTATCGCTGTTGCGAGAGGAGAAACGATATGGCGTCGTCGAGCGCTGCCTCATTGTCCACCCACGTCACATCAGCCTGAGGTCGGCCGGAATCACTCTTGGGCATCAGCTGGCGCCAGATCTTCTGGCGAATTGATGTTGCGCACCGCGACAGCAGGCACCGGCACCTCGGCAACATCGAGCAAGACAGCAGCCCGGTGCATTGCGCGCTCATTCCGCTTCCACACTGATTGAAGCGTCGAGAGACATTCGTCTTTCGACCACGCGGCACACAGCCAATTGAGTCGGTCCGTCCTGCCGACCGATGCTTGAGCATCTGACAACGCATTGACGAGACTTGAAATGACCGATGCCGTTATGAACGGCATGTCGCATGAAAGCACGACAACTGAGTCATGTGACGCGCTCTTCAATGCAGTGATGAGCCCACCGAGTGGACCTTCACCGGGCCATGAATCCTTTTTCCACGTGCCAGACATTCCTTTGACCAACGCACTACTGCCGCCCACGAAGAGCACTTCAGAAGCACCTGCTTCCTTTGCGGCCCGAGCAACACGTTCCGCCATTGACACACCGTCAACCTGGAAAGTGGCCTTGTCCTCGCCCATTCGCGAGCTGTCTCCTCCGACGAGTATCGCCACCGTGAAGTCACTTGCCACGTGACCACGCTAGGTCGTCGGACCCATCTAGGGTGGGAATGGTGAGTGATCTTTTCTCGTCAGTTGATCCCAATTCACTTCGAAATGTCGCACTCGGTTTGTCCGGAGGTTCACTTCTCTTGGCGCTGATTGCGCTCAAAGTATTGAAGTCAATGGTTATGAGAGTTGTCGGAGTTGTCGTTTTTGTGGCGCTTTCCCTGGCCCTGTTCGCCCAACGTTCTGAGCTTCAGAGTTGTGTCGATTCAGCAAAGAATGCTGCCGCGGGTCTGACCTCGAACTCAACTACCGCGTCACAGTTTCAATGCACGTTCATGGGTTTTGACGTCGACGTCAACCCGTAGTCGAGACTCGGCATGGAACTGATTATCGTTCGACACGCTCTGCCCCTGCGTGTGGAGAAGGAGTCTGGAGCTGCTGATCCAGAGCTCAGCCCTGAGGGTCACCTTCAAGCAAAGGCACTCAGTCAGTACCTGGTCCATGAGTCCATCGATGCGGTCTACTCAAGCCCCCTCATGCGGGCACGGCAGACAGCAGCCCCGCTTGCCACACAGCTCGGGCTTAGCGTCCGAGAAGCAGACGGAGTTGCTGAGTGGGATCGAAACTCGAGTGAATACATCCCGATGGAAGAAATGCGGGCAACGAATCATCCCAAATGGCAAGCCATGATGCGCGGCGAATGGGTTTCAGATGAAGACCAAGAAGAATTTTGCGCTCGTGTCCGCGGAGCGTTCAACTCACTCATTGAGACACATCAATCCGAATGCGTTGTCGTGGTGTGCCACGGGGGTGTCATCAACTACTACATCTCCCACGTTCTCAATATGCCCACAACACAGTTCTTCTATCCCCACTACACATCGATTCATCGCGTCAAGGCGGTGGCAGGTGGACGACAATCACTCGTCACCCTGAACGAGACCGCCCACTTGCATCCGTTAATCAATTCGAGAACTACCCTTTGATTGTCAGCTACTTTCGATAGGTACGGAAAATGACTGCAGAACCGAGTGACTTGGATTCCTTATGCGGCTGGTTGGATCAGTCGCCGACGCCGTATCACGTCGTTGAATCAGCACGAGCGGCCCTCACTGAGGCAGGCTTCACCGAACTCAACAATTTTTCAAGCGCTCCAAGCGAAGCCGGATTCATCTGTCGAGAAGGAATGATTATTGCCTGGCGACAACCCAAGAGGTCGATCGCTCGGTTCGCAATTGTGGGTGCACACACAGATTCGCCGAACCTGCGTATCCACCCGTCCCCAGATATTCGTGCCGGCCAATGGCAACAGCTAGGTGTTGAAATCTATGGCGGAGTGCTACTGAATTCTTGGCTTGACCGAGATCTTGGAGTAGCGGGTGTTGTCATCACAAAGGACGGAGAGCGGCGCATGTTCATGAGCGATGCCTCCATCGCTCGAATTCCACAACTTGCCATCCATCTTGATCGCGAAGTAAACGACAAGGGTCTTTCGCTCGATCGCCACAACCACATTCGTCCGGTGTGGGCCACTTCCTCAGGTTTGGACTTTCTCTCTTGGTTGGCGCACACTTCAAGATTACGAGCAGACGACATCGCTGCGTTTGATGCGCAGTTATTCGACATGTCTCCCGCAAGCATCATCGGTGCTGATGAGTCATTGTTGGCATCAGGGCGACTCGACAATCAACTGTCCTGTTGGGCAGCCATTGATGCACTCATGCGAACTCAGGCCTCTGATCACACGTGCCAAGTCGTGGCACTGTTTGATCATGAAGAGGTTGGTTCCTCGAGTCGCCATGGCGCGAGCGGACCTGCCCTAGAGCGCATCCTGCGAGTTCTCTGCGCGCCAGGAACAGAATCTCAGTGGAGCGACATCGTCGAACAGTCACTACTTATCTCGGCCGACAATGCCCATGCCATCCACCCGAACTACTCCGATCGTCATGACGCACAGCACGCGCCGATGGTGAATGAAGGTCCGGTAGTGAAGATGAACGTGAACCAGCGATACGCCACCACTGCGACTACTGCAGCGCTCTTGGGAAACTTCGCGAGCAGCGCCGGTGTGCGACTACAGCACTTCGTTTCTCGCAACAACATTCCGTGTGGCTCTACCATCGGGCCACTTGCAAGCACGCGTCTCGGTATTCCAACTGTCGACATCGGAGTCGCACAACTTTCGATGCATTCTGCACGCGAGGTCTGCGGTGCACATGATCCCTCGCTCCTACGAAACCTCTTGGTTGCACACTTTTCTCACGATTAATTCCAAAAGACAATCGATATGGCTATTGCGTGAGTAGCTCTGCTCGATCAAAGAGATTCTGCAGCTGCTTTGTCAACTCTTCCGTCGTCTCACGCACTGCTGAGCGCGGGACACGCCCTTGCTCATCGGCTGCCATCACGATTGGCTCTCCCACCACGACAACGCATTTCTTCGGCCGAATCATGCGAGAGCCTTTCGGCATCACGCCTTCAGAACCACCAATTCCTACCGGCACGAGCGGCACACCCGACTTCACTGCCACATAGGCCGCGCCATCAAAAAGTGGCATCACGGTTGGTCCTGTTTGCCTGGTGCCCTCTGGAAACAACACCAACGGCTCTCCCGCTCGCAGCACAGCGATGCATCGAGCTAGCGCTTCGCGATCGGCGGAGCCTCGCGTCACGGGGAAGCCACCAAGAGCAGACAGTAACCATCGAACTGGTTGATGCCGCCACAAGGAATCCTTTCCCATGAATCGCAGACGTCGACGCGTCACTGCTGCAGCAATAGGTGTATCAATATTCGACCGATGAATCGGGGCAAGCACGTAGGCGCCAGTCGACGGAATGTTGTGTGCACCGTGAACTTCGAGCCTGGTGATGAGTCGCGTCAGACCAACAACAACGAGACGCACGAAGTGGTAGAACACGCGACTCATGCGCGAGTTTCCGGCCAAGTACGTGTCCACTTCAGCCACGGGTTACATCACCACTCTTGGAAACTTGGTCGTACGCATCGGAGATTTCTCGTACCACTTCATCCACTGATCGACCGCTACTGTCAATCGTGACTGCACCCTCGGCTGGGCGAAGCGGGCTGTCCTGGCGCGTTGAATCAATGCGATCTCTCTCTGCTATCGACGCAGCGATCGCATCAACATCCCCGCCGACCTGTGCCACCCGTCGTGCCGCACGAACGAGCGGTGAAGCAGTGAGAAAAACCTTGAGTAACGCGTCGGGAAACACCACGGTTCCGATGTCACGGCCTTCAACAACTCCCCCGCCATGGGCCAAAATCCATGCACGTTGTGCAGCTCGCATCGTCGCACGCACACGCGAATACGTCGCTATCACGCTGACCACCGATGTGACTTCGGGTCCTCTGATGTCGGCGGTTACAACATGCCCATCGACTGTCACTCCGCCTGGTTCAACAACGACATCGACGGTCTCAGCGATTCCTGAGACGCGGTCTTCATCGGCCGGGTCTACACCGTCACGCAGGACCGCGAAGGCGACGCCGCGATACATGGCACCAGTGTCGAGATACGGAAGTGATACGGCCCGAGCGACTGCGCGAGCAACAGTTGACTTCCCGGCTCCTGCAGGTCCGTCAATTGCGATGACTCGCAATGTCACCAGCTGGTGCCTTGGGGTCGACCTTCGTCATAACCGGCGGCACTTTGAATACCAACCACCGCGCGGTCGTAGAACTCAGCAATTGTGCGTGCACCCGCATATGTGCAAGCCGAACGCACACCTGCGACGATCTGGTCGATGATGTCCTCGACGCCAGGGCGAACGGGGTCGAGGTACATGCGAGAGGTACTGATTCCCTCTTCGAAGAGCTCCTTTTTCGCGCGCTCTAGTGCTGTCTCTGAACGAGTTCGATTCTTGACGGCGCGATTTGATGCCATTCCGAAGCTCTCTTTGTAGAGACGCCCTTCGGTGTCGCGAAGCGTGTCAGCTGCAGACTCATACGTACCCGCAAGCCAAGAGCCGAACATGACGTTCGACGCTCCTGCTGCAAGAGCCAGGGCCACATCACGCGGATAACGAACTCCGCCGTCAGCCCATACATGCTTACCCATCGCGCGAGCCGCATCGGAACATTCGTGTACCGCACTGAACTGCGGCCGACCGACACCGGTCATCATGCGAGTGGTGCACATAGCGCCTGGCCCAACACCAACTTTCACAATGTCTGCTCCGGCGTTGATGAGGTCACGAGTTCCTTCCGCAGTGACGACGTTTCCTGCGACGATTGCCAGATCAGGAACAACTCGGCGCACTTCTTCGATCGCATGAAGAGTTCGGTCCTGATGTCCGTGAGCTGTGTCGATGACGAGCATGTCTACGCCCATTGCGACGAGCGACTTTGCTCTGGTCGCGGGGTCGCCATTGATACCCACTGCAACAGACACCAGCAGTCGATTCATTGAGTCCACAGCGGGCTGATAGATGGTGCTACGAAGGGCTCCTTTACGAGTCACGCATCCGAGAAGTGCACAGTTTTTGTCAACGACAGGAGCAAAAGTCAATCGCTTATCTGCCAGAAATTCGTGAATTTGTTCTGCAGATTTGCCGTCTTCGATGACAATGAGATCTCGGTTCATCACGTTTCGCATCTGAGCAAACCGGTCAAAACCAACGGCGTCGTGCTCAGTAAAAATCCCGACCGGGCGACCATCGTCATCCAACACGATGACCGCACCATGTGATCGCTTGTGTACCAAACTGAGGGCTTCGCCCACCGTGTCTGTGGGACCCAATGTGATGGGGGTTTCGTAAACGAGGTGTCTCGACTTCACATGGTTCACGACGCTCTCAACGATGTCGAGCGGTATGTCTTGCGGCAGAACGGCCACTCCGCCCCGACGAGCAACCGTCTCGGCCATGCGACGCCCTGCCACTGCAGTCATATTCGACACCACTACTGGCACCTTCGTACCCACTTCATCAGGCGTCGAGAGATCTACGTCGAAACGAGAGTTGATGGTGTTTCGACTAGGAACCATGAACACGTCGTTGTACGTGAGGTCATGTTGCGGAGCAGTGTGGAGGAACCGCATAGGGCAACACGAGGCTACCGTGTGAGGATGTCTACTATTGCGACAATGCCCGTTGCTCTCGTGCATGGCTGGGCTGGTTCATTTGCCTCCACCTGGGAGGCCCCTGGTGTGTCTGCATTGTTGAAAGACATCGGACGAAACCCACTTGGTATTGACCTCTTGGGCCATGGCACGGCCGACAAACCCCATGACCCCGAGGCATACGGACATCTTCACGAATGGCTGCTTGACCGGTTGCCAGAAGAATCAGTAGACATCGTTGGCTTTTCTCTCGGTGCACTCACCACACTTCGCGCTCTTGTGGCGGCGCCGTCACGATTTCGCAAAGTCGTGCTAGCCGGAATCGGAGATGGAGTGTTTGAGACCACAACTCACGACATGGCCCGACGTATCGTCCAAGCCATCGAGGGAGACGTCACCGATGATGCCACTGCACTTCTCTTTCGACAGTACGCCCATCAACCAGGCAACGATCCGGTCGCGCTGGCAGCCGTGATGAAACGTCCCCAAAGTGAACCTGTGACCGCTGAAATGCTCGGCGTCATCCACAATGAGGTTGTGGTGTGCATCGGTGACAAAGATTTTGCTGCTCCAGCCGAACGACTTGCTAATGCATTCCCTAATGGACGGCTCGTCGTTCTCAAGAACACGGATCACTTCGCAACTCCGAATGCATTTTCCTTCATCGATGCAATGCTCGATTTTTTTAACAACTGACTTGCCATCTATGTCGACCTGTCGCCTACTTCATGGGGTAGCTGAAGCCGCACAAAGTCTGACTGACCGGAAAATCATCGCTATTCCCACAGAGACGGTGTACGGGTTGGCGTGTCGTGCCGATGATGACGATGCGATGAGAAAGGTGTTCGCAGCGAAGGCTAGGCCGTCAGACCACCCACTTATTCTCCATGTTGCACCCGAGATGAACATCGAAGGTTGGGCGTTATTCAGCGACAGCGCCCTAACCCTTGCCAATGAATTCTGGCCAGGACCGTTGACCATCTTGGTCGCACGTGGGGCCCTCACAAGCGATGTGGTTACCGGTGGTCGCGACACGGTTGCGGTTCGCATGCCCTCACACGTGTTGGCACAGGAAGTCATCAGAACCATCGGCATTCCAGTCGTTGCACCGTCTGCGAACAGTTTCGGTCATGTGTCACCAACATGCGCGCAACATGTCATTGACGATCTCGGCAATGTGATTGACGGAGTATTGGATGGTGGACCATGTGACATCGGAGTCGAGTCCACCATCGTTGACTGCACCACCTCACCGCCACAAGTGCTTCGTGTCGGTGCCGTAAGTCGAGCCGACATTGAACGAGTACTGAATACACCAATGGCGGAAGTTGACGGCAAGGTACGTGCGCCCGGAATGCTTGCCAGCCACTACTCACCTAATTGTTCCATGCACCTCGCAACTTCCAGGGTCGAAGCCGAGACCCTTGCAGTATCGCTTCGCAAGAATCACCGTAATGTGGCAATCATCGACCACGTGGACAACATCACTGAATATGCACGTTGCCTCTACAGCGACATGAGATCTGCTGCAGCTGCCGGTGCTGACGACATCATTGCAGTCTTGCCAACCGGTGAAGGCCTGGCAGAGGCGATTCGAGATCGGTTGTCCCGCGCAGCGGCTTGAACTTCGCTACGTTCCTTGACCTCGTGATCAACGTCCTCGGAATTGTGGAGCGCGCTTCTCAAGGAACGATGCAATGCCTTCGCGAAAGTCTTGGGTACGAAACAAGGTGAGCAGTTGCAGGTACACGTGGTGCACATTTTGCTCGAACGATTCAGTATGTCCGGCACGCACCATGCGCTTTATGGCCCGGGTTGCAAGTGGGGCGTTGGCAGCAATGTCATGCGCCATTGCAAGTGAAAACTTCATCAAATCCTCGACAGGCACCACATGGTTGACCATCCCCAGATGAAGAGCTTCTTCGGCAGTGAGCGTCTTGCCCACAAGAGCTATCTCAGCCGCTTTCGCGAGGCCAACGATGCGTGGCAGCAGCCAAGTTCCACCACTCTCAGGCACGATTCCGCGCTTCGCAAAGCCCGGGTTCAGTTTGGAGCCAGACGATGCAATGCGTATGTCGGCGCCCAACGTGATGTCAAGGCCATAACCAGCTGCTCCGCCGTTCAGTGCGCAGACAATCGGTGTATCCATGTTGTACATGACCACTGGTGGTGCCGATTTCAGATCAAACTCTGCTCCAGAACCAACGTCACCCAGAACACCAAGGCCCTGCCCACCAGCCATCTGGTCTGTCATATCAAGCCCCGCGCAAAAGATGCGACCCGCACCTGTAAGAACGACACAGCGCACATTGGTGTCTTCTTCTGCTGCCAACAATTGTTGCGACAGTTCAATGAGCATCGAACCGGAAATAGTGTTCAATCGCTGTGGTGCATTGAGACTGATGATTGCTACGTGGCCATCACGGGTCGCCAGCACCTCCGCTGTATTCGAAGTCGTCTTGTCGTTCGACATGCAGGAAACCTATCTCTCAGTTCTTGTCGGAAGAGGTACCCACAGACTGAACGATCACATTGCAGACGGACAGCCACAGTGCAGTCGCACCGGCGATATGAATCAGCACGAGGCCGGCTGGAACACCGGTGAAATACTGCCAGTACCCCACACCTGCCTGTGCCACTGCAAACCAACCAACTGTTGTGACCGATTCACGAAGTTGACGTACGTCGCCATCTGATGAACGACGTGACGTCATAACAAGTAGCGCCACGATGAGCGCAATTGTGACAATGACAACGAGTCCGTGAATGCGCGCAACCGAGCTCAGCGCGAAATCGAATCGCGGTGCATCTTCATCTCCCGCATGTGGACCACTCGCTGTCACCACTGTCCCGCTGACAATCGCAGCGAGTGCACTCAGAGCCAAAGCCCAACGCAGTCTCGAGAGCCGAAGGTCACGAATTGGTCGCACGACTGAGGACGGTTTGTAGTCATCCCCCTCACTTCGACGAGCGAGCTGCATCAACACCCATCCGCATGTGACGAGGACCATCGACAGGAGAAAGTGCCCCATGTTTGCCAGAGGGTGAAGGCCGGTCAGAACCACCACTCCTCCCAATACGACTTGAGCAAGCACTCCAATAACGAGAGACCACGCCCATCGCACCAAACGCGGCTCGACCAACTTGCGTCGATACGCACCGAGCACGGCAACGATGACACTCACCGAGACCACTCCTGTGAAGAGGCGATTCAATTGCTCGATACGGGTGTGATGGGTCGAGACATCGATCAACTTCTGCTCATTGCACCGGGGCCAGTCCTCGCACCCCAGCCCAGAGCCAGTGAGACGTACAAGCGCTCCGGTAACGATGATGACGCACAGTGACCCCAGCGCCACTTGGGTCACAATTCGAAACGCTCTCCCCGACCTTGAAACCGCCGGAGACGCCACCCCGTCACAGTATTCCGAGCCCCATCTGGAACCACTGACCCAGACGTCAGATCACAATCTGTGGTCACTTCACCACTGTCCCCACTCTGCGTAGTCACATAGACATTTTCCGTGAGAAATCTCTCAAGTTTCTCCTGACCTGGCCGATCTCTCCTGCACAACGACAGGAGACATCATGGTTCGCCAGCAAAACCGCACATTCACAGGTCGCATCGTCATCGCGGCGGCAACCCTCGCCACCGTGGTTGTCGGCCTGTCGAGCCAGGCTCAGGCTGCTCCTGCTCCGAGTGGCTCTGGTTCTCCTTCTCGCTCCATGCCACGTCTCGGTGAAAGCGGACCTCATGTTGCCGCTCTTCAGCAGGCACTCGTGCGCAATGGCTTCACTTTGCGCGGTGGTGTGACAGGTACGTTCGACCAAAACACGGTTCGCACGCTGGTGAATTTCCAGCGTGTCGTCGGCCTAAAGACGACCGGAACTGTCGATGTGAATACAGCCAAAGTTTTGAAGTTGTCCCAGACTGAAACTGCTCAACTTCAGACTCTTGCCGTGTTGCCCGTGCGTGGCATGCGCAACAAGTCGGTGCTCGATCTTCAGAAGGCCCTCGTGACTGCAGGTGTCACACTTCCTGGCGGGGTCGACGGTTTCTTTGGTCGAGGAACAGCATCTGCTCTCAGCGCATTTCAAACCTCTAAGGGTCTCCCAGTGACCGGAATCATCGACTCTGCAACAGCAAATGCACTGGGCCTTGCCGTTCCAGCAACATCAACTACGGCATCCGCTTCTGTCATCTCTGCCGTGCCAGCAGCCACCGCAGCAGCGTCCCCCACTTCAGCACCATCGATCACGAAACTCGATGTTGCATCTCTTCCTCGCCGCGGTGATCGTTCAGAAGCTGTCAAGACACTGCAAAATTCACTCATCTCTCGCGGTATCACCGTGAAGGGCGGAGCAGACGGCATCTTTGGTGGAGGAACAGCAGTTGCTCTGCAGGCATATCAAACTTCACAAGGCTTGAGCGCAAGTGGCGAACTTGACTACCGCACAGCCCTTTCATTGGCTCTTGTCGATGAGCCAACCGTGAAACTCGCAGCCTTTCCTGTGCAGGGCCGCTGCTCATTCTCCGACACCTGGCACGCCCCCCGCGGTGAGCGCCTTCACCTTGGAGTTGACATCATTGCTCCCCGCGGAAAACTGATCTACGCGGTCGCCGATGGAACGATCACCAAGATGTACTCGGTCGGCAAAGATGCCAATGCTGGAAATGGCTTCCGTCTGACGATGGCTGACGGCACATATTTTTTCTACGGCCACCTCGACACGATCGCTGCGGGAATCACCGTCGGCGTACCTGTGAAGGCCGGACAAGTGCTCGGCACCGTCGGTTCTACTGGCAACACAAATACACCCCACCTTCACTTTGAGGTTCACCCTGGTGGCGGCGAAGCGGTTAACCCGTACTCAATCGTGAAGGCCATTGATGAGTGCAATGTGACGACAGCTCGCGGATGAGGATAAGGAACCAAGCAAACCAACTTGCCTATTTGGCAACTTCATAAAAGGCATTGACAGAATGGTCGACCTGAAGTCGCTCAAATGTGGTGAACCCAGCTTTCAGAGCCATTGAACGAGCAAGACTTTCCGGTAGCCCAAGCGTGCCTAATCCTGCACCGTTGGGCTCAGACATCGCCGATGACATGCAGGACAAAATGCTGATTCCGTACATGAGAGATGCCATCGGATTGCTCTGGACATTGTCTTCAAATGTGTCGAGCGCCTTGATGTCAACTAAGAGCCATCGTCCCTGCTCGGCGAGAATCCCAAAGATCTGATTAATCATCTGTTGCGGTGCGGTCATGTCGTGAATGCAGTCAAAAGTGGTCACGAGATCGATGGTTCCCGTAGCAGGCATTGGATGGTCGTCAGGGTGATGAAACGAGACATTCGCGAGGCCACTCGAAGCAAGCTTCTCATTCGCGCGCTCCAATGCGAATCGCGAGATGTCATAGCCCTTAAAAGTCGACTTTGGGAATGCTTCCGCAAGAATCATCAAGGCGCTCCCCGCACCGCAGCCGATGTCAACGACCCGAATACCTTCGTCAAGTTGAGATTTCAGACCCTGCAACGCCGGAACGACTTTTGACAAGAGATTGGCACGACTCCAGGGTTCGAAACTTCGCTCAATACCCACCGCGCCCTCCGGACCGTGACTGTCGTAATCGCAGCCAACGCCGGTCTGGAATGCGCGCGGCATGTCACGAAGTGCCTGCATCGTCTGCGGAAGGCGATGAAACATTCCCATACCAAAATGTTCACTGTCGTCGTTTGCCAGAACGTCAACCGCCGGTTCAGACAGACCAAACACCACACTGTTGTCTTGTTGTTGCCACTCAACGATGCGAGCTGCAGCCTGATTGTGCAGCCACTCCCTTACCCAACGTTCATGGAGTCCCGTCCTGTATGCCAGCTCAGCACTTGTCATCCAACCCGACACTTGCGCCATAGCGCGATACAAACCCAAAGAGTCACCCAGATGAATCATTCCGGCTGTTACTGCACCTTCGAGCTTGCTGAACACCTGGAACGCAAACAACTTGCGTTGGTCGTCTTTCGAGAGTGCACTGATATCCATGCAAAGACAATAGTTACCAGATGTGATGGTTAGTACGTGCGCATCTCGATTGGTAGATGCTCGAGCGTCGAAAGACGAGTGACTCCGAATGATGAGCCGTCCTTCATGTCCATACTGGTCACCCGAGATACCGACGAGTGACCAAGAACGAATCGCTCCCATTCCCACGGTGTTGCTGCGAGTCCGAGGAGATGACAAATCACGACGCTGTTCGTGCCAGCGTGAGCGATGAGAGCAACCCGGTGACTCTTCGGACCTGTTGTCCACACCGGTAGATCGCCACCGATCGGAACCATATTGCGTTCTTCCAGAAACAACTTGCACCCAAGGTTGATTCGCTGGACAAAGTCGGCGACATTCTCACCGCCGTCAAGACCGGACCAACGCTCGACACTGGTCTTCTCCCGCTCGGCACGATATGCGGCCTCTGCACGTGCAACAGGTGTGCCATGCCAAATCGGATTACGAATCTCCTCAAGCCACGGTTCAATCACAAGATCGTGACCCAACACTTCGAGTACGGGCTCGGCGGTCTGACGAGTTCGAAGCAGTGGCGAGACAAGCACCTCATCGAAATGCTCTCCACGAAGCGAGTCCGCCAACAACTTGGCCTGCTGATGACCGCGCACAGTAAGGGGTGGGTTGTCGACGTTGAGACCATCGCGCACCCATTCGGGCTCGGCATGACGTATGAGTGTGATTTCCACAGAGACCTTCGATCAGGTAGGGACGTCGAAATCGATACCACAGGCGTCGAATGCTCGTTGATATTGGGATATGTACTGTGCGCTCGAAGAGCCCTGGTTGCTGTAGTCGACGACCTTCGACACTTCTTCACCAAGACAGAACGCCTCGTCAGCGGTCAGAGTCAATTGAAATGAGTTTCCAATGAGAATTCCTAGTGCTGCGACCTCACTGTCCGTTTGAAGAGGTGACGTGTCCGGATCTGTGACATCAGTACCCAATTGAGTCGAAGGTGGCAGCGTGGCAGGAGCAACTTCGTCTGCTGCTGCCGCCATCGGAGCCCCACACTTTGAAAACAGGTATGACTCGACTGTCGCGCTCGCCACGAGTGCCGACCCATCTGTTACTTCCTCCACCGCTTTCTGCACAGTGACATCGGAGGCAGCAACAGCAAGATCCCAGTCCACCGAGTCAAGTGCTGTTTCCACCTCTGCGTAGGCGCTCAACACCTCATCAATAGAGGGAACTACGCCATCTGGTGCATCAACTCGCGCAGCATTCAGAACGTTCTGATTAGCAATGATGTCAAGCCGTAAAGATGCGGACGACTCTGCAGCGACCGCATCAAGACCTTGAGAAAGTACGCCGGTGACCGACGCAAGTGAGGTACGTCTACCGCACACATCGAACGCCGTCTCCTGCGAGCATCCGGTTGTGAGAGCAGACAAAAGCAGAACAGGAATCAGCGATCTTCTCATTGTGCGATGTCCACTTCGGTTGCCTGAACCCATGCGTCGTACAATTTGCTGTAGTGGCTGTCTCGCAACAGAAGTTCGCTGTGGGGCCCGTCCTCCACCAGTTTGCCGTCCTCGACAACGAGAACTCTGTCAGCTCGCGCCGCCGTTGAAAGCCGATGGGCTATAGCGATGGATGTTCTGCCCCCCGACAGCAGTTCCAAAGCGTGACTCAGACGAACTTCCGTCAGCGCATCCACCGATGACGTTGCCTCGTCTAGGAGCAACACGTCGGGGCTTGAAGCAGCCGCTCTCACCAGTGCGACAAGTTGCCGTTCCCCTGCTGACAACAGACTGCCACGCTCGCCCACCTCAGTCGCCAGCCCATCTGGCAACGACATCAACCAATCTGTCAGGTCAAGGGATTCGAACAATCGATGTACACCGTTGTCGTCCAGTTCAGGTGCCGCGAAACGAACATTCATGCCAATGGTTCCAGTGAACAGAAAGGGCTCTTGTGGAACGACGACAACACGCCTTCGAAGGTCGGCATTGGCAACACGACGTACGTCAACTCCTCCGAAGGTGACGAGACCGTTTGTCGGATCAGCAAATCGACCAATGAGTCGTCCAAGTGTCGACTTTCCCGATCCTGTCGTGCCAACTATCGCGACACTTTGTCCGGCGGGAATCTGAACACTGATGTTGCGCAACACGGGAGCATCGTTTCCTGACTCGTCACCCCCACGAGCTGTGTAGGAAAAAGTGACATCCTCAATCCGGATGTCGAGAGGCCCCTTCGGTAACGGAATCGGCTCTGTCGCTGGCGGGGGACCCACTGGGGTGTCGAGGATTCCGAGTACCCGCCGCATTCCAGCTACTGCAGTCTGTGTTTGATCTAGCACCTCTGTGAATTCCGCGATCGGCTCAAGGAATCGATACGTGAGGAAAATGAAGCCGATCATTGCGCCAGTAGTTAGTTCCTGGGATGGGCCCATGACCACACCAACTGAAACAACTGCACACACAGAGAGAACCGAGAACACTTCACCAGAAGGGAAGAGAAATGCACCGAGGATGCTCGCCTTCACCCAGCTACGTCGTCTTTCTCGAGCAATGTTCTCCACCTTTTTGACGTACGTCTCGCTGCAGTCATACGCCTGCAAGGTTTCGATGCCGGATGCGTACTCTGAAATCGACCCGAGCAGTTCCGCGTTTTGCTCTCGCGTGCGAGTATGCGCTCGAACAAGATGGCTCTGAACCACACGCAGCACAAACGCAAGGGGCATAGCAACCACGAACGCCACAAGGGCGAGCACCCAGTTGTACGCAATCATCACACCAGCAACCATCAACATCAATGTTCCGTCCAACAAGAACGCAAGGGCGCCCCAGGAAAAAAACATCTGCAGAGTCTCGATGTCGCTCGTCACACGACTCACCAACGCACCACGGCGCTCCTCATTATGGTCTGAGATCGACAGATGGTGAATGTGGTCAAAGAGCGTGACTCGCAACAAAAAAAGTCCTTGCTCCGCACGCCGACCAAGGCGATACACCGCAGTTCTCAGACACCACCCGGTGACAATCACCAGAATCACGCCAATGGCGACGAGTCGCACCACATAGCCAACATCGACCGCTCCGTCTTGCAAGCCATGGTCGATCGCTAACTGCAGCAATATTGGCACCACCACTCTTGCCCCGGCGCCTACGAATGCGAGCAGAAACGTCAGAAGAAACCCTTGCCGGAGAACCGGCGCAATATCCACGCCACGACCAATGACACCAATTGCTCCGCGATGTGATTCAGGTTCGCTCATGCATCACCTCTACGCGCGACAGCGAATGCGGCCATAAGTTCTCGATAGTCGTTGTTCTCCGCCAACAACTGTTCGTTGGCGCCGTGACCTGCCACTCGCCCCGAGTCGATGTATATGACTTTGTCGGCCAGTGCGATTGTTGACGGACGTGACGCCACAATCAAAACCGACTGCACCAACTCGGTTCGAGATAGAGCATCGATGACGCGTTGCTCTGTGTCCGGATCCAGTGCTGAAGTGGTGTCATCAAGCAGCAACACCTGTGGACGTCCCGCTAAAGCTCGGGCGAGGGCAAGACGTTGCCGTTGGCCGCCACTGAGACTGACTCCTCGCTCACCCACCACTGTCGCGAGATGTGGGTCGATGTCCCACACAAAATCCGCCTGCGCGACAGAGATGGCTGAGCGAATATCGTCTTCTGAAAGATTTCGACCCAGATCAATGTTAAAGCGGAGTGTCTCTGAAAAGAGAAATGGCTCTTGAAAGACGATGTGCGCCTTTCCACCACTCACAGCTACAGACCCCGATGACGGCATCTGCAAGCCCGCAATTGTCCGCATCAGGGTGGTCTTTCCGCATCCTGTTGCGCCAACGACGGCGACGGTTTCTCCACGAGACACGGAGAATGAGACGTCCTCCAAGACAATTGAGGGACCAAAGACAACACGAAGGTTGCTGACCCGCAACACCTCGCGCTCGTCGCCCAGCCTCTCTGTATCAAGGTCGACCACCGTCGGACGCGGTTCTAGTGGTTCATCCATCACCTCGCGAAGTCGGTTCCAACCGGCAAGAGAATGGGGCAAGTCGGACAGGGCAAAACCAATGATGCGAAGCGGCATTGCAAGCAATGTGAACAGATACATGGCCGCTGCGAGATCGCCGACCGTGAGATCACCGCTCTTGACACGGTACGCACCCAGCAACAGCACAACGAGATTTGCGATGGAAGGAATTGCGTCAAGCAGAGCTTCAAAACTCGATCGTCGGCGGACAGTCTCCACTCTCGCATCTCGGAGATCTGCCGTGATGCTCGAAAGTCTTGCGGTCTCTCGTTCTTCGGCCCCGAATGCCTTGACGACACTGACAGCTTCAAAACTTTCCAGCACTTGTTCACTCAGCACGCCCAAGTGTTCTTGGGCTTTGTTGTAGTAGACGTCTACTCGCTTCTGGTACCAAATGTTCATGAAAAGAAGCAACGGAATAATGACTGACGCAATCAAACCCAGAGATGAGTCGAGCGCCCACATGCCTGTTGTACTGACGACCAACAACAGAACAACTGAACTTGCATAGGGAAGCGGAGCGAGCACGCTGACGCTTGCATCGGCGTCGACTCCAGCTCGAGAAATCATGTCCCCTGTCTGTCGTCGCGCATGCCACGACACCGGCTGAGCTGCCATGCGCTGGACAACTTCATTCGAAATTTCCTCAGCGACTCCCCACTCTGTCTTTCCAGCCCACGTGCGTCGCACGACGACGCCAGTGGCCCGAACAAATGCAATGGCCAGAAGTATCAAACATCCGCTGAGAAGGACCCCGACAGAAACAGCATCGCCATCGAATCGAGGCACAATGACATTGTCGGTGACCCAACGCACACCGAGCGATGAACCGGCGGTGCACAACGCGTACAAGAAGGCACCCGAAACTGCAATTGCGAACGTCAGAGGTTTGCGTCGCACGTGAGAGACAATCAGGTTCACCGCTGCGCGTGCGCGATTCGGCGAGGCTGCAGGAGCGACGGATGCCATCTCGTCATTCTTGTCGTTAGGCAGACCTGGAACAGGCACTAGGTCTTTGTGCTGTCCTACACTCATGACATGACATCAATAGACTTTGGTCTTCTCATCATTCGGTTGTTTCTTGGTATCTCCCTCGCCTACCACGGCTACAACAAAGTTTTCGGTGGTGGTGGGCTCGCCGGAACTGCAGGTTGGTTCGGCAGTTTGGGTATGAAAGCACCAAAACTGCAGGCACGTGGTGCTGCATTCACGGAGATTGCTTCCGGACTGATGTTTGCTGCTGGTCTTCTCACTCCGCTTGCTGCAGCCGCGATGATCGGTCTGATGGTGGTCGCCATCGTAACGGTTCATTGGAAAGTGGGATTCTTCATCTTCCTTCCGAATGGCGGATGGGAATACTGCGCATCGATCCTCATCACGGCCTGGGGAATCGCAGCGATTGGTTCAGGTACTGCGTCACTTGACAATGCATGGTCAATCGATCTTGGTAGCAACTGGGCAGCATTGACACCGATTATCGGCATCGGCGGCGCAGCTCTCCATCTGTTGGCGTTTTACCGGCCCGTGAAGAGCAACTGACCTGCCCGATGCAACGTGTTGCACGCCTGACAATCATCATCGTCTGTGTCGCACTAGCGGCAATGTGGGTGTACGCCTTCGGATTCTCACCACGCGAATCAATCAACAAGATCTACGACGAATCATGGGCTTCTCAAGCAGAGTCCAGATGTACCAAGGCTCGGGAAGAGCGTGCAGAGTTGTCTGATCTGACCACCTTCAATGTCAAAGATGTTGCTGCGCTGGCCAAGCGTGCGGACATCATCGAAAAGGCAAACACATCACTCAAGTTGATGATCAGCGACCTCGAACTCATTGACATCAACAACGAGAAAGGTCGTGCACTGGTACCGCAGTGGCTCACCGATTACCGCACATACCTTGATGACCGCTCTGACTACGTGAATCTCTTACGCTCAGGCACTTTCAGCCGGTTTTCCGAGACTCAAGTTGAAGGCGTGCCGATATCAGAACGTATCGGCAAGTTCGCAAAGGATAACGAGATTCGCGCCTGCATTCCACCATTTGATCTCGTCACCTGACGGAATCAATCGTGACGCTTCCAACCTTCGCCCGGTTGATGCGATCGAACGATTCGGGCGGGTGCCCCAACTGCCACCGAGTTGTCTGGAATGTCCGTGGTGACAACTGAGTTCGCGCCTACAACCACGTGCTTTCCGATTGTCACTCCTGGCAGAACGACTGTTCCATGGCCGAGCCACGAACCGTCACCAATTCGCACTGGAAGTTCCGGCTGAGTCTGTCTCGAAATTGGAACACTGACATCCTCGTATCCATGATTTTGATCGGTGATGTACACGTGGTGTCCGGTCCAGACATCATTACCAATCTCGATGGAGAAGTGTCCGACAATTCCACTCCCCCTGCCGATCAAACATCGATCGCCGATAGAAACAACGGGAGTTGACAACATTTCCTGTCCGGGTGTCATACCCGCCGCGAGGGCGACATGAGGCCCAATCATCGTGTCTCGTCCGATGGAGATGTACTGCTCGTTGTAGAGAGTCGTCGGGGGCCAACAAATAATGCTCCCCTCCCCGAATGCATGAAACCGCTTTCCACGGCCACCACGTGGTCCGATTGCTGCCCACCTAGACAAGGTGCCATGTGCACGAGCAAAGACCGCCCCTATTGTCCGCCGAACCACATGACAACGCTATCTATCGCTACCGAGCAGTCACCGTATGGATCACGGTGGTCACCGGTCTCCCTCGGGGGCAATAGCCGAGATCGTCCGTAACATTCGTTCTATGGCTGCCACAGGCGCGTCGTCACCCCGCGCAAAAGTCACGGTTCCGTCTCTGCTCCAGGCGAAGCACGACAAGCGACGAATCGCGATGATCACGGCTTACGACGCCACATTCGCCTCTATTGCAGACGAAGCAGGTGTGGATGTGCTCCTCGTCGGCGACTCAGTGGCCACAGTCATGCAAGGCGAGCGAACCACTCTTCCTGTGTCAATGGACGAAATGGCATATCACACGCGCATCGTTGCCGCTGCTCGTCCAAAGGCCCTCATCGTGGGAGACCTGCCGTTTGGCTCATACCAACAAGGTGCTGTCCTAGGCATCGAGAACAGTGTTCGTCTCATCAAAGCTGGTGCGGAATGCGTGAAGTTGGAAGGCGGCGTGTCGGTTGCTCATGTCATCGCGGCCATCACGACTACTGACATACCCGTCATGGGCCATATCGGTCTCACACCACAGAGCTACCACCGAATGGGTGGCAACAAGATTCAAGGACGCCAACATGGTGATCAAGCTGGTCAACGTGATCGACTCTTGCAAGATGCCCATGCGGTGGAAGATGCGGGCGCTTGTGCGGTGGTGATTGAAGGTGTGCCAGCTGATCTTGCTGCTGAAATCACCGAAAAGCTCACTATTCCGACAATCGGTATCGGAGCTGGCTCTTCGTGTGACGGCCAAGTGTTGGTACTACACGACGTCTTGGGCTTGTCTCGTCGCAAGCTGAGCTTTGCCAAGCCGTATGCCGATCTCTTGACTGCGAGCACAAAAGCAATTTCTGAATACGTCGAGGAAGTACGCAACGGATCCTGGCCTGACGCCAGGCACTCCTTCTCCTGACCCTCACCTCACAAGACATGATTCTTCTTCGCACGCCGGACGACATGCTCGCGTGGTCCAAGAGTCGTCAGGCCTCCGGAAAATCGTGTGGCTTCGTACCGACAATGGGTGCGCTCCACGACGGGCACATGGCGCTCATGAGAATTGCTCGTGAGCAGTGCGATGTCGTAGTGGTGTCGATCTTTGTGAATCCGACTCAGTTCAATCAACCAGCAGATTTCGAGACCTATCCCCGGCCTGAGTCGGAAGATTTGGCTGTATGCAAGGCCTGTGGTGTTGATGCAGTATTTATGCCCACCGCTGAACTGATGTACCCGAACGGATACGCAACGATGGTTCTGCCAGAGGGTGTGGCCGACAGCATGGAGGGGGCGTCACGACCAGGCCACTTTGCTGGTGTCGCCACAATCGTCACAAAGCTTTTCAATTGCGTTGCACCAGATCGTGCGTACTTCGGTGAGAAGGATTTCCAACAGTTGGCTGTCGTGAAACAGTTGGTCCGCGATCTCAATCTCGGAGTACACGTGATACCTGTGAGCACCGTCCGCGACCACGATGGTCTGGCGCTCTCCAGCCGAAACGCACGGTTGTCAGAGAAAGAACGTGTTGCAGCCGGCATGCTTCCAACCATTTTGACCGAGGCGCAGGCCATGGCAAGAGATGGTCATCAGTCGAGCGATGTAGTGACACATGTATCCACGCGCTTGCGCGATGTGGCTTATTCGCGTGTCGACTACGTCACGATTGTCGACGGCGATTCACTGGCCACTGTCGACACACCCGGTACGAAATCTGTCTTGGCCATAGCTGTGTGGGTCGGCGACGTACGCCTCATCGACAATGTTTCACTGTTGGGCGAGCCTCTTCTGTGACCGCGTCTCGCATGGTGATCGCTCAGGCAGAGCCCCGTCCGCTGTGGGAATCTGAGACGCGACGAGTCGTCGCAGATTCCCCTCAAATTCCTCCTCGTACTGACATTGCAATCATCGGTGGTGGATACACGGGGCTATGGACTGCCCTGTATTTGAAAATGTTGGATTCATCGCTCGACATCACCATTCTCGAGAAAAATACAATCGGCTTCGGCGCCTCAGGAAGAAACGGTGGCTGGTGCAGTGCCCTGCTTCCTAGTTCTCTCTCATTTATTGCTGAAGTTCATGGGCATCAAGTTGCAGAGACCATGCGTCAATGCGCCGTGGACAACCTCTTCGAGATGAAGCAGGCCCTGGACCAACATTCGATCCACTGCGACTACGCACTTGGGGGCACACTCACCGTGGCACGAAATCGACCACAGGTGCAGCGACTTGCTCAACTCGCCAAAGAAGAGACGAGCTTCGGCGCAACAGACAGTGACATTGTTTTACTCGACAAGACCGAAGTAGACAGCCGTCTCAGAGTGACAGACACTCATGCTGCCCTGTTCACGCCGAACTGTGCAGCTCTTCATCCACGAATGCTCGTCAATGGCCTTGCGCAGGCATGCCTGCAAATAGGAGTCTCGATCGTCGAAGACATCGACGTTGTCTCGTACACATCGGGGACAGTCAGCACGAGACACAATGGTCGTCCTACAGACATCCGCTGCAACTGGGTTGTACGTGCGACAGAGGGGTACTCCAGCACATTCAAACAAGCCCGTCGCGAATTGATTCCTCTGTATTCCTTCATGATTGCAACAGAGCCACTGTCGCCGAAAGTCTGGAGCGATATCGGATGGCACGAGCGCGAGACATTGAATGATTCGCGTAATGGTGTTATATATGCGCAACGCACTGCTGACGGAAGAATTGTGTTTGGTGGACGAGGGGCCCCGTATCACTTCGCGAATCGAATTCACGACTCACAGGACATTGACGACGCAGTTCATGGAAGCCTCGTATCAACACTGCACGAGTTCTTTCCAGCAACGCGTGATGCATTGATCACGCATCGTTGGGGTGGCCCCCTCGGTGTACCTCGAGACTGGAGGAACTTCGCACGAGTGGATCACGAGAAACGTCTCGCGGTTGGAGGCGGCTACACGGGAGACGGCGTGGCACTCGCACATCTCACCGGCCGAATGCTCGCCCACGGAGTGCTTCGACGAGACCATCCTTCTCTCGCTCTCCCATGGTTTGGCCATAGAGGGCGATCATGGGAGCCCGAACCACTTCGCTGGCTGGCAATCAATGCGCTGCGAAAAATCGTCGACTCAATGGACACCACGGAAAGTCGCCACGACAAGCCTGCACGACTTCGCAGATATGTGGTTGAAACATTTCTCGGCTGATGTCAGCGCGACAAGTTGTTGTCACTTTGGCGCATGCGCATACGCAAACTAAAGACAGAGTCCCCTGACAAGACGCCACTGCGAGCCAACAATCGCCCGCACTCCCAATTGGAAAGTCCAAGCTCTGGCTTTCCGAGCGCATATTGACCGTCGACCCAACGTGTTATTCCGTCTCCAAAGAACGGAACATCGACTTCGGCCCACAGCGCATCTTCCTCTTCCTGAGAGCCAATCAGCGACACCACAAAATGGGGCGACCATCGATTGATGAGATCAGCTGCATGTTCGATGTTGCTGTACACAGCAATTGAGACTTCGGGATTCACCTCCCACTCGTGTTCGACTGCGAGGGCGTGTTCTGGAATCTCGGTGACACATCGTTCCGTGTCGACCGACCCGGCACGGTGAACAGTCACCTCTGACTGTGCTACCAGATCCGCCACGACTCCGTAGGGAGCCCTGGTGCAGTGGAAACGCGCACCGACGCCACGTCGCTCGGCCGCAGTTTCAACTGCCCGAACGACCATTTTGAGCATCTCTTCATCACAATCATCTCGAACCAAAATGCAATTGACTGTGTTACACACTTTTCGATCTAGTGAGTTCACAATCACGTGATGTAGACGAGTGTGGTCAGGATTCTCCCCGACCACGAGCCAGGCCCCACCGGTGCCGTGCAAACTCACATTGACTCCGCTTTGTCGCGCAATGGCGCCAAGCAAGCGCACTGATTCTCCGCTTCCACGAGCGACAGCCAATGACAGACGACCGTCAGCAAACAGCGCCCAACCGGCCGCATGCTCGGCCGACTCGACCAGCAATACGCAGTCACGCGGCAGGCCGCATTGTTTGATTGCAACACCAATCACGTGCTCCATCAATGCTTGCGCCGTACCGAGGGCGTCGCTCCCAATTCGAAACACGACACTGTTTCCACCACGCAACACTCCCGTGGCATCTGCGAAGACATTCGGACGACCTTCAAATACGAAACCAACCGGACCGAGCGGCGCGCGCCAGGATTCAACCGCAAACCCATCGTTGTCGACTCGCGATTCCATGTGACTCCGAGCACTGGGATAATCGCGCCACATCTTGAGCGCCTCAATCATCGCAGTACGCATCTTGTCGTCCAACACGAGACGAGTCGTTGATCGACCCCTCGCCCTTGCTGCTTCTACATCGGCGTCGTTGGCAGACAACACCGGCTTCATCACCACGTCATCTGCCATCAGGGCGGCTGCCACATCAAAGAACCGCGTAATCGCTTCATCGCTTATATGCGCCATTTCGGCGAAGGCCAGGCGCGACCGAGACAACACATCAGTGACGAGCATCTTCGTGCGAGCCGGAACACGCAACAACTGGCCGGTCTCTGCCACTCCCAACACGACATCCCCAGGCTCAATTGATGCTGCAAAAACAGCATCAACCGTCAAGAGTGCGGATCCCACGAGCACCCGGTCGCCCTGTCTCAGTTGTTCGTCGTCCACGTCACCTATTCTGCACCCGTGAGCATCTCTTCCACTGACGACAAACTGTATTTCCGTCAACTCCTCAGCGGGCGGGACTTCGCAACGAGTAACCCCCTCGCCCACCAAATGGTGAACTTCATTTATCTCATCGGAGACCGTGAAACTCGCGAGTGTGTCGTGGTTGATCCGGCGTATGCCGTGGACGACATCCTGCGAATCGTTCAAGAAGATGACATGACACTCACCGGCGTGCTCGCCACCCACTACCACCCAGACCATGTCGGAGGATCAATGATGGGTCACACCATCGAAGGTGTCAGTGCTCTCCTCGAGAAGTGTGCCGTGCCGATACACGTCCAAGCCGAAGAGTCTCCGTGGGTCATGAAGACCACAGGATTGGACGAAACCGACCTTGTGACACACACGAGTGGCGACGTCGTCTCTATCGGCGAAATCGAAATCACACTGCTACACACCCCGGGACACACACCTGGTAGTCAATGCTTTCTTGCAGGCAATTGTCTGGTGTCTGGTGACACGCTGTTTCTCGAAGGGTGCGGTCGCACTGACCTACCCGGAAGCGATGTAGCGGCGATGTACGACAGCCTGCAACGGCTTGCCTCGCTGCCGAAAGACACCCTGGTGCTACCTGGCCACCAGTACTCCTCGGTGCCGTTCGCGTCCATTGAAGAGGTGAAGCAGGTCAACTACGTCTACAAACCACCGACTCGTGAGGCATGGATGAGTTGGTTCGGCGGTACGTCATCTTGAAGCACCTGAATTGTAGAGAGACTCGAGTCTTGTCTATTTCAGAGCGCCATACAGCGAACTACAACCGCTGAGCAAGAGCAAGACAATCACCAGCCATTTGAACCGGTGAGGAGGAAATAGTGGCCTGACTCTGTATCCGATGAGAATTGCAATGAACATCACCGGCAAAGACCACATCGCAGCCATGGCGTTGTCGCCAGAGATGTTTCCAGACACCAGGAACGCCAGCACCGATGCGACACCGGACACAGCGAACACGGTGTTGATTGTGGATCGAAGTGCTTGGGGCTGAAGACCACGAGCCTGAAGCAAGAACACCAGCGGCGGACCATTGGTGGAAAGCGATGTTGACAACGCTCCACTCAAAAATCCCATCGAGTATTCGGCCGATCGACCCCCATCAAGACGGAAATCTCGGGCAATCAACACGGTGGCGACAATCACGACCAATCCGAGCGAGAGCCGAAGCACTTCTTCGGACGCAAACGAGAACAACACCAGCCCAAATGGCATTCCCACCAATGCACTCCCTATGAGTCGACGCGCCATGACCATCTCAGTTGCGTGAGCATCCCTGACACTCTGGCCAATTGTCGACGCTGCGCCAAGCAGCGTTGCAATGATCACTGCATCCTGTGGCGACACGACGGCCGACATGAGTGGCACTGCCAGCAATGCAAAACCAAAACCCGACACAGCCTGCGCCGACGAGGCGATCAATACAGTCACCAAGATCCAGACGAGATCAGACACGTGTCAACGGCACAGACGATCGACGGCAGATGCAAAGACTGCTGTGTGTTGTTCGACATCTTCCTGTTCATGGAACGGTGAAAATAAAGCCATGTTGTGGAACGGAGTCAGCAACACACCACGATTGAGCGCGTACAAGTGCATGAATGACTCGAGCTGTGCATCAGAGGCAGCAGCTGCAGCAGCACCGTCTCGTGGTGGCGGACAGAACCAATACTCGGCTCTTGCACCGAGTTGCTGCACGCTCCACGGAAGCTGCTTCGATTCATATGCATTGCGCACACCGTCGGTCCACATCTCGGCCAACGGGATCATTCGTGCAAAGTCCTCATCTCTCAAGGTGGACTGAAGCGTCGCTCGAACAGCAGCGAGCGCGAGCGCATTCCCGGCCAAAGTTCCGCCCACACCCGACACATCGACAGTCGGGCCAGACATGATGTCTTCGAGACGCGCGGCCACCTCGCCAGACATTCCGTAAGCAGCCACCGGCATACCACCGCCAATTGGCTTGCCAATAACAAAGAAGTCGGGCTCCAAACCCCACGCACGCGTACAACCACCAGGGCCCGCGCAGATTGTGTGCGTTTCGTCGATGACGAGTAACACTCCGTGGCGACGAGTGATCTCCCGTACGGCTTCCAGATAGCCCGGTTCAGGCAACACGATGCCGATGTTGGTGAGGGCCGGCTCCATCAGTAGGCAAGCAACGTCGTCTTTGGATAAAGCATTCTCGAGCATGTCGACATCGTTGAACGGGATAGATACAGATGTCTGAGACACATCGAGATGTTGCCCAATAACACCGGGCCGACTGACTGTACGACCGCTTTCATCGCGCACCACCAATGTCTCATCCACTGAGCCGTGGTAACACCAATCAAACACGGCGATTTTCGGCCGGCGTGTCAACTCTCGTGAAAAACGAATGACGAAGCGATTCGCATCGGTGGCAGTCATTGCGAATTGCCATTTCGGAAGACCAAAGCGCCGCTCCAGCTCTTCAGCCACCCACAGAGCATCATCACTAGGCAGCATCGTGGTGATGCCACGTCGTGCCCTTGACGACAATGCGTCAGCAACTTGTTCGAGGCCATGGCCGGTCATGGCGCCGGTATCGCCCATGCAGAAATCGACGTACTCATGACCATCCACATCAACGAAGTGCGCACCATGTGCTTCGGTGAAATACACCGGCCAGCCACCTGGCCAACGGGTCATCCAAGGCATCGGAACACCTGACAACAACCGACCCGACATCCGGTGACGCTCAAGTGACGCCTGGTGGCGCTCGCCGAAGAGATCTTGCTCCTCAGCCATGGCAATGGCCAATTCGTTACGGTCGATAGAAGTCACCAACCCAGACTATTGAGATGACCCTGTCAAAGGGCGGAAACCCATAAGACGCAAGCATTTGGGATTGACATTTCGTACACTTGCGACGTGGGCGCCTCGTCGACTCTTCAGCACCCTGATGTGCGCATCAACCCGATGCGGCTGCTCTCACGCATTGCATCACTTGCCGACATCTCACCCATCACCGGTGGCGGAAACTGCCGACTTGCCTTGACTCCAGAGGACGGTCATGGCCGAGACCTCGTGGTTGGCTGGATGAGAGAGCTCGACCTGGACGTGAGCATCGATGTGGTCGGCAACATCATCGGCACTTGGAGTTGTGCATCGGGTTCTCCAGTGATGACCGGTTCGCACATTGACACGGTACGCACGGGCGGTCGTTTTGACGGAAACTACGGAGTACTCGCAGGTCTCGAGGTCATCCAGAGTTTGAAGGACGCCGGCATCACACCGAGCAGACCTCTCGCAGTGGGCATTTTCACCAACGAGGAAGGCGCACGTTTCGCACCAGACATGCTCGGCTCGTTGGTGTACGTCGGCGGCATGAGCGTCGAAGAAGCCCTGGACGTTGTCGCAATCGATGGTGCTCGCTTTGCCGATGAACTTCAAAACATCGGTTACAACGGACCCAACCCATGTCCCGGGCCCACACCTCATGCTTTCGTTGAGTTGCACATCGAACAAGGTCCTGTTCTCGAGAGCATCGGATACCGACTCGGAACGGTGACTGGCGTTCAAGGAATCTCTTGGCAGGAACTCACCATTTCGGGACAGTCCAACCATGCGGGCACGACGCCAATGTCAATGCGAAAAGATCCGGCTTATGTGGCAGGTCGAATCATGGTGTTTCTTCGTGATCTTGCCACCCGATACGGGGCCCCTCAAGTGTGCACAGTAGGAAAAATTGACCTCGTTCCGAACTTGGTCAATGTCGTGCCATCAACAGCCACCATGACAGTCGACATTCGAAACACCGATGAGGCCACGCTTCAGCGCGCAGAGACGGAACTCTCCGACTTCCTCGCCCTCATCTCGGGCGAGGAAAACGTCTCCATTTCAACACGAACCTTGGCGCGATTCGAGCCGGTCATCTTTGACGAACGGGTCGTCGGCATCATCGACAATGTTTGTGCGTCATTCGATGTTCCAGCGCATCGTCTTCCCTCCGGAGCAGGACACGACGCACAGATGTTCGCGCGAGTCTGCCCGACAGCAATGATCTTCGTTCCAAGCATCAAGGGAATCAGCCACAATCCAGCCGAGTTGACAGACGACGTCGACCTCACGCTCGGCGCTGACGTATTGCTGCACACCATGCTCCGGCTCGCCAGCACAACCTTCACGACTGCGAGCAAGTCATGAGCCGCATCATCACCGTCGGTGCCGCCCAACTAGGCCCAGTACAACTGTCTCACAGCCGTACCGATGTGGTGGCTCGACTAATGGCTTTGATGAATCAGGCTGCTGATCGCGGATGCGACCTCGTGGTGTTCCCAGAATTGGCACTGACGACCTTTTTCCCTCGTTGGTTTCTCGACGACATTTCAGAAGCAGATCACTTCTACGAAACAGAGATGCCATCCCCCGCCGTTCAATCACTTTTCCAATGCGCAAAGGATCGTTCCATCGGATTCTCCCTCGGGTATGCCGAGCTCACCACAGATGGACATCGCTTCAACACGCAGGTGCTCGTTGATAAGACCGGGTCAGTTGTCGGCAAATATCGCAAAGTTCACATTCCGGGGCACGCGTCAAACGAACCAGGTCGGCCTTTTCAACACCTCGAGCGCTACTACTTTGAACCATCCGATGAGGGCTTCGGCGTATGGCACGCCTTCGACGCCAAAGTCGGGATGATGATTTGCAACGACAGACGGTGGCCAGAGACATATCGCGAAATGGGTCTCCAAGGCGTCGAGATGATTCTGTGTGGATACAACACCCCGATTCATTACGTCCCAGACCCGAGCCAGGACATTTTGCAAGGGTTCCACAACGCGCTCGTCATGCAGGCCGGGGCCTACCAAAACGGGACCTGGGTTGTGGGTGTCGCCAAAGGTGGCGTGGAAGAAGGTGTCGACAGCTTGGCTCAGAGCGCCATCATCGCGCCGTCCGGACAAATCGTTGCGCAGACACTCACTACTGATGATGAACTCATTGTTGCTTCATGTGATCTCGACTGGTGCAAGCGCTACAAGGAAACACTCTTTGACTTCGACAAGTACCGACGACCAGAGCTCTACAAACGACACGTCGAACAGCGCGGAGTGAAGTGGGATGGCAATCCAACGGTGAGACCGTGACGACGCTCGCCTCGCACCAAACTGCGGGCCTCGTCTGCTCTCACCACCATCTTTATTCGTCGCTCGCTCGCGGAATGCCGGCTCCTCCAGCAGTACCGACGTCGTTTCGAGGGATTCTCGAAAACGTCTGGTGGCGACTTGATGCAGCACTTGATCTCGACTCCATCTACTGGTCCGCTGCCCTCGGTGCAGTCGAGGCGCTTCGAGCCGGTTGCACCACGATCATCGATCACCATGAGAGCCCATTCGCTATCGAGGGCTCTCTCGATGCAATTTCGCGCGCATGTGACGACCTTGGCGTGCGGCACATCTTGTCGTATGGAGTAACTGATCGTTGGAGTAACGGCTCTCTTGTCACTGACATACCGGCCTCCATGACTGATGGCGCGCGGCTCGGCTTGGCCGAGACCGAGCGTTATGTCTCAGGTGGAGGAAACGCGATGGTTGGTGTCCATGCGTCCTTTACCTGCTCAAACGAGACCCTGGAGGCCGCCGCTGACCTTGCTCGCCGACTCAACATCGGAGTGCACATTCATGTCGCAGAGGGACCTGACGATAAAGATGCCGCGCAACGCATTCGTCATCTTGTTGACGACACCTGGCTACTCGTTCATTGCGTTCATCTAGAAGACGACTTGCCTGGAACAATCGTGCACAATGCGCGTTCCAATATGAACAACGCCGTTGGCTATGCACGACCGGCTCGATTCAAGAATCGTGTCGTGCTCGGCACAGACGGAATCGGTGCAGACATGTTCGAAGAAGCCCGAATCGCCTATGCCCGTCTTCGCGAGCATGATGTCACCGCCACACCAGACACAGTCTGGCAATGGCTCGAAAACGGCTACGCGTTGGCACCTGCATCGCGCAATGACGTCGTCTCCTGGAATTACGACCACATGAATGAGCCCTGGAGACTTGCGTTCACCACGGGGGTCACGGCGACGGATGTGGTCATTGAAGGTCAGCCAGTATTGAAGGAAGGGCGTGTGACCACTGTCGACGTGGATGAGATCCGAGCCAAGGCAGAAGAAGCTGCCAAACGTCTTCATCAAAGGTTGGAATCATGACCGTGCACAGCCCACGAACTATCGATCAGGCCGTCACACTGCTCGAAAAATATCCGAGCGCCATGATCTTGTCCGGCGGCACCGACTTCATGGTCGAGGTCAATTTCAACCATCGCAAACCGTCTCAAGTGGTGTCAACGAGAGCAATTGAAGAATTGCGTCAATGGAACATCGATCATGACACCAACTCGATATTCATCGGTGCAGGTGTCACGTATTCGACAATTGAATCATCGGATATTGCACAGGCTGCACCAGCACTTGCCGAGGCGTCACGCACAGTTGGTTCACCACAGATACGCGCAGCAGGCACGATGGGCGGAAATCTCGGAACCTGCTCCCCCGCCGGAGACACCTTGCCAGTGTTTGCAGCACTCGACGCCAAGATTCTCCTTGCATCCAATGCAGGACGCCGTGAGGTGAGCTTCGCCGACTTCATGGTGGGACCGAAGAAGAATTCGTTGCTCGCGGGCGAGATGGTTCTCGGCGTGTCTTTGCCAATCATCGAGGGCTGGCAGGGCTACGCGAAAGTGGGCGTGCGCAACGCCATGGTCATCTCCATCGCGTCGGCCTGCCTTGTTCGCAACGCCTCAGATGATTCCGTACGAGTCGCTCTTGGATCGGTTGGCCCAACAATCATCCGAGCACGAGCTGCTGAGTCATGGTGGCTGGATCAAGGCGCACCAAGATCATCTTCGGAGATGCACACTGAGTTCGGGGCACGTTGCGCCGCCGAGGCGAGTCCGATCACGGACCATCGTTCGACGGCCGAGTATCGACGACACGCAATCAAGGTTCTTTGTACTCGCTTGGCAGCAAGGAGCACCTCTCGATGAGCGAAAATCAGATTTACACTCTCACCGTCAATGGCTCACAACGAGAGGTGAAGGACTCCTGGATTGGTGAAAGCCTTCTCTACGTGTTGCGCGAGCGCCTCGGCCTGCCAGGCGCCAAGGGTGCATGCGAACAAGGAGAGTGTGGAAGTTGCACGGTCATGATGGACGGCGCTGCGGTCTGCAGCTGCCTTGTGCTGGCTGCTTCCGCAGTTGATGCCGACATCAAGACAGTCGAAGGACTTGCACCAGACGGCAGCCTCACCGACGTGCAGCAATCATTCATCAACAACGGCGCCGTGCAATGCGGTTTTTGCACCCCTGGGTTGATCGTCGCTATTCACAACTTGCTCGACTCGCAACCGAATCCGTCCGAGCTTGAAGTAAGAGAAGCGATCTCCGGAAACATCTGTCGATGCACTGGTTACGGTCGCATCTTTGCTGCTGTTCAGGACGTCATCGAACAACGAGGTGCGACGAGATGAGCACTGTCAAAACACGACGAGACGTCCTCGGCACCAATGCACTTCGACCAGATGGCGCAGCAAAGGTCAAGGGTGAGTTTTCATTCTCATCTGATATGTGGTCAGACGGAATGTTGTGGGGTGCGACGTTGCGCTCCCCGCACCCGTATGCACGAATTGTGCGGATTGATACGAGCCCTGCGCTCGCAATCGATGGTGTCCGTGCCGTACTCACGGCTGAAGATGTACCCGGCGTTCTCACGTATGGCTTGATTGATCAAGATCAGCCGGTGTTCGCAGTTGACTACGTGCGCTACATGGGAGAACCAGTGGCGGCTGTTGCAGCGGACCATCCAGAAACGTGTCGACGCGCACTCGCTGCGATCATCGTCGAATACGAGGTGTTGACTCCTCTCACTGATCCAGAGTTGTCGCTCGATACCTCAACACCGGCTATCCACCCGAATGGAAATGTGTTCCGACACCAACGCATCGTTCATGGCGACACATCGGTCGTCGGTGACGTTGTCGTCGAGGGCGAGTACGAAATCGGTATGCAGGACCAGGCGTTTCTTGGTCTCGAGGCCGCGATGGCGATACCTGACGCCGACGGTGCAGGCATCGAGCTGCACATCGCCACACAGTGGCTGCACGAGGACCAGAAACAAATCGCTGCGTGTCTGGGTCTTCCCATTGAGCGCGTCCGTTTGGTGCTTGGGGGCGTTGGTGGTGCCTTCGGAGCGCGAGAGGACATCAGCCTGCAGGTGCACAGTTGTCTGCTGGCGTTGACCACGAAGCGTCCGATCAAGATGCAGTACAGCCGCGAAGAAAGCTTTTTCGGCCACGTTCACCGACACCCGGCTCGAGTCCACATCCGTCACCACGCGAAAGCCGACGGAACCATCGTCAAGATCGAAGCACGCATGCTCTTTGACGGTGGTGCGTATGCCTCCACTTCATCAGCGGTGTTGATTAACGGTATTACACACATTCAGGGTCCGTATCGGTGCCCAAGCGCAGTGGTCGACGGATTTGCTGTGCGAACGAACAACCCGCCATGTGGCGCCATGCGCGGCTTTGGCGTCGTGCAGGCCTGTTACGCGCACGAGTCACAGATGGATCGATTGGCAGAGGCTTGCGGGCTGTCTCATGTGGAGATTCGCCTACGAAACGCCATGCGCACTGGAGACACCCTCATCACGGGTCAGCCTGTTGAAAGTGTCGCTCCCGTTGAACGCTGCATTCGAGAGACCGATGCACTTCCCTTGCCGCCACCACTGATCGACTCACCAGATGTCTTGGAACTTCCTGGCGGAACGGGTCTGACATCACGCTCAGAGAACATTCGCCGTGGAATTGGTTGGGGCGTGTCGATCAAGAACATCATGTACAGCGAGGGCTTCGACGACTACAGCACCGCGCGATGCACCCTCCAAGACGGCGTCGTCGCGTTGAAGTTTGCAACCTCAGAAGTCGGACAAGGTTTCGTCACACTTGCGCCGCAAATTGCCCGCAGTGTCCTTGGTGTGACCGACGTGGTGGTGGAACCTATGGACACCACAATCGGTTCAGCAGGATCCACATCGGCATCACGCCAAACATGGATGAGTGGTGGTGCAGTTGACGGTGCATGCCGCCTCGTTCGCGAACGACTGTTCGAACACGTCGGTCTCGCGAACGGCATCGATGCTCTGCGTCTCGTCATCGAAGACGACGAAATTGTCGACACCATGGGCACCTTGCGCATCAAAGTCACAGATGCAGCACCGGGCGTTCGGTTCGAAGAGACGTTCGAGCATCACCACCGACCCACCGAGGATCTTGATGAAAACGGTCAAGGAAACTGTCACGTGGCTTTTGCCTTTGTCGCACACAGGGCTGTGGTCGATGTCGATGTTGAACTAGGACTTGTGAAAGTGGTTCAAGTTGCGACGGCACAAGACATCGGACGCGCTCTCAATCCGCTTTCAGTGCAAGGACAGCTCGAAGGTGGCATCGCTCAAGGTCTTGGCTTGGCAGTGATGGAAGAAGTCATCGTTCAGGACGGGCGCGTACGCAATCCCAGTTTCACCGACTACCTGCTTCCGACAGCCCTCGACGCACCAGAGGTGGTGTATAGCCTCATCGAAGAACCAGACCCGCAGGCTCCTCTCGGTGCCAAAGGTGTCGGCGAGCCCCCCTGCATTTCTGTGACGCCAGCAATCGCGTCAGCCATCAGACAAGCAACTGGTCGCGATATTCGACGAGTTCCGGTGCGTCCTCAAGACATCTGCCTGTGAGCAATTCTCACTTTTAGGAACCGAGAACTTTCTTCACATAGTCGTTCGAAAACACTCGCTGCGGGTCGTACTCGGTGCGGCGCGCAAGAAAATCGTCCATCCGTGGGTACAGCGTCTTCAGATGTTCGTGGTCGAGGGTGTGCATCTTTCCCCAGTGAGGACGGCCACCATGGTTCACCATGATCGATTGAACGTCGTTGAAGTACGCCGTGTGATCCATGGGTCGATACATGTGAACAGCGATGTAACAGCTGTCGCGTCCGTATGAGGTTGACAGCGCAACATCATCCGCCTTCGTAAATCGAACCTCTACCGGGAAACTCACCATGTGACCCTGACGTTCGACCATCTGGCGGAGCTCAGTCAGAACTTCGGCACCCGACGATCGTGGAACTGCAAACTCCATCTCTTTGAATCGCACCAGTCGTGCGCTGGCGAACACTTTGTGGCTCTGGTCGCGATATGCACGCGACCCAGAGGCCGGTAACACGGTCGCAAGTCGCGGAATGAGAGACGGACGAATACTTCCCAACCGACACACCGCACCAAAACCGACGTTCTCCAGCACAGTCTTTTCAGCAAAGTGTCTCCACCGTGGAAGTGGAGCGGGCGCTTCATCTGTGCGGGAGTTCCTCTTTGTCAAGCACCACTTAGTATGAGGTATCCAGTAGAACTCGAAATGGTCAGTGGTATCGACGACCTCATCGAGACAGTCCATCAACTCCTCAACACGCATCGCACCCTCTCGAGCCTCGAGGCGAAAGGCCGGCACCACTTCGAGGGTGTACTCAACGACGACACCCAATGCCCCGACATTCACTGCGACGATCCGCACTCCATCTGGATCATCGATGTGTCGCACACGTCCGAAACCATCGACCAGCGTGATGGCACGAACCTGTGCTGCGAGTCCGAAGAACTGTGCACCTGTGCCATGCGTTGAAGTGGAAATCGAGCCGGCAACTGTCTGGGCTGTGATGTCTCCAAGATTCGGCAATGCCAGCCCCAGCCCCGCAAGTTCGTTGTTCAAGTCGCTCAGCACTGTTCCGGCGCCGACAACGACCAAGGAGCGTGCGTAGTCAACATGACGAATTCCGGCGAGCTTTGAGTTATCGACGAGCAGTCCTGATGTCTGTACAACTGGGGTGAAACTATGACCGCTACCGGCCACCCGCACCGACCGACCAGCAGTAAGTGCGCGGGACACTTCTAGGACTAGTTCGTCGAGCGTTCGCGGAGTCACCATTTCGGCCGGCGTGAACACCACGTTCCTCGCCCAGTTTTTCCACTGCGTTGCCATTGGCGCCTATCGACTCTCCCCGGCAACATTGCCGGACCCTGAAGATAATAAGGTTCCCGATGTCAGGAGGGACCGACACATGCCCCACATCCCCCACGTCGACTATCTCGTTCTTGAGCCGGCACCCCATCTGGTCGCGAATCAATGCACATCATGCAAGGCTCGCTTCTTTGATCGTCGTAATGCATGTGCCAATTGCTCGAACACATCTTTCGAGAAGGTTGACATCGCCACTGAAGGCATCGTGCGGTCATTCACCATCGTCACCTTCGCGGCGCCGGGTGTTCCGGTTCCTTTTGTGGCTGCTGTCGTGGACTGTGGCGGAACGTCCGTACGTGGAAATGTCATCAACTGCGACCCGACTCCAGAGGCCGTGTCGCTTGGAATGAAAGTTCGCCTCACCACCTATTCACTCGGATCAGACGACAACGGAGTTGAGGCCATCGGATTTGGCTTCGAACCTGCCTGACCCACGATCTTTACCCAACACTTCTCGACACCACACGAAAGGCACCACTCATGGCAACAGATGACATCTACATTCTCGGCATCAACATGACGAAGTTCGGGAAACACCCCGACAAAGACACCGTCGACCTTGCGTCAGCAGCCGCCCTCGCTGCACTTGCAGACGGTGGCGTCACCATGAAAGACATGGGTGTACTTGCAGCCGGTTGCTTGATGGGTGGCGGCTTCATCGCTCAGCAGATTCAGAAGCAGATTGGCCAGACCGGTATTCCGGCATACAACGTGTCGAATGCATGCGCCACCGGTGCAACTGCGCTGCGCACCGCGATCATGGCTATCAAGGCTGGCGAGTGCGATATGGGTCTTGCAGTTGGCGTCGAGAAGTTGGCTGGAGCAGGTCTCCTCGGAGGAGGCGGCAAGCCGAAATCAGACGGGCACACCTGGTCACCGAGTGGCCGGTTCGGGGCTGTCGCGCCCACCGATGGTCGCATCGGCACTGACACCATGCCTGGAACGTTCGCCCAGGTTGGAATGGAATACGGACACAAATATGGCGGAGCGTCATTTGAGTTATTCGCGCGTATCTCAGAGAAGAACCACGCGCACAGCACGCTGAACCCACTCGCTGCGTATACAAAGCGCATGACTCTGGAAGAAATCATGGGAGACCTCATGATTGCTTACCCGAACACGCGAGCAATGTGCTCGGCCAACTGTGACGGTGGTGCCGCTGCAGTCGTTGTATCCGGTTCGAAGCTGCGCACTCTTTCAAAAGAGCAACAGCGTCGCGCAGTCAAAGTCTCAGCGTCGGTACTCACGACTGACCCGTATCAAGAGGCTTGCCAGGTGCTTCCTGATGTCAACACCCTCACCAAGATCGCGGCACGCAAGGCCTACGAACAAGCCGGCGTAAGCCCATCAGATCTTGACCTTGTCGAACTTCATGACTGCTTCGCCACAGCGGAACTCGTTCATTACGACAACTTGATGTTGTGCGAAGAAGGCGGTGCCGTCGACTTCTTCAATTCCGGAGCAACGTGGCGCGACGGTTCCACACCAGTGAACGTCTCGGGTGGGCTTGAATCAAAGGGACACCCCATCGCTGCAACTGGCATCGCAAATATTTGGGAGATCTGCCATCACCTTCGTGGTGAAGCTGGCGACCGCCAGATTGAGGGAGCGAAAGTCGGCTTGGCACACGTCATTGGGCTCGGTAACGCGTGCGGCGTTCATATCCTGGAGAAGTCTGCGCTCTAGTCAGAATTTGACTGCGAAATAGTTGTGTCGCCGCCGTCAGGCGCGATGCGGTTGAACTGCGTCGGCGGGCACACGACCGAGACGACCCGCTTGAAAGTCTTCGAAGGCCTGCTGAATTTCATCCATTGAGTTCATCACGAACGGTCCGTACTGCACGACGGGCTCATTGAGCGGAACGCCTCCGATAAGGAACACTTCGAACATCGATGTGCGTGAGTCTTGTGTGGGGTTCGCTGAAATGCGGACGAAGTCACCGTCGACAAAGACTGCAGTTTGTCCGGAGGTGATTGCGACATCATGGGACACCATCCCCTGCCCAGCAAGCACGTGTGCGAGGGCATTGAAATCACGTGGCCATGGGATATCAATTGATGCTCCCGCGCTCACCGACACGTGCGTGATTGCCAGCGGTGTGTGGGAGATGCCGGGCCCGGCATGACCAGCCAGAGAACCAGCAAGGACTCGCACCACGGCTCCGCCGTCGTGCGACGAGATGAGTGCAACATCTTGATCTTGCAAATCTTGGTATTGCGGGGCGATGCGCTTCTTCGCGCGGGGCAAATTGATCCACAACTGAAGCCCGTGAAACAGACCGCCAACTTCAACCAGTGCGGGCGGTGGCGTCTCAATGTGCAAGATGCCGTCACCGGCCGTCATGTATTGAGTTCCACCCTCACGAATGACTCCACCGCCGCCGTGAGAGTCCTGATGAATGAACTCACCCTTCAACAAGTACGTGAAGGTCTCCATGCCGCGGTGCGGATGCCACGGAGTTCCCTTGGGCTCGCCTGCTGCATAGTCCACTTCGCCCATCTGATCGAGAATCACGAAGGGATCAACGTCGCTTCTGCTCAACCCTGCAAATGCGCGTCGAACGGGAAAACCATCGCCCTCTAGCCCCGATGGGGCCGTGACCAACTTGCTCACTCGACGAACACGCCCAGTCAGCGCTGGACCGAAGGTGGGTGCGACGAAGTCGGCACGCTTGTCACCGGATGCAGAATGTTCAGTCACGATGTCACTCACTATTAATGGTGTCGAAGGGGGGACTTGAACCCCCATGCCCTAATGGGCGCCAGCCCCTCAAGCTGGTGCGTCTGCCAATTTCGCCACTTCGACAAGGAAGGTGAAGGCTATCTGTGACGGCTCAAGCAGCCAACAGGAAGCCGAGCGCAACAACTGTGAAGAGCCACACCGTCGCAAACACCGTTGTGATGCGATTGAGGTTCTTCTCCGCGGCTGCTGAGCCGAGCGCTGCTCCGCCGGCACCGCCGAACATGTCCGAGAGTCCGCCGCCCTGGCCGCTGTGCAGGAGCACACCGACGATGAGAGCGAACATGGACACCACGTTCACGACCAATGTGAGAGCTGTGATCACTGAGCGCACGAGGAACGATCCTAACTGGACTAATGCCCAGCGCCACCGAGAGTGACCGGGACCTCATTCGGAAAATGACACGCCACCTGATGCGTACCCCCGGCCGACGACAACAGAGGCTCTTCGACGGCGCACCGTTCTTCGGCCCGCGGGCATCGAGTGCGGAAACGACAACCACTTGGCGGGTCGATGGGGCTTGGCACTTCACCGGTCAAGACAATTCGTTGGCGTCCACGCTCAATCACAGGGTTCGGCTCTGGAACTGCGGACAACAGTGCCGTCGTATAGGGATGGCGAGGATTCGTGTACACCGACTCAGCGGGACCAACCTCCACCAGTTTTCCGAGATACATGACACCAATGACGTCTGAGATGTGTCGCACGACGGACAAGTCATGCGCGATGAACACATACGAAAGACCGAGTTCCTTCTGGATGTCTTGCAACAAGTTCACGACACCAGCTTGAATACTCACGTCGAGAGCTGAAACTGGTTCATCCAGAATGAGCAGCGAGGGATTGAGTGCCAAAGCTCTCGCGACGCCTACTCGTTGACGTTGTCCTCCTGAGAACTCATGTGGGAAGCGACGGGAGTGGTCGGGCGAGAGACCAACCAATTCGAGAAGCGATGCGACTTTCTCTGCGTGATCTCCAGGCACCTTGTGCACAACTAGCGGCTCAGCGATCGACGTTCCGACTGTCAGTCTCGGGTCGAGCGATGCATACGGATCTTGAAATACGATCTGCATTTGACGACGAAGCGGCCGTAATTCGACTTGCGTCAAAGACGTGATGTTTTGACCTTTGAACGCGATGTTCCCTGATGTCGGCTCGAGCAAACGAAGCACGCATCTGCCGACTGTGGTCTTGCCGCTCCCTGACTCGCCGACCAAGCCGAATGTTTGACCCTCTTCAACTGCGAACGACACTCCGGAAACTGCGTACACGGTCTGCCGTGCGCTACGAAGACCAGCAGTGGTCTTCACATAGAACTCTTTGACGAGGTTCTCAACCGAGAGCACAGGAGTAGTCATGCTGACACCCCTAATTCTTGAGCACGAATACACGCGGTCTCCGTCTTGCCCACTCGCACGAGTGTCATTGGAGCCGACTCACACTCATCTGTCGCCTCTGAGCAACGAGGCCGGAAGGCACATCCGCTTGGCGGTGCAATCATGTTCGGTGGCGAGCCGACAATTGGTTGGAGGCGCTGCCGTCCAACTTGCGGCAACGAAGCCATCAGACCGCGAGTGTATGGATGCCCTGGCGAGGCGAACATGTCGTTCACTTGTGCTCGCTCAACTGTCATGCCCGCATACATGACCTCAACACGGTCAGCGATGCGCGCTATGACGCCCAAGTCGTGCGTGATGAAGACAACGGCCGTGTTTAAACGAGACTTCACTTCCATCAACACATCGAGAATTTGTGCTTGTACTGTCACATCCAACGCAGTTGTTGGCTCATCGGCAATCAATACGTCTGGCTCGTTGGCGATAGCCATCGCAATCATCACTCGTTGACGCATTCCACCTGAGAACTCGTGCGGGTATTGCTTGGCACGCACAGCGGGCTGAGGAAGCCCGACGAGATCCAACAATTCCACTGCACGCTCTGAAGCTTGCTGCTTGGACATCACCTGATGAGCAAGGATCATCTCGACGATTTGGTCACCTATTCGATGAACGGGGTTCAATGCCGACAACGGATCCTGGAAAATCATCGACATGCGCTTACCACGCACGGATCGAATCGTCTTGACGTCGGCACCGATCAACTCGGTTCCATCCAGTGTTGCCGAGCCTGTGATGAGCGCCGTGGGAGGTAAAAGGCCCATAATCGACAAGAAGGAAACGGACTTCCCCGAACCAGACTCCCCGACGATGCCGACCACTTCACCACGCTCAACGTCGAGGTTCACGCCCCGTACGGCGAGAACCTTGCCAGCCGGTGTGGGGAATGTGACTCGTAGGTCACGTGTGCTGAGAATAGGACTCATTGCTCAACCGTTTGCTTCGGATCAAACGCATCTCGCAGTCCGTCACCGATGAAACTCACACAGAGCGTCACGATAAGCAATGCCGCAAACGGATACAGCGCGAGCCACCAATATCCAGCCCGCACAGCAAGTTTCGACTCGGCAACGAGCAGACCAAGCGAAGTCGCTCCGTCACCGGGACTCGGCCCGTATCCGAACAAGGACAATGTCGCCTCACTTACGATGACGCCAACAACACCAAGGCTGAGTGCCACCAGGATCGGTCCAGTTGAATTCGGTATCAGGTGCTTTCGAATGATGTACCAATTTGAAGCACCAGCAGCTCGTGCGGCTTCCACGAATTCACGCTCTTTGAGTGCCATCACCTGCGCACGCAAGATACGCGCCACACCCATCCATCCGAAGATGGTGAACAGGACCACGAGAAAACGAATGGAGCTTGGTTCACCGATGATGGCAGTGATCCAAGGCACCGCACCAAGAACGTTGCGAATCACAAGAAGCGCCACGAGAAATGGGAATGCAAGGAACACATCGGTAAGCCTCATGACGACGTCGTCAAAGCGACCACCCTTCAACCCGGCATACGACCCGACAGCAACGCCCACTGCCAGACTGAACGCTGATGCGAGAATTCCCAGAAGTAGCGACACTCTCAAGCCGAAGATGATGCGGCTGTATAAATCCCGGCCGATGCTGTCTGTACCGAACCATGCCTCGGCTCGCGGTGCGAGGTTGTAGTTCTTACCTTGCGAAATGTTGAATATTTGTTCGTTCACCCCATATCGAGTCGTCAGCGGTGAAAGCAACACATACACCACAAGAAATGCGAGGATGACGACAGAGACTGAGGCCGCTTTGTGCGCTCGGAAACGCATGTATGCCATGCGCGTCGGAGATACAGAGGCGACTGTGAGCCCTGCAACTGCATCCACACCGGCTGCAGCCACTTCGGAGTTCTTCTTCTCAGACAAGCTTGATCCTCGGGTCGAGACGGGCGTACACGATGTCAGCCAGCAAGTTGAACACGACGACAGATCCGACGATGATCACCATGAAGGGCATCAACTGCGGGAAATCACCATTGCCATACGCAACCAAGAAGAAACGGCCCATTCCGGGGTATTCGAAGAGACCTTCGGTGATGATGAGCCCTCCAACAATGGCACCGATGTCCAAGAAGATGAGAGTGGTGACAGGAATGAGTGCATTTCGGAGAGAATGCTTCAGAAGCACCTGACGTTCACTGATGCCCTTTGAGCGGGCGGTGCGCAGATAGTCACTGTTCAGCACATCGAGTAGCGATGAGCGCATGTACCGCGAGTAACTCGCAATTGTTTGAATAGCCACAACGACGACCGGAAGCGCCATGTGCTTCAGCATCAATGCGAGATCGAAGCCTTGGTGGCCTGGTGGGTACACACCCGAAGTGGGAAATAACGAGTAGCCAAACCATTTCTGCCAGTAGATGGAAAACAGCAACTGCAGAAGTAGTGCGCTGACGAAAGGAGGAATGGCGAGTCCGATGAGGGCACCCGTGTTCACCGCCGTGTCGCGCAGGCGTCCGGGTCGCAAAGCTGCGAGCACACCGAAGAGGTTGCCGACGAAGATTCCGACGATCGATGCGGTCACCCCTAGTCGTAGTGAATTGGCAAGAGCATCCTTCAGGTTTGGCCACACCGGCGTGCGACCCTTGATACTTGGCGCCCAGTCCCCTGTGAGGAATCCTCCGAGCCACTTGAAATATCCCCGCACATAACCAAATGCGCCGTCATACAAACCATTCAATTCGATGTACTGCTGAATCTTCTTCTTCGAGGCGCGTGCGTTCGCGCGCTTGTAACTCTCCACCGGGTTAGTACCCAAACGCAGTGCGACATAGACGAGGAATGTCACGAGCAGGAGCGTGGGAATCAGCCACAGGAGACGGCGCGCGATGTATCTTTTCACGCCTCTCCCCCCACGTTCTTTAGTCTAAAACGCGAAAGGTGCGGGGCATGTGCTGCCCCGCACCTTCTCAATTGTCTCAGGATGAACCTGAATTACTTGGTTTCCACCTTGGGCTCAGACTTGAGCAGCTCGGTCACCTCGTACTTGCCGTCATTGGTGGTGCGGTATGCGCCTGGTGCAAGCACCTGACCCACGGTCCACACGTACCACGACGAGTTTGCACACTCAGTGATCGGGTTGAGGCACTCTGGCCACTGCTCCGCACCAATGACGATCTGGCCGTCACCGTTGAGGTCCTTCCACATGTAGGTGTCGTTGAAGGCTGCGTAGTTGTTCAACTGGCCCTCGACGTCGCCCACGAGGTCGGTGCGGTATGCGCCTGACTTCGGGAACTGGAAGAACGGAATCATCATGTAGTCCTTGTCCATTTCGACAATGGCTTCCTTGATGAGTTCGGTGCGCTTGTCAGCATCGGTTTCCTTGTCCGAATTCTTCAGAGCTTCGGTCGCCTTGTCGTTGACCCAACCCTGGTAGTTCTGACCCTTGTTCTCGTTTGCTTCGGTCGGCACCTGGTCACCCGCGAAAGCAGGAACGAGGTATGCCGGGTCCGGTGGCGCTGTGCTGATGTACATCGCGAGGTCATAATCCATACCTGGCAGACGCTGCTGGAAGTAGCAAGCGGCATCACAGTTGTAAGGAACAACATTGAAGCCGGCTTCCTTCAGCAACGGAATGAGGTACGCCTGGGTGTCTTCACGACGCTTGTTCTCCGTGTTGATGACCCACTGGATTTCCGGCACTGCGCCATCCTTGGCCCACATACCACTTGCATCCTTTTCCCAGCCGCCATCCTCGAGCACCTTGGCGGCATCTTCGAGGCTGTATTTGTTTCCAAAGATTCCCTCTGGGCAGTACTGACCAGGAATCATCGGACCACATGCGAGGAGCTTGCCCTCTGGTGCGATCGGGATGTAGATCTGCTGGAACAACGCATCAAGGTCGATTGACTTGTAGAAGCCTTCACGGAACGCTGCGTCGGAGAATTCACGAACGTTGCCGTTCGCGTCTTTGCCCTCGACACCCTGGTTCATGTAAATGCCTTCATAGTCACCGCCGTACTCGATGACCGTCTTCACGTTCGGGTCGGCGAGTTCATCTGCGATACCTGCATAGAACTGTGGGTAGATGAAGTCGACTTCGCCGGCCTTGAGGGCAGCAATGCCGTTCTCAACCTTCGGCACCATAACGAGCTTGCCTGAGGCCTTGCGTGGCCCCCAGTAGGCCTCGTTTGGCACATAGACGACTTGATCCTTGCTCCAGCTCTCCATCTTCCACTCGGTACCCGAGTAGTTGATCGATGTCTGGAAGTCGGCAGAAATATCGTTGCAATTTGCGACGGCCGCTTTCTTGATCAGTCCACTGAACAGACCCTTGTACGGGGCATACAGCTCGGTGAATGACACCACGACTTGCTTATCAGACTCACCAGCAGCAACAGATGAAATCTTGTCGTAGCCGGTGGTGCCGAGTGAGCCTGGTGTGTTGAGCGCCGCTTGCCACGTGCACTCGAAGTCGGCCACCGTGATGGGTGATCCGTCTTCCCACACCGCCTCGTCGACGATGTCATAGGTGATGGTCATGGCTGTTTCGCCAGTTGCTCCAGCACCTTCACTGGTTGTGTCCTCCGTGGAACTGTCACTGTCACTGCCGCCACATGCCGACAGTGCCAGAGCAACGCCAACGGCGAAGGCAAGTGCTTTTGCACCTTTAGTCCTTCTCATTGATGTGACCTCCTGGTCGATGATCGTGAGAACCGCGGGCTCACGCCACGGCACAGACAGCCAAGAGGAAGACACGTGTTACCCCCTCCGGCGCATCCTTGCGCGTCCTTGGCTGGTCTCTCGTTCAACCAAGGCGAAGTCAGGCTAACAGCGCCAGCTGTGCCCTCTTAACAATCCGTACACCTGTGAGATACCGGCCCGACACCCGCCGGTGAGGTCAGGAAACTCAGTTGTGCAAGCGGTACTGAATGATGCGTGAAAATTCTTCTGGGTCGAGACTCGCACCGCCGACCAAGGCTCCGTCAATATCGGGCTGGGCCATGATTTCTGCTGCATTGCCAGCCTTCACAGACCCGCCGTATTGAATACGCACCTTGTCGCCCACGTCATTGCCCGAAGACACGATGACCTCTCGGCGAATGGCGGAGCACACCGATTGAGCGTCCCCAGCCGTGGCGGTCTTTCCCGTGCCGATTGCCCAGATGGGTTCGTACGCAATCACCATCGAGCCGACCTGCTCTGGCGAACGCTTCGCCACCGCAGCACGAACCTGTGACAGAACCTTGTCTTCGGTGCAACCTTGCTCGCGCTCTTCTAGTGTCTCGCCGACACAGACAATTGGGGTCATGCCCGCCGTGAAGACCGCGCTGATCTTTTTAGCCACGACTTCGTCAGTCTCTCCGAACAATTCTCGCCGTTCACTGTGTCCGACAATCACATAGCCCACACTCAGCTTCGCGAGAAACGCCGGGGACACCTCTCCGGTGAATGCACCCATTTCTTCGAAATGGCAATTCTGCGCACCAAGGATGAACCGCATGTCGTCCGACTCAATGACCGTCTGCACACTCCGAATATCTGTAAACGGTGGGTGAATGCTCACGTCGACAGATTCAAAGTCTTCCTTCGACACCATGTACGACAATTTCTGGACACACTGAATCGCTTCGAAATGATTGTGGTGCATTTTCCAATTTCCACTTATCAAAGGCTTGCGTTTCTCAACGGGCATTGGGTGCTCCTCTCAACGCGGCGAGACCGGGCAAGTCACCCAATTCAAGAAGTTCAAGTGAAGCACCCCCGCCAGTACTGACATGATCGACCTCATCATCCAGGCCGAACTGTGCAAGCGCGGCAGCACTGTCACCACCACCGACAACGGTGAACGCTTTCGTGTCAGCCATCGCATGTGCAACTGTGCGAGTTCCCGACGCAAACCGTTCGTCTTCGAACATTCCCATTGGCCCATTCCAGAAAACTGTGCGCGCTTCCATGATGACATCAGAGAACGCCGCAGCGCTTCCGGGTCCGATGTCGAGGCCCTTTGCACCCTCGGGCAATCGAACTCCGAATGTCGCGTAAGAACCTGACGCGTCAAGTCCGTTGATGTCTTCGGGGAGGTGAATCGGCTTCGAACCCTCGAGCAGCTTTCGGCACGTCGAGACATGGTCAAGTTCGCAAATGGAGTCTCCGACCGGATAGCCCTTGGCAGCGAGGAACGTGAAGCACATTCCCCCACCAATCACCAAGGCATCGACTACTTGTAGCAACGCCTCGATGACACCGAGTTTGTCACTCACTTTTGCACCACCCAGGACCGCCACAAACGGACGCTCGGGGTTCTCGCGCAAGCCTCCCAACACCTCAACCTCTCGCTGCAAGAGTCGTCCGGCTGCCGATGGCAATGTCTTCGGAGGCCCCACAATTGATGCATGCGCGCGATGTGCAGCTCCGAATGCATCGTTGACGTACGCATCGATGCCACGCACCAACTGCGCCGCAAAATCCGGGTCATTCTTTTCTTCACCTGCGTTGAAACGCAGGTTTTCGAGCAACTCCACACCTGGTGCCAACTCAGCAAGGCGTCGTCGTACTGGCTCCATTGAGTACTTCACAACCGGCGCACCTTTTGGCCGACCCAAGTGACTAGCACACACCACTGTTGCGCCCCGTTCCGTCAGCCAGTTGATGGTGGGAAGTGCGGCACGAATACGAAAATCATCAGTGATGTTTCGGGCCTCATCGGGCCCTTCCATTGGCACGTTGAAGTCTGTTCGCACGAGAACGCGCTTTCCAGACACGTCCCCTAGATCTTCAAGGGTGGGAATGCGCGGCACGTGCCGACCTCACTTCATGGCCGAGCCGACATGCAACGCAAGGTCGACAAGTCGATTCGAATAGCCCCATTCATTGTCGTACCAACCGAGGACCTTCACAAGAGAGCCCATGCTCATCGTGAGTCCACTGTCGAAGATGCAGCTGTGCGGATTTGTAACGATGTCGCTCGAGACGATCGGCGCATCGGTGTACTCGAGCACGCCTTTCAGCGGGCCGTCTGCAGCCTTCTTGAAGGCGGCATTGATCTCGTCCGCTGTCGCGGGTTTCTTCAAGTTCGCGACAAGGTCGGTGATCGAACCGGTCGGCACCGGAACGCGTAGCGCAGTGCCATCGAGCTTGCCCTTCATTGCCTCCATCACAAGACTGGTCGCACGCGCGGCACCAGTACTCGTTGGTGTGATATTGATTGCGGCTCCACGAGCACGCCGCAAATCACTGTGTGGTCCGTCAACCAGTTGCTGATCACCGGTGTAGGCATGAACAGTTGTCATGAGACCGTTCTCGACTCCGAAGTTGTCGTCAAGAACCTTCACCAATGGCACGAAACAGTTGGTGGTACAACTCGCATTGGAGACAACCTTGTGCTTCTTAGGATCGAAGTCTTGGTGGTTGACGCCGTACACGAATGTTGCATCTGCGCCGTTTGCCGGTGCGGACACAACCACAAGTGGTGCACCTGCATCAAGGTGTGCGGCAGCCTTATCACGATCAGTGAAGAAGCCGGTGCTCTCAACAACAAGATCAACGCCGAGTTTGCCCCATGGAAGGTTCTTTGGATCACGCTCGGAAAGCACTTTGAGCACACTGCCATCGACGCTGATGCCACCATCGACAGCTTCGATCTTGTTTGGCAGCACACCCAAGACTGAGTCGTACTTCAACAAGTGAGCCATCGTCGTGAGCGAACCGAGATCATTGACGGCGACGAATTCAATGTCTGCCCCTCGAGCCCGAGCAGCGCGGAAGAAATTCCGTCCGATGCGACCGAATCCGTTGATGCCAACCCGTACAGCCATTCGTCGTCCCTTCGACAGGGGGTAAACACCCCTCTAGATAACGATGTGACCCTAGTTCGTCGCCATGTCGCGGTGAGTAACTCGTGGTGCGTACCCGAGATTGCGCATTCCCGCGGCGACTGATTCGGCAAGAACAACGGACCGATGGCGACCCCCGGTACATCCGATAGCCAATGTGAAGTAGCTACGTCCTTCTTGCACATAAGCAGGTAGAACCAGTTCAAGAAGGGACAATGTTCGTTGCAAGAACTCCGTCGTGGCTGGCTGTGACATCACATATTCACGAACCGGTTCATCGACCCCCGTCATCGGGCGAAGCCGTTCGTCCCAATGGGGATTCGGAAGAAAACGAACATCGAGGACCATGTCGACATCGAGCGGTAGACCGTATTTGAAACCAAACGATGTGACCGTGACTTGCAGCACATCCTGAGATGACGTCGGTCCGAAGAGCTCAACGAGTTTCGACTTCAACTGATGAACATTGAGCCCAGTTGTGTCGATGACAAGATCAGCGGCGGCACGCACTTCCTCCAGAATCGTTCGCTCACGCTCAATGAGTGCCTCCAAACCGAGACCCTCTTCCACGAAGGGGTGTTTCCGACGCGTGGCTTCGTATCGGCTCACCAATTCCCTAGTCGATGCTTCGAGGAACATCAGCCGAACACGATGACCGGCTTTACGAAGTGATTCCAAAGATGCCAACACCGAAGTTTGTTGACGAACATTTCCCACGACGAGACATAACTGGTCGATTGCACCACCGGACTCACCAGACAGTTCAACCACCTTGTCGACGAGCACAACTGGCAAGTTGTCGACAACGAACCAACCTAGGTCCTCTAGATCGTCTGCGGCTTGAGATCGCCCAGCACCGCTGAGACCGGTGATCACGAGAATGTCGGTCATGATTTTCTCATCCGCAAATACAGCAATCGAGGAACCGTGTGCGCCAACCGATACTCAGGGGCTCGCGCTAGGAATGATTCAGGCGGCTGCGGCTCGACCATGGCCTCAATAGTAAGGCCGTGTCGGGACAATGTGTTGACGTAGACGGATAACGGACGATGAACAAAACGGATGTGCACTCCGGGCTGCACTTCTTCAATTGATTCAGTCTCCACCAGATACGCACCGATTCGCCAGTACTGCTCTGGTGGATCGATGATGTGATCGTCGATCCAGCCACTTCCTGGTGTTTGAAGCAGTGGATGATTGAGGAAGAAGCAGAACCGTCCACCTGGCTCGAGAACGCGCGCTATTTCTGCGATGGACTCTGCAAGAAGGTCAACATGCTCGAATACGAGGCACACCACAACAGTGTCGAATGACTCTCCGGCGAATGGCAAACGGTCGCTTGATGCCTGGATGTAGTCAGTTGAACTCCCACGCTGTCGTGCACTTACGAGTTGAGCAGATGTCACCTCGACCCCGACCACCTCACATCCCATGCCGGCTATGACACGCGATAGTTGCCCCTCTCCGCAGCCAATGTCCAGCACACGGCGGCGTCCAGAAGCCTCAGCTTTGAGTAGAGGGATGATTTGATCTTCGTATTCAGGATCGACACCCTCAGTGAAGTTTTCGATCCACCAGGACGCGTTGGCCTCCCACAGACGGCGATTCTCTGTTGACATCTCAGCTCTGGCTCTCTTCACTACTCGCATCTGAGTGGAAGTGAGAAAAGATCGAATCGGCAACTTTCGAAGGTAGCCACGAAAGTGCGGTCAATTGTTCACGCGTCGCCGACTTCACCGCCTTGATGTCTCCCAATTCTGCGAGCAAACGGTTCGTCCTCGTCTTTCCGAGACCGGGAATCCCATCAAGCTCGGACTCCAACATGCGCTTTCCACGCACCTCTCTATGAAACGTGTTTGCAAAGCGGTGTGCTTCGTCACGAATGCGCTGAAGCATGAAGAGAGCATCACTTCCGCGTCCGATCCGCACGGGTTCTGACCGCCCAGGTACGTACACCTCTTCGTAACGCTTTGCGAGCGACGCAACGGGAATCTCGTCTTCCAGCCCAAGCTCTGCAATCACCTGTATGGCAACTCCGAGTTGTCCCTTTCCGCCGTCGACCAAAAGCAACTGGGGCGGATATGCAAATTTTCCTGGCTTTGAGCCTTCATCGCGCGGTGTATCTCGTTCAGTGACGTACGCCTCCAAGCGTCGTCGGAGCACCTCTCCCATCGCCGCATAATCATCATTTCCTTCGACAGTGCGGACTTTGAACTTTCGATACTCGCGCTTCACTGGCAGTCCGTCCTCCATGACCACCATCGAACCCACGTAATCCTGTCCTTGAAGATGCGCCATGTCATAACACTCGATACGTAGCGGTGCCTCGGGCAGACCGAGTGCATCTTGCAGTTCAGTCAACGCTCTGCTGCGCGCATTGTGATCAGATGCTCGGCGAAGTCTGTGACGTAGAAACTCTTCTGAGGCATTTCGTGTGACCGTCGCCAGTAACTCCCGCTTGTCACCCTTTTGGGGCACACGTATGTCCACCCGCGTACCACGCAGAGATTTCAACCACTCTTCGTACACCGAGGACTCAGCAGGCAACTCGGGCACCAACACAAACTTCGGAACACCAAGTGGTGGCGGGTCGCCATACAAACTCTCGATGGTGCGTCCGACAACGCCAGCGACCGAAAGTTCCTCCACCTTGTCGAGGATGTAGCCCTTTCGCCCCAATACACGGCCCTTCCGAACGAAGAACACTTGAACTGAGGCTTCAAGTTCGTCATCGGCGACAGCGATGACGTCGAAATCTTCGTCGCGCTCACCCACCATCAGCTGTTTTTCGCTCGCCCTGCGAACTGCATGCAAACGGTCTCTGGTTCGACCAGCAATTTCATATTCCTGTGCTTCTGCCGCACGCTGCATCTTGTCTTCGAGCTCGGACACCACAGCATCGACGTCGCCCTCCAGAAACTCGCACAGTCCCGTCACCATGGCGTCATACGACTGCTTCTCCACTTCCCCCACGCACGGACCAGAGCATTTTTCGATGTGGAAGAGCAAACACGGTCGACCAAGCTTGGAGTGCTGATTGAACTTTCCGGGCGAACAGGTCCGAACGGGGAAAGTTCGCAACAACAAGTCGAGCGTGTCGCGGATCGCATAGGCATGTGCATAGGGTCCGAAGTAACGAGTTCCCTTGCGTTTAGTACCGCGCATCACCACCGCTCGCGGCCACCGTTCATCGACCGTTACTGCCAGAAACGGATAGCTCTTGTCATCGCGTAGTCGAACGTTGAATCTGGGACGATGTTGTTTGATGAGGTTGTACTCGAGCATCAATGCTTCAACTTCGTTACGAACTTCTATCCATTCCACTGTTTCAGCGGCATTGACCATGGCAACCGTGCGGGGATGAAGGTGTCGTGCATCTTGGAAGTATTGAGACACTCGAGAGCGAAGGTTGCTGGCCTTACCTACGTAGATGACGCGTCCGTGTGCATCTTTGAATTGATACGAACCAGGTGATTCGGGAATGGAGGACGGAGTCGGCTTAGCGACCACGTGCGTCTCTCTTTGCAGCATTCGCCACTTGCTTGGGCTTCTTGTCCGCCTTTGACGTTCTCTCGGCCTTTGGCTTCGTTGTTGCCTTGGTCACCGTTCCGGTAAGCATCGGCTTCAGGAAACGTCCCGTGTGGCTTCGAGTATTTCGGGCGACTTCTTCAGGTGGACCGACTGCGACAATTTCACCGCCACCGCTACCACCCTCAGGACCGAGATCGATCAACCAATCTGCAGTCTTGATGACATCGAGATTGTGTTCAATGACCAAAACGGTGTTTCCTTGATCGACAAGGCGTGACAAGACGGTCAGCAGGCGACGAACGTCTTCGAAATGAAGACCGGTTGTGGGCTCATCCAGCAGATAAATGGTGTGACCCGTGCTGCGTTTGGCTAGTTCGCTCGCAAGTTTTACCCGCTGTGCCTCGCCACCCGACAACGTTGGAGCGGACTGTCCAAGCCGCACGTAACCAAGGCCAACGTCTACCAGCGTCTGCATGTGCCGAGCGATTGCTGGCTGATTGGCAAAGAAGTCGACTGCTTCGCTGATGGGCATGTCGAGCACATCAGCGATCGTCTTTCCTTTGAATGTGATTTCGAGAGTGTCACGGTTGTATCGCGCTCCCTTACACACTTCGCAAGGCACGTACACATCAGGCAAGAAGTGCATCTCGATCTTGATAGTGCCGTCTCCAGAACAGGCTTCGCATCGACCACCCTGAACATTGAAACTGAAACGACCTGGCTGATAGCCGCGCACCTTTGCTTCGGGTGTCGCGGCGAACAGTTTTCGAATGTTGTCGAATACACCGGTGTATGTCGCGGGGTTCGACCGCGGGGTTCGACCAATCGGAGACTGATCCATGTCGATGACCTTGTCGAGCTGGTCGATACCGTCGACCGCTTTATGACGACCTGGAGCATCTTTGCTCTTGTAGATGCGCTGCATGAGCGCTGGAAGAAGAACGTCGCGTATCAGCGTGCTCTTGCCGCTACCAGACACCCCCGTCACTGCTACGAAGCATCCAAGGGGAATCTCGACATCGACGTTCTTCAGGTTGTGTTCCCTTGCCCCACGAATAACGAGAGACTCGCGGCCAGGTTGACGGCGTACCGACGGAACCGGGATCGAAGCTTTGCCGCTGATGTACTTACCGGTCACAGAGTCAGATGCCTTCGCAATTCCTTTGACCGGTCCGCTGTACACCACTTCCCCGCCGTGTTCACCGGCACCGGGACCGATGTCGACAATCCAGTCGCTCTCTTTGATGGTCTCTTCGTCGTGTTCGACAACTATGACGGTGTTGCCCAAGTCGCGAAGTCGCAGCAGTGTTTCGATGAGGCGGCGATTGTCCCGCTGATGCAAACCGATGGATGGCTCATCCAGTACATACAACGTGCCGACAAGTCCGCTACCAATTTGACTTGCTAGGCGAATTCGCTGAGCCTCGCCACCTGCCAATGTGCCCGCTGATCGAGAAAGAGTTAAATAGTCGAGACCCACGTCGAGCAAGAACCCCAAACGTGCATTGATCTCCTTTGTCACCCGCTCGGCAATCATCGCTTCGCGATCGGTCAGCTTCACCGTTGCCAAGAACTTTGCGGCATCTCCGATGGACATCTGGCAGACATCAGAAATGCTTCGGTCACCAATCGTGACAGCCAATGTCGAAGGCTTTAGGCGAGCTCCATCGCAAGCCGGACATGGCACCTCTCGCATGTACGACTCGTACTGCTCTCGCGTCCAATCACTCTCGGCCTCCTCGTGACGCCGTTTGATCCACGGAATCACTCCTTCATAGGTTGTGGAGTACTGACGCGTGCGACCGTACCTGTTGCGGTACTTCACCAATACTGAGCCGTCGACTCCGTTGAGGACAAGCTTCTGGTGCTTCGCCGACAACTTGCTCCATTTCTTGTAGAGGTCGATGCCGTGATCATCAGCGACCGAAGCAAGCATGCGAGTGAAGAACTGCGTGTGCGCAGATCGCCACGGAGCGATGGCGCCTTCACTCAGCGACATATCGGGGTCAGGAATCACGAGGTCGGCATCAACCTCGTACTTCGTACCAAGACCATCACATGTTTCGCACGCACCGAATGGCGAGTTGAACGAGAACGTTCGCGGAGCCAACTCATCGAAACTCGAGCCACACTTCGGACACGCCATGTGCTGACTAAAAGTGAGAATCTCACTCTCACCGTCGCCTTCTGGCATGAGTTCGATTTCAGCCACACCTTCTGCCAATCGCAACGCAGTCTCCAGAGAGTCGGTGAGACGTCGACCAATGTCACCCCGACGCACCAAGCGATCGACCACGATTTCGATGGTGTGCTGCTCGTAGCGAGCCAAACGTTGCTCTTGTTTCAGGAATTCGCCGATGTCGACGGTCTCACCGTCGATACGCGCGCGAGAGAATCCTTGGCCTGATAATTCCTGGAGAAGCGTGTCGTACTCCCCCTTGCGCGCCTTGACGACCGGTGCCAGAACTTGAAAACGAGTGCCTTCTGGCAAATCAAGGATGCGATCGACTATCTGCTGCGGGGTTTGTCGCTGAAGTCTGGTTCCATCGTTCGCGCAATGTTGAATACCGATGCGGGCGTACAGCAATCGCAGGTAGTCGTACACCTCCGTGATGGTGCCGACCGTCGAGCGCGGATTACGCGAGCCAGACTTCTGATCAATTGAGATTGCAGGCGACAAACCTTCAATGAGGTCGACATCTGGCTTGTCCATTTGACCGAGGAATTGCCGCGCGTAGGCCGAGAGGCTCTCCACATAGCGACGCTGTCCCTCGGCGTAGATGGTGTCGAAGGCCAAGCTGCTCTTTCCAGATCCGGAGAGACCAGTGAGCACAATGAGCTTGTCGCGCGGAAGTTCGACACTGATGTTTTTCAGGTTGTGCTCTCGCGCACCCCTTACGACAATCTTGTCCGCCACGAATGAAAGGCTACAGATGACCTATCGCGCATCACGAAGTTCGCGACGTAGTTCTCGAATTTCATCACGAAGCCGAGCCGCGTATTCGAATCGAAGGTCCGTGGCAGCCTCATGCATTTCTTCCTCCAGCGTCTGCACGAGTCGAGCAAGTTCCTGCTGTGGCAACGACTTGATCTCTTTGTCAACCTTGTCTCGTTCTCTGTTCTTCCGTTGCCCCTTGCCCGGATGTGGCGCACCATCATCTGGCCGCAAGAGGGACAAGATGTCACCCACGGCCTTTCGAATGGTTTGTGGGTTAATGCCATGTTCGAGGTTGTATTCAACTTGCATGGCACGACGCCGTTTCGTTTCAGCAATTGCGCGTTCCATCGAAGGGGTCACTTTGTCCGCATACATAATGACCTGGCCTGCCACATTTCGGGCTGCACGACCGATCATTTGAATCAAGGAAGTCTCACTTCGCAGAAATCCTTCTTTGTCCGCATCCAAGATCGCGACCAGTGACACTTCAGGCAAGTCGAGACCCTCGCGCAAGAGGTTGATACCCACCAACACGTCAAATTCGCCAAGACGCAAGGCTCGAAGAATCTCAATGCGGTTGAGTGTCTCGATATTCGAGTGGAGGTATCGAACTCGAATGCCTTGCTCAAGCAAATAGTCGGTGAGATCCTCTGCCATCTTTTTTGTCAACGTGGTGACGAGCACGCGGTCTCCGCCTTCCACCCGCTCATTGATCGCAGCGATGAGGTCGTCGATCTGCCCCTTTGTTGGTCGAACGACCACTTCAGGGTCCACCAGTCCGGTAGGTCGCACAATCTGCTCCACCACGCGGTTCGAGTGCTTCAACTCGAACTGCGCAGGAGTTGCGGACAGAAAGACACACTGGTTGATGCGCTCCATTGTTTCTTCGAAGCGAAGTGGCCTGTTGTCTCTGGCGCTCGGCAGGCGAAAGCCATGCTCTACCAACGTGTTCTTTCGAGAGCGGTCACCTTCATATTGGGCATGCAATTGGGGCACAGCCACGTGGCTTTCGTCGATGATGATCAGGTAGTCGGGTGGGAAGTAGTCCAGCAATGTGAACGGAGGGTCACCTGGTTGGCGGCCGTCAATGTGCATGGAATAGTTCTCGATGCCGTTGCAGTACCCCATCTCTTGAATCATCTCGAGGTCGTACTGGGTGCGCATTCGCAAGCGCTGTGCTTCAAGCAACTTGCCTTCGGTTTCGAACTGGGCAAGCCGCTGTTGCAATTCAGCCTCGATCCCCACGATGGCTCGTCTCATCCGTTCCTCACCCGCCACATAGTGAGTCGCCGGAAACACGATGACCTCACTCAGAGACTCAAGTTGTTCGCCGGTCAGGGGGTCAACGACAGTGATTCGGTCGACAGTGTCGCCGAACATTTCGAGACGAACAACTGACTCTTCGTAGGCCGGATGAACTTCGACCGTGTCGCCGCGAACCCGAAAATTGCCGCGTCCGAGTGTGAGGTCATTGCGGTCATATTGCAATTCGACGAGCCGCTTCAGGATGTTCCGCTGGTCGTAATCAACACCGACGTGCAGTTCCAGAAGTTGTCCGCGATATTCAGCCGGGTCCCCCATGCCATAAATACATGACACGCTCGCGACCACGATGGTGTCACGCCGTGTCAAAAGTGCAGCCGTTGCCGAATGTCTCAGACGATCGATTTCATCGTTGATTGATGAGTCTTTCTCGATGTACGTGTCACTCGAGGGTATGTACGCCTCTGGTTGGTAGTAGTCGTAATAACTGACGAAATACTCGACACGATTATTTGGGAAGAACTCGCGCATCTCTTGGGCCAACTGAGCAGCAAGGCTCTTGTTGGGGGCGAGAATGAGCGTTGGTCGTTGAACTTTCTCGATTGTCCACGCCATGGTCGCTGATTTGCCAGAGCCCGTGATGCCCAACAGCGTCATGAAGCGATCGCCGGTTTCAATGCCCTCCACGAGCTCAGAAATAGCTTTTGGTTGATCGCCGGCCGGCTCAAACTGTGACTCGACGGCGAATCGACGTTCAGGTGCAGCCATGTTCGCGAGCGTATCTGCGCCCCGACTCAGACCTCTGACCGACCGCCAGCATCGTCATCGACCACATGTGGAAGCGTCTGAGCCCATGACCACACTTCATTGACCCTGCTCTGAAGTTCGTCAAAGGAGCCAGAGTTGTCGATGACTTGATCTGCGATCGCTAGCCGTTTCTCTCGGCTTGCCTGGTTTGCCATTCGGGCGCGTGCATCATCTTCACGCATTCCACGCTGATTGACGAGGCGTTGCACCGCAATGTCTTCCGGAACATCGACCACGATGGTTCCGCACAGCCCTTTACGAGGGTTCTCTGCCAACAAAGGAATGTCGAGAATCACCACATTGTCTGTGGCTCGTTGCTCTGTGAGTCGACGTTCCAGTTCCTTGCCAACAGCCGGATGAACGATTTTGTTGAGGTCTTTCAGTGCTTCAGCATCATTGAACACAATGTCGGCCAATCGTTGACGCACGAGCGCTCCTTGGCTATCAAGCACCTCCGAACCGAACCGCTCTGCAATGACTTGCAGCAAGGGTTGACCTGGCTGTTGCAGCTCTCTGGTGATTGCGTCACCGTCGATAATGACGGCTCCCTTATCTGCAAGCAACGACGACACGGTCGACTTGCCTGAGCCAATGCCACCTGTGAGACCAACGAGAATCACGCGGCCTCCCTATTGAATCAACGAGATTGAACCGACAGGTTCTTCAACTGAAGTTTTCAGGATGCTGGCTCGGCCGGGGCCTCAGCAGGCGCTGCGTCGCCGTATTCCTTGTAGTAGTCAGCCCAAGCTGCTTCACGCTCGGCATCGTCGGCGGCACCGCCGACCCAGTTGCCATGCTCGTCGACTTCGAACTGACCGCGGTACTCCTCGGCCAATTCTCCGCCTTCTGCAGCCTGCTTGATGGAGATCGAGATGCGACGACGGGCGAGGTCAAGATCGATGATCTTGACCCACAACTCTTCACCCGGTGTCACCACTTGCTCTGGTGCATCAACGTGATGTGCGGACATCTCAGAGATGTGCACGAGACCTTCGATGCCATCACCAACCTGGACAAACGCACCGAACGGTACCAACTTGGTGACGCGGCCGTAGACAAGTTGACCGACTTCGTGCGTGGACGCGAACTCCTGCCATGGGTCTTGCTGTGTGGCCTTCAACGAAAGGCTGATGCGCTCGCGGCTCATGTCGACTTCCAACACCTGCACCGTGACCTCGTCACCGACGGTGACGACTTGACTCGGGTGGTCGACGTGCTTCCACGACAACTCGGACACGTGAATGAGACCATCCATGCCTCCGAGGTCCACGAATGCACCGAAGGCGACAACGCTCGACACGACGCCCTTGCGAACTTCGCCGGGCTTCAGATTTGTGAGGAACTCGTCGCGCTGTTCTTTCTGGTTCTCCTCGAGGAATCCGCGACGTGACAGGACCACATTGTTGCGGTTCTTGTCGAGCTCGATGATCTTGGCCTGAATCGGGCGACCGATGTAGGGCTGAAGATCACGCACGCGACGCAATTCGACGAGTGATGCGGGAAGGAATCCGCGAAGACCGATGTCGACGATGAGACCACCCTTGACGACTTCGATGACAGTACCTTCGACGATTCCGTCGGCTTCCTTCACCTTTTCGATAGCACCCCATGCCTTCTCGTACTGAGCGCGCTTCTTCGAGAGAACGAGTCGTCCTTCTTTGTCTTCGAGAGTGAGAACCAAAGCCTCGATCTGCTCTCCGAGTTTTACGATTTCGTTGGGATCTACATCATTGCGAATCGACAATTCGCGCGACGGGATGACACCTTCGGTCTTGTATCCGATTTCAAGAAGAACTCCGTCACGATCGATCTTGACGACAGAGCCAGTGACGAGTTGACCTTCCTTGAGTTCCACCATCGTGCCGTCGATTGCTTCGGCGAAAGTTGTGGAGAGATCACGTTCAGTTATTTTGCGAGGGGTGTAATTGCCTTCTGCGTCGAAGGAGCCCATGGACGCAGATGCTGTGGTTGTGTCGGACAAGGAAAGGTCGCTTTCGGGATGGATAAGAGTGGTATCGGTTTGGTCTCGACTGAGCTGGTGCCACACTCAAGAGCCCAGCCGGCGGCTGGGCGTTTTAAACGCTATCACCAGATGTTCCGGACACTCCAAGGACGGAGCAGCCACGGAATACTGACCTGGCTCCACCCCGTGTATCGCCCTCACGTCAAGTCCGACCCGAGCCATGAGCAAACGCAACTCACGAGGCGTGTAGCAACCGGTCCACAAGTCAACTTCCTTCACCACACCCTCTGGAGAGCGCACCTCCGTGCGCTCATGGTTCAGACCGCGCTCAACGTCAAAGGTCGAGCCCTCCTGGTGTTTAATCACGAAATACGAGTTGAATGCTGACAGTGCCAACTGTCCACCGGGGCGGAGGGCCCGCTCAATCGAGCGCAGCACGTCTTCGTCACCGCCATCTTCCACCATCAAACCGAATGCCCCCTGACAGAGGCATATAGCGGCGTCGAATTCTTCGTCGAACGACATTGTTCGCGCGTCGGCAACTTCGAATGTCGCACCTGATGTTGCAGACTCCCGTGCGACATCGACGAACCGCGAACTGATATCAACGCCATGGACGAGGAAACCCCTTGCTGCTAGTTCGTTTGCATGTCGACCAGGACCGCATCCGACGTCGAGAATGCGTGCACCTGGTTCGAGGTCGAGCACCGAGAGAAGAAAGTCGACTTCCTGCCTTGTGCCTTTTGTGAATGAGTAGCGCAGATACGCCGCTCCCATGTGATCTGCAAGTTCTTCAAACCAGTGATCGGCGTTCACTTTGCCTCGGCCCATGAAGGTCCCCAACTGAAGTTGACCTCGAGTGGAACATTCAATGTGGCGGCCGATCTCATGATGGTAAGAACGATGTCTTCCACCTCAGATTTTTCATTCGTGGGCGCCTCGACGATGACCTCGTCATGCACCTGCAACACGAGGCGACTATTCAATTTGTGTCGCTCCAACGCCTGATCGATTCTGACCAGAGCAATCTTGAAAATGTCTGCTGCCAAACCCTGGATACCAGCGTTCATGGCTTGGCGCTCGCCCGCTTGACGAATTCGAAAATTGTCACTGCGCAATTCGGGGATGGGCCTCCGACGTCCGAACAATGTCTCGGTGTATCCGTTACGTCTTGCGTCTGTCACTGTCGCATCCATGTACGCCTTCACAGCAGGGAAGGCAGTGAAATACGCCTCAAGAATGTCGGCCGCCTCATCAACTCCGATGGACAGCCGTTGACTCAATCCGTACGCCTCCATGCCATAGGCCAACCCGTAGGAAACCATTTTTGCTTGCGAACGTTGGTCTATTGACACCTTCTTTGGGTTCACGCCAAACACGCGAGCAGCTGTCGCAGTATGTATGTCCTCCCCCGCAGTGAATGCCGCCACGAGACCGGGATCATTCGCAAGATGCGCGATGCAACGAAGCTCAATTTGGTTGTAGTCAGCCACCAAGAACTCGCGACCTTTTGCGGGCACGAATGCTTGTCTGAACACTCGACCCTCGTCAGAGCGCACAGGAATGTTGTGAAGATTCGGATGGTCACTACTGAGCCGGCCCGTTCGCGCGACCGTCTGATTGAACGTGGCATGGATGCGACCATCAGAAGCAACTTCCGCCAAGAGACCTTCGCCGTACGTGGACCTCAGCTTCTCGACTTCCCGATATCGCATGAGCGGGTCAATGAACTCTGGCCACTGGTTCCGGATCTTCTCGAGAGTTGCCGCATCCGTGCTGTATCCGGTCTTGGTTTTCTTTCCGGGGGTCAGCCCCTTGTCTTCAAAGAGGATCTCGCGCAGCTGCACTGGCGAGTTCAGATTGAACTCTCGTCCGGCGACAGCGTGCAGGGTTGCGACGAGTGCGTCGACTTCCTCGGTTAGGCGATCTCGAATGGCGCGCAACTTCTTGACATCCACACCGATTCCGGTGGCTTCCATTCGCGCCAATACCCCGACGAGCGGGTTCTCAACATCGCGATACAAGGTCGCCACACTGCTCGAGTCGAGTGACGTCTGCAGCGCGAGCGCCAACTGCGACACGACGAGCGCTTCCTTTGCAGCCGAGTCCGCAAGGGAGGGTCCGTCACCGAAGTCGAGCTGACCAGTGGCACCGTTGCCTTCCTCAACATCGATACCCAACTCCGACCTGCACACATCAGCGAATTCATATGACGACAAAGACGGGTTCAACAGATAGGCCGCAATCGCAGTGTCGATCTCCAACGAGTCGAGTCGGTTCCCCTGCTCTTCCATCCAGCGCATGAACGGCTTCGCATCATGTGCCCTCGACTTTGCGACACTCGCCAGAGCGGCACGAACGGATTCGTTCTGCATCTGTGACGCATCGAGCCACAGGACTTCTCCCGTATCTGGCGACAAGAGAACGGCAACGCCCGCCAGATCTGATGCACCCGGTCGGCCGCTCCAACGAACTGCGAGGGTTGCATTGGTCAGGTGGCCAAACAATTCGACGGCCTCTTTGACATCTGAAGTAGTCCGGACGGTGGCTTCGCTACGCGTCTCGGCTTGTGACTGCGCAGGTGATTCAACTACTGAATCTCCTTGCGTGGACCAACCCAGCTGATCAACGACATCGCTCACCCGTTTGTACATGTTCTTGAATTCAAGAAAGTCGAACAATCGCTTCGTGGACGCAAGATCCGGCTGCGGTTGCAATGCGGCGAAATCCACCTCAATGGGCACATCATTTCGCAGATACATCATGCGTGCGTTGCGCTCGACTCGGCTCCCGTGCTCTTCCAGACCTGCGCGAATCTTCGGCGTCTGTTCTGCGGCATTGGCGACTGCGGTAGCAACGGTTCCGTACTGGGTGATGAGCTTTGCTGCGGTTTTTTCACCAACTCCAGGAATGCCGTCCAAGTTGTCGCTCGAGTCACCTCGGAGCGCGGCATATTCCGGATATTGACGAGGCGTCACACCGGTACGTTCGAGGATGCCCGCCTCGTCATACAAGGCGTAATCACTGACTCCACGCTTGTTGTAGAGCACTCGAATGTGCGGATCCTTCACTAACTGATACGTGTCTCGATCACCGGTGACAACGATGACGTCGACACCTTTGGCCTCTGCACGGTGAGTAATCGTCGCGATGATGTCGTCACCCTCGAAACCTGGGGCCTCAATCCACTTGATGCCGAGCACATCGAGCAGTTCACGCACCAAACCCATCTGCTGGCGAAGAGTCTCGGGTGCTTTTTCTCTCTGTGCCTTGTACTCCGGGATGGCTTCGTGACGGAACGTCGGTTCTGGTCGATCGAAGGCCACGACGACTCCGTCGGGCTTGTGCTCTTTCACCAGTGACATCAACATCGTGGTGAACCCATACACCGCGTTCGTCGTTTGTCCGCTAGCGGTCGCCATGTCCTCAGGCAACGCAAAGAACGCGCGATACGTCAGTGAGTTTCCGTCAAGCGCGAGAATCTGCATGCTCGCCTATTCTCCCACGCCGAGTTGCACACTCGTAGTGCTGACTGCCGAGAACTAGGGATGTACTTCGCCGCTGAGAATTCGTTCGGCCACGGCCTTCATGGTGGAACGGTGATTCATGGCCGCACGCTGAATGAAGCTGAATGCATCTGATTCACTGAGTCCGTGAGTGTCAATGAGCAGGCCTTTGGCGCGGTCGATGATCTTTCGCGCCTCTAACTGTTCCCCAAGAGCATCCACTTCGCCGTTCAGAGCCATTAACTCTTTGAAGCGGCCCACAGCCACTTCGATAGCGGGAATGAGGTCACTCTTCTGGAAAGGCTTTACGAGATATGCGAGCGCACCGGCGTCGCGCGCTTCTTCGATAATTTCCCGCTGGCTGAACGCAGTGAGAATGAGCACTGCACACAGACGATCTTTTGTGATCGCGCGCGCCGCTTCGAGGCCATCGATGCCGGGCATCTTGATGTCGAGAATCGCAAGATCAGGGCGCAGCTCTCTGACTAGTTCGACAGCTTTGTCACCACGACCGGTCTCGCCGACGACTGCGTAGCCCTCTTCTTCCAGGGTCTCTTTTAGATCAAGTCGAATGATTGCTTCGTCCTCGGCGACGACAACTCGAAACGTCATGAGAGTGAATCTCCCAGAGACGAGACCTTCATGCGGTCGAGTAATTCATCAAGGCGTTGCTCAAGCTCTTGGATGGAGACAACGATGTGTTGGCGATGCTTGCGCATCGCGTCCGCATGAGCCTTCGCATCGCGGTACTCGAACGAGGCAGCCGGGGTCTCTGACACCAAGGCACGAACTTCCAACTCCTCGGCTTCGGCGTCAAGGTGACTGAGCTGATCGTCAGCGATACGCAACTCCTCGCGAAGTTCGGACAATCGACGACTCGCAGCGTGTAAACGTCGTTCAACGAGTCGCGTTCCCATCGGGAGAAGTGTAGGGAGAGCCTGGGTGCCCGAGGTGGGACTTGAACCCACACGCCCTTTCGAACAACGGATTTTGAATCCGTCGCGTCTGCCATTCCGCCACTCGGGCCAGGGCAAAAGAGCGTATCGGCAAGGCTCCTCTACCCCTCGGTAGCGCATCTGGGCCACAAAGCAAGGTCTAGGGTTGTTGTCGATGCTCGCCTTCACCTTTCCAGGTCAAGGTTCGCAGCGCCCCGGCATGGGTCGTCCCTGGCTGGACCATGAAAGCTGGGAACTCGTGGAGGAAGCCTCCGATGTGTCCGGTCGTGACGTCGCTCGCCTGCTCCTCGACGCCGATGCCGAAGAGCTGAAAGACACTCGAAATGCCCAGTTGACCACCTTTGTGTCGAGCCTGATGGTGCTGGACGCTGTCGAACGACTCGGTCTCGAACCCACGACGTGCGCTGGACACAGCCTTGGGGAATACACAGCCCTCACCGCAACGGGTGCGTTGGCTTTTGATGACGGCGTCCGCCTTGTTGTCGAACGCGCAGACGCAATGCATGAAGCTGGCGCATCTTCACCTGGAACCATGTCAGCAGTCCTCGGACTCGACGACGATCAAGTTGAGATCGCATGTCGGCGCGCAGATGCCGACGTGTGGGTGGCGAACTTCAATGCACCGGGACAAGTTGTCATTGCCGGAAGCCCGTCAGGAGTTGCTGCTGCTTCTCAACATGCAAAAGAACTTGGGGCAAAGAAAGTGATGCCACTTCAAGTGAGCGGGGCATTTCATACGCCATTTATGACTGCCGCTCGAGATCGGCTGCGAGCAGCAATTGCCGATGCGTCACCGCGCGACACTGAAGTGCCTGTCATCAGCAATGTCGATGCACTCGCACATGACAAAGGTGACGAGTGGGCGTCGCTTCTGTCCGCACAGTTGTCAAGTCCAGTGCGATGGAAGCACTGCCTCCTCACCATGTCGGACATGGGCGTCACATCATTTGCCGAACTCGGGCCCGGCGGTGTTCTCACTGGCATGGCCAAGCGATCCGTGGAAAATGCGCGAACCATCAGCGTTGCCACACCTGAAGATCTCGACAAATTGTTGGAGTGGATCAACAACTCCACCCCGATCGTTGCCACACCACATGAAGGTGAGCATCTCTTCGCGCACGAACGACTGATCGTCAGTCCTGCAGCTGGTGTGTTTTCACCAGTCACAACATTGATCTCGGGCTCGATGATTGTCGTCGGCCAGGTCATCGGACAGGTCGGTGACCACGACGTACGGTCGCCCTTCGACGGACAACTTCAGTCATTCACCGCGCTAGAGGGCGAACGCGTGACATCGCGTCAACCCATTGCCTGGTTGCGCACCGAGTAAGGAACGCCAGACATGCGACGCATTCCAACATCTGCTCGCGGAGCACGCTTCATCGGCTGGGGAACAGCCCTTGGCCACGACACCGTCACCAATCACGATCTCGAACAGAAGATGGACACGTCCGACGAATGGATTCGTGAACGTACAGGCATCGAACGACGACACATCGGTGGATCGAATGTTGAGCTTTCCACCGAGAGCGGCCGTCGCGCATTAGAAATGGCCGGAGTCGACCCCTTGTCAATTGATGCACTCGTGCTTGCAACGACAACGCCAGACCGCGGTGTACCTGGTACGTCAGCAAGTGTGCAACATTCGCTCGGATTGAAATGTGGCGCATTTGATGTCAATGCCGCCTGTTCCGGTTTCGTGTATTCCCTCGTCACAGCTCACGGACTCATTGCGATGGGTGCCGAGCGAGTGTTACTTATCGGAACCGACGTCTTGTCCCGCATCACCGATTGGAATGATCGCAACACTGCCATTCTGTTTGCGGACGGTTCCGGTGCGGCAGTTCTCGAGGCAACCTCTGATTCAGGGCACCTTCTTGGCTGGGACCTCGATGCCGATGGCTCTCTCGAGAATCTGCTGTACCAAGACCACGGCGACTTCATCAAGATGGACGGCAAGGAAGTGTTCCGACGTGCCGTTCGCATCATGGTTGACAGCGCCACAAAGAGCATCGCGCATGCAGGCGTCACAAGCGACGACATCGCATTGGTCGTTCCACATCAAGCAAACATTCGCATCATCTCGGCTGCGTGCGATCGCCTGAACATGCCGCTTGAAAAAGCGGCGACGGTCATTCACGAGACTGGAAACACGTCATCTGCGTCCATTCCTCTGGCTCTCTTTGACGCTGCGAACAAGGGACGCATCAAAGAGGGCGACCTCGTTCTTTTGGTTGGGTTCGGCGCTGGCATGACGGCTGCCAGTGCAGTCATCAGGTGGACGGCACGATGAGTCGAACAGTGCTCGTGACCGGTGGTTCTCGTGGAATCGGCCTTGCCTGTGCGCGACATTTTGCAAGCCTCGGCGACAACGTTGCTGTCACGTATAACTCGTCCCCTCCTCCGGATGGTTTATTTGGAGTGAAATGTGATGTCACCAATACGGCGGAAGTGGACTCGGCGTTCTCAGCCATCGAAGAGAAGTTCGGACCAGTTCAAGTGCTCGTCGCAAATGCTGGCATCACCAAGGACACGCTGCTCTTGCGGATGTCCGAACAAGACTTCACGTCGGTGATCGATGCCAATCTGAACTCGGCGTACCGATGTTGCAAGCGCGCCGCACAAGGCATGCTTCGTGCACGTTCTGGCCGCATCATTCTGATGTCGTCGGTTGTCGGTCTACTCGGCTCTGCCGGACAAGTGAACTATGCAGCATCAAAAGCAGGTCTTGTCGGTCTTGCACGTTCGTTGGCGAGAGAGCTCGGTTCCCGCAGCATCACCGTCAACGTTGTCGCTCCCGGCCCTGTGGAGACAGACATGACTGCTGCGCTTGGAGATGACCGCGTGAAGGCACTCGTCGAGGCAGTTCCACTTCAACGAATGGCGACCCCAGAAGAAATCGCAGAAGTTGTGGCTTTTCTTGCCGGACCCGGCGCCGGCTACATCACTGGCGCAGTCATACCAGTTGATGGTGGCCTGGGCATGGGTCACTAAGACCAAAGCTCACCGCATTGGTGTGCGAAACTGAAACACCCACCAAAGGAGACCAAACAATGGACCAAGAGCTTTTCTCGCGATTCACCAAGTGCGCAGTCGACACCCTGTCCGTCGATGCATCCAAGGTCACGCCTGATGCTTCCTTTGCCGACGATCTCGATGCGGATTCGCTCGACCTAGTTGAGTTAGTCATGGCGCTTGAAGAGGAATTCGGCATTGAAGTACCTGAAGAAGAACTCGAGAACGTCAAGACCGTTGGTCAAGCGTTCGCACTTGTGACAAACAAGATCTCCTGATCACGTCATCATGCAAGGAGCCGGACACCGGGTTGCAATCACCGGATTCGGAGTTGTTGCGCCGTGCGGCATCGGCAAAGACGCTTACTGGAAGGGTCTTCACGGACCTGGCGTTACTGGCACACGGAGCGTAGAGCTCACGGATTGGGACCCACTTCCCTACTTTGACAACCCGAAAGACGCGCGTCGTGCAGATCGAGTTGAGCAATTTGCTTTGGCAGCCGCGCGAGAGGCCTTCGAACAAGCGGGCGATGTCGGTGTTGACCCGGCGCGTTTCGGCTCCATCTTTGCCACCGGAATTGGCGGGTTACACACACTCGAAGAACAAGTCATCACGCGCGTCGATAAGGGTGAGCGTCGTGTCTCGCCATTTCTTGTTCCGATGATGATGGCGAATGCATCGGGCGCGGCCATCTCCATGCGCTATGGCCTACAAGGCCCCAACGAGACAATCTGCACAGCCTGCGCTGCCTCGACCCATGCAATTGGGTACGCCGCACGACTCATCGCATGGGGGCGTTGCGACGCCGTCGCAACAGGTGGCTCGGAAGCAGCGGCAACCGCAACATCACTCGCCGGATTCGGCAACATGACAGCTTTGTCGTCCTCAGGAGCAAGCATGCCCTTTGATGCCAAACGGGACGGATTCGTCATGGGCGAAGGTGCGGCAGTTTTTATTCTCGAACGGTGGGACCTCGCAGTCGCACGAGGGGCGACGATTTTGGGTGAAGTCCTGGGCGCGGCCAGCAATGCTGATGCGCACCACATCACTGCACCATCGCCTGGTGGTGTCGGAGCAATTGCGTGCATGAAACTCGCACTCGAAGATGCGGGCCTGCAGGCTGCTGATATCGCTCACATCAACGCCCACGGAACATCAACACCGCTCAACGACGCTGCAGAAGCCGAGGCCGTACGCGCGATTTTCGGCGACAAGACAGTTCCGGTCATGAGTGGCAAGGGTGTCACCGGACACGCACTCGGTGCAGCGGGCGCGCTCGAGGCGGCGCAAGTGCTTTTGGCGTTCGAGAACAAGTCGATTCCGCCGACTGCCGGCACGACAGAAGTTGATCCTTCAATGGCGATCGACTTGGTTCATGGCGCATCCCGCGCGTGGACGCCAGGGCCCACCCTCAGCAACAACTTTGGTTTCGGTGGCCACAACGGCTCAGTGATTCTCGCCCCAAAGCGTTGACCACCTGTCTCGACTCATTCGCCATCGACACATCACTCCACTCTCCGCCGGCGCTGAAGCCACATGCGAGTAGTACGAGTCATCAACTTTGAGGAACTCTTCGTGCAACACAAAGCCGATTTTCTCGGCAATGCGGCGTGACGGAACATTCTTGGAATCATGAACTAATTCGACGGCAAGCACAGGCTTCATACCAAAAGCTGCTTCGAGCATGGTCTGCGCAGCAAGCGTCGCAATTCCACGGTTGAGGTGCTTCGCATGAACCCAATAGCCGATTTCTAAGCATCCGCGATCAGACCGAGGGTGAAGTCCGGTACTACCGACATGATTGTCGCCAGCGAAGATTCCGAAGTTGAAATCTTTCTTGTTAGACCAATCTGACTGCCATTCGCGCACCAGCACACTTCTCTGCTCAATGGACTGGGGTTCGAACGCCACCCATGGCATCCACGGCCGCAAGTGTTCAATGCTCTCGGTCACCGCACTCACGATCATCTCTACGTCCGACGGCACATAGGCTCGGATGTCGTATTCATCCACGAGAAAATGCTCGATTGGTGTTTCGTCAAGCCACCAGGTCTCAGTAGACATGGTCAGGTATCTGCGAAGACGAACATCAACTCAAGTTCGCACGCCACGGCACCATCGACGAGCGCCTGACCGGATCCTTTCCCGGCACGGGCACTCATACGGCCCAACTCCACGACCAACTCCAGCTCGTCACCCGGCGTCACCTGTCGACGAAACCTTGCGCCATCGATGCCGCCAAACAAGGGCAGCTTTCCGACATGAGAAGGTGATGTCAACACCGCGTAAGCGCCCACTTGAGCGATGGCTTCGCACATGAGAACACCGGGCAACGTCGGCCGCCCAGGAAAATGTCCGGGGAAGAACCACTCATCGCCTGTCAGACGCCAATGACCAACCGCTCGCACTCCCGGCTCGAGCACGCTGATTCGATCAACGAAAAGAAATGGCGGACGATGCGGCAACACCTCTGAAGGTGCTGCGAACTCGCTCACGCTTTACCGAGAGCTTGGAGCAAGAACTCTGGCGTCTGCTTCGGAGAGATCTTGTACCAGGCGTGCAACACTTTGCCGTCGGCGTCAATGAGAAACGCTGACCTTTCGATACCCATGTATTCACGTCCGTACATAGATTTCTTCTTCCACACTTTGTACGCCTTGGCAACCTTGTTCTCGGTGTCGGCGAGAAGCGTGAAACCAAGCTCGTACTTGTCATCGAACTTCTTTTGCTTCTCGGGTTTGTCGGGGCTGATGCCGACTATTGCAGTGCGTCCAATGCTGTCTTTCACGTCTCGAAGTCCGCAGGATTGTTGCGTACAACCTGGCGTGTCTGCCTTCGGATAGAAGTACACGAGGACCTTCTTCTTACCCAGCTTCTTCAACGAGAACGGCTTTCCGTTCTGATCGAGAAGTTCAATGTCCGGAGCTTTGTCGCCTGTCTTCAACACGGTCACGACTTTATGCGAGGAAACCTCTGGTCCAAGCGCTGTCGAACTTCAGATACAAACTCGCCCACGGCTTCCGATCCGCCCTCCAACATGCGACGCACGACCGCGGCACCCTGAATCACGCCGTCAGCCACTTCGCTTGCCTGAACCGCTTGTTCCGCATTCGACACTCCGACACCAACCAGCACCGGTACGTCTGTGATTGCCTTCAGCCTGGCAGCAAGCTTAGTGGCGGTGTCAGCCAATGACTGCCTCTCTCCGGTTACACCCAACAGTCCGACCGAATACACAAACCCTCGTGCGCGTTGTGCAACCTTCGGCAGTCGGTCATCGGGCGCAGTTGGTGCTGCCAACATCACCGTCGCCACTCCATGTTTGTCGGCTGCATCACACCACGGTCCACTCTCCTCAAGAGGAAGATCAGGGATGATTGCACCGCACACCCCGGCATCAACCAGCGACTTGGCAAAGCGCTCATGGCCGGCATGAAAAACCGTGTTGTAGTAACACATCACGACAATCGGCACCTGAACATCAAGCGTGCGCAGTTGCTCGAAAATGCTCACGGGCGTGGCACCAGCCTCGAGCGCAAGTTGTGAAGCCTCCTGGATAACAGGCCCGTCCATCACCGGATCTGAGAACGGAATACCCACTTCAATGGCGGTGGCACCGTTTGCCGCGCACGCGCGTACGGTCTCGACCCATTGCGGCGCACCACCAGTGACGTAAGGAACGAGCGCCTTTCGACCCTCTGACCGAAGTGAACGAAGCGTGGATTCGAGCTGACCCACCTCGCTCAAATCTTGTCCCCCAAGATGTCCATCATCTGGGCGACGTCTTTGTCACCACGACCCGACAGATTCATAAGCACCGTCTTGCCCGCGAAGTTCTTGCTCTCGCGCGCGATCCAAGCGACGGCATGAGCACACTCGAGCGCGGGAATGATCCCTTCAGAGCGCGCCATCAATTGAAAGGCCGCGATGACTTCATCATCCGTGACAGTCGGATATTCGGCGCGGCCGATGGATGCAAGGTACGAATGCTCTGGCCCGACACCGGGGTAATCAAGACCGGCGCTAATCGAATGTGCCTCTTGCACTTGTCCAAACTCGTCCTGCATGAGATAGCTCTTCATGCCGTGCACCACACCGGGCTGGCCGCGTCCGACGGCTGCTCCACCAGCTGGCTCGACACCGATGAGTCGTGCATCGGTGTCCACGAATCCGGAGAAGATTCCCATCGCGTTCGAGCCGCCACCGACACATGCGACAACGAGATCGGGGTCACTGCCGTAACGCTCACGCATTTGCACTCGCGCCTCGTCACCGATGACGCGATGAAACTGCCGCACCATGTACGGATACGGATGTGGACCCATGACGGACCCGAGGCAATAGTGAGTCGATTCAACAGTTGCGACCCAATCGCGCATGGCCTCGTTCACCGCATCTTTGAGAGTTCGGCTACCTGAATGAACCGCTTCTACTTCGGCGCCCAGAAGTCGCATGCGAAACACATTCAACGCCTGCCGCTCAACATCGACTGCGCCCATGTACACCTTGCACTCAAGACCCATCAGCGCGGCAGCAGTGGCCGACGCGACACCATGCTGGCCTGCACCGGTTTCTGCGACGATGCGACGTTTTCCCATGCGCTTGGCGAGCAGAGTCTGACCGAGAACATTGTTGATCTTGTGTGAACCCGTGTGGTTCAAGTCCTCACGTTTGAGCACGAGCCGAATGCCGAGTTGACGCCCGAGGTTCTCGCATTCGGTGATGATGCTTGGCCTGCCTGCATACTCGGCAAGCACTCTGGTCAACTCTGAACGAAACGAATCATCGGCCCACGCCGCCGCGAATTCACGCTCAAGCTCTTGGCACGCTGGCACCAGAGTCTCAGGAACAAATCGTCCCCCAAATTCTCCGAATCGACCATCGGCACCGGGTGTCACGAGCATTGTCACCGAATGATTTCACCACGATTGGAGGGTGATTCCCTAACTGAATTCACTCTTCCCTATTCGTCATACCAGTCATAGGGAGATGCGTCTCGGGCCTCATGGCGTGGAAACACAACTGCACGAGCAGCCTCGATGAATTTTCGCATCGCTATCGGATCCTTCTTGCCAGGCTCTGCTTCGACGCCACTGGACAGATCCACGCCCCACGGACGTGCAACCTCAATCGCTCGAGCGACATTTGCTGCAGTCAGACCGCCAGCCACAATGAGCCGCCGTACCTCGGGCATGTCGGCCAGAAGAGTCCAGTCAAATACCTCACCACCCCCAGGATTGGGCGCATCAACAAGCACCATGTCTGTGTGAAACGAAGTCGCCCTCGACGCATCGACCGAACCAGCTGCGACTGCCTTGATCACGTGGTGAACGTGTTTCTTGACGCTGAGCACCACTTCCGGAGACTCATGACCGTGAAGTTGAGCTGCTTTCACCCCAGCTTTCTGACAGATCTCTACCACTCGCGTCGGATGCTCATCGCGAAACACGCCGACGGTCAGGGTCTCTGGAGGCAAACGACGGATGATGTCATACACCTTCTGAGGTGCGATCTGCCGTGGTGACGGAGCAAAGACAAAGCCGACAGCGTCTGCACCTAGTGCCACCGCGAGCAATGCGTCGTCTTCATTTGTGACGCCGCAGATTTTGATGAACACGCTCAGAAACTAGTCGCGCGAGTGACGCTCCTTGGGACGATCAATTCCGAAAGGGCCGTTTCCGTGTTCTCGGCTCGCACCAAATGTTCGCCCACGAGGAGCGCGTCATACCCAGCTTCGGCGAGGCTCGTCGCGTCGTCACGGCCCCTGATACCGGACTCCGCAACCCGCACGCACGCTTCTGGAATAACTGATCCCATGCGTACCGCGCGTTCATGGTCCACATCGAAGGTGACGAGGTCCCGCTGGTTCACACCTATCAACACCGCTTCACACTCCACCGCGCGGGCTACTTCGCGCTCATCGTGCACTTCCACTAACGCATCGATTCCGATGTCTCGCGCCAAGGACAGCATGTCTCGCAACTCAACTTGAGACAACACTGCAGCGATGAGAAGCACGCAGTCAGCTCCCATCAAACGCGCATCACACACGTCACGAAGATCAACCGTGAAATCCTTCCGCAAGACCGGCAAGTTGGTGGCTGCACGCGCCGTTTGAAGGTCGTTGATGGATCCACCGAAGTGTTCGCTGTCGGTGAGCACTGACATGCAACTTGCGCCAGCACTTTCGTACCGTCGAGCGAGCCCAGCGACATCAAGTGAAGGCACGAGAGCGCCCTTTGACGGCGAGCGACGCTTGACTTCTGCGATGACGGCGACGGAGTTGCCTTTCCGAAGTCGTGAAGAGAATCCGCGCGTCGGCACAAGCCGATCAGTCGCAGAAACAAGTCGCGACAGAGGTCTGCCGTCGATACTGGCTCGATGTTTGTGCCAGGCGACAATCGAATCGAGATACGTTGCCATCAAGAGTCACCACGAATTTTTCGATGCGAACGTTGACATTCGCAACGGACGTGCGAGATGTCAGAGCCCTTTGCCGGCGATGGGGCGCAGGAAATGGAACTCAGGTGCGCCGCCGAACAAAGGAGCAAGTTTTGGTCCCAATTGCTTGAACCAGTCCGCACCCATGTGCGCATCGAGGTCAGCTTGTGAGTCATACATCTCATACATCCACAGAATGTCTGGGTTCGAGGTGTCGGCATGAAGGATGTAGTACCGCGTTCCAGATTCCTGACGAACGTGGTCGAGAGCTTCCTCCATCGCAGCGGCCAATTCGTTGCCTTTTCCTGCTGCTGCTGGCAACTTCACTGCCAAGGCCACTTTGCTCATCGTGTTGTCCTTCCGTCGTGCCACCTCTTTGGCGGCGACTCTGAAACTACACCGTGTGGTTGTCTCTTCGAAGTCGAGATGAATGCGCTCGACCAGACGATTACAAGCCGAGTCGGCTGGCCACTTCTGTCTCGAGATCAGCGATGGGAACTCGCACCTGCTCTGTGGAATCGCGGTCACGAATAGTGACAGCGTTGTCTTCGAGCGAGTCAAAGTCGACCGTCACGCACAACGGCGTGCCAATTTCGTCCTGTCGGCGATAGCGCCGACCAATCGCCTGAGTTTCGTCGTACTCACACATCCAACGACGCGAGAGCTGTTGGAAGATGTCACGCGCGAGGGGTGACAACGTGTCCTTCTTGGACAACGGCAACACCGCCACTTTGTACGGCGCCAACCGCGGGTGCAACCGCAACACGGTGCGCGGTTCGTCATTCACCACATCTTCGTCGTAGGCCGCCAAGAGGAACGCGGCCATGGTGCGATTGGCGCCGGCTGCTGGCTCTACCACGTAGGGCACATAACGCTCATTCGTCGCCTGGTCGAAGAAGTCGAGCTTCTGTCCGCTGTGTGATGCGTGCTGGGAGAGGTCGAAATCGGTGCGCTGGGCAATACCTTCGAGCTCACCCCAACCCCACGGGAAGAGAAATTCCACGTCGCTGGTACCCGCGGAATAGTGGGACAACTCGTCGGCATCGTGTGCTCTGATGCGAAGCATCTCGCGCGGAATGCCGAGATTGACGTACCAGTCGAGACGCTCTTTGCACCAATACTCATACCACTGCGGTCCTTCAGCGGGAGGCACGAAAAATTCGAGTTCCATTTGTTCGAACTCGCGAGTACGGAAGATGAAGTTGCCCGGCGTGATCTCGTTTCGGAAGCTCTTGCCGACCTGTGCGATACCGAAGGGTGGCCGTTTGCGGCTCGTCTGCAACACATTCATGAAGTTCACGAACATGCCTTGGGCTGTTTCTGGACGTAGGTACACCTCAGCCCCTGCGCCCTCGATGGGGCCAGCATGAGTCTTGAACATCAAGTTGAATGCGCGTGCTTCAGTGAATTGGCAACCCTTCATCGACTGCGGGCAGTCGCGCGTATCTAAATGGTCCTGCCGAAACCGACGCTTACACACGGTGCAGTCCACGAGTGGGTCACTGAAGTTCGCCAAGTGACCACTGGCCTCGAACACCTGTGGTGGACCCAGAATGGCGGCATCGATGAGCACCGTGTCGTCGCGCATTTGCACCATGGTGCGCACCCACGCATCTTTGACATTGCGCAGCATGAGCGAACCGAGTGGGCCGTAGTCATAGGACGAGCGGAATCCGCCGTAGATCTCCGCGCTCGGGTACACGAAACCGCGACGCTTGCAGAGGTTGACGATTTGGTCGAGATCTTGTGCCGGCATGGACTGCTCAGCCTACAAGTGGCGGTCGAACACGCCGATGCTCTTGATACGGCGTTCAAGGTGAAACTCCATGGCACGCCGAGCAAGTGCGTTGACTTCATTCACCACCGGCGAATCTTCCGTCTCAAGTGCCTGAGCCAATGCCCCACCAAGAATGCGCCGCATGAGTTCCAATGCAGCAAAAGACACCGGAGTACCAGCACGGCATTGACCGCACAGCGCCCCGCCTTCCACGAAGTCGAAAGCAACCAGCTCGGCACGCTCGTCACAGCGTGCGCATGAATCGAGCACCGGGCCCGCACCATCTGCGGCGAGCACTTTCCAATAAAAGGCGCCCAGTAGAAGTGGTGACTGCTGTCGGTTCAGCTCGACGAGTGCGCGAGAGAGCAAGTCATAGAGATGTTCCACCGGCTCCCGGTCCGGTGTGAGTGTGTCGATGGCCTCCGCCATGGAGAGGCCCTGGCCTAAACGAGCAAAATCTGTTCGTAACTTTGTGTGCGTGTGCACCAATTCCACTTGCTGAATTGTGTCTAGCGATCGACCGAGGTGCAATTGGATGTCGACTGTGCTGAGTGGCTCGAGGCGCCCTCCGAAGCGAGACTTTCCCTTGCGCACACCCTTTGCAACAGCACGAACCTTTCCGTGATCGCGAGTGAGCAACACAACCACTCTGTCTGCTTCGCCAAATTTGTATGTGCGAAGGACAACCGCTTCGTCGCGATAGCTCTTCACCATTTTGAAGTCATCACGAGTCAAGTCCGCCAAAACGCCGGTTTCGGCGGGTGAAGTCATCAACGGCCAATTCCAAATCTGCAGCTGACACGTTCGTCCAACCAAGGTCAAGAAAGACCAGTTCGCTGTATGCCAATTCCCACACCAGTGACGTCGGCAATCGTGTGGGGGGACCGAGGATGACCACCAAATCTGGCTCGCGTGGACTTGGCGCCAACACGGCAGTCGCAATAGCTGCGTCATTGAGAGGTTCACCACTGTCTTTGGTTCTCAGGGCATTCAACACTCGCGCAAATCGGTTGTGACCATCAGGGTCTGGCTCAATGCAAATACTGAGCCCATCGTCAGCTTCAAGGACCCACCGCGGATGTTGACCGTCACCGATGTTCTTTATCTTTCCCAATGATGACAGCGACTCATCCATGTTCCGTGTCTCACTCAAAGACAGCGACTCCCCACCAAAGGGATACAACGTGAGCCATCGCGTACCGGCGCGAGCCACCCCAGCTGCGAGCGCATCCACTCGATCTCTCCACTGAACCGCATCAAACGCAAGCCACTCGTGCGGCGTGCCACCAGCAACGACAACATGACCCAGTTCAGCGTCGTCACGGTCGTCGAGCGAGGGACGACTCGTCGGTTTCGGCGACATAGGTGGATTCTCTCACCAGATACCAGTCACTAGGGTGACATCGCCGTGACAGATGCACTTTCGACCACTACTAAGGGCCACACGAGCCAACCACCGGTGCACATTGCTTGCATCATGGATGGCAACGGACGTTGGGCGAAGCGTCGTGGCTTGCCGCGCACCGCTGGACATACGGCAGGCGAGGAAGCCCTTGCCGCCGTCGTCAGAGCTGCGGCACAGCGAAATATCGGTTGGCTGACAGTCTTTGGTTTCTCTACTGAGAACTGGGTACGACCTCGTGCCGAGGTTCGTCACATCCTTGGGCTCCATCGCAAACTTTTCGGTCGCATCGACGAAATGAACCAGAACAATGCACGCATCAACTGGATCGGGCGACCATTCGACGAGCCAGGTGCACGTACTCCGGTGTACGTGCAACGAGCAATCCGTAAGGCCATGGCCGACACCGAACACAACACCGGGCTCGTCGTGACGGTTGCATTCGACTATGGCAGTCGAGCAGAACTTGTACGAGCTGCTCGTGCATGCAAGGACACTGACTCACCCATCGACGCAGAAACCATCGACCACAAGATGTATGCACCTGACCTTCCGCCCGTCGATGTGCTAGTGCGCACTTCCGGAGAAACGCGAATCTCAAATTTTCTTCTCTGGCAAATTAACGGGGCGGCAGTGTATTTCACGGAAAAGACATGGCCCGACTTTGACTCCGACGAACTTGACCGAGCTCTGAAACTTGTCCGCAGCAACTGAGGCAATCGCGGCACTGCGTCGCATCACTTCTCGCCTACCTTCCGCCGAAGAGCGGCAGGGGCAAGTCGACATGGTGGCAGAGGTGGCACAGGCACTTGACAAAGGTCGTCATGTGGTTGTGCAAGCAGGCACCGGTACCGGTAAGTCGCTTGGATACATCGTTCCGGTTGTCCTCAACGGCAAACGCACCGTCATTGCCACCGCAACCAAGGCTCTGCAAGATCAGTTGAACGCCAAGGACCTTCCCCTCGTGGCGGAAGAATTTCCTGGGGCATTCACATGGACCGTCCTGAAAGGTCGCAGCAACTACGTGTGTCTGCAACGACTCGATGAACAACTGAACCCGGACTCACACCTTGACTTCGACGACAACGAGCAAACAAAGAAAACCGCGCTCAAAGTAAAGGCATGGCTTCCGTCAAGCGACACGGGCGACATCGAAGAATTTCCAGGACGCCTCACCGACGAGACACGACGTCAGTTCACCGTCTCTAGTGAAGAGTGCCCAGGCGCTCGACGCTGTCCGCGTGGCAACGAGTGCCTAGCTGAAGCGGCACGACACCGAGCTGCAGCTTCAGACATCATCGTCGTGAATCTGCACCTCTATGGCCTCGACATCGCCAGCGATGGTGCAGTGTTGCCGGAACACGAAGTTGTCGTGTTCGACGAGGTTCATCAGCTTGAGTCGGTGATGAGCGATGCAGTCGGCACAGCCATTGGACCAGGTCGTCTTAAGGCGCTCGTATCAGTAGTCCGAGCCGTGTTGGTCGACAGTTCAGCTTGCGACTCGCTCGCAGGCCGAGCTGCAGTTCTTCGAACAACTTTGGTGCCACACCTCGCAACCCGTTTTCAATCCGGTCTTCCGGCAAACATTGGCAAGGCATTGGGTGACGTGCGCGGTGATGCCTCTTCAATTCTCGGAGAATTGCGTGCTGTTGACAGCACCAACGACGCACTCAAGCAAAAAGTGTTGCGCGCTCAGACACAGGTGTCGAGGCTCATCGAAAGTGTCGATATATGCCTTGCGGCGAACGACAATCAAGTTTTGTTTGTCGAGGGCACCGAGGAGCGGCCGCTGTTGCGGGTGAGTCCACTACACGTCGGCGACTTCATGAATGCCGGTGTGTGGCATAAACGCACTGCCGTGCTTACTTCGGCGACTGTGCCCCTCAGCCTTCCACAGCGAGTCGGACTACCAGACGAGGGCACGGAATCACTGTCGGTTGACAGCCCGTTCGACTATCATTCAATGTCGAAGTTGTATTGCTCACCGGAATTTCCCGACCGAAACTCCCCACAGTTCGATGAGTTCGTACATGACGAACTGGAAGCTCTCATCAATGCGGCCGGAGGCCGAACTCTCGCGCTGTTCACCAGCAACCGGGCACTTCGTCTGGCGGTTACAGCGCTACGTGAGCGCGTGAGCTTTCCCATTGTGACGCCACTCGAGACACCACGTCAGCGACTGATCGAAGAGTTCTTGTCCGATGAAGCCACGTGCATCTTTGCGTCGCAGTCGTTTTTTCAAGGTGTCGACCTTCCAGGTCGCACGTTGTCCCTCGTCGTGCTGGACAAACTTCCCTTCCCACGTCCAGATGATCCGTTGCTGGAAGCACGACGCGATGCCGTCGGGAGACGAGCTTCATTCAACATCATCGATCTTCCGATGGCAGCCACTTCACTTGCGCAAGCCGTTGGCCGCCTCATCAGAACCAACGAAGACCGTGGCGTCGTGGCCGTTCTTGACAATCGACTTGCGAATGCCGGGTACCGTCGCACGCTCATAGACGTACTGCCGCCAATGGCGCGCACTCGGCATCGAGATGAAGTGGAAGCTTTTCTACGCGACATCACGACATAACTGCGACTACGCAAGGTCGAGCCGACAGACAACAGGCCGCCAGCCTGCTGCTTCTAGTAGCCGAGGCGCTCGATTTTGTCTGGACGTCTTTGCCAGTCTTTTTCGACGGCGACATGCAATTCAAGAAATGCTCCAGCCGGCATTTGTGCGCGAACGGCCTGACCCACTTCCTTGAGCATCGCTCCACCTTTGCCGATGACCATTCCCTTTTGGCTGTCACGTTCGACAACAATCTCACAACGAACCCGAGGCCACTCCCACTCTGTGACACGGGTGGAGATGGAATACGGCAACTCGTCAGCGAACCGCTCTATCAACTGTTCGCGCACCAGTTCTGCCACCCACAGACCTTGCTCGGTGTCTGAAGCCATGTCAGGGGGAAAGTATTCCGGACCCTCGGGCATGGCTGCGCGAAGTGCTGCGACGAGCGCATCGACCCCTTCTCCGGTGCGAGCCGACAAAGGAAAGTACTCACGAGCGTTCAGCACTGAGGTTGCAGCCAACTGCTCAAGCGTCTTTTGGCGCGACACCGCGTCGACTTTGTTGATGATGACAAAGGTGCGATCCATGTGAAGCCGGTCTGCGACGAATTGATCTCCGCGACCAAACGGTTTGCTTGCGTCAATCACGAGGCACGTGATGTCGACATCGTCGATCGACTCAAGCGCTGTGGCATTCACTCGCTCACCGAGCGCAGTCACCGCCTTGTGCACCCCAGGGGTGTCGACAAAGACAATTTGCGAGTCAGCACCGTGAAGCACCCCTCGAACGCGGTGCCGCGTGGTTTGAGCTTTGTTCGACACAATGCTCACTTTTGACCCGCATATGGCGTTCACGAGGCTTGACTTGCCGACATTTGGTCGACCTACAAGAGCCACGAAACCACTGCGCACGATGTCAGGCTACCGATGTGCCCACTCAACTCTTGATGACCTGCAACACTTGACACATGGCGTCTTCTCAGTTCGGATTGGATCCGCGCAAGTGGTTCGAGCGTTCGCTTCCTCAGACACTCCAGATCGCACTTTGGCTTCTGTACATCAACGGCGCTTTCGCGCTTATCGAATATCTGGACGGCACTGACGACCTCGGCTATCTCCGCGGACGTTCTGCGCTCGGCGCCGTGGCAGGACTCATCGTCTGCGTCTTGTTCATTGGTTCTGGTTTTCTCATCGCCAACGAAAAGAGACTGGGCTACAAGGCAGCCATTGCTGCTGCGTTCTCCCCCTTCGTCATGCGAGTCTGGGCTTACTCGGACTTCGAAAGACAGATGGGTGTGAGTGTCTCACTGTGGGACAAGCTCACGGGCAATACCCTCATCGGATTCGCGTTTGATGTCGCCCTCTGTGCCCTCATCCTTCATCCCATGAGCCGGAATCACCAGCGTGTGTGGTTTCGAAAGATGAGTTGAACACCTCGCCGTGCAACAATTAAGACATGGCTAGAGACATTCAAGGGGTCGAAGGACTGAAGGCGCTTGTTGGCGAACATCTCGGTTACTCGGACTACATCACCATCGAACAAGAACGCGTGAATCTGTTTGCTGACGCAACCGGCGATCATCAGTGGATTCACATCGACGTTGAGCGTGCCAAGTCAGGCCCCTTCGGCGGACCCATTGCGCACGGCTATCTCACGCTCTCGCTCGGGCCGGTGTTGTTGCCGCAGATCTTTTCAATCAAGGGCTTTTCCATGGCAGTGAATTACGGCTGCAACAAGGTTCGCTTTCCTTCGCCCGTGCCGGTTGGTTCCAAGTTGCGAGCTGGGGTCAAACTGGCCAATGTCGAGGACATCGCCGGTGGCGTACAAGTGACCATCGAGACGACCTTCGAAGTTGAAGGGGCGTCGAAGCCCTCGTGCGTGGCGGAAAACATGTTCCGCTATTACGTGTGACCATCGAGCCACTTATCTGAAGTTCGGCATCACCTTGGTGGCGAACAACTCGATGGTCTCGGTTGACGGGTAGTCCGGGCACCAAGGAATGAAGCCGGAGCAACCGGCTTCCAAGAAGCGACTGATCTTTTCACTCACTTGGTCCGGCGTGCCCACGAACGCCTTTTCGCGCCACACGTCGAGTGGCTCTCCCGACATCGAACGGGACCCGGCTGCCACGAGCTCAGCTTCGGTCTCGCGGATGAATACCTCACTCGAGATGGTCTTTCGAATTTCTGACTCGTCGCGGCCCACCGTCTTGCAGTGCGATCTCAATATTTCGCGCTTTCGTATGAACTCATCAAGCGAAGAACCGAAGTTGGAAACATTGGCGTGTTCGGCCACGACTCGAAGTGTCAACTGTTCGCCACCGCCGCCAATCCACACCGGCGGATGCGGTTGCTGCAGAGGTTTCGGATCACAATTGGCGCGCACCAGTTTGTAGTGCCTACCGTCGTACGTGGTCTCGAGCTGTGTCCACATTGACTTCACGATTTCAACTGTCTCACGCAGCATGCCGATACGAGCCGACGGTTTCGGATACTCGTATCCGTATCCGCGATACTCGTTCTCATACCAACCAGCTCCGATACCCCACTCCACGCGACCGCCAGAGATGACATCGAGAGTCGATGTGATCTTTGCCAAGAGCCCCGGGTTGCGATAACTGTTGCATCCGACCATCTGTCCAAGCCTGATTCGGCTTGTTCGCTGACTGATCGCGGCCAAAGTTGTCCAACATTCGAACACGGCTTCATGTGCGGGTACCGGAACGTTGTGAAAATGGTCGTACACCCACAGCGAGTCGAAGCCAAGCTCTTCAGCCTTCACCGCAACCTCAACAGCAGCATTCCACTTGTTCTCTGCCCCATCAATTGAGGCCAACTCCATCTTCCAGCCTTGCGGCATGAAGACCCCAAAAAGGGGTGCGTGATCAGATTGGTAAGTCACCGGTGGCCTTCTTCGTCGATCCAGTGTCGGTGAACGCCTTGATGGTGTTCTCTGCAATCCGCATCTGGTGAATTTCGTCAGCGCCGTCAGCAAACCGCGCCCACCGTGCGTGCTGCAACATTCCTGCAAGTGGCGTGTCGGTCGAGTACCCGAGAGCTCCGTGCACTTGAATTGCTCGATCGATAATTCGGTTCAGGCTGTTCGCGACAAAATGCTTCGCCATCGACACCTCTGTGCGGAAGTCATCACCGCGATCGATCTTGTAGGCGGCATGCAACACCATCAACTTGCACTGATAAAGCTCCATCGCGGAGTCAGCAATCATCCACTGCACACCCTGCTTCTCTGCAAGCCACGACCCGTGTGAGTATCGAGTGAGCGACCTGTCGACCATCATGTTGAGCGCAGACTCTGCTTGTGCGATCCACCTCATACAGTGAGCAAGGCGTGCGGGTCCGAGTCGGTATTGACCGAGGCGATGTCCGTTACCGCGTCCACCAAGAATCTGCGAGTCGTGCACGCGCAAGTCTGTGATCACAATCTCACTGTGACCCGTTGACCCATGCATGGTCTCTACTTCACGAACATCGTTCCAACCCTCGGCAGGCAGGTCGATGAGAAAAGCGGTGTTGGCACCGCGTGAGCCTGGTGGCACATCCATCTCAGTACGTGCAATGAGAATCGCGAACTTTGCACGACGAGCACCGGAGATGAACCACTTGTGACCGTTGATGATCCACTCGTCACCATCTTTGATGGCGTGTGTCTTGATAAGTGTCGGGTCTGACCCGGCAACTTCCGGTTCTGTCATGGCGAAGCAGGACGACACCACTCCATCACACAAAGGCTTGAGGTACTTCTCCTTCTGCTCTGGTGTGGCCCAATGGTGCAGTGTGTGCATGTTTCCCTCATCGGGAGCCTGACAATTGAACACCCACGGGCCGACTCGGGTTTTCGCGGCCTCTGCCTGCACCATCGCCAGAGCAACGTGACCAAGACCCATGCCGCCCCACTCTTTCGGCATGTGCGGCAGCCACAGTCCTTCACTGTGTGCAAGTTTGCGCAACCGGATGAGTTCGGTCACATAGGCCCGGCGAGAGTCGGCATCCATCTCCTCACGGTGGCCATATGGCTCCATCGCAGGAATGATGTGGTCATCGACAAAGTCACGCACCTTCGAACGAATCGCCTCATGCTCAGGCGCCAATGTGAAATCGATCATGTCAGCCTCGAATCAGTGAATGCGTCTCGACAATCACGGAGCGCAGTTCGGCGCACCCGTGCTCTGGCACCGTAGCCTTCCGAGGGTGAGGTTCGGCAGTCGTAACCAGAGTCGCGTAAGCGACGTTTCATGGGACACCGACACCCTGCCAGAGGGCGACACCAAGTCCGCCATGGTGCGCGCAATGTTCGACGCGATTGCTCCGCGCTACGACATGGTCAATCGCATCATGACATTCAGGCTCGACGTTCGTTGGCGCAAGCGGGCCGTTCGCGAACTTCGACTTCCTCGTGGTAGCACGGTGCTCGATTTGGCCTCAGGCACGGGTGACCTATGTGTCGATCTCGCGAAAGCAGGACACAAACCACTGTCGATGGATCTTTCTTTCGGCATGCTTTCTGCCGACCGCAGCGGCTCACCGCGAGCACAGTCAGACATTCTTCAACTGCCGGTCGCGAACGGCGCCGTCGACGGAGCGATGTGTGGCTTTGCACTTCGCAACCTGGTCGACCTTGATGTGTTTTTTCGGGAGCTGGCACGAGTCGTACGACCTGGTGGTCGTATCTCACTTCTCGATGTCGGAATTCCCCACCGGCGAGTTATTCGGTTCGGAAACGACATCTACTTCGGCAAGGTGGTGCCACGCATCGGAGCACTGCTCTCTGATGGCGCCGCGTATCGATATCTTCCACGAAGCGTGTCGTACTTGCCTCCTCGAGACAAGCTCGTGCAAATGCTTCGGGACGCAGGCTTTTCCGATGCCACTCACGAGCAACTATCGGGCGGAATCACTCAGATGATGACTGGCACGAGGAACCCGTGACGCAGCGGTTGCACGTCTGCAGCCGGCCTCTGACCACAGCGCTTGATCTCAACGCGGTGTGTCGCGGTGATGGGCATCTTTTCGTGCGAGATGGAGTCGGCATTGCTGGTCGTGGAGTTGCTCTGACCTGCACACAAACCGACGTCGAGAGAGTGTTGCTCAATGTCTCCACAGTTGACAGCGATTCTGATGCGACGCGTGGCGTCGTTGCGTTCGGCGTCAAGCCGTTTTTACGTGAAGACCCGGCTCGTTTTTCAATTCCTGAAGTTCTGGTTCAGAAACGTGAAGATGGTTCACACACCGTGTCGCTGATCGGAACCGACCCCCAATTGGTGACGGAGTCTCGTCTCCTCGCAGTTGTCAATGACATGGCAACCACCAAGCCCAACCCGCCGACAGTCAACTCCTTCGCCGTGCAACCACTCACCCCAATCGACACGTACCTCGCAGCGGTGGTTTCGGCACGTAATGTCGTACGTCGCGGGGAGATTGACAAAGCGGTGATTGCACGAGACATTCAAGTGCGTTCTGCTCAGCCACTCGACGTGTACAGCATCCTCTTGCGCCTGCGCGCTTCTTTCGGGTCTAGCTACCGGTTTCTCATCGGCGGCCTACTTGGTGCATCGCCAGAGCTTCTCGTTGAGCGACAAGGTCGCACCATTCGAAGCCATCCTCTTGCAGGCACCGCGCCACGAACAGGTGATGCAACCACCGACGCCCGACTAGCTGCAGAGTTGGTTGCTAGCACAAAGAATCAGATTGAGCACCGTGTCGTCATCGACATGGTTCACGACACTCTGCTTCCTCATTGTTCATACCTGGACTGGGAACCAGAGCCTTCCATCGTCACGGTTGCAAATGTGCAACATCTTGGAACCGCTCTCGAGGGTGCACTAGTCGAGCCACCTCTCTCAGTGCTCTCATTGGTGGACATGCTCTGCCCCACTCCGGCTCTGGGCGGGCACCCAACCAAGGAAGCGATGGAACTCATCAAGAAAGTTGAGGGCATGAACCGCGGCGATTACGGCGGCGCCGTTGGTTGGATAGATGGAAATGGTGACGGTACATGGGCAGTTGCCATCAGGTGCGCTGAGTTGAGTGCAGACCGCACTCGCGCGCGCCTTTTTGCTGGTGGTGGAATCGTCGCCGACAGCGAACCGCACTCAGAACTTGCTGAGACTCAGGCAAAGTTTCAGGCGATGTTGTCCGCCATCGTGCGACCCTGACACGGGCGCGAAAGTGTCAGGCCTTGGGCCGTACTGCTGCCGATGCGATGAGAGAGTTCACGTGATCATGAGTAGCCACATTGACTGACCGATCAGTACGAGCTTCAATGAGAATTGGCCCGCGAATACCAAGTGCGTCACGCAATGTGGCAAGGTCAGCGACACGTCGATAGGCCACACCGTGCGCAGCCGCCAGATGTTCAAACGACACATCGTGCGGTGTACCGAACAGTGTTTCGAATTGATCGACGTCGAGTTCTTTTGCTTGCGGCAAGAAGCCAAAAATGGCACCGCCTGAGTTGTTCACCACCACGATGCGAAGATCTGCACGTCGACCGGCAAGATTCCACAAACCATTTGCATCATGAATGCAAGCGATGTCACCAATCAGCAGCGTCGTCGGCAATTCGCTGGCGAGAGCCACACCCACTGCGGTACTCACGACACCATCGATTCCATTCACGCCCCGGTTGGAAAAGACCGGATATTCACCGTTGACGCCGCTGTACCACTCAACGTCTCGAATTGGCATGGACGAGCTCACCACCAGCGGTCCCTGACGACATTGCATCACGCATCGCGCAATTGCCGGTTCGTTCCACGTGTCGCCAAGACCCCGCTCGAGAGCCTGCTCAGCGCGATCGGCCGCCGACTCCCAACATTCGAGCCATTCATCATTCGAGCCCTGCGCTCTGTCGTCGCCGACACGATCCGCGATCAGTCGACACGCGTCGTCGACATCAACAACGAAGTTGACGGCGCCGATGAGTTCGGGGTCAAAGAATCGGTCATCAACGCACCACTGATGCACCGGACAGGTCAACGTCTTTAACCACTGGCCGAGCACCTTCGATGCAGGCGGCTCCCCCACTCGCACCACAACAGACGGTTGCAATGCCGATGTGAACTCTTCACATCTCAGAAGACCATCGAAAGCGGCCACCACTACAGGACTGTCGTCCCGCACGCCAGAACGAATATCTGCGAGTACTGGCCAGCCCAAGTGCTCCGCAAGTTCGAGCACCGAACCAGTTGCGCCCTTACCGGCGATGAAGACTCCGTTGTTGCTCTTCTTCACAATCGATGTGAGTGACTTCACCGCTCGCCGAGTGTCTGGGTACTGAGGAGAGTTCCGCTTTTTTGTTTTTCGTTCCGGAAGTGTGCCAACCACGCCCACAAGCGGTTCACGAAACGGAAGATTGATGTGCACCGGGCCCGGCGTGAGGGAATCGACAGCAAGACTGACAGCATCATGGGCAATAGATCGCCATGTCTTGGATTGCTTTTCATCGGGAACTGACACATCGATAAAAGCCCGAACGGCCGACCCGAATAGTTGCCGTTGGTTTATTGTCTGCGGGGCACCAACACCTTGCAACTCAGGAGGGCGATCGGCCGTCATTACAATGAGGGGCACGGCGCTCTGATGACTTTCGACCACTGCGGCGTGAAAATGAGTTGCCGCGGTGCCACTCGTGCACAACAACAAGGCAGGCGAACCAGCCATGCCTGAGCCGAGAGCAGCAAACGCACAACTTCGCTCGTCATGGAACACTTCCATCGATATCCGCTTGTCTGCCCACAACGCACGAGCCATGGGGGTGCTACGCGAACCAGGTGACACAAATGCTCGAATGACGCCGAGTTCCACGAATTCGTCGACCAAGGTCGCACAGAAAGTCGCAGTCGTGTCGGCGGGGGTTGCCATGGCTCTATCGTTGCACTTATGCGGGTGGAAATCTGGTCCGACGTCGTATGTCCTTGGTGCTACATCGGAAAACGGCAATTCGAAGAGGCGCTCGCGCGCCTTCACGACGCAGGAACAGGCACTGACATCGAAGTCGTGTACCGCTCGTATCAGCTCGACCCCACCGCGCCGCCAGGTGGCTCTACTCCGGCCCGCGAGGCGTATGCACGGAAGTTTGGCGGGTACGAGCGTGCCGACCAGATCATCGGTCACGTGACACGCATCGCCGCTGACTCTGGCATCGAGTTCCGCATGGATCGTGCCATCAGGGCTAACACCATGCTCGCCCATCGGGCTCTTCACTTTGTATTGACTGAGATCGGATCGACAGCACAAGCCGCCATGAAAGAGCAGTTGCTGCGCGCCTATTTCACCGATGGCGAGAACGTAGGCGACCTAGATGTCGTCGTGTCCTGCGCCGAACGTGCTGGCATTGATGCCGATGCCTTGCGACGATGGCTCGAGTCAGACGTTGGCGTTGCCGAAGTTGTTGCAGATATCGAAGCGGCACAGATGCGCGACATCACCGGCGTACCGGCATTCGTCCTCGACGATCGGTTCCTCATACCTGGGGCACAAGACGTGGATGTGTTCGAACAATTGCTCACCAGAGCCCTCAACACACAATGAAGTTGCCTGCGTGCCGATGAAATTGGTCTTTCTTCACGGCTTCACCCAGACCGCAAAGTCTTGGGAGCAAGTCATGTCAACTTTGCCAACGGACAGTGTTGATGAAGTACGTGCCGTCGACTTACCGGGCCACGGGGACAACCCCCACGGCAATGTCTCCATCTGCGACATGGCCGACGCACTGGTGGCGCAATACGGAACAGCCGTGTACGTCGGATACTCATTCGGGGCGCGAGTTGCACTGCACATCGCAACCAGACATCCAGAGAAAGTCACGGGACTCGTCATGGTGAGCGGCTCACCCGGCATTGCTGACCCGAACGAACGCCACGCACGTGCGCAAGCAGACGACCAACTGGCCGATCACATTGAATCAGTTGCGGTCCCTACGTTTATCGACGAATGGCTAGCCAATCCACTGTTCATAGGTCTCAACACTGCAACCGCAATGAGAACCGACCGATTACGAAACACCACAAAAGGTCTCGCTGACTCTCTTCGTCACGCCGGTACAGGTCGCCAGGAATCCTTGTGGGACTACCTCAGCTCCGTGTACTGCCCCACCTTGCTCGTCACCGGCGAGCAAGACGCCAAGTTTTGTGACATTGCAACAAAGATGTCCGGCTTGCTACCCAATTGCAGATGGGTCTCAGTCGCTGACGCAGGACACACTGTTCACCTTGAACAGCCGACGCAGTTTGTGCATCTACTCACTTCATGGCTGAAGAGTACGTACGTCGTCTAAATCCGCGCGCTAGGTCCCAAGCGATAGCGCAAGCCCTACGGCATAAGACACTGCAAGCACCAGCTGCGCACGACCCACCATCTGCAACACAGCGATGAGATCACGGCCAGTCGCGCCTTGGTGCACTCGGCGACAGGCAGGGACCGCAGCAGCAACCCCTATGAGCCCGAGCAAACTCAAGGGTCCGGCGACAAACGAGCTCAAGATCACGAACGCTGCGGCGACTGCGAACAGTCCGATGAAAAACAGGCGCGTTTTCTTGTCACCGAGACGAACCGCCAATGTTCGCTTACCGGCGACAGTGTCTCCAGGGATGTCACGCAAGTTGTTGACCACGAGCAGCGCACACGCGAAACAACCGACTGCAATCGATGCGACCCATGACACCGTGGGCAGAGTTTCAGTCACAGCGAATGTGGATCCGACAGTTGCGACGATCCCAAAAAACACAAAGACGAATACTTCGCCAAGTCCCATGTAGCCGTATGGTCGTGGGCCACCGGTATAAAACCACGCAGCCACCAATGCTGCCGCTCCGACAACAAGCAACCACAGTGACGTCACGACTGCGAGCACCAAACCAGCCACTGCTGCCACACCAAGCGCCACGAATGCCGCGCGCTTCACCGCCGAAGCCGTGAATGTGCCCGACCCCACAAGTCGCATAGGTCCGACGCGTTGCGCATCTGTGCCTCTCACGCCGTCGCTGTAGTCGTTGGCGTAGTTCACACCAACTTGAAGAGCAAGACTGACGAAAGCCGCTAGCAGCAGACGCCACCAAGAAGTTGCTGCTCCTTCTTCGATGCCCACTGCACACGCAGCTCCTACGAGTACCGGAACAACGGCGGCGGGCAGAGTTCGCGGACGCGCACCCGCCAACCACAGAGACAACTTGCTTTGGGTCACGGATGCTTGGGTCGACTCGATCACCACATCAGTGTTTCACGGTCATACGATGACTGCGTGGTCGAGTTGATCTGCCTGGACATGACTCAAGGACCACATCTCGTCGATGCCATGAAGCGGGCATGGGATGAGGGACACGCGATTTTCCCGATCGACCAGCGATTGCCCGCAGCGGCAAAACGCGCTCTCATCCGAGCCGTGCAACCCACTCGCATCATCGAAGCTAACGGCGAGACGACATTGCCCGAAGGCGTCCCCGCAGAGCCAGGTGACGCTGTAGTCATCGCAACGAGTGGTAGCTCGGGACTTCCGAAGGCCGTCATACACACTCATGCTTCGCTTCTTGCCAGCGCTCGGGCCACTTCTCAACGCTTGGCGGCAACATCCGACGACGTCTGGCTCGCATGCTTGCCGGTGTCCCACATAGGCGGCTTGTCCGTCGTGACGAGATCTCTTTTGACGGGCTCGCGCGTCATCGTGCAGGCAAAGTTCACCGTGGAGGGTTACGAAGACGCCGTGCGCGAGGGTGCAACTCTCGTGTCTCTTGTTCACACGGCACTTTCGCGAGTCGATGCATCGTTGTATCGCACCGTGTTGCTCGGCGGAAGTACCGCGCCCGAGAGTCTTCCTATCAATGTCGTCACCACGTATGGCATGACCGAGACTGGCAGCGGTGTCGTCTATGACCGACGACCACTCGACGGTGTCGACATCAAGATTCAAGATGACGACATTCTCGTACGCGGTGCGATGTTGATGCGCGGCTACCGAAATGCACCATCAACGATCGACGCGGATGGATGGCTACACACTGGTGACATAGGCAGAGTGTCTTCCGACGGACAGCTTCAGGTTGCTGGTCGCCGAGGGGATCTCATCATTTCTGGTGGTGAGAACGTCTGGCCGGAACCCGTCGAGCGTGTGCTCATGACAATGAAAACTGTCAGAGACTGTGCGGTCGTGGGACTTCCCGACTCCGAATGGGGCAAGCGAGTGGTGGCACTTCTTGAGACCGACGATGCAGTAGAGATGCCACTTGAGTCGGTACGTGCAGTAGTTAAGGAGCACCTTCCTGCATATATGGCTCCGCGCGAAGTCAGATTCGGCAAGGTGCCGCGCACCGCATCAGGCAAGATCCAACGACACTTGATTGTTGAGGCACTTAGCGGTTCGCCACATGACTGAAGCACGAGATCGCCTTCCGCGCCGGTACTGGATGCAATTCTCCGCATCCGCAGTGTCGAACCTAGGCGACGGCATGAACGCGGCTGCACTTCCGCTGCTTGCCATCTTGCTCACGGACGACGCGCGGCTTATCAGTGCAGTCACGTTCAGCGCGATGTTGCCGTGGCTGGTTCTCAGCCTTCCTGCAGGCGTGTACATCGACCGATGGAACAGATCACGCGTCATCGTGACTGCAAATGTGATCAGAGCGATTGTCTATGTGGGTATCGCCTTCGGCGTCGCATCGAACACCCTCGGAATCTGGGGGCTTCTGCCGCTCTTGCTCGTCATCGGGGTCTGCGAAGTCTTCTTCGACATGTCCTCACAAGCTTTTCTTCCCTCGCTCGTCGAAGGACATCAACTACAGCGTGCAAATGGACTGCTCTATGCGATGGAGGTCGTTCTCAATTCATTTGTTGGCCTGCCCATAGGTGCATGGCTGTTCGTCGTCGCAACTGGAGTGCCTTTCGGCGTGAATGGTGCCTCCTATGCACTCGCTGCAATCATCGTGATACGCCTCTCCAAGAACTTGGCCCAGCCACCTGCAAATCCCGCGCTGCAACCCGCCAGCTTCAAGGACGACTTCACGCAAGGCATCACCTGGTTATGGCGCCACCGCCAGCTGCGCACGCTTGCACTCATGCTCGGTGTCACCAACGGGGCGCTCACGATGAGTGAGTCGATATTTGTGAAGTTCGCCTTCGAATACCTGGGCGTCGGACCCCGCGGCTACGGGCTTCTTCTCTCTGCAGTTGCTGCCGGAGCATTGCTCGGAGGTCTGGTCGGAGATCGCATCGCGGCACGACTCGGGGCAACTGGTGCGATCATTATTTCTTATGCGATCTTTGCCAGCACAGATTTTGTGCGGGCACTGTTTCCGAACATCGCCATCGTCCTGGTGATGTCCGTGACCATGGCGCTCGCTGGAACAGTGTGGAACGTCGTCACCGTCAGTTATCGACAGCGAGTAATTCCCTCACACCTCTTCGGACGAGTCAACAGTGCCTACCGATTCATCGGAACGGGGTCCATGGCAATCGGTGCGCTCATCGGTGGACAGCTCGCACACCACATCGGCCTACGCGCACCATTCTTCATCGGTGCTGGGGTCACCGCTATCGCCCTGCTTCTCGCTTTGCCCACACTTCTGAGCGACGACTTTGTATTGACCGACCCACAGCCAGCCTCTTGAACTGACTCGTTCAGGTGCTCTTTGCACCCGCTCCGCCGTCGATGACATAGGTGTCACCCGTGATCCAACTTGCCGCATCTGATGCAAGAAATGTCGCCAAGTTGGCTATGTCTTCTGGTTCTCCCAGTCGATTGGTGGGAAGCGCTGCGGCCAACTTGTCGCCCCAGTTCTCCACCAACACTCCGGCGAAATCTGTCTTCACCAGCCCAGGAGCGATACCCACCACTCGTGTCGGTCCGAGTTCTGCAGCCAATTGCCGTGTGTAATGAATGAGTGCGGCCTTCGTGAGGTTGTACACGCCAAGTCCTTGCTCAGCGCGCATGCCGCCGACTGAAGCGACGTTGATGATGACACCAGGCTTGTCTTTGAAGGCTGCACGCCAGACGGCTTGACTCCAGAACACCGGTCCTTTGAGGTTCACCTGAAAGGTCTTGTCATAACGCCCTTCGTCGACTTCCATCGTGGCCCCGAAGTAAGGGTTGGTGGCGGCATTGTTCACCAAAATATCGAGGCCACCGAATTTCTCCATGGTCTCTCGCACCACTTCATCAGCGACAGTCACATCGCCGACATTCGCCGCGCGCACAGCGACTGTTCCATTGATTCCTTCAGCGGCAGATTCGTCGATCTTGCGAGACACCATCATCACCTTGGCACCGGACTCCGCCATGGTCTTTGCCATCGCGTGACCGATACCACGCGATGCACCGGTAATGAGCGCAACTTTGCCTTCGAGAGAAATGTGCATATGCGCGACGCTAGTCGGTCGCAACGACCGGCGACACTCTGACCGCAACAATGCGACGACCCGCGACTTCCTCTGCAGCGAAGCGCCATCCACCTTGTTCGACTGATTCACCGATCGCCGGAACGTGTTCGAGCGTGCCAAAGAGAAAACCAGCAATGGTGTCCCACTCTTCATCCGGAAGCCGAGTGTCGAAATGCTCGTTGAAGTCGGTGATGCTCATCGCACCAAGTACCAGAGTGTCGCCATTTGGCATCGGACGAATCATGGTCTCGGTCTCGTCGAATTCATCGACGATTTCACCAACGAGCTCTTCAAGACAATCCTCGAGAGTGACAAGGCCAGCGATGCTTCCGTACTCATCGGCGACAATCGCCATGTGGAAGTGCTCGCGTTGCATGTCACGCATCAGTTTCGACACGGGTTTGTTCTCGGGGATGACGATTGCTCGCCGAACGACCCCTGCAACAGTTGATGCGCCATTGCCGGTGCGCACTTCGCGCATCAAGTCCTTCGTGTAGACGATGCCGACAATGTCTTCGTGGTCGTCCATTTCGCGCAATACGGGCAAACGGCTGTAGCCATCGCCCATTGCAATGTCAAGTGCCCGATCGATAGTGATGTCATGATCGACAGCAACGACGTCTGGTCGTGGCGTCATGATTTCACGCACGACAGTGTCACCGAATTCAATGATGGATTCGATGAGCTCGCGCTCTTCGTGCTCGATGACCTGTTCTTCAGCTGCAGCCTCGACGATGCCCAGCAACTCCTGCTCGCTTACGAACGGGCCTTCTTTCAAACCCTTACCGCGCACGATGATGTTGGTGAGACCGATGAGTCCGCGCGAAACCGCCTGAAGAGGTGCAAAGGAAACTATGAGATGCGTGAGACGTGATGTGCGCAGCGCAGCTCGCTCGGAGTGTTGAACCGCGTACGTCTTTGGCACTGCTTCTGCAAGCACGAAGAACACAACAACGTTCAAGGCGACACCGATGACGACGCCCGCAGTTCCGAAGAGTCGCGCAGCGACAACACCGGTCAATGTGGCCTGGACTGTCTGACATACGTTGACGGTGAGCAACAACGGGTTCACCCATCGCTCAGGGTGTGCCACCAACTTCACCAACGCTGCACCGCCTGCGGCACCCGAATCGGCCAACGCAGATGCCTTCGGCTTGCTCATCCGCGATAGCGCCATTTCGGCCACGGCAAGAAAAATGAGCACCAGCAACAACATGCCGATGGCAAAGAGCATCCAGAAATCAGCGGTTGTGGGTGCTGCAGCGATCATGACGAATGCTCCTGGGCAAAGCCTGCGGGTGCCGGACCGTTCCAATGGTGCGCAGAAAGAAGTTCAATTTCGCGCGCGCGCATCACTGCGGTGCGTTGTGGTTCATCGTGATCATGGCCGAGCACGTGAAGAATGCCGTGCACCAGCAACAGCGCGATCTCATCATCGACATCTCCTGCGTGCTCAGGTGCTTGTCGTACGGCAACTGCCGGGCAGATGACGACGTCACCAAGAATGAGTGGCGCATCGGATAAATCGTGCTCAGCTCGTGAGGGACCTCGTGTCACTGCACCAGGGCCTTGAGCACTGAAAACTTCAATGCCATCAACGGGAAAAGCCAACACATCAGTTGGCCCCGACTTCCCCATGAACTGGGTATTCATCTCACTGATGGTTGCTTCATCGACGAACAGCACGGCAAGTTCGGCTGCACCTCTGACGTTCTCAGACTGCAATGACTTGAGTGCAAGACGACGCCACCGGTCAAGATCTATTGGAACTTCGGACTGCTCGTCCACACAGAACACCTCGGGCACGCCATCTCCACCACTGCGAAGAGGCGCTCCGAGGCTCGGTTTACCTTCGACCATGTTGCGCTCAGCCTAATCCTTTTCGCGCTTCGAAGGCTTACGACCGGATGAACCCTTTTGTTCATAGGCAGCCACGATGTCGGCAACGATCCGGTGACGCACCACATCATCTCTATCGAGATGCACGAAGGACAGCCCGTCAATTCCGGTCAGGGTTCGCTCAAGACCTACAAGGCCGCTCTTGCCTGTAGGAACGTCGACTTGAGTGGCGTCACCGGTGACCACGACCTTTGATCCGAAACCAATTCGTGTGAGGAACATCTTCATCTGTTCGGGCGTGGTGTTTTGTGCTTCATCAAGAATGATGAATGAGTTGTTCAAGGTTCGCCCTCGCATGAATGCGAGTGGTGCAACTTCTACTGCTTGTCTTTCGATGAGTTTCTGAGCTGCTTCAGGTTCAACCATGTCGTAGAGAGCGTCGTACAACGGCCGCAGGTACGGGTCGATCTTTGCCATGAGGTCACCGGGCAGAAATCCGAGCCGCTCGCCTGCTTCGACGGCAGGTCTGGTGAGAATGATCCGTTGCACTTCACGAGCATTCAGTGCTTGCACTGCCATCGCAACTGCGAGCCAGCTCTTACCGGTACCGGCAGGCCCAATTCCGAATGTGATGATGTTGTCTCGAATCGCGTCGACATAGCGCTTTTGCCCAGCAGTCTTCGGACGCACACTTCGACCCCGCGCCCCCTTCAAAACGTCAGCAGTAAGCACTTCGCTTGGCCGTTGATCGGCGCGAACCATAGTGATACTTCGATCAAGTACCGCCGCATCGAGTCGTTCACCACGCTGAAGAAGAAGCACCATTTCTTCGAAGAGACGACCGACCTGATGCGCACGAGGACCAGTGAGCGCCACCTCGTTACCACGCACCGACACCGTTACATCAGGAAACGCTTCCTCGATGCGACGAACATTTGCATCGCGCTGACCGAGGAGTTCAGCAAGGAGATGAGTACCAGGAACGACAACCGTGACCGAGTGTGCTGTCGTTGTCATTCCTTTGAGAGGCTACCCACTGTCTCTGCTGGTGCCAGCGGCTGCGGTGCGAAGTCCAAAGCGAAGTACCGCTGCGTGTTCAGCGGTAGCAACGTCGGCTCGGCCACCATTCGTGCCAATCGGTGGAGCAATTCGGCCGCCCCACCAGTGTCGCCAGGTTGGTTGAACTCTGGCGTGTCAAATACGAGAAGTGCGCCATCGCGAGCCTCAGCAGCGAGTGCCTGGCGCGCCAACAGCGTCATTGAACCACGGGCTTGGTACGCCGGATCGACAGTGACCCATACGACGTAGTGCACTCGACCCTCGCGCAAGTGCTCAGGAAAGTGCTTCGCAAAGTACTCGGTGCTCAGCCAACGCGTCGAGCGAATATCCGTGGATACGAGGGTCATACCCACCGGTTGGTCATCGTCCCAGATCACCCACAATCGGTTGTTCGCGCTGCGCAGTTGGTCGTCGAATTCTTCGCGCTCAAGCATCTCGTGGGTGGGTACTTCTTGGGCAACTGGCAAGTACGAACGCCGGTACATCTGCCAGAGACGCTCGATCAGCGAACGATCCGTGATTTCGCTGTGTCTTGTGACGTACATGGCGTTTGTCCGTTCAGTCGAACGAATTCGACAAAAGAACCCTCACGGGTTCGAGGCTGAGCCTCCGCCTAGTCAAATTCTAGGAGATGGTCGGGGTGCTTTCGGGGCATCCACTACGGTTCTCATGAAGTGAGAAGGTTCTTCGGGGTCCTGTCGTGGCTGATGGCCCTTGCGGGAGTTGGCGTTGCCACAACCCACTTCTTCGTTGACAATTCGATTGCTGATTCGCTGTATTTGGCTGCGACCGCGGCTCTCGGGATCTCGCTGGTGATTTCAGCGCTGTTCATACGACCAGACCCCAAAGTGTGGCCTTTCGTTCTCGCCATCGTCGCGTTCTCTGTCGCGGGTCAGCTCTTTGATGCCTCCTATGACCTGACGGAAAACCTCCACGTTCTCAGCGACGCGAGTTTCTTTCTCGTTCAGTTCGTACTCATCATCGGCCTTGTCATCGTCGTCAGCCAACGACTTGGCCATGACGCCAAAGGCGCGTTGGCAGATGGCGTCATTATCGGACTTGGCGCCTGGGTGCTGGTCTGGGTGTGGCTCCTGCAACCCACCTTCGGAGACGGATCGTCGAGTTCACTCTCAACCGCCTTTCGCGGTGCGACACTCGGGCTCAGCACTATCGTGCTCTTTCTTCTTGCGACGCTGTTCTTCAGCGACGCGGTGAAAACCACATCGGTTGTTCTCGGCGGTGCAGGCATAGCAGCCACTCTTCTTGGTGACGTGCTGTTTTCCGCGAACCTGCGAAGCGATGTTGATGTTTCGTCGTCATTATCCGATGCGCCCTATGTGCTCGGACTGTGTCTCGTCGCCGCATCATTCCTGCACCCAACCATCAGGGACATCACTGCGCCTGCAACACACAGACAAGACCCACCACTACTCACTCGTCTCATCACCACGACACTTGCGCTCGTGCTTCCCATCGCCGTCATCACAGCGACAGATGCGCGCGACACAACCGATCGTGTAGTTCGCACTGTCAGCATCGTCGTCCTTGCCGCAGCCGTCATCACACGAGTCATTCAGAGCGTGCGCGATAATGCGAAGGCGCAGGCATCGCTTCTGCGAGCTGCACGCCTTGATTCCTTGACCGGACTTCCCAATCGCAGCCTGATGCTCGAGCACATCACTCAAGCAATTCAGGATTCGTGGAAATCAAAGCGACAGCCAACTGTGCTCTTTATCGATGTTGACCGTTTCAAAAACATCAACGACAGCTTGGGCCACATGACCGGAGATGATGTTCTCTCTGCTGTGGCAAAAAGGCTCACCAACGCTGTCACCGCGACTGCAATCGTGGGGCGTATATCCGGCGATGAATTCGTCGTTCTCGACCCAGCGACGGAGACCTCTACCGAGGCGGTGCTCCTCGCAGAGAAAGTGTTGGATGCATTTCGCGAGCATATGGCTCTGCGTCAAGGTGACATGTTCGTTTCAGCCAGCATCGGCGTTGCCATGGCCGAGAACGACGAAGAGTTGTCCGCCGAAGATTTGCTCCGTCGCGCCGACACGGCCATGTACCGAGCCAAGGACGCGGGCAGAAACTGCATAGCTCTCTATGACGACTCCATGCTCGAGCGTGTGTCACAACGGTTGTCAGTTGAGACAGCGCTCTATCGCGCCCTTGACCGACGCGAATTGCGCTTGGTACACCAACCGATTCTCGATGTCGAGATTGGAATTGTGATCGGCTTCGAAGCGCTCATGCGGTGGACACGGGACGACGGCGACGTGTCGCCCGCCGAGTTCATTCCCATCGCCGAAGAAACCGGAACCATTGTGCCCATCGGTTCATGGGCAATTCTCGATGCACTCACTCATCTGCGACGCTGGATCGATAGCGGAGTTGTGGGCTCACAGACGACGATGTCGGTGAATGTGTCACCCCGACAATTGCATGACCCGAATTTTGTCTCAGTGGTCAGCGAAGCGTTGTCGCGCTCCCGCATAGCTGCCGACCAGTTGTGGTTGGAAGTGACCGAGAGCGTGATGATGACCGAGCCTGAGCAGGCACTCAGTTCTTTGCGACGTCTGGTATCGCTCGGTGTGCGCGTCGCTATCGATGACTTCGGCACGGGCTACTCGTCGTTGTCTCTGTTGCAAAAGTTTCCGATTCAGCGCATCAAGATTGATCGCGTATTCGTCAACAACTTGGCCGATGACCACAACTCACAATCACTCGTGCGCACAATTATTGCAATGGCTGAATCGCTCTCGCTCGACATCGTCGCAGAAGGCGTCGAGAATCGTGAACAGTTGCGTGCTCTCTCCTTGCTGCGCTGCCACAAGGCCCAGGGCTACCTAATCAGCCACCCAGTGTCAGTCGACGCGGTGCCCTCCACCGTGGCACACCTTGAAAATCACAGTGAATGGTCCGCATTACGACGCGGGCGGCCCAGCTGATGTCAATGTTCCGTCTGGCGCTCTAATAACCAGTTCCACTACATGATCACCTGGCGTCATCAACGTTGAGTCGATGACAGCGGTGTAGCCGTAGATACCTTCCGCTCCACTCAATTCCCCGACGACACCAGCAGCGACACCGTCGATCAACAAGATGCCCTCCGTGCCGGGCTCGAAGGCACCACTCACAATGCCGCCGTTGATTGTCACTGCGACCCGACTTCCAGGCTCCGCGGTGAGATTTATAAAGTCCTCGGGTCGACTCACGGTCCACTTGAGCACATTGTCGGTTGCGACCGGTACATCGAGGCGTTGCCCAATGAGTTTTGCTGACGCTCCAACAGCAGCGACCGTGTTGACCCCTCCGTCGGCAGAGACGACATCGTTGTAATAGGTGACTCGTCGTTGAAGATCAGCAAACGTTTCAGCAACATTTCCTCGCTTGCCAGTTGCCGTCTCGATGGGTCGTTTGTCGCGTTGAGGGCAACCTGTCGCAAGCGAGGCACCCAGAAACTCCCATGTTGTCGACACATTGAGTACATCGACCACAGTTGGCAACAAGTCAAGATTTGACGAGGCACAATCGGAGGTCTCCCCCATCTGCTGGTTCGGATACTTCACGAATGTCGGCACCTTGTAAATATCAAGCACACGATCGCGGTCCTTCAGAACAACGTTTCGCTGTTGCTTTCCCGGTACGAAGGAAATGCCGTGGTCTGCAGTGATAATCACCAACGCTTTGTCCCAGATTCCACCGTCTTTGAGCACCTTGATTGCCTGACCAATGGCGCGATCAGTGCCTATGAACTGATGCATGAACCGCTGGTAGTTGTCGCGCGTGCCGTCACCACTCTCTGGGTTGCTCGTCGTGCTGTACACCGGAATAGAGGTGATGCGCTGGTCTGGCGTCATGTACCACGGGGCGTGCGGTACCAATGCATGCACCAAGCGCAAAGCACCAAAGCCATCCTTCGTTGCCTCGACCAAATCACGCGCACCATCAACTATCGCGTTCGCCTGCCCGAGTGCACCGGTCTTCAACTGCTCCACAAATCGTGATTCGACGGCTCCGAAACCACCCCAGCCATGCTCGGTATCGGGCAAACCGCGACGTGAGTAGTACGGCAGAGTTCTCTGGCCATACACCACGAGTGCATCTTTCAGAAATGTCCACAACCGAGAGCCGGAAAAACCTGTCGCTTGCTCGGTGTTACTGCAGACGTCACTCGGGCACAAGGAAGTGACTGGCTCTGTAGCATCGACATCGATCTTGTCGCCAAGCAAAGTGAATATGTTTCTCGGATGAAGCGCAAGAAACGGACTGTCGTCTCGTTCGGGAATCTTTGATGCCATGATTCCGGGCACCGCTTGGTGAGTGAAATTCGAGATTGCCGTGTTGTCGCGATACCACGTTGCCTGTTGTGCCAACTCGGCAAAGTTTGGGAAACGATCGGCGTTGATTCGTCCGTCTGTACCGAGCAAGGCATAGAGCGGCGCTTCATCCATGACCACCATGAACACCGGAACATCCGTAAGCCCGACAGACGCCTCTGCAAACGTGGTTGAACCTGGGAAGAAGATCGGTTGAGCCTGAAGCACGAAGGTGGCGAGCACAGCAACCGCGACAATCGACAGCCAGTCGACCCACTGCCTCAACGACGCTCGGGCGGCGTAGAACCGCGCCAGTAGAAATGCAAAGACCAGACTTGCCGGGTACACGAGGTAGTCACGTTCGACTTTTAGCCATCGAAGCAACACCATTCCGAAAACGAACAGGAATAGAAACACCATGGTCATCTCGACCGCGCGGTGAACCACCGGTCCAAATCGAACACTGAATCGCTCTACTGCGGTGGCGAGAAATGCAGGCACCAACATGACGAGAATGATGAACACACCAATCTCAAGCCTTCCGACTTTTGCTGCGGAAAAGACCGTCAAGTTGGTGCCATACAAATCGAGCAATGGCTGCGACACGGCGATTGTTGCAAGTGCCAAGTACGTCACAAATCTTCGCAGTGCCACGGTGTAATGGTGGCACACATGACACAATGACCAAGTGCCAACCCCCCGTATGTGCTCGTCATTTGTGCGCGTTGCGGTGCCAGCGTTGGCGCTCTGCTTGCTCGTTGATGTGGCATCTGTTCGAGCTGTCGACACGACATCCACCTCAACCTCGACTATCCCCACCACAGTCAGCCCTGGCCCCACTTCGTCAACGACCACAACCGGGCCGTCAACGTCAGTGACGACGACTCCTACCAAGCCAGGCGCTCTCTTCATTCTCGGTGACTCGCTATGCCGCGGTGCCGAGACTTTTGGAAAGTTGTCAACCACGGTCAAAGCCACATACAAGTGGACTGCGGTCATTTCTGATTGCAAAGTGGGGCGACGTGCGCTGGATGGGCTGAGCATCCTCACGAAGACCCTCGACGCTCGATCGGATTATTCAGGAGTGGTCGTTGCCCTCGGCACCAACGACCTGCTGTCACGTCGCGAGAAGGCTTACCCAGCGTGGATCATTGAACAGATGATGTTGCGCGCAAAGGGCAAGCCAGTTCTCTGGGTGGAAGTGCAATACGGCGGCGTACATCCTGACTATGTGGGTCGCGCGCGGCGATTCAATTCGGCCCTGGCCGATGCAGCAAAGAAGTACCCAAACCTCTCGATCGCACCTTGGTTTGCGGCGTATCCATCGAAGACTCGTTCATGGGAACGTGACGGAATCCATCCGACGGTTTCTGGCTATCGCACCCGCGCCAAATTTCTTGCCAAAGAAATCAGCACATTCGCCACCTTTGTGGCGTTTCGTTCGATTCGTTGAGCAC
>VGCD01000004.1 GCA_016870215.1 Actinomycetota bacterium
GGCCTCAAAGGCACCAAGACCCATGAGAACCTGTTGGAGGCATTTGCAGGCGAGAGCCAGGCAAATCGTCGCTACCTCTGGTTCGCACAAAAGGCAGACGTCGAGGGCTACCCCGACGCAGCCGCACTCTTCCGTTCAGTTGCTGAAGGCGAGACCGGCCACGCGCACGGTCACCTTGAGTACCTGGCAGAAGTCGGTGACCCAGCTAGCGGTGAGCCAATCGGCGAGACCGAACTCAACTTCAAAGCGTCGATCGCCGGTGAGACCTACGAGTACACCCAGATGTACCCAGGTTTTGCCAAGACCGCACGCGACGAAGGATTCTCTGAAATTGCTGACTGGTTCGAAACTTTGGCACGCGCCGAGAAGAGCCACGCTGGTCGTTTCCAAGAGGGCTTGAACTCCCTCTGATCCGACTGTCGCGCACGTCGCGACATGTGTCGATTGACCGGGTGGTCGTCTGGTTTTTCCAGCGACCACCCGAGTCGCGACAGTTACTACGTTTCCTCATCGAATAATTCAACCGACACGAAATGACGCGCAATGACAATCACGTATGACCCAAAACATCCGAAGTATCTCGATGAGGCTGATGTTCGCGAGGAACTCACTCGGGTGTACGACCTGTGTCACGGTTGCCGCCTGTGCTTTAAATATTGCACGTCATTTCCCACATTGTTCTCTTATGTCGACCAACACGACGATCAAGACGCCGGCCGATTGACTCCCGAGCAGCAAGATCAAGTCGTCGACGAATGCTTCCAATGCAAGCTCTGCTACATCAAGTGCCCGTACATTCCTGAGCTGCACGAGTGGGCACTTGATTTCCCCCGACTCATGTTGCGAGCCGACGCCATGCGTCGCGCCAATGGTCAGGTGTCATTGCGCAAGCGCGCCACCACCGAATTCATGGGTCACACCGATGCGCTCGGCAAGGTGTCAACTGCGGCAGCACCGATTGCAAATGCGGTGCTCGGCGCAAAGCCAGGTGGCATCGTGCGCAAAGTGGTCGCAGCAACTGCTGGCGTTTCCTCGGTGCGGTTGTTGCCGCCGTTTGCAAAGATGCGGTTCTCAACGTGGTTCAAGAAGCGAGTCAAGCCGACATTCACGAAGAAGCAGGGCTCGGTGGCGGTGTTCCCAACGTGTCTTGTCGAGTATCAAGAGCCGGGCATTGGTAAAGACCTCGTGCGCGTGTACGAACGCAACGGGGTTGAGTGCTCGTTGGTCGATGGTGCTGGCTGCTGCGGTGCACCGTATCTCCACAGTGGTGACCTTGATCAGTTCACCAAAGTTGCCACCAAGCAGGTGAAAGTGCTCGCCGACGCGGTGCGCGAAGGCAAAGACATCGTCGTTCCCCAGCCAACGTGCGGCTACGTGCTGAAGAAGGACTACCTCGACTATGTCGGCGGACCCGATGCCGAACTGGTTGCCAAGAACACGTATGACTCGAGTGAATATCTCATCAACTTGCACAAGGCGGAGGGAACAGAATTCGACACCACGTTCACTGGTCCGGTGCCTGAGACCGTCACATATCACACGCCGTGTCACTTGCGCGCGCAGAACATCGGACTCAAGAGCCGGGACCTCATGAAGCTGACGGGAGCAAAGATCAAGCTTGTCGATCAATGCTCAGGCATCGATGGCATGTGGGGCCTGAAGGCCGAGAACGAAGAGTTTGCAATTCCGATTGCGAAGAAACTTGCCGAGCAAATCACCGCGGCCAATGGCGATGTCGTGACCGGCGATTGCCACCTGGCGAACACGGCTATCACCGAGCAGACCGGCTCAAAACCGCTCCATCCATTGCAGATGGTGGCACGTGCATACGGCATCCCCGAAGACTGACGAAACATTCACACGACAATCTCATCCGATCACAACAAACACATGAAGGAGACCCACGTGACAACGGCAACCCCCACCGCATCACGCAAGTTGACTCTCGCAGACATCAAAGATGTTCGCGAGTATGAACGAGAGCGAGCAGACTTCCGTGCTCGAATGCTCGACGTCAAGGCACGTCGTCGCATTTCGCTCGGAACGCTGGTCACGCTCATGTTCGAGAATCGCGACACGATGCGACTTCAAATTCAAGAGATGATTCGTGTCGAAAAAATCGTCACAGACGAGGGCGTGTTGGAAGAGTTGCACGCATACAACCCGATGGTTCCTGAAGCAGGCCAGCTGTGTGCAACCTTGTTCATTGAGCTCACCTCTGACGACATGGTTCGTGAATGGTTGCCAAAGCTGGCGGGCATCGAACGCAGTGTGTTCATCAAGCTTGCAAACGGCGACACAGTTCGCGGATGTCTCGACGCACAACATGAAGCAGGCCTCACACGAGACGACGTCACAGCGGCCGTGCACTACCTCACCTTCGACTTCAGCCCAGAGCAGGTCGCTGTATTTGCTGAAGGTGACGTGCAAGTGCTGAGTGATCTTCCGAACTACCTCGAGGCCACCGAGTTGCTTCCTGCCACCAAGGACGAGTTGCTCGGCGACCTCCGGCCCTAGGGCCACAGCGCCCTCGTCTCTAACGGATGCCCGTATTCCGGCGGTCTGCCGGGCGGGCTTCGGCGGATTCGGTGGGGTGATTAGGTCAGATGCGGATTGCATCGTGTGACCGATGACACCTACTATCTCGGTCAGAGGGGCCCTCGTACTTCGTATGAGGCAGGAGGGCTCTGGCATCGACGGGGGAGTAGCGATGTCATTAGCGGATATCACATGGCGTATGCGCGGGGCCTGCCACGGTCTCGACCCGTCCATCTTCTTTCCAGATGATGACGAGCAGGCCGATGTGGCCAAAGAAATCTGCGATGAGTGCGACGTTCGTGTCGCCTGCCTGGAATATGCGCTGACTACGCGTGAACGTGACGGAGTCTGGGGAGGCGCCACCGAACGCGAGCGGCGCAGAATTATTCGTCAACGTCGACGTTCGGCGTAGATACTTGGTGGCGTAGACACTCACGCCCGCACCTCAGACGCCACATTTCCCGGCTGGCCGAACATCATCGGCGACCTCTTGCAGTCGCGAGATCTCGACGACGCCACGGCATTTGCAGCGACTTGTGAGTTGTTGTCCGGTGACACGAGCACCACGCACATCGCAGCATTTCTCATTGCGTTACGAGCCAAGGGTGAGTCAGCCGTCGAGCTTGCGGCCATGTTGCGAGCAGTTCGAAACGCAAGCCTGCAGGTTCGACTAAGCGATGCTCTGTCGTCAACTGCAATGGACATTGTCGGGACTGGTGGCGACAAGAGCAACTCGGTGAACATCTCGACGATGACGTCGATTGTCGTGGCGGCGTGTGGTGTACCGGTGTTCAAGCACGGAAACCGAGCATCATCGTCACAGTGCGGCACAGCAGATGTGCTTGATGAACTTGGAGTGATAATTGAATTGACACCCGACGGCGTCGCGCAATGTCTCGAGCGCGCGGGTATCGCATTTTGTCTTGCCCCGGCATTTCATCCGGCGTTCCGACATGTCGGGCCAACGCGCCGAGAGCTTGGTGTGCCGACGGTGTTCAACCTTCTCGGTCCACTCGCAAACCCGGCGCCGATCACGCGCATGCTTGTCGGCGTAGCTGATGCAAAAATGATGGAGGTGATGGCATCTGCACTGGCCACTCGGGGAGTGACCGATGCATGGTTGGTGCACGGTGACGGCGGCCTTGATGAGTTGTCACTCTCGGGCGTGAATCACGTGGTCGCATTGCGCGATGGCTCAGTAACCACACATACGGTCGATGCCGTCGATGTCGGGTTGACTCGCGCATCTGTCGACGATCTTCGGGGTGGAGACGCGGCCTTCAATGCGCAGGTCGTTCGCTCACTTCTTGCAGGTGAGCACGGCGTTGTACGTGATGTGGTGTTGTTGAATGCTGCAGCGGCGTTGGTGGTGGCAGGAAAGGCGAAGGACATTGCCACTGGCATGCAATTGGCACAAGATGCTCTCGATAGCGGTCGCGGAGCACACGTGCTCGAAACCTTTGTTAAAGAGAGTGCCGCAGCAGCGGCGAATGTGGCACGCTGACCGCCATGATTCGCGTACCAGCAACGTCTGCGAACCTCGGTCCAGGTTTCGACGCTCTCGGCATGGCCGTCACGTCGTATGCAGATGTCGGAGTGGTGGGGTCATCTGATCAGCCGCACGATGCAGAATTGTGTAGTTCGCGTCACCCTGCCCACATCGCGTTTCTTCGTGCCGGAGGAACAGGAGACGTGTGGGTGAGGCATTCGATTCCGATGGGTCGGGGAATGGGCTTCAGTGGTGCCGTTCGAGTGGGCGGAATACTCGCGGCACTGTCACAGAAGTACGGCACGATTGACGGGGCAATGTTGTTGACGGCTGTCGACATTGGAACTGAATTAGAGGGCCATGCCGACAATGTGGCTGCATCTGCGATGGGTGGAATTGTCGCTACGTCAGGCGGCGTTGTCGCTCGAATTCCAAGTCCGCTACAGCCTGCTGTCGTGATGTGGGTGCCCTCGTTCACCACCAGGACCAATGAGTCGCGCTCGACACTTCCTCAAACCGTCGCCTTGCCTGACGCTGTGTTCAACATTGGTCGTACGGCATTGCTTGTTGCTGCGTTTGCTGCAGGGGATGTGGCGGCGCTTCGCACAGCCACGGAGGATCGACTTCACCAAGACTTGCGGTTCTCGCATGCACCAGCGTCGAGGGCTGCATTAGACGCAGGCCTTGCCGCAGGTGCGTGGTGCGGGTGGTTGTCAGGTTCAGGCCCGACCGTGGCACTGTTGTGCGACCCGGCGGAGGCTGATCGTCTCTCTGCAGCACTGCCAGACGATGGTCACGTGAAGGTGTTGGAAATCGACACGCTGGGGGCGCGCGTCGTATCTGTGTGACACCCCATTGTCAGAGTGTGGGCATGGACATCACTCGTGAACCACTCATCATCAGCTGCGACACTTGTGTCATGGTCGCCACGTCGGCTTGCGATGACTGCATGATGAATTGTCTCGTCGATACGCGTCACGACGGCGCAGTGGTTCTCGACTTTGAAGAGCAGAAAGCTGTGCGACTGCTTGCAAAGGCAGGTTTGGTGCCTACGCTTCGGCATCGTGCCACCGGCTGACACTTACTGGGAAGACCTTCGAGCGCTCGCGCTGTCGAGTGGCCTTCATTCTGTTGCTGTCACATCTGCCGATCCGCTTCAGCGGGCCCGTGAGCAGATTGAGAACCGACTCGAGCGCAACCTTGTCAATGGAATGCAATTCACATTCCGCAATCCGGTTCGAAGCACCACGCCAACGATGTCGGTAGAGGGAGCGAAATCAATCATCGTTGCGGCACGAAGCTACGACGTGCGCGACGCACCAGATGACGATGCCCTGGGTAAGTACCCAGCCAGAGTCGCGCGGTATGTCTGGCACGACCACAATGCGGCGTTGAAGAAGTCATTGGAGATTGTCAAGAAACGACTGAAAGCAGACGGCCATCGCGCTGTTGTCTTCGCGGATGACAACTCGGTGGTTGACAGAGAAGTGGCGTGGCGATCTGGGCTCGGATGGTTTGGTAAGAACGCGAACATCTTGTTGCCAGGTGTCGGAAGCTATTTCGTTCTTGGGTGCATTGTTACCACGGTAGAACTACCCGTCGGTGCGCCGTTAGATGATGGATGTGGTCCGTGTGTGCGATGTTTGTCGTCATGTCCCACCGATGCCATCGTTTCGCCAGGTGTCATCGATTCGCATCGTTGCTTGTCGTGGCTGCTGCAGAAGCCCGGTGTGTTTCCTCGCGAATATCGAGTGGCGTTGGCAGACCGCATTTATGGTTGCGATGAATGTCAGAGCACATGTCCACCTACGCAACGGTCGTCTGTAACCGGCGAGGTTCCTGTTGCCATCACGTCACGACACCGACGTCACATCGATGTGGTGTGGATGCTCTCGGCGGCGGACAAAGAACTTCTTGATGCGTGTGATCCGTGGTACATCCACGAGCGCAATCCTCTGTGGTTGCGTCGCAATGCGCTCATCATCCTTGGCAACATCGGTGATCCCGACGATGCCGATGTACGAAGAGCGCTTGAAGCCATGTTGAGGTCGAACGAACCGGTGCTTCGCGCTCACGCAGTGTGGGCATGTGCCCGACTTGGTCTCACTCATCTGTTGAGTGGCTTCGATACAGATCCCGACGACATGGTGCGCGCTGAGTTCGCTCATCTGCCAACCTGTCGGGACGACCTATGAAGCACCTGCTCGTCACCAACGACTTCCCACCCAAAATCGGTGGCATCCAGTCGCTGTTGTGGGAATGGTGGCGACGTCTGCCGCCCGAGTCGTTTGCCGTTCTGACCAGTCCGTATGCGGGCACCGCAGACTTTGATGCTGCTCAACCATTCCGTATCGAGCGCACTCGCGAGCCGGTGTTATTGCCACATCCATGGATGGTGAACAGGGTGAACTCGCTCGCGTCCGAAGTGGGCGCTGAACTAGTTGTCATCGACCCCGCGGTACCACTTGGGTTGATCGGGCCATCGCTCAAGTTGCCGTACGCAGTCGTACTGCATGGTGCAGAGGTCACGGTGCCGGGTCGCCTTCCATTGTCCAAGCAATTACTCGGCAATGTGCTTCGGCGCGCAGATCGCATCATCGCTGCCGGTGGATATCCGGCGGCCGAAGCGGTGCACGCCGCTGGTCGCGAGTTGCCCATCACTGTGGTGCCGCCAGGGGTCGACTGCACTCGCTTTGCTCCTCTCACAGCAGAAGCGCGACTTGCTGCTCGGCGTCACTTCGGTTTGCCAGACGATGCCGAAGTGGTGCTTGGGGTCAGCCGACTGGTGCCACGGAAAGGGTTCGACACGGTCATTCGTGCATCGGCCCGATTGGCGCGCGACCGCGAGAATCTGTTGGTAGTCATTGCGAGTACCGGTCGGGACGAATCGCGCCTCAAGGCGCTTGCACGAGAACTCGGGGCGCCAGTGGTGTTCTTGGGCCGCGTAGCTCATGATGATTTGCCGCGTCTCTACGGATGTGCGGACGTGTTCACCATGATGTGTCGCAATCGTTGGGCGGGGCTTGAGCAAGAAGGTTTCGGCATCGTGTTTCTTGAGGCTGCCGCCTGCGGCGTTGCTCAGATTGCCGGGCGAAGCGGTGGCGCGGCCGAAGCAGTCGAACACGGCGAGACGGGCCTTGTCATCGATGACCCCAATGACGTCGACGCTCTTGCTGCTTCACTGACCACGTTGCTCGACGACGAGTCGACTCGTTTGTCAATGGGCGCTGCAGCTCGTCGGCGTGCGGAGTCGATATTTCGTTATGACGTTCTGTCGGCGCAACTCGGACACGCGCTCGGTGCGCTGTCATGATGAAGTCGTCATGAAACCGACGTCAATTCCAGGGTGGAACACACTTCTCACCGCATTATTCGTGGTAGCTGCAACGTTGTCTGCCGTCGTTTTTGAGCAGCCATTTCGCACGCTCGCAGTCGTTGTGTCACTGACGTGCTTCAGTGTCGGCGTTGTCACATTTCTTCTCGGTTATTGGGCTGCAGTTCAACGAAGCCGTCGTGATGTCATTGGCGTGGCAGCACTCTTCTTTCTTCTAGGCGACGTGGCACACAAGCGAACCAAGCGACACATGAACACCTGCTTTGCTCTCCAAAGTGTGGTTGCTCTTGCAACAGCACTGGCCCGACCCGAGACTGATGGAAAGCCAGGAAGCACCCTTGCATTCGGCATTCTCGTGCCAATGTTGGGCCTTGGGCTCAACGGATTGTGGGGCTCGAGGCACGGTCACTTCGATACTCGCGCAGATGTCGCATCGATGGAAGCCTCTGAGTGGCAAGATGAAGACCATGAGTGACCGCGCCGCACTGACCACTTTGATCGCTGCACCCCTCGATCGTTGCTATGCGATGGCGCTGGACTTCGAGAGATACCCAGAGTGGGCCAAGGATGTCAAAGAGGCAAAGATCCTCTCCCGCGATGATCAAGGTCGAGCATCACTAGTCGAGTTCCGCGCCTCAGCCCTTGGTCGAAGTACCCACTACACGTTGTCATACGACTACAGCGATGCACCCGCGCGTCTTGCTTGGCATCTCTTTGAAGGTGACATCATGCGCTCAATTGATGGCGCATACTCCTTCGTTGAAGTCGAGGGTGGTACTCAGGTGTTCTACGAAATCGACATTGAACTCATCATTCCGCTGCCGGGCTTCGTGAAGCGTCGTGCTGAAGTTCGCATCTTGAACACGGTCAAGGAGATGAAGGTCCGCGCTGAGTCTTCGGCGTCCTAGTCGTCAGAAGTCATGACCGGTGCTACCGCTGTCAGCGGTGATGAGGACGTAGTTGTCGGTATCGACATCGGCGGCACGAAATGTCTGGCAGTTGCCATTCGAGGCAACGCAATCGTGGATGTGTCACGACGCCCAACTCCGCCAGCGCATGCACTTGCTGAGCACTTGTCGGCGATGGTCGCCGATATTGAATCGCGGTTGAACTGTCAAGTTTCGGTACTTGGTGTTGGCGCACCTGGTTTGGTCACGCCAGAGGGAGTCGTGCGCGCATCTCCGAATCTTCGCGAGGCTCGCGATGAGCCACTCGGACCGCAGTTACGTGCGATGGGGAACTGGCGTGTGCATGTGGAGAACGATGCGACCGCTGCTGCATATGCAGAGTGGGCAAGTGGCGCTGCGAATGGCGCTCGACATGTGATGATGATCACGCTTGGCACCGGAATCGGCGGTGGATACGTGATTGACGGAGAGGTCTTTCGAGGTGCGAACGGATTCGCCGGTGAGGTCGGTCACATGATTGTTGTCGCCGGAGGTGTGCAGTGTCCCTGTGGCAAGCGGGGTTGTTGGGAGCGCTATGCATCTGGGTCGGCTCTACGTGAGTTTGCTGGTGGTGAAGAAGGCGAAGTGATGGCTGCCCGCGCCTCGCGAGGTGATTCCGATGCGGTTGCAGTGATGAACACCTTTGCAAATTGGGTGGCTCTTGGCCTCGCGAACCTTGTGAATGCGTTTGATCCAGACGTGATTGTGCTTGGGGGCGGTGTGGTCGAATCTGCAAACTTGTTCTTGCCGTCAGTCCGTGTTCGTCTTAAGGAACATCTCTACTCGTCAGACCGTCGTCCGTGTCCAGAGGTGCACGCGGCGGTGCATGGAGAGCGAGCTGGCGCTATTGGTGCCGCTCTACTGGGCCGCCTCCGCTAGTTTTTGTGCGATGGACTTTCGCCGAATCACCAACCTGCCTCCATACGTCTTCACCATTATCAATGGTCTGAAGGTTGAGGCGCGTCGAGCAGGTGCTGATGTCATCGACCTCGGATTCGGTAATCCCGACTTGCCTTCTCCAGATATTGCCGTCGAGAAGCTGGCCGAAGCGGCACACAACAGCAAGAACCATCGGTATTCGGTGTCGCGTGGACTTCCGAAATTGCGCGAAGCGATCGCAGATCTGTACAAGCGAAACTGGAACGTCGACCTCGACGTCGAAACCGAAATCACAAACACCATTGGTTCGAAAGAGGGTTTCAGTCACCTGATGTGGGTGCTACTCGACCGAGGCGATGCAGCTATCGTGCCCAGCCCGAGTTACCCGATCCATATCTTCGGACCACTTTTTGCTGGCGCAGACTTACGTCAAGTTCCGATGCGTAGTCTTGCTGATCCTGCAGCGCGCGAAGATTTCACCGGAGACTTTTTCCGCAATCTTGAGACCGCATGGAACGCGGGGTGGCCAAAGCCGCGGGTGCTGGTCATTTCGTTCCCGCATAACCCCACCGGTGCAACGGTTGACCTCGACTTCATGCAGCGCGTGGTCGATTTCTGTCGTGAACGCGACATGATCGTTGTCAACGACTTCGCTTATGCCGACATGGGCTTCGATGGCTACAAGCCACCGTCCATTCTCCAGGCCAAAGGTGCCAAGGAATGCGCAGTCGAGCTCTATTCGATGACCAAGGGTTTTTCGATGGCCGGCTGGCGTGTCGCATTCTTGGTTGGCAATTCAGCTGTGGTGCAGGCGCTGGTGAAATTGAAGAGCTATCTCGACTACGGAACCTTCCAACCGATTCAAATCGCCGCAACTGTCACCATGAACGAAGCTGCCGATTATCCCAAGGAAATTTGTTCGATTTACGAATCTCGTCGCGACGTTCTCATCGACGGTCTCTCGCGCATCGGATGGGACATTCCCAAGCCCAAGGGCTCAATGTTCGTATGGGCTCAAATTCCAGAGCCCTATGCCGAGATGGAATCGGTGGAGTTCTGTTCGCACTTGGTGCGTGAATGCGACGTGGCGTTGTCGCCAGGTGTCGGATTTGGTCCAGGTGGTGAAGGCTTCGTGAGGTTCGCGCTGATTGAAAATGAGCAGCGCATCCGTCAAGGCCTGCACAACTTGAAGCGTGGTCTTCCCAAACTCGGTTGAGTTCAGTGATGCGCCCATGAGTGGCTTCGCTCAACGGCGCGCAACCATGTCGAATAATTGCCAGATTCGTCTCGCGGATCAAAGCGTCGGTCAAGGTGCCAAGTGTCGGCAATTTCTTGCACCGAGTTCCACACGCCAGCACCAAGTCCGGCGAGGTACGCAGCACCGAGTGCCGTGGTTTCAGAATCAGTTGGTCGCAACACGGGTACACCCAGTTCGTCGGACTGCATCTGCAGCATGTCATTCATGACGGCTGCACCTCCGTCGACGCGCAACTCAGCGAGTGTGGTTCCGCTCGCTACGGTCATCGCTTCGACCACGTCACGAGTTTGAAACACCATTGCTTCGATGATGGCGCGCGCCAGATGCGCGCGGGTGGTGCCTCGAGTGATGCCAACAATTGTCCCTCGCGCATACGGATCCCACCACGGACTTCCGAGTCCGGTGAATGCGGGCACCACGTACACGCCACCATTATCTTGCACTGTCGAGGCGAGGGGTCCGATGTCGGCTGATGATTCGATGACGCCTAAACCGTCTCGAAGCCATTGCACAGCTGCTCCGGTGACAAACACCGCACCTTCGAGCGCGTACGTCGTTTCGCCTCTGCCCAGGTTCCAGGCGACCGTCGTCAACATTCCTTCGGTCGGCGATGGGCACGACGTGCCAACGTTCATGAGTACAAAACTTCCCGTCCCGTATGTGTTCTTCGCCATGCCGGGGCTGAAGCAGGCCTGACCGAACAATGCAGATTGTTGGTCCCCGGCGATTCCTGCAATGGGGATTCCGCTCGGAAGTCCATCGACCTTCGTTGTTCCGCACACTCCTGACGACGGAACGACAGTGGGAAGAGCGTTCATCGGAACTTCGAACAGGGCACACAAATCATTGCTCCATGTGCATGAGTTGATGTCAAACAGCATTGTGCGACTCGCATTGGAGACATCCGTGACAAAACTTGCACCACTCGTCAGATTCCAAGTGATCCACGAGTCGATAGTGCCCAATGCAAGATCACCAGACAGGGGAACGTTCCCCTCAGTGATCAACCACCGTGCCTTGCTTCCGCTGAAATACGGATCAAGTACGAGGCCAGTGGCGCGTCGAACAAGAGGCAGATGTTCGACAAGAGAATCGCAATACTCGGCTGTCCGTCGGTCTTGCCACACGATGGCGCGATGAAGCGGCCGCCCTGTCGCTTTGCTCCACGCAACGATGGTTTCGCGTTGATTCGTAATGCCGATCGATGCAATGGGGTCGTCCACTTTCGAGATGACCTCGGTGAGGGTTTCCATGACGGCATTCCATATGTCGACTGCGTCGTGTTCGACCCAGCCAGGCTGCGGGAAGTGTTGAGGAAACTCGCGGTACGCAGAGATGGACGGTCGACCATCGACGTACACCGCGCGCGTACGCACCCCTGTGGTGCCTGCGTCGATGCTGAGAACGGCCGACATGCACTCAGTCTGCTTGAACAATCGCCAACAAGGCGACGAGATCGCCGTGAATGGCCGGTGTTGAAGCCATGACTTCTTCTGGTCGAACCGAGTTGCCCGCAAAATCAGTGACGATCGCTCCGGCCTCGGCGGCAATCACCTGTCCGGCCACGAGGTCCCACATATGGAGGTTCTCTTCGAAATATGCATCGAGGCGACCTGCGGCAACGAAACACAGGTCGATGGCGGCAGCACCAAAACGACGAATGTCTCTTACCTTGTCGACCATTCCGGGAATCCGTCGTGATTGTCGTACTCGTGCATCAGCTGAGTAACTGAACCCAGTGCATACGAGCGCGTCCGACAGCCGGTCATTTTTTCGCACGCTGATTGGCTGGCCGTTCAGGTGAGCACCGGCACCGCGTGAGCCACTGAAGAGTTCTCGTAGCGCGGGCACATAGACGACGCCGGCAAGCGGTCCATTCGTATCGGTGACTCCGATTGACACGGCCCACATTGGCAAATCAAAGTAAAAATTGGTCGTTCCGTCGATCGGATCGATGAACCATGTCAAATCTGAGTTCCCCTGATGTGCAGCACCTTCTTCACCGACAATCGAATCATTCGGACGTTGGGTGCGAAGCCCATCGACGATGAGTCTCTCGCTGGCACGGTCGTACTCGGTCACCATGTCGGTGAGTGTGGACTTGGTGTCGACACTGGAGACCCCACGGCGACGTCCAGCCATTGCCATGTCGCCGGCTTCACGCGCGAGTGACTGAGCCACCGCCAAGCACTCGTTCATCGCAGAAGTCGAAATCAACGTGGTGATTCCATCTGGTCAGACACCTCTCGCCACTCTCCGAGTGCTCGCAACACAAGTACGGCAACGATCGCTGTTCCGCCAGCTGCCAACGATGCTCCGATAAGAACGCCGAGACCTTCCGGACCAGCGCAGTCGCCGGTGCATTGAATGTCGACAAGTGCAAAGCCAATCAGGCCACCGAATGCGCCGCCGAGACAGATGGAAACAAATGCCAAGATGCGCGCCACACGTGACGGGAGAGCAGACAAGCCAGCCGACGATGGGGAATTCGTTCGATGAGTGGTCACGCCTGAATCGTAGGTGTCAGTCCTCGGGCTCGCATGATTGGCCTGCACTAGCGTGACCGTGAGACGTGAATAAAGAAGTGGCAACGAATACGCACGACGAACGGTTCATCCTGCACGTCGACATGGATGCCTTCTATGTGTCTGTCGAATTGCTCGACCGACCGGATCTGGTTGGAAAGCCAGTGGTTGTCGGAGCCACAGGTAATCGCGGCGTTGTTGCTGCAGCGTCGTACGAGGCACGGAAGTACGGCGTTCGTTCAGCGATGTCTGCCTTTCGCGCCCACCGACTGTGCCCGGACGCGATCTTTCTTCCACCCCGCCATTGGCTGTACTCGGAAGTGAGCGAGAAGTTGTATGACCTCATGAGTTCGTATACACCGCTTGTAGAGCCTTTGTCGGTCGACGAAGCATTCATGGACGTCACCGGTTCGGTGCGCTTATTTGGTGATCCGGAATCAATCGCTCACAACATTCGACAACGAGTCTCAGATGACTTGGGTTTGACGTGCAGCGTAGGAATCGCACCAGTCAAATTTCTCGCCAAACTGGCATCTGAAGCGGCCAAACCTCAGGTCGCTGCCGGGAAAGTCTCATCGGGGCACGGTGTGTTTCGCGTGCGACGAGGAGAGGAACTTCAGTTTTTGCATCCATTACCTGTGCAGTCGCTGTGGGGAGTTGGCCCTGCGACGCTCACCCGACTTGAACGGCTGGGAATTCGCACAGTGGGCGACCTCGCCGAGTTGGAAGAGTCAGCGCTTGTGTCAGCACTTGGTGCGGCGCATGGCGCACATCTTCACGCTTTGGCCCACGCTCGTGATGATCGAGATGTGGTGCCAGATCGAGTCGCAAAATCCATCGGGCACGAAGAGACTTTCGAGCACGACCTTTTTTCGGTCGACGAGTTGCGACCCCATGTTGTTCGGCTCGCTGATGCGGTTGCACGGAGGCTTCGCCGTGCAGAAACTTCGGCGGGAACGTTGACTCTCAAAGTGAAGTTCTCGTCGTTCAACATCGTCACGCGGTCAGTCAGTCCTTCACAAGCACTGACCACGGGTCCGGCAATTGTCGCGGCAGTCATGCCGCTCATCAGTGACATTGATCCCGCGCAAGGCGTGCGCCTCGTTGGCATCCATGCGGCACGGCTCGGGACAAAAGTGGATGAGGGTCGCTTGTTTCAGGAATTTGACGACCCCGTCGAGGCTGTTGAAGCGCAATGGTCAGTGGCGAACGATGCCATTGACACGATTCTCGATCGATACGGGAAGGGAGCCATCGGCCCGGCTTCGACGCTGCATTCCCGACGTCCAGGGGAGTCGCCGTTCGGCCCAGAATGAAATCTGTTCTGCCGCATTGTGTGGAGGCCGACGAGGTGGAATGATTTGGGTGTGGGTCTTTCCGACGACGAACAGCGCATACTGCGAGAAATCGAACAGCAACTCGAAACCGATGAGCGTTTTGCGCAAGCAGTTTCTCCATCAGGTCTCTACCGTCACTCCGCACGTACCGTTCGTTGGGCCGTCCTCGGTGTTGTAGCTGGGCTCGTCATCACTGTTGCTGCACTGCAAGTTCACTTCCTCGTGTCGTTTGTCGGTTTTCTCACAATGCTCGTCTGCGGGCTCGTCATCGAACGACAGGTTCGCCTCATCGGCAAGGCAGGCGTGCAAGATCTCGCTCAGACGTTGCGCCAGCCGAGGTTTGCCTCGGCGCGCTTTCGTTCGCGTCCCGAGCGCGAGTAACTCTTCACTTCGTTTTTCATTCACTTCAACGCAGTAGTTGTCGGTTTCGGCGACCGTGCAAGGCGGTGCCGAACCAATCGCAACCGTGTCGGACGGATAAGGTGAACGAACAGGAGATGAAGTGGTGATGCAGTCGAGACGCGGAGTTGTAGCGATGGTTCTAGCGGTGCTGTCTCGGCCGCTGTTGTGGCCAGTGGCACTGCGACAACTGTTTCGACTCGCTCCCAATGGTTGGTGGCATAAGCGACCCTTTTTGCCTGTCCCGTCGACCCCGTACTTGCGGTTCAGGCTCGAAACCCAGTACGGCACGCCTGCAGGGGAAACTGAAGCGCCGCGTGCGAGTGATGTGGTGGACTATCTGAGATGGTGTCGCGACTGGGAACGGACAAACGGTAGGTGACCATGAGGAGCGCACTCGTACTCAATGCGACGTACGAACCGCTCAGCATCGTGTCTGCACGGCGTGCCGTGTGTCTTGTTCTGTGTGACAAGGCCGAGATCATCGAAGACGAAGGCGTGCCAGTCAGGTCGGAGCACGTCAATGTTCCGGCACCCACTGTCATCAGATTGCGATACATGGTGAAAGTCCCCTTCCACCGCAGCACAGCTTTGTCGCGACGCGCGGTGTTTGCGCGTGACAATCATCAGTGCGCGTATTGCGGTGGGCATGCAGACAGTATCGACCATGTCATTCCGCGTTCGCGTGGGGGCAAACACACCTGGGACAACGTCATCGCGGCGTGTCGTTCGTGCAATCTGCGGAAACGCGACCGCACGCCCGAAGAAGCGGGCATGGCACTCAACGTTTCGCCACTCGCACCGAGAGAGCTGTCGTGGATCACGTTTGCCGTCGGGCGAGTGCCCGAGGCGTGGAAGCCCTATCTGGCACACGCCAGTTGAAGTTCGCGCAATCGACCAATGGACACCGACTCGTCTCTCCCTGCACGCGGTTCTGCATGGCGCATCGAGCGCTGCAGAGGCGGTGCTGGTGATCTACATGCTCTCGACTTTCCAGAAGGTCGTTCGATCAATGTGATGTTGCCGACCGCGCCTGCACTGGTTCTTGGTTCTACGCAATCACCGAACCTTGTCGTTGCGCAGACTGCATCGAAAATGGGGGTCGACGTGTGTCAGAGGCGCACGGGCGGTGGAGTGGTGTTCGTGCATCCTCAGCATTCGGTCTGGGTTGACGTCGTAATTCCGCGAGATGATCCGCTGTGGGTTGATGATGTGGCTCGCAGCTCCTTGTGGCTGGGTGCTGCGTTTGTCGACGCTCTTCACGACTGCGGTATCAGTGGTGTGGGGATGTACACGGGGGCAATGAAGCGCGGTGACATTGGAGATGTCGTGTGTTTCGCATCATCTGCACCAGGCGAAGTGTTTTTCGATGTGTCAAAAGTGCACGAAAAAGTGGTGGGCATTAGTCAGCGTCGCGGACGCAATGGCGCACGATTCCAATGCATCCTGTATCGGAAGTGGGCACCGCAAGAGTGGAGCTGCCATTTGACTGACGTTGCGGTCGCAACCGCTACGAACGAACTCGCGGTACGCAGTGTTGATGTGAGCGCAGACGACCTGGTCGACCATCTCCACCGTGTGCTCAATGCTCGTTAGTCGCCGTTTTCCGTGAGGCCAGGCGTGTTTCGCAGACCGTTTAGTAGGGTCTCCATTTCATCGGGGGAGAGCCGGGCTTCAGGGTGCAGGCCAAACCGGGTGTAATACGCAGGTGGCATCGAGCCTTCTTTGACAACTTCGAAGGATTCTTCGGCGTCTCCTGGGTTGGTCGCGAACTCCGAGTAATTCACTGCTTCTCGACCTTCATCGATGTGGCTCTGCACCATCCATGAGATTGGCGCAACAGATGCATACGACGGGTACTCAACTTGGTTCGAGTGACAACCAAAGCATGCACGAACCATGAGTTCGCGAGTTTCTTCGTTGGCCCACTTCGGCTCTCCGGTAATTGGGGCTTGAGCGTGTGAGCGCCCATATGGAACTGCCTGAATGACCAGACCAAGAACGACCACGGTCACCGCAGACGACACGACGAGTGCACGGCCCGTCAGTGCTCGTGAGAATTGAGCACTCATCTTTCGAAGAACCAGCACATAGGCGACCATGTACACGGCGAACAACACGATGAAGCCGGGCGCGAACCCGATGTACGCACCTAGAGCGACAACAACTATCGCGCCGACAATGTGCACCAGCGACCAGATCCGATGTTGAGTTGCGATGCGCCACACGCCAGTGATGAGCGAAACGCATGTCACGAGGACTTTTGAAATCACTCTTCACGTTTAGTGCGGCTCAGTGGACGCGCGACGGACAGGTGTTCGACATGGCGTGCAACATGGTGTGCAAGCGATGGACAGGGAGCGTGTGGGTTGGCGTGGGGGGCGAGGTGGTCGGTTGTGGGGTGGAATGGTTGACAGTGGGGCAAAGTGGGGATAATGTGCTGCGTGGGGGAAGACAGGGCGTCTCCCGGTGGGAGCGGAGAAACCCGTGTTTGTTGGAGTGCACGAGCGTCAGTTGGACCCCAAGGGTCGACTCGCATTGCCAGCTGCTTTCCGCCCACGTCTCGAGCCCCGTTGCTATCTCGCTTTCGGTCAGGGCAAATGCGTTGACGTACTCACTGCCGAAGCCTTTGACCAGGTCGCCCAAGAGTTGATGCAGAAAGTACGAGCTGGTGAGATCGATCGCAATCAACAGCGCGCACTTGCAGCCAACACCCTCGAAGTGACCGTTGACGCGCAGGGTCGCATCAACCTTGACGAGAAGTTGCGTACCTATGCAGGCCTCGCGCTCAACTCACGGGTCATCGTTGCTGGCTCCCTTGACCGAGTCGAGATCTGGGACCCAGAGCGTCACGAGCGGATCACGGAAGTGGGCACGCAGCAAATCGCAGGAGCGGACGCGTGATCGCCGATGATCGCCATTCGTACTCCCCAGCAGACTCACTCTTTTTCTCGACCTTTCCCAACGTCAATGGTTTCGACTTCATCTGTTGTGCACTCTCGGTGCTCGGCAGTTCTCCGGATGGCACGGTGGCTAGCCCCAACTCCGCCCGCTGTCATCGTCGCCGACTCGGGGAGACATCCCGACGGCACTTGTCATCCGGAGAACTGCCGAACATCTGGAGCGACGTGCAACGAATCCCGCCAGTGCGCATTCACGATGGAGCGCAAACGATGACGTCGAGTCAAATGGGTATCGGTCACTCAGGTAATCACTTCGAACATCAGCCGGTCATGCTCAACGAGTTGTTGGCAGTGTTTGGTGACACGGCTCCGGGTCTGTTTGTTGATGCAACGCTCGGTGGTGCCGGTCATGCATTGGCGCTTCTTGGTCGCCATTCAGCTATGCACTTGCTCGGCATTGACCGTGACGAAGACGCACTTCGAGCCGCTTCCACTGCGCTGGGGTCGACGAGCGGGCGTGCAACCCTCCGGCACGCCCGCTTCGATCGCATCGCAGAGATGGTTGCCGACACAGGTGCGACCGCAATTGTTGGCGCATTGTTTGATCTCGGTGTGTCGTCGCCGCAGTTCGATGTGGCTGAACGTGGGTTTTCCTACCGACACGATGCGCCACTTGACATGCGTATGGATCGTTCGCAGAACGTGAGCGCATTCAACATCGTCAATGAGTGGACCTTCGAGGAATTGGTTCGCATGTTGCAGGACAATGCCGACGAAAAATTTGCAGCACGAGTGGCACGGGCGATGATTGCTGCCCGTCCAATTGAGAGGACCGTTCAGCTGGCCGATGTGGTCACCATGGCGATACCCGCTGCCGCGCGTCGCCGTGGTGGCCACCCGGCAAAGCGCACATTTCAGGCGATTCGAATTGCCGTCAACAGTGAACTCGAAATTCTGGAGTCGTCGCTCGAGGCAACAATTGAACTTCTTGCGCCAGGAGCACGCCTGGCAGTACTGACATATCACTCAGGAGAAGACCGCATCGTGAAGTGGACCTTCCGCCGTGCTGTCACCGGCGGATGTGAATGCCCGGCAGGTCTGCCATGTGGTTGTGGGGCACGTCCCAGCGCCAAGACCGTTCGTGCACCACGCGAAGCAACGAAGGCTGAGCAAGAGTCCAACCCACGGTCACGATCAGCGAAGTTGCGCGTCATCGAGCGACTCGCACGAGAAACGGCCTGACCATGGCAGTCGCACTTCGCACCGATATCGCACGTCGCACTGACATTGCACGTCCTGCTCGTTCAAAGGAAACAGTCGAAAGGCCAGAGCTCACACTCGTTCCTGCTGCGCAGCGGCGAACAGTTGGTCGTGTTATCACCGCCGTCATCGTCTTCTTCGGGCTCATGTTTGCGGTCGTCGCACTTCGTGCATTCATGGCTCAAGAGCAGATGCGCCTAGATGAGTTGAACAGGGACATCATTCGAGCGCGAGCGCACTACGACGAACTTCGCGCCGAACGAGCATTGCTTCAGTCGCCGTCGGTATTGCTCGAAAAAGCACGCAGTTTCGGCATGGTGCCCGCCGTTGGCATGAAAGTCGTCGAGATACCCGCAGAGGTTGCTGCCGAAGTGGCCGCATCGGTGGGGAAGATTGATGAAGACATCGCCAGCACCACAGAGTCCAAGCTCGACGATTTTGGTCGTATCAAGCGACAGGTAGGACCGGGTCGATGAGTGAGAGAAGCTCACGTGACTCACGGCAACGCTCGTCGAAGAGCGTCGCTGCAGGTCAAGTGCAACGACGCACGCGTAGCCATGGCTCGTCAACTTCTCGCCGACCTGTCGAAGGTGGTCGACCAACTGGGCGCACTCGCGCAGAAGACTCACGCAGCCGCTCTGGCTCTGGTGCTCGCTCTGCAAGTCGCTCTTCGGCTCGCTCGCGCGCACCTCGTTCGACGAGCGAGCGGTTGATACGCCAGACAGAGCAACTCAGGCAGCGCGCTGTTCAGACAGCGCAGAAGCAGGCTTCATACGAAGTCGACCAACGTATTCGTAAGCGTCTGTCGTTTGCAGTTCTCGGCATCGTGTTCGCATTGTTGTTGCTAGCTGTGTGGGTGGGCTTGTTGCAGACCGTGCGCCGCGATGGCTACCACGCTGCGAGCATCAACCAACGCACGCGCACCACCATTATTCGCGCAGATCGTGGCGTCATCTTTGACCGAAACGGGAATGAAATCGCACTCTCTGTGCCGACCACCACTGTGTTTGCTGATCCTCAACTCGTCCTCGATCCAGTGGGCACTGCCGCCGCAGTGACTTCGATTTTGCAATTGTCAGCTGCAGAACATGACCGCATCGTTGCCGCCCTCAGCAAACGCGAAGGCAACTTCGTGTACATCGCACGTCAGATTGACAAAGATCGCGCAAATGCCGTTCTTGACCTTGAGCTAAGCGGTGTGTCGTCATACACCGAGCCGGCCCGCGTGGTGGAAAGTGGAGTGGCCGGTGCAGTCATTGGTCGTACTGATCCAGATGGTTTGGGTATCTCTGGTCTCGAGCAGCAGTACAACGAATTGCTTGCTGGTGTCGATGGCAAGGCAGTTCGCCAACGAGACAACAAGGGCAACTCAATCTCTGGCACCGGTTCGATGATCACTGATCCGCAGACGGGCTCAGATCTCGTACTCACCATCGACAAGTCGATTCAGTTTCAAGTCGACCAGGCTTTGCTTCAGAGGGTTGATCAGCTCAAGGCACGCGCCGGCACTGTCATCATGATGGACTCCCGCACAGGTGATATCTACGCGATGTCGAACGTGCGTCGCAATGAAGATGGTAAGGCCGAACTCGCGACCGGCAACTTCGCCGCCGTCGAAGCACATGAGCCCGGTTCAGTCGCCAAAGTCTTCAGCGTCAGCGCTGCTCTCAATGAGGGAAAGGTGACCGATTCGACGGAGTTCATGGTGCCTGGCGTTCTGCGTGAAGACGGCTTCGTCATCCGAGACGCTTACCCTCACCCAACGATGAAGATGACCGTGCGTGAGATCCTGACGGAGAGCTCGAACCTCGGAACAGTGATCACTGGCGGAACCATTCAGCCAGAACAGATGCACGCTTACTTGCGTGCCTTCGGGTTCGGTGCGACAACTGGTCTCGAGTACCCAGGTGAAAGTAAAGGCATTCTGAAATCGACACGTAAATGGCTTGGTACGGAAAAAAAGACCGTCACGTACGGGTATGGATACGCGGCAACTCCGCTGCAGCTCGTCGCCGGTGTGAACGTTGTGGCAAATAGTGGTACGTATGTGGCACCGCGACTTGTCAAAGCAACTATCGACGCCGAAGGTGAGTTGAAGGAAACGAATGCCGCAGCGACGCGTCCGGTACTGAAGCCCGAGGTTGCAACGACGATGACGTCCATCATGAAAGACGTGGTGTGTTCTGGTACGGCAACCTTGGCGCAAGTGAAGGGTATGACGGTCGCCGGCAAGACGGGTACTGGCTATAAAGCTCAAGACAACGGCACCTACACAACCGCAACTGGTGGGCGAAAGTATTTTGCGTCGTTCGTCGGATATTTCCCTGCAGATGATCCAAAGATCACAATGCTTGTGAGCATTGACGAACCAGATGGCTCCTCTCGTGACCGTTTCGGTGGAACGGCTGCTGCACCGGTCTTTGCCCGACTGGCCAACGTCGCGATTCAGGAATTGGATATCACTCCTACTGGCACGGGAACTGGGTGCCCTGCCGACGCAAAGAGTGGACACTGAGAGAGCATGGAGGTCATCGTGATGGAACGACGTGCTCACATCTCATGTTCAGTTGGTGAACTGATAGCTCGATCTGCGCTCGGAGAGGTGCGCATAGTTGGTCGACCCGATGTGGTGGTGACGGGGGTGTGCTTTGACTCGCGCAATGTTGCGGCGGGAGACCTCTTTTGCTGCGTGCCCGGTTCAGGAGCCGACGGCCATGATTTTGCAATCGACGCAGTTGCACATGGTGCGACAGCTTTACTCGTGCAGCGGGAGATCCATGGTGTCGATGAATCTGTGTCACAGATTGTCGTCCCAAATGTGCGTTTGGCGATGGGACCGGTGAGCTCAGAGTTCTACGGAAGACCGAGCACTCGCTTGTGTGTGGTCGGAGTGACTGGCACAAATGGAAAGACCACGACGACGGCAATGCTCGCCTCCATTTTTTCAACTGCTGGTCATCGCACGAACGTTCTTGGCACGCTGACCGGATCGCGGACCACGCCTGAAGCACCGGATTTGCAGCAGTTCTTCGCCAATTCGCTCGCCGACGATGTGGCATACGTCGCGATGGAAGTGTCTTCTCATGCGCTCGACCAGCACCGCGTCGACGGCACACGCTTCGGTGCGGTGGTGTTCACCAACCTCGGGCGAGACCACCTTGACTACCACGAGTCCATGGAGCGCTATTTCGCCGCTAAAGCTCGACTCTTCATCGGTGACTTCGCCGACAAAGCAGTAGTCAATGCCGATGATGTGCACGGACGCCTGCTCATCGACTCTCGTGCCGGTGAAACGTCTTCGTACTCGCGTCAAGACATCGACAATGTTCGAGTGTCGGCTGAGTCGCTGTCATTCTCGTGGGAAGGCATCACAATCGATGTGCCGATCGGTGGTGACTTCAACGTTGACAATGCCCTCGCAGCTTGCGTCACCGCGAGAGAGCTGGGCTTCTCGCTTGAGCAGATACGCGAGGGGCTCGCATCCTTGAAACCAGTTAGAGGACGCTTCGAGAGCATCCCCAACACACTTGATGTGCATGTCATCGTCGACTACGCACACACCCCGGAAGCGCTCGAGCGCCTGCTCACCGCAGTGACAACCAAACAAGGCAAGCGACTCATCGTGGTCTTCGGCTGTGGTGGCGATCGCGACGCTGGAAAGCGCCCGGTGATGGGGGCCATTGCAACTGCCCATGCTGATGTCGTCGTGGTCACGTCTGACAATCCTCGCCACGAAGATGCCGCAACCATTGTTGATGACATCATCGGCGGCATCGACGACGTTGCGCAACGCAAGGTGACAAGAATCGTCGATCGCAGATCAGCCATCGAGCACGCCATCACGATCGCTGAACCAGGAGACATGGTTCTGATTGCCGGTCGCGGACATGAGTCAAAGCAAGAAGTCGCGGGGGAGATGCGGGACTTCGATGATGCGTTGGTTGCTCGAGACGTGCTTCAAGGATTGGTCAAGCGCGCATGATTGCCGTTCTCATCGCAGGTGTCGTGTCGATGCTGCTCTCGTTGCTTGGTTCACGTGCCCTCATGCAACTCTTTGCCCGACTCGGTGTCGGTCAGCCGATTCTCGGTAAAGAGGATCACGGTCCTGTGCATCACAGTCCGAAACAAGGCACGCCGACAATGGGTGGAGCAGCCATCATCGTCGCTGCTTTCATTGGTTGGGTAGTGGCGCATGTGCGTCGCGGTCTTCCGTTCTCCAATCAAGCGCTCATCATGTGGGTCGGTGTCCTGTTGCTGGCGTTGATGGGCTTTCTCGACGACTTCCTCAAGGTGCGAAAGGCGCACAATCGCGGAATCTTCTGGAAGCGCAAGGGATACATCACTTTCGGGCTCGTCGTGCTCACGATGACGTGGCTCGTGCTCGCCACGAACGTTTCTGAGACGTTGTCGTTCACCCGTTTTGACTTCCCGGGAATCGAATTACCGGCCGCACTGTGGGTGGTGTGGACCTCGCTCATGGTGTGGGCCACGACGAATGCGGTGAACGTCACCGACGGCCTTGATGGTCTTGCTGCTGGTTCGGCAACGTTCGGCTTTCTTGCGTTCACGGTGATCGCGTACTGGGCTTTCCGTAACCCGGATCTGTATCACTTGGTCAACCCACTTGACCTTGCGGTGTTCTCCATCGCCTTCGCTGGTGCTTGCGGTGGATTCCTCTGGTGGAATGCAGCCCCTGCTCGCATCTTCATGGGTGATGTCGGAGCTCTCGGTCTCGGAGCTGCACTTGGGTTGCTCGCGGTCACAACGAACACGCACCTGTTGCTCGTGCTCATTTGTGGCTTGAATGTCATGGAAGCTGGTTCGGTTGCGATTCAGATGACCATCTTCAAAGCGTCAGGACGCACGCGACGGTTCTTCCGCATGACGCCGATGCATCACCATTTCGAACTTCTTGGTTGGCCAGAGACCACCGTGATCATTCGTTTCTGGATCATCTCCGGAATTTGTGTGGCTGCAGCTGTCGGATTGTTCATTGCAGATTTCACCAACATGAGTGCGCTGGAAGTTGGTCGATGAAAACGGTGACCGTGTATGGGCTTGGTGTCGCTGGTGTGGCTACCGCCAAGGCTTTTGCTGAGCGTGGAGTTGGAGTGCGGCTCGGGGACGACAACATCACAGACGACATGTTGGCGTTGGCAGATGCCATCGACTCGCCACTGAACTCAGCAGATGATGCCCGCGGTATCGAGTCTGTGCTTCGAGGCTCTGACGTACTGGTGCCCGCACCTGGCATTGCTCCGACTCATCCGGTGATTGTCGAGGCGCATCGACGCGGAATCATCGTTCGTAGCGAGATTGACATCGCATACGAGTGGGAGCAGGCCCGTCCACATGGTCCCCGACCAATCGTGGCGGTCACGGGAACCGATGGCAAGACGACTACAACGATGTTGGTGGCTGCACTCATCAGAGCGGCAGGGAAGAATTGCGCCGAAGTCGGCAACACCGATGTGCCGTTCATTGCGGCAGTCAATGACGACGTTGATGCATTTGTGGTCGAGTGTTCAAGTTTTCGGCTCGCCTTTACACAGAGTTTTCGTGCAGATGCATCGATTTGGTTGAACATTGCACCTGACCATCTCGATTGGCACGGATCATTCGAGGCTTACACGGCGACGAAGGCTCGTCTCTGGAGTCACGACCGAGCAAGTGATGTTGCAGTCGTGCCATGCGGTGACACGCTCATCGAGGGCTACGCACGGTCGCGCGATCACCATGTTCGTACGTTCGGATTGAATGACGGCGACTATCGAGTGGAAGCGGGAAGTCTTGTCGGCCCCGAAGGTCCAATTGCTTCTGTTGCATCAATGTGGCGCACAATGCCACACGACATAACAAATTCACTTGCAGCATCCGCAGCAGTGATGGAGTGCGGTTTGGTATCTGCCAGTCACGTCGAAGGTGCCTTGGCCACCTTTCAGCCTGCGTCTCATCGCATTGACCATGTTGGCGACTTTGCCGGTTCTGGTTGGTTTGATGACTCGAAAGCGACAAGTCCGCATGCGGCTCTCACCGCAATTCGTGCTTTCAATCGCGTTGTACTCATCGCTGGCGGAAAAAACAAAGACCTTGACCTCTCGCAGCTTGCGAGCGAACCGCATCGCATGCACGGTGTCGTGGCCATTGGTAGCGCGCAACAAGACATCGTCGATGCGTTCACCGGCGTGTGCACCGTTCTGCGTGCGGACTCGATGGAAGAAGCGGTTGCTGCAGCAGCTGGATTGGCCGTCCCAGGAGTCGCTGTACTTCTTTCGCCTGGCTGCACGAGCTACGACTGGTATGGGAACTACAAGCAACGCGGTGATGACTTCGTGGCCCGCGTGAACAAGCACTTCGCAAATTCGAACGACCAAGTTATGACCACTCGTGGAGGGATCCAATGACGAGCACCCATCTACCTGCCCCGGCACTCAGCATCGCAGAGCGCAGACTCCGGACATTGCAGCGCACAGGTCTGGCGCAAAAGCGAAAGATCGCAGAGAAGCCTCCGACGTTTGTGTTCTACGGAATCCTCGTGGTCGTCACGATGCTGACATTGCTCGGACTTGTGATGGTGTTCTCATCGTCATCAGTGACGCTGGTGAAAGACGGAAGTTCAGCGTGGTACTTCTTCCAGAAGCAACTCATGTGGGCCTTCTTTGGGCTGGTAACCGGCGTCGGCATGTATCGCATGCCGTATTACATCTGGCGTGGACTGGTGAATATCTCACTTGCCGTCGCCTTCGGTTTGAACCTCTTGGTGTTCGTGCCGTTCTTTGGCAAGGAAGTCAACGGTGCTCGCGCATGGGTCGGCTGGGGTTTCATCCGATTCCAGCCGTCAGAGTTCCTAAAACTCGCAATCGTGTTGTACTGCGCTGACTTGCTAGCAAAACGACACCGTCGAGTCGAATTCGCAAAAGACACCTTGATTCCTGTAGCGGTCATCATCGGCGGCGCATCTCTCATGTGCCTGGCACAGAAAGACATCGGTTCGGCCACCATCTTCGGCGGCATTCTCGTTCTCATGTGTTTCATCGCCGGACTTCCGAAGCGCCATCTGGCGTACGTGTGCGGAGTCGTTGCGGCGGGCGCGTTGTTTGTCATCGCCACCAGCACCACGGCGCGCGCTCGTTTCACATCGTTTCTTGACCTCGAAGGAACCAAGGGATACCGCGGATACCAGGTGTATCAGTCGCTTCTCAGCATCGCCAATGGTGGACCGACAGGTGTTGGCATCGGCTCAGGTACTGGCAAGTGGGGATACGTACCGCTGTCGCACAGTGACTTCATCTTCGCGATCATCGCTGAAGAGTTGGGACTAGTTGGAACAGTCCTCGTGCTCGGCGGTTTCATCGCTCTCGTGTATCTCGGTGTTCAGACAGCACTCGGCGCTCGAGACATGTACGGCGCATTGCTTGCAGGTGGCGTGACAGCATGGTTCGGTGTTCAAGCAATCGTGAACATTGGCGGCGTGACCGGTTCGCTCCCGATGACAGGCCTCACTTTGCCCTTCATTTCTTATGGCGGATCCTCACTCATGGTGTCGATGGCGGCAGCTGGCCTGCTGTTGAACGTCGCTCGCAACATGAAGTAGGCGGGGAGAGCCATCTCGCTGACATGCATCCACTAAACAAGTGGTCATGAAGTCGACCGGCGAACGAGCTTCTCGGTTGCACACCGATGCGCATGCCGACGTGTATGCAGTCGTCACAGGTGGTGGCACGAGCGGCCATGTGTTGCCTGCCATCGCTGTTCTGGAAGCTCTCGAGGATTCCGGCATGAGTGTCGAACGACTCCGCTTCGTCGGCTGTCGGCGTGGAATTGATGCCCGACTTCTGGGTGACACCCCATACGAAGCAGTCTTTTTGCCGGTGTCCGGACTGCGCCGCAGCATGTCTCTGGGAGCGATTCGTGACAATCTCGCTTTGGTCTGGCGTCTCTGGAACTCCACTCGTCTGGCTCGTCGACTGCTGCGCAGGTGGCAACCACAAGTCGTGGTGTCCGTGGGTGGGTATGCGAGTGAACCGATGGCAAGAGCGGCAGTGTCGCAAGGAGTGCCATTGGTGTGTGTCAGTTACGACCGCACACCTGGTCTCGCAACCAGACGGCAGGCCCGACATGCGGTCGGTAGCGCCGTGGCATTCCCAGACTCAGAGCTACCCCGTGTGCATCACACGGGGGCTCCTGTGCGTCGGCATGTGCGGACAATCGATGTTGCTTCGCGCCGCGAAGAGGCTCGCACGATCCTCGGTGTTCCAGCAGACATCATGCTCGTCACTGTCATGGGAGGATCTCTCGGTTCTGCGGCATTGAACTTCGCATGTCGAGCATTCGTCGAGAGATGTCGTGAACAAGCACACACAATCGGTGGGCGACCGATTGGAATCTTGCACCTGTGCGGAGATCGCTTTGTCGAAAATGAGGGTGAGGAAACTGTGCAAGCCGGGGTGTGGTATCGCACTATTGGCTACGAACCACGAATTGCCGAGGTCTATGCGGCAAGTGACCTGTTGGTGGCGCGCGCCGGTGCAAGCACCGTTGCTGAGATTGCTGCAGTCGGCGTTCCTTCAGTGCTCGTGCCGTGGCCGGCCGCAGCAGAAGATCATCAGCGTCTGAACGCCCGCTGGCTTGCTGATTCATCGGCTGCGGAATTGATCGAAGAAGAGCAGTTGACAACCGATGTCCTCTTTAATCGCATCACGCACTTGCTTGGTGACGACCAAGCTCGACAAGCGATGTCGGAACGGGCACGCATGTTGGGAGAGGCGTCTCGTAGTGACGGGCTGGTGCAATTCATTAACGATGTCGCCCAACACCGAACATCGCTGGAGCCCGCAGAAGATGGCGACGCTCTTGACAAGCAGCCCGTTCAACGCATCCACGTGGTCGGCGTCGGCGGACCTGGCATGAGTGCGGTCGCCACTGTGCTCGCAGAGATGGGTCATCGTGTGAGCGGATCGGACCTACGACGGTCTCACACCATGGACCAGCTCGAGGCCGCGGGCGTGCGGGTTCATATTGGTCACAGCGAATCGCACGTCGAAGATGTCGACACGGTCGTGTACTCGACTGCAATTCCGCAAGACAACATCGAACTTGTCAGCGCACGACGAGCGGGCATCGAGGTGATTCATCGCGGAGACATGCTCGGTCGAATTTGTGCCAAGGCCCGCAGTGTGGGTGTGGCTGGCACTCACGGCAAGACCACGACTTCGGCACTTCTCTTGCGCATTCTTGATGACGCAGGTCGAGCCCCTTCCTATGTGATTGGAGCCGAAGTTGGCGACACGGGTCGTGGTGCGCAGTGGACGGGGGGAGACATTCTCATCGTCGAGGCAGATGAGAGCGATGGAACTCACGACAAACTTCCACTTTCGGGGGTCATTCTCACGAACATCGACATCGATCATCTCGATCACTTCGGATCTCTTGAAGGCCTCATCGATTCCTTCGATCGGTTCTTGCAGCGAGTCAAAGGACCGGTCGTGGTGTGCATAGATGATGTGAATATTCGTCAACTCTCGGCAATCAAGGCCGTTGATCGTGGGGTCATTACGTACGGCACGAACGACAGTGCGGACTTCAGGGTGTCTGATATCTCCGTCACTTACGCTGGTACGTCATTCAGATTGACGACTGCTGCGACAACTCTCGACGTGAATATTCCTTTGTTCGGTGAACACAACGCACTCAATGCCGCCGGTGCAATTGCACTGGCAACATCCGTCGGCGTGTCGATGAGCGATGCCGCAGCATCTCTCGCCAGTTTTGGTGGTGTAGATCGACGATTCGTGGAATGCGGGTCGATGTCGGGGGTCACCTTCGTCGATGATTACGCCCATGTCCCCACTGAGATTCACGCAGTGCTGAAGGCCGCAGCACAGCGTTATACCAATCGAGGACGCCTTGTCGCAGTGTTCCAGCCGAACCGCTATCACCGTATTGCCGCAATGGCGAAAGAATTTGGAACATGTTTTTCTGCAGCTGATCTGGTGATCATCACGGACATCTACGCATCTGGCACCACACCAATTCCTGGGGTGACGGGTCAGCTTGTCGCCGAAGCAGTCAGCCCGCATCACGCTTCTGGCAATGTGTTGTACGTAGCTGATCGACGAGAGTTGCCGCGTGCGGTCGCAGAGCAGCTGCGTTCCGGTGATGTCGTGGTGAGTATGGGTTGTGGTGACATCGAGTCCTTCCCCCGTGAGGCAATCATCGAACTTGGTGTGAGTGCAGTGAAGAAGTGGTGCGACGCACGATCAATCAGCGCCGAGTTCAATGGTCAAGTTGGAAAACTCACGACCTATCGAGTCGGTGGAAGAGCTCGCCTTGTGGTGACACCCCGAAATATGGAGGAAGTGCGTGAATTCGCTGGCCAGGTGCCGCCGTCAGTTCCGTTTTACGCCTTGGGAAATGGAAGTAACACATTGGTGAGCGACCGGGGATTTGACGGAATAGTTCTCCGCTTACCCGACACAACGGGCGTGATGGCAGGCGACGCAATCGATTACCAAGTGGATGGTGGCTCGTGCGTCGCGACGGTCGACAGTGCAATGAAACTGCCTGTGTTTGCTCGGCGCACCGTTGCGGACGGCTGGTGTGGTGCGGAATGGATGGTTGGTGTCCCCGGAACGATGGGCGGCGCTGTTCGCATGAATGCAGGTGGACATGGATCTGACATGGCGTCGTCTGTCGTTGAGATTGAAATCGTGGATGTCACCACTGGTCACAGGTCCTGGGTGCCGGCGTCCGACATTGGGTTTCGTTTTCGACACTCTGCACTCGACGATGCGCATGTCGTGAGCCGAGTGCGGGTGTCGTTGCAATCGGCATCTGCGACTGAACACGACTGCGAAAGTGCGCTGTCGGAGATTGTTGCCTGGCGACGTGAGCATCAGCCTGGTGGACAGAACGCTGGTTCGGTGTTCGTCAACCCTTCCGAGGGTGATGGTTCGGCGGGGGCACTCATCGATTCGCTCGGTTTACGTGGCTGGCGTTGTGGCACCGCCCACGTTTCTGAACGGCATGCAAACTTCGTGCAGTCAGATCAAGGTGGGTCAGCAGATGATGTGCTCGCCGTGATGCGACATGTTCAGCAGCAGGTGAGTGCGTCGACTGGAATTCTGTTGCGGAGCGAAATTCGACTCTTGGGCTTCGATGAAGATGTCGTTGCAGAGTTCTCAAGTCACAGGTCGTATTCGGTTGATGACGGTGCAGACGACGAAGCACGGGCAAGACTGTTGCGACATTTATGAGTCGCGACGAGACCCCCATCGAGCCGCCAATCGATGAGACCGCTGTCACCGAGGTGCCGGCTGACGTTCTCGGTGAATTGTCGAGCCTGCTCGGAGTCGACCAGGTCCCACCAGGGCCGTCCGACAGCGGAAGTGACGGTGAAGGAACGACGCTGGAGGAGTCGCCGCAAGAGACGAGCAAGACGGTTCACGTCACATCCGCAGAGATGGGTGCATCGTCTGATGAATCAGTGGTGATCATTGATGATGAGTATCACGGTTCCACAGTGCTGGTGGATGCCGATCAAGTCGGCCGCATCGTCATCGTTGATGACGATCAACCAGACCCACGCTTCGAAGAACGACGCGAGAAGATTCGCCGTCGCGAGCAACGTCGTCAAGTTCGGTGGGTATATGCCGCCGGCATCGCCATCGGGGCATTCGTCCTCGTTGTAGTGGTGCTCGCCTCGCCGTTGTTCTCGGTGCGAGACATCACTGTTGATGGTCGTGTCTATGTCGACAGCGACACCGTGAAGAAGGCGACAGATGCACTGAAAGGCGTGTCGGTGTTTTCTGCTGATGTCGACCGGGTCGAGGGAATTCTGCGCGAGGACCCATGGGTGGAGGACGTGAGAGTCGAAACTCACTTTCCTTCATCCGCCATCATCGAAATTGACGAACGCACGCCTGTGGTGTGGTTCGTCGGTTCTGACAACAAAGCTCGTGTCATCGACGCCGACGGGGTGGTCATCACGGTGCTCGACGGGTGGCCTACCGGGTACCTGCAAATCGTAGGAACAGGTCCGAATGTCGAACCGGGCGTGAAGGCCGATCAGGTCTATCGAGCCATCGCTCAGCTGGTGGCAGCATTGCCTGCAGAGATCAAGCTCAAAGTGCGTGATGTCGGCATCACCGGTACGGGGGAGATCACCTTGACTTTGAAGAGCGGAACGCTCATCCGATTCGGCCAGCCCACCGATTTGCAGGACAAGTTGGTGGCTGTCGTGGTGTTGTTACGACGACAAGACCCGGCGAATCTGGCCGCAATCGACGTGTCTACGGGTGACGTCACAGTCCAATCTCGGTAGCCAATTCGAGAAAAGTCCGTAGAAATCAGCCTGTGGAAGGTTCCACAGAGGTCGAATTTCCACACTTCTGTTGCGTCTTGTGTAAGCATTGACCCACTCGCGTGACACCACCGAGCTACTTGGAGGTAGGGGCCGATGGCCGGAGCACCACAGAACTATTTGGCCGTCATAAAAGTGATCGGCGTCGGAGGCGGCGGCGTGAACGCTGTCAACCGCATGATCGACGCCGGTTTGCGCGGAGTTGAGTTCGTCGCAGTCAACACTGATGCGCAGGCATTGCTAATGAGTGATGCCGACGTGAAGCTCGACATCGGCCGTGAGCTCACCCGTGGACTCGGCGCCGGGTCAGATCCTGATGTCGGCCGTGCCGCAGCTGAAGCTCACCGTGACGAGATTGAAGAACTTGTCCATGGCGCGGACATGGTGTTCATCACGGCTGGTGAAGGTGGTGGCACCGGAACTGGTGCAGCGCCAGTGATCGCTGAGATCGCACGTTCACTTGGAGCCCTCACCATTGGTGTTGTCACTCGTCCGTTTGCTTTCGAAGGCCGTCGTCGTGCGGTGCAAGCTGACAACGGCATTCAACGTCTGAAGGAAAAAGTCGACACGCTCATCGTCATCCCGAATGATCGATTGTTGACAGTTGCCAATGACAAGACGTCACTGGTCAATGCCTTCAAGATGGCTGACGAAGTGTTGTTGCAAGGCGTCGCGGGCATCACCGGATTGATCACCACACCAGGTCTCATCAACACCGACTTCGCCGATGTCAAGATGATTCTGTCGAATGCCGGCTCGGCTCTCATGGGAATCGGAGTCGCCAGTGGCGACAATCGCGCCTCTGTCGCTGCCAAGACTGCTATCTCGAGCCCGATGCTTGAGGCCGCAATTGATGGGGCAAAGGGCATCCTTTTGAACATCACTGGCCCATCAAGCATGGGACTCTTCGAGGTCAATGCGGCTGCCGAAGTCGTGCATGGAGTGGCGCATCAAGATGCAAACATCATCTTCGGTACCGTCATCGACGACGAGATGGGTGATGAAATCAAGGTCACTGTCATCGCTGCCGGATTCGAACGTTGGGATGCCGGTCCGGGAATCGGCGCACGTCGGGCATCCACCGGTGCGGACACTCGTCCGTCGAGCGCGCGTGACATCTTTGCTGATCTTGACGGAGATCCTCTTGACGACGACGATGACGGATTCGACGTTCCGTCATTCCTCAAGTAGCCCGCTGACAATTTCGGCTACTCAAAGCGATGCTCGCACCGCAAGAGGTGGCAGAGAACATCTCACGTGTTCGTTCACGTCTTGATGAACTCTCATCGCACCATGTGGGGCTCATAGCCGTCACAAAAACGTGGCCTCGTGTCGCGATGGAAATTGCCACACGTGCTGGCGTGGACGGACTGGGCGAAAATTACGCACAAGAGTTGATCTCAAAAGTCGGAGAGGGCCGCGGCGATTTGGCGCCAGTGCACTTCATTGGTGGGCTTCAGTCCAACAAGGTGAAGTCGCTCATGTCGCATGTCGACATCTGGCAATCAATCGACCGCAGCAGCCTTCTCGCTGAGTTCGGTGTGCGATATCGCGCCCGGCGTGACACCGACCCGACTCTTGCTCGTCCGCGAGTATTGCTTCAGGTCAACACCACTGGCGAGCAGGGAAAGTCCGGATGTGACCCCGCCGACCTAGATGATCTTCGTGCTGCGGCGGTCGCCGCGGACTGTGAGGTGCTTGGCTTGATGACGGTCGGGCCGACAGACGGCGACCCAGCGAAAACCGAATCGGCCTTTCGATTGTTGCGGTCGTTGGTCGACCGACACGGGCTGTCGGAATGCTCGATGGGTATGACAGGCGATTACGAGAGAGCGACAGCATTGGGGTCGACGATGGTGCGTATCGGAAGCGCAATCTTCGGCTCGCGCGGTTGACACCTTCGCGCATGGCCGAGGCCTGCAGCCCACGACCACACTCCGCCATTCGAGCAAGAGGGTGCGTTACCCTGTAGTCATGTCGATGTGGCGACGAGCAATGGAATATCTCGGACTGACGGGAGACGACACCTACGACGACTACGACTTGTCGCAGGAGTATGAGCGTCCGCTGCGCGGTCGTGGGGGCTTCGACCCCACTGGTGGTCGTGGTCGGGGTTATGCGCCCGAGTACGTCGACGACATCAGTCGTCCGGCGCCGCGTCCCATGCGTGACGACAGCATGCCGATACGTCGTCCGGATGATTCAGGACTTCAGGTGCGTCCCGTTGGTGCTCCCAGAACGTCAACAGTGCGCGCCGTGCCTGCAGCCGGAGCCGAACCTGTGACGGTGCGCCCACGTCAGTTCAACCAAGCTCAAGAAGTCGCAGACCATTTCAAAGAAGGTCAACCCGTCATCGTGAACCTCGAAGGTGCCGATCGTGAAATGTCACGACGCATCATCGACTTCGCAAGCGGACTGTGTTACGGACTTGGTGGAACGATGGAGAAAGTCGGCAGCGGTGTGTACTTGCTGAAGCCCACCTCCTATTCCTCCGATCGCCACTGATCGCGACGTATTCATGAACCTTTTGTGCTCTTTGGTGGACTTGTATGTCCTTGCCATCATCGGACGCGCGATTCTGTCGTGGTTCCCATTGGATCCTCGTGGACCAATGGCTGGCGTCGCGGGATTTTTGATTCGCATTACCGAGCCGGTGTTTGCACCGGTGCGACGAGTGATGCCCAACATGGGGCCTTTTGATCTGACGCCACTCGTTGTGCTCATCGGGGTGCAACTACTTTCACGCATCCTTCTGGGGTGCTGAGCCCGTCGCGGCTCTACGCTTTCACGCCGTGACCTACCCCCACGTCGACCCGCAGCCGAACTTTCCTGCGCTCGAACAAGCCGTCCTAGCTCGCTGGGAACGCGAGGGGACCTTCGCCACAAGTATCCAGGCGCGAGATGCAGGTGACGGTGGCGCAAATGAATTCGTGTTCTATGACGGACCACCGTTTGCGAATGGGTTACCTCACTACGGACACCTCCTCACGGGCTTTGTGAAAGATGCTGTTCCTCGATACCAAACGATGCGGGGACGAAAAGTCGAGCGTCGCTTTGGTTGGGATTGTCATGGACTTCCAGCCGAGGTTGAAGCAGAAAAAGAACTCGGAATCTCCGGGCACCCAGAAATCACCGACTATGGCATCGCCCGTTTCAACGACGCATGTCGAACGAGCGTGTTGCGCTACACCGACGAATGGCAGCGCTATGTAACGCGACAGGCCCGATGGGTCGATTTTGAGAACGACTACAAAACGCTCGACGTGTCGTACATGGAGAGCGTCATGTGGGCATTCAAGACGCTCTGGGACAAAGGTTTCGTCTACGAAGGTTTTCGAGTTCTCGCATATTGCTGGCGCTGTGAGACTCCGTTGTCGAACACTGAAACGCGCATGGACGACGTGTATCGCGAACGTCAGGACCCGGCTCTCACTGTGTGGTTCACACTCGACACTGGCGAGCGCATTCTTGCGTGGACGACAACTCCGTGGACCCTTCCTTCCAACTTGGCGTTGGCTGTGGGACCAGACATCGACTACGCAGTTCTCGCCGATACATCAGGGCAGAAATACATCGTGGCCGATGCGCGTCGCGGCGCCTATGAAAAAGAATTCGCTGAGATGGAAGTTGTCGGCACTGTGCCGGGTCGTGATCTTGTTGGGCGCACATACACGCCGCTGTTCGACTACTTCGCTGGCACAGAAAATGCATTCCAGGTTTTGGCTGCTGACTTTGTCACCACCGAAGACGGAACAGGTGTCGTGCACATGGCGCCCGGATTTGGCGAGGATGACCAACTTGCGTGTAACGCGGCAGGTATTCCGACATTGTGCCCGATGGACGAGCACGGTTGCTACACATCAGACATCGCACCGTGGGCTGGACGGCACGTCTTCGATGCAAATTCCGACATCATCCGTCACTTGAAAGAACGAGGTGTCGTCGTCCGTCACGATTCATACGACCACCCGTACCCACATTGCTGGCGATGCGCGCAGCCACTTGTGTATCGAGCAATCTCCTCGTGGTTTGTGCAGGTGACCGCATTCAAAGATCGCATGGTCGAACTGAACCAACAGATTCGTTGGGTGCCAGAACACATCAAAGAGGGAAGTTTCGGCAAGTGGCTCGCGAATGCGCGCGATTGGTCAATCAGTCGAAATCGATTCTGGGGATCGCCTATCCCGGTGTGGAAGAGCGACGATCCGCAATATCCCCGTATCGACGTCTACGGAAGCATTGCCGAGCTCGAGCGTGACTTCGGTGTGAAAGTTGACGACCTACACCGACCATCTATCGATGATCTCGTTCGCGATAACCCCGATGACCCGACTGGGAAGTCCAAGATGCGACGGGTGCCAGAAGTTCTTGATTGCTGGTTCGAGAGCGGGTCGATGCCTTTTGCTCAGGTTCATTATCCGTTCGAAAATAGTGAGTGGTTTGAGAGTCATTACCCAGGTGACTTCATCGTCGAATACATCGGTCAAACGCGCGGCTGGTTCTACACGCTGCATGTCCTCGCCACGGCGCTGTTCGATCGCCCGGCATTTTCCACCTGCGTCAGTCACGGAATCGTGCTCGGCGATGACGGTCAGAAGATGTCGAAGAGCTTGCGCAATTACCCAGACCCCATGGGAATCTTCGACACCTACGGCTCCGATGCGATGCGTTGGTACCTTCTGTCGTCCTCGATTCTTCGCGGTGCTGATTTTTCTGTCACTGAGCAAGGCATCCGCGAAACAGTGCGGCAAGTACTGCTTCCATTGTGGAATTCGTGGTACTTCCTTTCGCTGTATGCGAACGCCGAAGGAATGACCGGCGAGTATCGGTTCGACAGCACCCATGTTCTTGATCGTTACGTGGCGGCAAAGTTGCGTGTGTTGGTGCACGACATGACACACGCTCTCGACAACTACGACCTCTTTGACGCATGTCAACGAATGCGCACTTTCCTTGATGTGCTCACAAATTGGTACATCAGACGTAGTCGCGACCGCTTCTGGTCGGGTGACCGGGATGCTGTCGACACATTGCACAGCGTGCTGTCAGTGGTGGTTCGACTTGCCGCGCCACTTCTTCCGCTCGTGTCAGATGAGATCAACTCAGGTCTCGTCGGAGGAGAGGGAAGTGTTCACCTCGCTGATTGGCCAAACGTTGAGTCGTTGCCAAATGACGAGCAGCTTGTGGCCTCGATGGATTTGGTGCGCGCGGTCTGTTCTGCGGCGTTGTCGGTTCGCAAGGCGCATGACCGACGTGTGCGCCAGCCCCTTAGTCGTCTCACGGTTGCGTCAACAGACTCGTCGAACCTGTCCGCATACATTGACATCATCTCTGATGAGGTCAATGTGAAAGAGGTGTCACTGTCTGCAGACGTGGCAGCAGTGGCAAGGCATGAGTTGCAGGTAGTCCCGGCGTCGGTGGGGCCCCGACTCGGCAAGAAGACCCAACAAGTCATTGGTGCCGTCAAGAAAGGCGAATGGACCCGCGAGGGGGACGAGATTGTCGTTGCTGGTGAGCGTTTGCAACCCGGTGAATACAGTCTGCGGCTTGTCGCTGATTCGTCGACAGCAAGTGCTGCGCTCGATGATGGCAGTGGCGTGGTGTTGCTCGACATTGACTTGACGCCAGAGCTCGAAGCTGAGGGTCAGGCTCGTGACATCATTCGTGCAGTGCAGCAAGCACGCCGCGATGCGCAGCTCGATGTCACCGACCGCATTTCTCTCACTCTCGGTACGTCAGCCGAACTGCGAGGTCGGCTTGTGCCATTTGTCGACATGATGTGCTCTGAGACTCTCGCGACCACTCTTCAATGGGATGAACAGATTGACCGCGATACAACTATTGAGGGTGCAGAGATCGGCCTGAAAGTGGCCGCAGTTCGCTGAGTACGCCTTGGCGACAGAGGTCCGTTGGTGCCCCTCTGGGGTAGGACATTTGGGTGTTCTGAACGTGAGTCCGCTGACTCTCGGCTAGAGCGGCTAGCCTGCCCGACCCAAGAAAGCGTTCGTCGTTTTGACCCTCGCTCACCCGGGAGACCACCATGGCAGCCAAGAAGAAGTCCACCTCTACAGCGAAGAAGTCGGCCAAGAAGCCCGTCAAGAAGTCAGCCAAGCGGCCGGCCAAGAAGCAAGTGAAAAAGGCTTCAAAGTCAACCGCAAAGAAGCCGGCAAAGAAGAATGCTGCAGCCGTCAAAAAGGCGGCGGCTGTGAAGAAGGTCGCAGCAAAGAAGGTCGCAGCAAAGAAGGTCGCAGCAAAGAAGGTCGCAGCAAAGAAGGTCGCAGCAAAGAAGGTCGCAGCAAAGAAGGTCGCAGCAAAGAAGAAGGCTGATCTCGCCAAGAAAGTGGCTGCTCAAAAGGCCGCAGCGAAGAAGAAAGCTGAACTAGCGAAGAAAGTTGCGGCCAAGAAGAAGGCTGACGCACTAAAGAAAGCCGAGCTGGCCAAGCGCGCTGCTGCAAAGAAAGCTGAAGCAAAAAAGAAGGCGGACATTGCTCGCGAAAAGGCCCGACTCAAGGCGGAAGCTGATCGTCAACGCAAGCAGGCGGCTCGAGAGAAAGAGGCTCAGGCCAAAGCGAAGGAACGTGAACGTCAGGCGGCCGAGAAGGCGCGTCTCAAGGCGCGGGCTGAAGCAGAAAAAGCTCGCCTGAAAGAAAAGGCCGAACGCGACAAGCAACGCGCAGCCGAAGCAGCGGAACGTGCTGCTACGAAGGCAGCTGCTGAAGCGGAGAAGGCTCGGATTCGCGAAGAAGCTGCTGCAGCCAAAGCCGCGGCTAAGGCTGCTGCTGAAGCAGAGAAAGCTCGACTGAAGGCAGAAGCTGAAGCAAAGAAGAGGGCTGAAGCAAAGAAGTTCATCATCGTGAAGGGACCGTCTGAGGACGGGATCACCTCAACGAAGGAATTCGATTTGAAGTTCCTCTTCGCACAGCGTGATGCGCTTCGCATCGAACGTGCGAAGTTGCTAGGTCAGGCCGATCGACTTGAAGACGAAGCAAATGCCCTTATTGCCGACGCCGAGATGGGCGATGTGCAATTCGACGATGAAGGCGGCGAAGGCGACACGATGGTGGTCGAGCGCGAGCGAGACCAGGTGTTGTCTGCGCAAGCACGTCAAACGGTGTCAGAGATTGATGCTGCTATCGAGCGCATGGGTCGTGGTGAATACGGGTACTCGGTCGTGTCCGGATTCCCCATTCCGAAAGAGCGATTGAAGGCCCTACCATGGGCGACGGAGTTGGTCACCGAGCGCGCGGGTGGACTTGGTCGCCGATAGACGTCGGTGGTCGACACTGTGGCTATCCGCACTCGTGGTGTTGGCCGATCAGGTCACCAAACATTGGGCCGTCAATCATCTCGTTGATGGCAAGACGATTGACCTTGTGTGGACCCTCCGGTTCAAACTTGGCTTCAACAGTGGAATGGCCTTCTCGCAGGCTGATGGCCTCGGTCCTGTCATTGGTGTCGTTGCACTCGTAGCAATCGTTGTTCTTGCATACGTCGCGAGACAGGCAGACACGCGGTCCGGTTCGTTCGCAGCCGCAGCAATTCTCGGCGGGGCGGCGGGCAATGTGATTGACCGACTGTTTCGAGGCGACGGATGGCTGCATGGCTCTGTGGTTGATTTCATCGATCTTCAGTGGTGGCCGGTCTTCAATATCGCAGACATGGGCATCACCATTGGCGGGGCAATTCTCGTCATCGGTGCATGGCGTGCGCCACGCGAATCAACATCAGGCGGAGCGCCAGCATGATCATTGAGGAAGCCATTCCAAGTGCGTTGGACGGCGAGCGGCTCGATCGCATCGTTGCACTCATGCTTGACGTGTCTCGATCGGATGCTGCAAGCATCATTGAAGGTGGCGGTGTCACCGTCGATGCAGCGCCAACTCACGTCGGAAAACAACGATTGACCAAAGGTCAACTTGTGCGCGTAGACGATTCTTTCCTGCCCGCGCCACTACTCCCACAGCCTGATGCCTCGCTTGATGTCGACATCGTCCATGCCGACGATGACGTCATCGTGGTCAACAAGTCCGCAGGCATGGTGGTTCATCCGGCAGCTGGACATCAAGGTGGAACATTGGTGAATGCGCTTCTCGCGAGGTTTCCCGAGATCAGTGATGTTGGCGAACCAATTCGTCCCGGAGTTGTCCACCGCCTCGATGCAGGTACGAGCGGCCTTCTCATGGTGGCGCGATCCGGACTTGCGTACGAGCACCTTGTTGCCCAGTTGGCAGAGCGCAGCGTGGAACGTGAGTACGTCGCCCTCGCGTGGGGTCACTTCGATTCAGCCACCAGCACCATCGATGCGCCACTTGGACGAGATCACCGCGACCCAATGCGTATGGCGGTAGTACACGACGGCAAGATGGCACGAACCCACATTGAGGTATTGCAGAGCTTCGCTGATCCTGCAGCGCTATCGCTGGTGAAATGCAATCTTGAAACTGGCCGCACTCACCAGATCAGGGTGCACCTGGCTGCTGTCTCGCACCCTGTTGTCGGGGACGCAACCTATGGCGGTTCTCGCTCTTCGCTGCCGGCACCTCGGCCGATGCTGCACGCTCGTCGCCTCGGCTTTGTTCACCCGTCAACTGGTGAGTTCATGGCATTCGAGACACCCATTCCAAAAGACATGGCTGACGTGATCGCATGTTGTTCTTAACGAAACGTTGCTCTTCGCTAATGGATGTGGTCGTGGTCGTACGTCGGCCACTGTGACTTACCACGGGCGATGTCGGCTATTGCGGCAAGGGTGTACGCGCCCAGGTGTTCACGCATGTGACGGCCGGCCAAGTCCCAAATGGCCAACAGCACGCACTGTCCATCGTGGTCACATGCTCCGTCTTGGTGCGGCTGACCAAAATCGCCGAGCGTGATTGGTCCGTCGACAGCGGAGATGATCTCAGAGAGCCTGATCTCATCGGGGGCTTTGGCGAGTACGTAACCCCCACCGACGCCGCGCTTCGACTTCACGAGCCCGGCGCCTTTCAACGCAAGAAGAATCTGCTCGAGGTACGGCTGGGGTAGCGCAGTTCGCTCGGCGATGTCGCGGACCGAGGTCGGGCCAGCCTCGTCTTGATGAAGTGCGAGGGAAAGTAGTGCCCTGCACGCATAGTCGCCGCGGGTGGAAACTCGCACGGGTTTATCGTAGGTGTTCTCCTATGTCGAACCCGTCTCTGGTCCTGCCCGCATACGGGGACGGCTGTCTCTCCTCTGTGATTCCTGCGCTGTTGGGTGGGTTGAGACCTGGAGGCTCTGGGGATCTGTCATGGATGCCGGGCAATGTCGTACGGGAGCAACCCACGGTGCTGCTCGTGCTTGATGGTCTCGGCTGGAATCAACTTGAAGCGCGACGTCATCTCGCGCCCACATTGGCTGCCATGTCGGCATCACGGTTGACGTCAACTGCACCGAGCACCACGGCGACTGCGTTGACATCGATTACGACGGGTTTGACACCCGGAGAGCATGGCGTCGTTGGCTATCGCATGCACATGGGTGACTCGGTGATGAACACGCTGCGATGGGGCAATGAGTCGGGAGACTGTCGGCGCCGGTATCCACCCCACATGGTTCAACCGTGTCCGCCATTCATGGGCGAGCGAATCCCTGTCGTAAGCCGCGCCGAGTTCGAGTCCACCGGATTCACCGAAGCCCACCTTCGTGGCGTGCGCCATGAGGGTTGGCGAGCGGCATCAAGCATTCCGGTAGTGGTCGGAGATCTTCTCCGACAAGGAGAGTCTTTTGTCTATGCCTATTACGACGGTGTCGACAAGATTGCGCACGAACGTGGCTTCGGTCAGTTCTACGACGCGGAGATTCAAGCAACTGATGACTTGGTGTCACGCATCATCTCGTCGATGCCAACTGGTTCCCAGTTGCTGATAACTGCCGATCATGGGCAAGTGCATGTAGGCGACGACACGATTCTGCTCGACCCCTCTGTGATGGCAATGGTGGCGGCGCAGTCAGGCGAGGGACGTTTTCGTTGGCTGCATGCGCACCGTGGCCAACATGGCGCACTCTTAGACCGTTGCCGCGAGTTGTACGGCGATGTCGCTTGGGTTGTGTCCCGTCAACAAGTCATAGAAGAACGATGGCTCGGACCACGAGTGACGACCGAGGTTGAACGTCGCCTAGGTGACGTTGCGCTTGTTGCATCTGCAGCGGTGTCGTTCGAAGACCCTGCCGATACCGGCCCATTCGACCTGGTTTGTCGTCACGGTTCACTGACCGCCGACGAGATGTATGTGCCTTTTCTCGCAGCCCAGGCCTGAGTTCGCCCGTTCGATGTGAACACTGCCGATGTGCTTGGCAGACTGACGGGGTGAGCGATTTCTCCAACTCCCAACATCTCGCCAATCCTGAACACATCCCCAGCCCTGAAGTGCTGCCGAACAACATGTCTGGCGCATTCACGGCGAGCGCTTCGCCCGATGCAGATGGGCGCGGAAACCAAGCTGAAACTGAATCCGTGACAGAACCTGCGAAAGTCATGCGCATCGGGTCAATGGTGAAGCAACTTCTCGACGAAGTTCGAGGCACGACGCTTGATGAACCAAGCCGTGAGCGTCTCGCAGAAATTTACGATCGCTCGATTGTCGAAATTTCTGAAGCGGTGTCACCCGACTTGGCTCAAGAGCTGAAGATGCTTGCACTTCCTTTCAGAGAGGGAGAAGTGCCGAGTGAATCTGAGTTGCGAGTGGCAAAAGCCCAGCTCGTCGGATGGCTGGAAGGGTTGTTTCACGGAATTCAGGCCACTTTGTTTGCGCAGCAACTTGCGGCCCGTCAACAACTCGAACAGATGCGTCAGATTCAGGCACCACAACGTCCGGGTCAGACAGGGCCGGGTGGCACGTACCTCTGACCTGGTACACCTGACTGCTAATTTCGGCGACACACATTGCGGTGAGCACGACATGAGACAAGGGAGGTGGCAGAGGTGGGAGAGTCATTCACTCACCTCCACGTCCACACCGAGTACTCCATGCTCGACGGCGCGGCGAAACTCGAAGAACTAGTCGCCAAGGCAGTCGCAGACGGCCAGCCAGCCCTCGGAATCACCGATCACGGCAACATGTATGGCGTCATCGAGTTCTACAAGGAATGTCGACGTCAAGGCATCAAGCCCATCCTCGGCACCGAGGCGTACATGGCTCATGACCATCGCAGCGAACGCATTGCTCGCCGCGGGCGATTCGACGACAACGGAGGTTCTGGCGACGGTGGCAAGAAGCTCTATTACCACCTCACTTTGTTAGCTGAGAACAACGTCGGTTATCGCAATCTCATCCAATTGGCGAGCAGAGCATTCCTCGAGGGGTACCACTACAAACCGCGAGTCGACTGGGAATTGCTCGCCACCTACAACGAGGGGCTCATTGCCACCACTGGCTGTCTTGGCGGCCACGTACTTCAGTCGCTCGTCAACGGCGACGAGAAAGGTGCGCTTCAGAAAGCAGCCCGCCTGCAAGACATCTTCGGTAAGGACAACCTGTTCGTTGAGCTTCAAGACCACGGCATTCCTGATCAACAACGCACCAATCCGATGCTCATCGACATCGCTCGCAAAATTGGTGCTCCATTGCTCGCCACAAACGACTCGCACTATGTCAGCCGGTCAGATCATGAGGCGCACGACGCACTGCTCTGCGTGCAGACCGCATCACGAATGAGTGACGCAGATCGGTTCAAATTCTCCGGGTGTGAGCACTATCTGAAGACCGCACAAGAGATGCGTCAGTTGTGGAGTGAAGTTCCGTCGGCATGTGACAACACACTTTGGATTGCCGAAAGAGCCAATATCGACATTGAATTCAATGTCCCTAAGTTGCCCGAGTTTCCCATTCCGACAGGTTTCACCACCGACACGCAATACCTCGAAAAACTCACATGGGATGGTGCCCGCGAACGATGGGGCACCAATTTGTCTCCAGACATCCAAGAACGGCTCACCTACGAACTGGGTGTCATCACGTCTATGGGTTTTGCCTCGTACTTTCTCATCGTGTGGGACCTCATCCGGTTTGCACGCGAAAATGGAATTCGGGTTGGCCCTGGTCGTGGCTCGGCTGCGGGCTGTGCGGTTGCGTATTGCCTCCGCATCACTGATCTCGATCCTTTGAGATACGACTTGCTTTTTGAGCGATTCCTCAATCCGAGTCGTGTGTCGATGCCAGATATCGACATGGATTTCGACTCGCGGTATCGCGACACCATGATCCGGTACGCCGCCGACACCTACGGCCGCGATCACGTCGCTCAAATTGTCACGTTCTCCACCATCAAGGCTCGAAACGCTGTTCGAGATGCAGCCAGGGTGCTCGGCTATGACTACGCCGTTGGCGACCGCATTGCAAAGGCCATGCCACCGCTGGTGATGGGTCGCGACACGCCATTGCGGTACTGCTTCGAAGAAAGTGATGCTCATCGTGACGGTTATCGCGCTGCATCAGATCTTCGCGACATGTTCGAATCTGATGACGATGTCAAGAAAGTCGTCGAGATTGCGACGAAACTCGAGGGCCTGAAGCGCAGCGACGGCATCCACGCTGCGGCTGTCGTCATCACGCGCGATCCGCTCACGGAGTATCTCCCTATTCAGCGCAAGCCCACGGGTGACGGCGCCCCAGAAGACGCTCCCATCGTCACTCAGTATGAGATGCACGCTGTCGAGGAACTGGGTCTCTTGAAAATGGACTTTCTCGGGTTGCGCAACCTCGACGTCATCACCGACACGGTGGCCATGATTCGTGCCACGCGACATCCTGATTTCACCATCGACACGGTGCCGCTCGACGACAAACAGACATACGAGTTGTTGGGGCGTGGCGACACCATTGGCGTATTCCAGCTCGAATCTCCACCGATGCGGGCCCTGCTACGCAGCATGAAGCCGACGTCGTTCGACGACGTTGCAGCGGTCATTGCGTTGTATCGCCCAGGTCCGATGGGTGCAAACATGCACAATGACTACGCAGACTTCAAGAACAGTCGTAAGTCCATCTCGTATTTCCACGATGATGCTCGCGAGTTGCTTGCAGACACGTACGGCCTCATGGTCTACCAAGAGAGTATGATGCGCGTGGCTCAAAAATTTGCCGGCTACTCATTGGCGCAAGCAGACAACTTGAGAAAAGCATGTGGCAAGAAGATCCGCGAGCTGATGGCCGAGGAACGCGAGCAATTTGTCACGGGTTGTGTGAACACCGGATACCCCGAGAAGCTCGGAACTGAACTCTTCAACATCATCGAGGGTTTCGCCGATTATGCATTCAACAAGAGTCACGCATATGGCTACGGGTTGGTGTCGTATCAGACGGCGTACCTGAAGGCGCACTATCCGGTTGAATACGCCGCTTGTCTCCTCACCTCGGTGAAGGGCAACTATGAGAAAGCCGCAGTGCATCTTGCTGATGCGCGTGCGTCAGATATCTCGGTGCTGAATCCCGACATCAACTTGTCGCAGTCCGATTTCGTGGCCATCGTCGATAACGGGCAGCGCACCATTTACTTTGGCCTCGCTGCCATTCGAAATGTAGGTGAGGGACTTGTCGAACTCATCGTGAACGAGAGAGCTGCGAACGGGACCTTCGAGTCATTCCATGATTTCGTCGAGCGCGTCCCCGAACCAGCGCTCAACAAGCGTGCGGTTGAGTCACTCATCAAGTCGGGTGCCTTTGATCAACTCGGACATCCACGGCGCGGTCTTTTGACTGTGTTTGAACAGATTGTCGACACCACCATCGTGCGAAGGCGCGAACGTGAACGTGGAGTCATGAGCCTGTTCGGAGAGTCCACCGATGAAGACGGGGGTTGGAGCGAGCGCATTCCTATTCCAGACCTTCAATTCGACAAGTCCGACCAATTGCGTTTCGAAAAAGAGATGCTCGGTTTGTGCATTTCGGATCACCCGCTCATGGGTGTTCAATCAGCCCTTCGTCGAAAGGTTGATTGCGGAATTGCAGAACTTCAGGGTCGCGAGGATGGCCCGGTCGTGATCGGTGGAGTGGTGACGATGCTCAATCGTCGATACACCCGAAAAGGTGACCAGATGGCGACGTTTGTACTCGAAGATCTCGAGGCTTCAATAGAAATCACTGTCTTCACGCGTGCGTTGTCTGATTACGGTCACTTGTTACGAGACGATGCAATCGTCACAGTCACGGGTCGGCTCAACAGACGCGACGAGAATCGTGTCAGCGTGTCTGCGCAGCGCATCAACTTGGTCGAGAATCTTCGCGACCGACCAACGGCACTTCACCTTCAATTGGCGACGCACGGGCTGTCCGAAGAGCGCGTCGATGCCTTGAGGCAAATTCTCATCGAGCATCCGGGGGACTGTCCCGTGGTACTGCATCTCGGAAATGGCCTTGAGATGTCGCTCGGAGACGAGGTGGCTGTGGATTTTGACAAGGTTCTCGGGCCGCTGCGCGTTGCTTTCGGTCCCAGCGTGGTGACCCTCTAAGCCTTGTCGCTGGGCACTTGGCCCAAATTCCAGCCTTCTCCTTCATGAAATCGCTGTTTCGGTGGCAGACTAGGTAATTCTTACGGCCAGCGCACGGGGCGCGGCCTCGAGCCAATGTGGAGCGGACGAAATCGATGACACTCGAAGTCGCCACCCAAGACTGCAACGCGCTGACCGACGCCGATCTCGATGAATTGGCATCAATGGGTGGCGCGTTTGACATCGGAACTCTGTCCAAGGCCAAAGAAGATTGGGTTCTCTTCACATCTGCTCGCGACGGTGGCAAGCTCGTCGGGTTCACATTCTCAACTCTCGAGCGAATTGGCGGAACACCGTGCGTGCTACTTGGCCTCATGAGTGTCAAGAAGACCGGAAAGCGTGATTCGGTGTTGAAAGGACTCATGTCCGAGGCCTACCACCGGGCTCTCATGGCCTTTCCTGACGAAGATGTAGTCATTGGCTCGCGCTTCGTGCGCGCAGACGGCATGGAGGCTTTCAAGAGCCTGAGCGACATCATTCCCCGACCCGGACATCGGGCAGTGGGCGAAGAGCGAGCTTGGGGCCGCCGTCTCGCCAAGCGGTTCGGTGTTGACGCCACGTACGACGAACAATCCTTTGTCGTTCAATCAAACGCCCGCACCGGCTTCATCGATCATGAGTCGACGAAGTCAGAGAAACTAAAAGCCGACATCGTCGAGCAGTTCAAGGATGTGAACGACAAGAAGGGTGGCGTGCTCATTGTCCACGGATGGACGATGACCGAAAGTCTTCTCAAGTTGGGTCAACGCTAAGTCGGCGGTCCTCGCCTTCGGTCGAGGTGACATTTCATGGAGTTCGAGACACTCGTCCGATCCCGCCGTATGCGCCGGTCATTCAACGATGTGCCAGTCGATCGGCGTGTCATTGAGCAGTGCGTTGATCTCGCACGACTGTCACCGAGTGCCGGTAAGTCTCAGGGCTGGAATCTTGTCGTTCTCGAAGGTTCGCAGACTGAAAAGTTTTGGTCGTGCACCTTGCCGGTCGAGCGGCGCTCCACATTTGCATGGCCTGGTCTCCTACGCGCACCAGTCATCGCAATTGCGCTTGCCGATCCCACTGCTTATGTCGAGCGTTACTCGGAGGCCGACAAAGCGCATACCGGACTCGGAAACGGACCCGATGCATGGTCGGTGAAGTACTGGACAGTCGATGCTTCGTTCGCGGTGATGACTTTGCTCTACGCCCTCGACGATGCAGGTTTGGGTGCTCTCTTCTTTGCAATTTTCAACGGCGAGCAACAGCTACGTGAGTCCCTCGGAATTCCAGCACATCTAGAGATCATCGGAGCGATTGCGACAGGTGTTCCTGACGGTTCAGACGCACCGGGACGAAGTGCGGCACGACCATCGCGTGTGGTCTCCGATTTCATCCATTGGGGTACGTGGTAGCAAGCACTTCACGAAGCGCTTCACGATCTGACACCGGTGCATTACAGACGTGGTCACGGCACACGTAAGCGCGCTCTCCGTCGCGACCATGCCATAAGGGCGAGTCAAAACGTTCGCCCCAGGCGACAACAGCAGTCGGACGCCACGTCGACCTCACCTCATCGAGCAAGTCGGATCTTGATCCTGTGATTGCAATTTCGGTTGTGCCGATGACGCGCAGATGCATCGCCAATGCAAGGTTGCAAAAGGCTGACGGTGCCCGGCGGAATGTCGAGGAACACAGTGCAATCAACGCATCGGCGCGCTCCAGTAGGTCCATACGACCAGAGAGTGCTCCGAGGCGCACGAAGGCGATGGCTGCAGTCGACTGAGCGGAAGCAGTTGCATTGTCCATGATGTCTTTTGCTCTCACGATGAGGCTTTCTGCATGTTTGCTCGTGGTGAAGAGTCCGCCGTTTTCTTCGTCCCAGAAGTCATCGATGAGCCTGTCTGCAACTTCGATGGCCACGTTGATCCATCGCGCCTGTCCGGTCAGTTCGTACAGACGAGTGAATGCATCGACGACCTGTGCAAGATCATGCGCAAGAGCATCGTGTCGCGCCTGAGGAGTTGCGTCGGCTTGCCAACTTCGATGCCAGCGCCCGTCGTTGGTGCGAAGTGACGCGACGAGGAACTCACCGTTCTCAACGGCAGCGTCCCTCCAGTCGTCTCGATTGAAGGCTGCGGCCGCTTCGCAAAGACTCGAAAGCATCATTGCGTTCCATTCGGTCAGCACCTTGTCGTCCAGACCGGGTCGCGGTCGAGTGGCCCGGGCAGCGAACAACGCTGTGCGCGAGCGCGCGAGGTTGTCGGGAAGAAGAGGCTCATTGCGATGTGCAATGCGGTTGGGAATGGATCGCCCCTCGAAATTGCCGACCGACGTGATGTCCCACCACGCGCATGCCTGTGGTGCATCGCTGCCAAGCACGTCAGCTATCTCGGTAGCTATCCATGTGTAGAAGGTGCCTTCGTGTGAGTGGCCTTCCTGGTCGAGTGAATCTGCATCCTCAGCGCTGTAGAAACCTCCGTCGCCATGACGGAGATCACGCAGCACATACGTGACGAGTTCTTCAGCCACGTAGCGGAAGTCATTGATCTTGAAGACTTGCCACGCATGCACGTACACCCGAAGCAGTAGTGCTTGGTCATAGAGCATCTTTTCGAAATGTGGGACAAGCCATTTCTCGTCGACGCTGTATCGCGAGAATCCACCTCCAAGATGATCGTGCATCCCTCCGGCCGCCATAGCCCTGAGCGTTGTACATACTGCAGTCTCGATATCGCGCGCCTGCTGAGCAGTGGAGGACTTCTGCTGCGTGGGCGGCTGAGCAGAGAGCTCCAAGTAGGCGCGCATCAAGAGATCGAGAGCAAACGTCGACGGGAACTTCGGAGCAGACCCAAATCCGCCCCATTCAGAGTCGAAATTGGACAACAAAGTCTGCACGGCGAGTGACAATGCCTCGCGTGGTTTGTCATCAGTCGTCGGTTTGATGCTCTCGGTGCGACGAAGAGAATCAAGAAGAGCATCAACGTTGTGGCGCACATCTTCTGGCTTGTTGTGCCAGACGTCGTCAATTGCAGCCATCAACTGGAGAAATGTGTTCTTCGGAAAGTAGGTCCCTCCGTAGAACGGCTCGCCGTCTGGCGTGAGAAAAACCGTCATCGGCCATCCACCGCGCCCCGTCATTGCTTGAACGGCGTCCATGTAAATCGCGTCGACGTCCGGACGTTCCTCGCGGTCCACCTTGATGTTGACGAACTGGGCATTCATGACCGAAGCAACGTCGTCGTCTTCAAAGCATTCATGCGCCATCACGTGGCACCAGTGGCATGCTGAATAGCCGACGGACAGGAGTATCGGTACGTTGCGTTGCTTCGCTTCAGCGAAAGCGTCTGCTCCCCATTCGAACCAAGAAACCGGATTGTCCTTGTGTTGGCGCAGATACGGCGATGCCGACGAGACCAGACGATTGGTCATGGCGTGGCGTCACGCGCCGACGGCGTGGTACCCGCCATCGACATGGATGATCTCGCCAGTGGTGGCAGGAAACCAATCGGACATGAGAGCCACACATGCTCGTGCGACTGCGTCGGCATCGTTCACATCCCACCCAAGTGGCGCGCGATGATCCCAGACGTCTTCGAACTTCTTGAATCCAGGTATCGACTTCGCCGCCATCGTGCGAATGGGCCCGGCAGCGATGAGGTTGCAACGAATTCCGCGTGGGCCAAGTTCTTTTGCGAGATAACGGCTGGTTGATTCGAGCGCTGACTTGGCGACACCCATCCAGTTATACGCCGGCCATGCGACTGTGTTGTCAAAATCAAGCCCAACGATGGAACCGCCCTTGCTCATGAGCGGTAGGAACGCATCAGCCATTGTCTTGAGTGAGTATGCGGATATCTGCATCGCAACGGCAACGTCACTCCATTGGGCCGCCAGGAAGTCATCACCGAGGCACACCTCGGGTGCAAAGCCGATGGAGTGCAAGACACCATCGACGGCGCCCATTGACGCCGCGACCTGTTCACGCACTGAGGTGATGTGTTCGTCAACTGTGACATCAAACTCAAAGACGTCAGCAGGAGTATCGAGACGTCGCGCAGTGCGTTGAGTGAGAGAGAGTGCGCGGCCCGCACCAGTCAGCACGATGGTCGCACCTTCGCGCTGCGCCATTTGTGCGACTCCGAAGGCGAGTGACGCATCGGTCAGTACGCCGGTGATGACGAGACGCTTGCCGTCGAGGATTCCCATGCATCTGACCGTAGTGGGGAAGGGGCGTTTGTGTAAGGCTCTCACCTATGCGTATCGGAATCCTCGGAGGAACTGGTCCTGCCGGAAGTGCATTGGGCGCCAGGTTGGCATCGGTTGGCAATCACGTCGTGATCGGCTCGCGGTCGAGGGAGCGAGCGCTTGAAGTTGTCACTCAGATGAAGGATAAGTGGCCTCAGCTAGGTGCGGGCATCGAGGCTGGAGACAACAATGAGGCAGCTTCTTGCGATGTCGTGGTGCTGGCAACTCCATGGGACTCAGCGGCCACAACTGCAACCGAATACGAAGATCAATTGGCGGGCAAAGTTGTCATCAGCATGGCGAATGCTCTGGTTCGAGTTGGTCATGAATTTCAACCACTACTTCCCCCGCGCGGAAGTGTTGCGGCACATGTGCAAGCAGCCGTACCTCGTTGCCGAGTTGTCGCTGCTTTCCATCATCTTCCTGCAAAGGAACTTGGCCATCTCGGCTCACCCATTGACAGCGATGTGCTCATTTGCTCGGACGATGCAGACGCCATCGTCAAAACGGCTGAGATCGTGTCGCAGATTCCAGGGTGTCGTCCGCTTGATGCAGGTGAACTTTCGAACGCGACAGCGATTGAAGCCTTCACTGCGGTGCTGCTTCAGTTGAATATTCGTTACAAGACGCGCGTCGCACCCAAGCTCACGGGCATCAAGGGGGATCCGCGAGAGGCACGTCCGTCCTGACGTGAGTCGCCGATGACAATGCGTCTCTACGACACCTCGCGGCGAGACATCGTCGCCTTTGAGCCCGGCCCGACCGTGCTGATGTACACGTGTGGCATCACTCCATATGACGCCACTCACTTGGGGCATGCTTCCACATTCGTTTTCTATGACGTGTTGCAACGTCGTCTGATTGATCTGGGGCACCAAGTGCGGTGCGTGCGCAACGTCACTGACGTCGATGATCCACTCTTTGCGAAGGCACGTGAATTGGGAGTGCACTATCTCGATCTCGCAGCAGGAGAAGAGAGCCGCTTCAACCGAGACATGGAAGCACTTGACACCCTGCCCGTGTTCAGTGCGCCGCGAGCCTCGTCAGCCATCTCCGACATCCGTGGCTTCATTGGAATGGTGCTTGATCGAGGTTTCGCTTATGCCGCTGGTGGGTCGGTGTACTTCGATGTCACCAAGTTCGATTCATTCGGTTCGGTCTCGAATTATTCGCATGAGCAGATGATTGATTTCGCTCGGGAGCGTGGAGGCAATGTCGATGACCCACACAAGCGGCATCCACTTGATTTCGTGTTGTGGCATCCATCTGCTGAAGATGAACCAAGTTGGGATGCGCTGTGGGGTGCTGGTCGACCAGGGTGGCACATCGAATGCTCTGCGTTGGCACTTCGCGAGTTGGGAACCACCATCGATCTCCACGGCGGAGGTAGTGACCTCATCTTCCCGCATCATGAATGCGAACGAGCACAATCCGAAGCAGCCACAGTTCAGCCTTTCGTGAAGCACTGGATGCATGTTGCGATGGTGTTCAAAGACGGTCACAAGATGTCAAAGAGTCTCGGAAACCTCGTGTTCGTAGACAAATTGCGCGAAACATGGGACCCGCGTGAGATCCGTCTGTGCATCATCGCGAACCACTATCGACGCGAGTGGGAGTGGAATGACGAGCGCATGCCCGCTGCGCGACACCGCCTTCAGTCGTGGCTGGCAAGCAAGGGTGGTCCAGATGGCTCAAGAGTGCTCGAAGAGGTGAGGGCTTGCCTAGACGACGACCTTGACACACCTGGGTCACTGAGAGTCATTGATGAAGCGGCAGCCGATGGTCGCGACGTCAGCGATGCTGCGGCGCTGCTCGGCGTGCGCCTGTAGAGACACGGCGTGAGCCTGAAGCAACACAGCGTGAGCCAGGTTCAGCACAGCGTGGGCCTTAACAAAAAGTGAAGTAAGAAGCACTAAATCCGGCATGTGACGTCAGTCCTGCATCTAGTCAATTCGCCGTTACTCGCTTATTCTGACGCATTCAAACACGGATGCAGGGAGGTGCTCAGATGTCGAACAACCCCCGACACTTCTCGGGGGCCGGGGTCGCCCAGCGACGTGCGCGTCGAGTGGTGCTTCCTCTTGCCAACCGGCTGTGGCGCTTCAATCTCGAGGGATTCGACAACATCAAGGACATCGGACCAGCCGTCCTGTGTCCGAATCATGTGTCGTTTCTTGATTCTGCGTTTCTTATGTTGCAGGCACGACGTGAAATCAGTTTTGTCGGCAAAGCCGAATACATGGACTCTTGGAAGACAAAAGTTCTCTTCCCGATGATGGGAATGATCCCGATTGACCGGTCCGGTGGAGAGCGAAGTGCTGCGGCACTTGATGCAGCAGAGATGGTGCTGCGCCGTGGTGAGTTGTTCGGAATTTTCCCTGAGGGCACGCGCTCGCGAGATGGAATGCTCTACAAGGGTCACACTGGTGCAGCACGACTTGCACTTCGGGTTGGGTGTCCGCTCATTCCGGTCGGTGTGGTCGGAACGCGAGAGATTCAACCGCCAGACAAGGTGATGCCAAAGTTTTTCCGCGAGTGCACAATTCGTATCGGGCGGCCAATCGACGTGTCTCGCTATCTCGACCGCTCAGAAGACCACATGGTGTTGCGAGAGCTCACCGATGAAGTGATGTTCGAAATTCGTGAACTCACCGGACAGCAGTATCGCAACGTGTACGCGACGAAAAAGTCAGAGTCCATTGAGACGGCCTGTGCCGTCGTGCCAGGGCAAGACAACGATGCATCATCGGGAAGCGAGCCACAAGGCCGAGATGCGCGTCAAATGCAACCCACTGCCTGAAGCCTCAATCCGTAGACTGCCAAGTGCATGTCGCAGATTTCAGTCTTGCTTCCCGACGGTTCGTCGCGTTCGTTGCCGGCAGGGTCGACCCTGCTCGCCGTTGCGGCATCGATAGGTCCTCGACTCGCCAAGGCGGCGATTACCGGCACCATCAACGGAGCTGAAGCGGATCTGTCGTCGACCGTGTCAGATGGTGACTCGGTTGCCCTTGTCACAGCAGACTCAGAAGCCGGTCGACATGTGCTGCGCCATTCAACAGCGCACGTTTTGGCGCAAGCGGTGCTGCAACTTTTTCCAGGTGCGCACTTCAGTATCGGCCCTGCCATTGAAGACGGCTTCTATTACGACTTCGCCCTTCCAGGTGGTCGCACGTTTAGCGAAGAAGACTTGTCGGCAATCGAAGCACGCATGCGCGACATTGTCGCCGCGGATCAACCTTTCATCCGTTCGGAAGTCGATGTCGACCAGGCCTTGTCGCTCTTTGCGGGTCAGCCGTACAAGTGCGAAATCATCGAGAGAGTTCGAGGCGGTGCGGCAGACGGTGCAGACGCCGTTGAAGTTGGTGGTGGCGACACCATCAGCGTGTATCGAAACTCTGACGACTTTGTCGACTTGTGTCGCGGACCACATGTACCGTCCACGAACAAACTTGGTCACTTCGCACTGATGAAGGTGGCCGGTGCTTACTGGCGCGGCAACGAAAAGGGCCCGATGTTGCAGCGCATCTACGGCACGGCGTGGGAAAGCGCTTTGGCGTTGAAGGAGCATCTCACCAGGCTTGAGGAGGCAGCCAAGCGCGATCATCGCAGGCTCGCGACTGAGCTCGACCTGTTGTCCTTCCCAACTGAACTTGGTGGTGGTCTTGCTGTGTGGCATCCAAAAGGTGCCATTGTGCGCAAACTGATGGAGGACTACAGCCGACTTCGACATCAGCAAGGTGACTATCAATTCGTCTACACGCCGCATCTTGCCAATGCGAACCTCTTCGACACGTCCGGCCATCTCGGTTGGTACGCCGACGGCATGTACCCACCGATGGAAATGGACAACGGCGTGTACTACATGAAGCCGATGAACTGCCCGATGCACTGCCTCATCTTCCGCAGTCGTCAACGCAGTTACCGAGAATTACCACTTCGCCTTTTTGAGCTGGGCACGGTGTATCGATACGAACGTGCCGGAACACTGCATGGCCTTCTGCGTATTCGCGGCTTTACTCAAGATGACAGCCACATCTATTGCACGGAAGAACAGTTGTCTGACGAAATTACATCTCTGCTCGACTTTGTCATCTCAGTGCTACGTCGCTTTGGTTTCGAGGATTTCGAGTTCAATTTGTCAACTCGCGACCCACAGAAGTCGGCCGGCAGCGATGAGATTTGGGACAAGGCCACGGTCGCACTGCGGGAAGCGATGAATCGTCATGGAGTCGAATACAAAGTCAAGGAGGGTGACGCCGCTTTCTATGGGCCGAAGATCGACATCGATGTTCGCGATGCCATCGGGCGCAAATGGCAATTGAGCACCATTCAGTGTGACTTCAACTTGCCTGAACGTTTCGAACTTGAGTACGTCGGCTCTGATTCGCAGCGCCATCGCCCAATCATGTTGCATCGTGCTTTGTTCGGCTCGGTGGAACGCTTCTTCGGTGTGTTGCTTGAACACTATGCGGGGGCTTTCCCCACATGGTTGGCACCGGTCCAAGTGCGCGTGCTTCCGGTGGCGGCTTCACATGAGCAGTACGCCGACGAAGTCGTCGAACGGCTCGTTGCGGGTGGTTATCGCGTCGATAAGTCAGCCGCAGATGACCAACTTGGAAAGCGCATCCGAACAGCCAAGGTAGAGAAGATCCCGTATGTGTTGGTCGTGGGCGATGATGACGTGGCTGCAGGCACGGTCGGCGTGAATCCTCGCGGTGGGGAAGTGGAACGGGGAGTCAGTGTCGATGATTTCATCCAGCGTCTCGCCTCTGATGTTGCTGCGGCATCGCAAGACTGAGGCGACACATTCGTATGAGTCTTGAGCAACTGTGGAACGGCTGGCGTGCTGAATACATCCGCGGAGCGGTTGCAGGTTCCACATCTGGCGCATCCGTCTTTACCAGCATCTTGACTTCGGGATTGAGTGACGAAGATGCCCACATTGTGCAGCGAGGTGCACTCACCTTCGCAATTATGAACGCGTTTCCATATGCCTCTGGTCATGTCTTGGTCTTGCCCTATCGCGAGGTTGCCAATCTTGAGGATTTGACCGTCGCAGAGGCCGCAGAGCTCTGGTCGATGGTCACGGCGGCGACTCTTGCTCTTCGTGCGTCACACGCTCCGCACGCCATCAACGTTGGAATCAATCTCGGGCCCGCTGCCGGCGGAAGCGTGTCACAACATCTGCATGTTCACGTTGTTCCCCGTTGGGATGGAGACACGAATTTCATGACGGTGATTGCCAATACTCGCACGCTCCCAGAAGCACTAGAAGAGTCAGCGCGACGCATCCGCAATGCGTGGCCTGATGAGCAACAGAAGAGGTAAGGGTATGGCAACTGACGACATCCGCGATGAACTTCCCGACGATCTGAACGCCGTCGACTTCGTCGGTGCTTACAAGTTTCCCGACAACAGCAGGCGACGCATACCGGGCTACATGTATCTCTTTCTTTCAGCAGTCTGTGTGGTCGTTTATGTCGCCGCAGACGGAGACACACCATTGGTGAACGATGGTTACTTGCTCGCAGCATTGATACTCGGCATCGTTGGTCTGTACAGCTTGCTGAGCGGATGGAGAATGACGGTTGACGAGAAAGGTGCCTTAGAGCGCGCAACTCGCGCCGTGGGTTTCGCAGTTGGGCATGCATCGGCCCAGCAAGTATGGCGAGGCGTGCGGAGCCGACCGACATGGCGCATGTTTTGTTACAGCTCGGAAGATCCCCCCACTCGGCGGGGGTTGGTACTCATCGATGCAGTCGACGGTCGTGTCGTTGAGTGTCTCGTCGAAGCCAATCCCGACACCGACAACAGCACTTCCGACGCATCAAGTAACCCACCCGAGTAGCGTTCCGACGATGTTCGACAAGCGCTTTCGCACTCCAATCGAAAAGGCGGTGCGCCCTGTCGGAGTCTTCCTCCGTCGAATCGGAATGTCGCCAGATCACCTCACGATTCTCGGGGTGGTCATTTCATGTGGTGCAGCAGTAGCGATTGGTGTAGGCGCCACGAGAGGCGGACTGGTGCTCGTCATTCTTGCTGCTCTACCTGACATGCTTGACGGTGCCGTAGCCAAAGCGGGTAACGACGCAAGTCAACGCGGTAGTTATTTCGATTCGGTGATGGATCGTCTCACGGATGCCATATTGATGGGTGGTGTTGCGTGGTATTTCGGAAGTGAGTACGGAGCTCATGCAGCAGTTCTGCCGTTTGCGGTGCAATCCATGTCGTCGCTCATTTCGTATCAACGCGCAAAAGCAGAAGCACTCGGACTCAATGCCAAGGGCGGACTGATGGAGCGAGCCGAACGCATTGTTCTGCTCTGTGTCGGACTGTTGTTCGACTTGCTCCTCTTGCCCATCATGTGGCTCATGCTCGCACTCACGACATTGACGGTCGTGCAGCGTTTTCTGATGGTGTGGCAACAAGCTGAGGTTTCTAATTCGACTCAGGCGAAGCGTGATGAGCGGTCACGTCGCAGAGTTCAACGCCAGGAACGGTTCAGCTCGCGAGCAACACGGCGCCACACCTCAAGGCGCATGTCGGCACGTGGTGGGAGAAATGGCTCAATACGACACTGACCGAAGGCGCACCTTGGGCGGAGCAGCAACGGTTGGTGGCTACAGAATCGGATCACTGGTTGCGCGTTTGACACCTGCATTTGTCTCGCAAAACACAGCGGCGCTTCTCGCACCGACGGTTGCTTTGTCACTTCGCGACAAGCGAGCAATGTTTGAGCGTCACTTATCGCGGGTTCTGCCCGGTGTCGGTGGTCTACAGCGTCGACGACTGGCTCAGCAGGCTTTCGACAGTTACATGCGGTACTACCTCGAGAGCTTCAGATTGCCTGATCTTTCTCCTCGCTACGTCGACAAGATGTTCAGTGTTGACGGCTTCGCCAATATTGAGTCAGCGCTTGAGAGAGGCAAGGGTGTCATTCTCGCTTTGCCACATCTCGGTGGCTGGGAGTGGGCCGGACGGTGGATGGCTGACCGTGGGCACAAGTTGACCGTCGTTGTCGAGGCCTTGCAACCGCCCGAGTTGTTCGACTGGTTCACCAATCTGCGCAGTGAACTTGGCATGAACGTGGTTCCTCTTGGTCCGAATGCTTCGCCGAGCGTGCTGTCCGCTTTGCGTGCAAATGAAATCGTGTGTCTGCTCTGTGACCGGGACATTCAAGGTGGAGGTATTCCCGTCGAGTTTTTCGGTGAGCACACAACCCTTCCCGCTGGTCCAGCGATGCTTGGTTTGCGTGCTGGAGCAGCCGTACTACCGACAGCGGTGTACTTCACCAAGCGCACAGATGGACATCACGCAGTGGTGGCAGAAGGCCTCGACATGTCGCGAGGTGACTCTCTTCGCGCGGATGTCAGTCGGATCACTCAAGACTTAGCCAAGCAACTTGAAAAACTCATTCGACGAGCACCTGAGCAATGGCACTTGTTCCAACCCAATTGGCCATCTGACCCTGGGTATCCCCACATCGTCGATCAGGAATAGGCGTCGAAGAGTTCCCCGATTGCTTTCACCTGTCCGCCGCTCGTCGAAGACATAACTGCGATCGGAGTCACACCTTCGTTGAACCATGCTTCTAGTCCGTCGCGGACAAATGACGCATTTCCGCCAAGCGTGCAATCGTGCAGCCACCTGTCGCTCATTGCGGCAAGCACGGCATCTTTGTCTCCTGAGCCAAGCGCGGTTTCGATGCTGTCCATTTCTTCCACATAGCCGGCACTCCGCCAGTAATTGCGGTAGTTCGGCAGGATGACATAGCCCATCAACGTTCTCCTGTTCACTGCGTCGGCAGCACTGCGATCATCATTGATCACGGTGGGAATCATGTTTGAAAGAAACATCGACGACGCTCGGTGTGTTTCCAGTGACGCAAGTTGCGTGGCCATGTGACTGCGCGACGCGTTGGCCCAGATTGCTCCGTCAGCGACTCGTAAGGCGAGTGACAGCATTTTATCTCGAAGAGTTGCGAGGTACACGGGGGGTAGGGCACCAGACGACTTTTCATTTGCTTTCATTGCCGCGACATACGTTTCGATGTCGGCCAGTGGCTTACCAGTGCTCACATTCAGTCGTTTGACGACAGGTCCATGACTCACGCCGAGCCCGAGTGCGAAGCGACCATCAGAGACCTCGTTGATGTGGGCTGCGATATTGCCCGTCTCGACAGGGTGGCTGTAATAGATCGGCTGGATCGATGTCCAGAATCGAATCTTGTGTGTCGAGTGCGCGAGTGATACCGAAAGCCCCATCGTTCCGCCCAGGCTCGGAAGGGCGAGGCCGCTGAACCCGCGCTCCTCGGCTTGAACTGCCAAGTCGATGATTGCTCGACGCTTCGTCGGTGTGGCAATCACGGAGAGCGCTGGTTTGCGCGGTGCATTCGTCATGGATATCACCGTACTTCGCCGAATTGGCGCGGGGGCTGGCGCGATTTCCTCGATCTACGCCTACCGTGTGGGTCCATGAGTGCTGACAGACCTGTTGACGTGTCTGCAACCACCTCAATGTTGCGAATAGGCATGGTATGTCCGTACAGCCTCACCATTCCCGGTGGTGTTCAGCACCAAGTGCTCGGGTTGGCGCGAAGTCTCCGTGCACGAGGTCATGAGGTGCGAGTGCTCGGACCCTGCGATGGCCCGCCACCTGCATCATTTGTGACTCCACTTGGCGACAGCTTGCCCACGTCGGCGAACGGTTCGATTGCACCGCTCGCTCCCGATCCGTCGGCTGCGCTGCGCACTATCCGCGCATTGAACGATGAAGCTTTCGATGTTCTGCACTTGCACGAACCGTTTGCTCCCGGACCAACGCAGACTGCGGTCTTCGTGAAACTTGCGCCAATTGTTGCGACGTTCCACATGGCGGGTAGCTCAGTGGGGTACAAGGTGTTCCGCCGACCTCTCAATCATTTCGTTTCGCGACTTGATGTGCGATGTGTCGTATCGAAAGATGCACTTCAGCTCGTGAGCGAGTTCTTTCCAGGTGACTATGAGGTGTTGTTCAACGGTATTGAACTGAATCAGTATGAGCGGCCTTCGACTGTCACGGAAAGCCGCGAGAGACGTGCAATCTTCTTCATTGGGCGCCATGAGCCTCGTAAGGGTTTGGAAGTGTTGTTGCAGGCAATGGATCGATTGCCACCCGACGTCACTTTGTGGGTTGCCTCCGATGGTCCTGACACCGCTCGATTGCGTGCTCTGTACGCGAGTGATTCGCGAATCGAATGGCTGGGACGAATCTCAGACGACGAGAAGGTGCATCGTTTGCAGTCTGCAAGCGCATTTTGCGCACCATCACTTCATGGCGAATCTTTTGGTGTCGTCTTGCTCGAAGCGATGGCAGCTGAAACCCCGGTAGTTGCCAGCAATCTTGACGGTTACCAAAACGTGGCGACACATGATGTCGACGCATTGCTGGTCGAACCGGGAAACTCGGTCGAATTGGCAGCTGCTCTGTCGCGAGTTCTCGATGATGCACCTCTGGCACGTCGCTTGGTCGAAGCAGGTCAAGTTCGAGCACGTCAGCACTCAATGGACGAACTGGCTGCGCGTTATGAAGTCCTGTATCGCCGTGCACTGGATATCGAGGCTGCCGCCGGATCAGCCATTCGGGTACCCCGTATGCTGAAGAGGTTCGAGGGTCGTTTCTTACGCGGCTCCCGAGAAAGGACTCGAGTGACATGACCACATGGATCATTGTTGCGGTCGTCGCAGTTCTTCTGCTCGCTTTCATCCTTCTGTACAACTCCCTGGTTCGACGTCGAGCCCAAGTTGACAACGCCTGGTCGCAGATCGATGTGCAGCTGCGTCGTCGTCTCGACCTCATACCGAACCTTGTCGAAACGGTCAAGGGATACGCACAGTTCGAAAAATCAACGCTCGATGCCGTTATCACGGCGCGCCAATCGGCACTCACCGCCTCACCGTCGCCACAAGCTCAGGCGTCAGCGGACAATGTCGTGTCTGGTGCGCTCCGGCAACTGTTCGCGTTGTCCGAGGCGTATCCCGACCTGAAGGCGAACCAGAACTTCCTCTCGCTGCAGGAGCAGTTGGCGGAAACTGAGAGTCGCGTGGCTTATGCACGGCAGTTCTACAACGATGAGGTCCTGAAGCTCAACACTGCGATCCAGAATTTTCCGACGCTGATTGTCGCGCGTCTATTCGGGTTCACCGAGCGTGAGTATTTTGAGGCCGGCCCCGAGGCGCAGGCGCCACCTAAAGTCTCCTTCAGCTGAATCACTCGTCGTAGTCTTTCTCTGTCATGTATGACTTGATCTCGGCGAACAAACGCCGCACTGCATTGCTCGTTTCAGGGTTCATCGTCTTCCTGCTTCTCGTCGGTTGGGTCGCTGGGTTGTACCTCGGAAGCCCGGTGGGGGGGACTGTGTTCGCCCTGGTGTTTTCTGCATTCGTGTCGTTCGGTTCGTATTGGAAATCAGATGCAATTGCGCTGCGTGTCAGTCGTGCAGTGCCAGCGGACCCTGCGACGTATCAGCGACTGCACAATCTCGTCGAGGGTCTGTGCATAGCAAGTGGTCTTCCGAAGCCGGCCATCTATGTCATCGAGGACGAAGCGCCGAATGCCTTTGCCACAGGTCGCAACCCTCGCCATGCTGCGATTGCCGTCACGTCGGGCCTTCTCGACAAAATGAATCGCGTCGAACTTGAAGGTGTCTTGGCACATGAGTTGTCGCACATTCGCAACTACGACATTCTCATCTCGACCATGACAGTCACGCTTGTGGGTGCGATCGCGTTGCTGTCAGATCTCGCTATTCGACTGATGTGGTGGAACGGTGGACGTGTGCGTCGATCAGGCGACCGAGGAGACTCGGGCAACCCGCTGGCCATGGTCGGGTTTGTGCTGCTCATTCTCGCGCCCGTCATTGCGGCAATTCTCCAAGCAGCAGTCGGGCGTCGTCGTGAGACGCTTGCCGATGTGTCTGCTTGTCAGATGACGCGATACCCCCCAGGGCTGATTTCAGCGCTTGAGAAATTGAAGGCTGACACCACTGTGACGCATGCCGCATCCACCGCGACGGCCCATATGTGGATTGAGCAACCCTTGTCCGGTGTCGGTGACGCAGGTCGGCTGTCGCGTTTGCATAGTCTGTTCAATACCCACCCACCGCTCGAAGAGCGCATTGCACTTCTAAGGGAGATCTGACATGGGTCGACAACTGGCAACAAAGAGTCGCGTTCTTGCACTGATCGTGACCGCAACGGTCGCATCGTCATTTCTGGCCGCTTGCGGCGGCGGGGCAGCCACCGAAGAGGGGGCTGGCGCCATCACCGACACCACGACTGACGCCATGACTACAACGACGTTGCCTGGCAAGGTGTGGCCATTAACTGGTCTGCCATTGGCCGAGGCCGATGAACTCACCTCGCTGCGCCCGGCGCTCGTGGCAAAGATCGATGCTCATCCACTTGCCAACCCACAAACTGGTCTGCAAGCAGCCGACATCGTGTTTGAAGAAAATGTCGAGCGCCTCACGCGTTTCGCCGCAATCATGCACTCGAAGGGCAGTGACCCAGTGGGTCCGCTGCGCAGTGGTCGTACACAAGACGTCGACATCCTCGGTGCTTACAACAAGCCACTTTTTGCGTGGAGCGGTGGAAACGTGCGCGTGACGAAAGCTGTCAACGACAGTGATCTCGTCAACGTGGGTCAATCCGCATCACGTGGCAAGGGTGGTTACTACCGCGAGAAGACTCGCAAGGCGCCGCACAACCTGTTCGCCAAGACCGCTGACTTGTGGAAGCTCGCGCCAGAGGGTTCGGGGCCACCACAAGCACAGTTCGTGTATCGCGGTACTAGCGATGCGATGCCGGCCACGGCCGCACCCGCCGCAGGAACAAAAGTGGCAATGGACAACATGAAGGTGTATTGGCAGTGGGATCCGTCAACGTCGTCATACATCCGTTTTGTCGAAGACTTGAAGCGCGTCAGCCAACCCCACATGGACACTGACGGAACCCAAGTCAGCGCATCGAATGTTGTCGTCCTGTACGTCGAGTACAAGCGCTCAAAGGCTGACCGTAAGAGCCCAGAAGCCCAAACCATCGGCAAGGGTCTGATGTCGGTCCATACAAACGGCGTCTGGGTCGGTGGAACGTGGGAACGCAAAGACCGTACTCAGCCGTTCACGCTCAAAGACACTGCAGGTGCGGTGGTGCGTCTGACACCTGGTCGAACCTGGATTGAACTAGCGCGCAACTATGCGCAGGCGATCGTGCCGGTGGGTGTCGACCCGAAGAAGGTTGCCTGGCCGAAACCGTGAGGCTCGCTTCGGGCGAACCCATAGGGTCCTCTGTACGATGACGACATGTCATCCTCCGCAGAGAACTTCACCGGTACTGTCCGCGTCAAGCGTGGGCTAGCCGAGATGTTGAAGGGCGGCGTCATCATGGACGTCGTCACGCCAGAACAAGCGCGCGTTGCCGAGGATGCCGGAGCGTGTGCAGTCATGGCGCTCGAGCGAGTGCCTGCCGACATTCGCAAAGACGGTGGCGTCGCCCGCATGAGCGACCCGGAAATGATCGAGGGAATCAAAGCTGCGGTCACCATTCCGGTCATGGCAAAGGCGCGCATCGGTCACTTCGTTGAAGCTCAAATTCTCGAGGCATTAGGTGTCGACTTTGTCGACGAATCAGAAGTGCTCACACCTGCCGATGAGGCGCACCACATCGATAAGTTCGGATTCACTGTGCCCTTCGTGTGTGGTGCCACCAATCTCGGAGAAGCGCTCCGCCGCATTTCTGAAGGTGCCTGCATGATTCGCTCGAAGGGTGAGGCTGGTACCGGAAACATGGTTGAAGCCGTGCGGCATCTTCGCTCGATACTCGGAGACATCCGCAAGATCACCCAGGCCGATTCGGCTGAACTGTTCGACTGGGCCAAGCGCCTGCAAGCTCCACTTCCGCTTGTGCAGGAACTCGCCGAAACTGGCAAGTTGCCCGTGCCATTGTTCTGTGCCGGCGGAATTGCCACACCGGCCGATGCTGCGCTCGCAATGCAACTGGGAGCAGAAGCGGTGTTTGTCGGTTCTGGCATTTTCAAGAGTGCTGACCCAGCGCCACGCGCAAAAGCAATCGTTGAAGCCACCACCAATTTCCGTGACGCGCACATCCTGGCGAAAGTCAGTCGAGGTCTCGGTGCTCCAATGACCGGCATCGGCATGGATGCAGTGAACGAGCGCTACGCCGAGCGTGGCTGGTAGCTGCGAGAAGTCAACATCATGACTGCGAGGCCCCCAGGTGAACGTGCGAGTCGGAGTACTCGCGGTTCAAGGAGCATTTCTCGCTCACGCTGAGGTTCTTTGCGATCTCGGCGTAGAAGCTGTCGAAGTTCGCCAACCAAACAATCTCGAGGGTTTGGATGCCATCGTGTTGCCCGGCGGTGAGTCGACCACAATGTCGAAGCTCTTGGTGTCCACTGGGTTGTGGCATCCACTCAATGGCCTTTTGCACGGGGGATTACCGGTGTTTGGAACGTGTGCCGGAATGATTCTTCTGGGCACATCGATTCTTGATGGGCGCCCCGATCAATCATGTTTCGGCGTCATCGATATTGCGGTTCGCCGCAATGCATATGGTCGTCAAATTGATAGTTTCGAGGCCGACATCGACACTGCAGTTGGTCAATTTCATGGTGTGTTTATTCGTGCACCACGGATAGAGGCATTCGGCGCGAAGGTGGAGGTACTCGGGACTCACAACAACGAGCCTGTAATAGTGCGACAGGGCACTGCACTTGCGGCTGCATTTCATCCAGAGTTAAGCGCCGATGTGCACTTGCATCAGTTCTTTATCACTCACGTCGCGGGTCTTGCTCCCGCGACAATTGACACGACTGCAAAGGGGCGTTGACCTTATGTCCGGACATTCCAAGTGGGCAACCATCAAACACAAGAAGGGCGCCGCCGACAAAGCGCGCGGAAAGTTGTTTGCCAAGTTGGCGCGACAGATTGAAGTTGCTGCGCGTCAAGGTGGAGGCGACATCGACTCGAACGCGTCACTGCGAACGATGGTGTTGAAAGCCAAAGCCGCACAGATGAATAAAGATGGCATCGACCGTGCCATCAAACGCGGTATGGGTGAGACTTCTGGTGCCTCCTATGAATCGATTACCTACGAGGGCTACGCGCCAGGGGGAGTCGCAGTCCTCATAGACGTTCTCACTGATAATCGGAACAGAACTGCATCAGATGTGCGCAGCATCTTTTCGAAGTTTGGTGGAGCCATGGCAGAGCCCGGAGCTGTCGGCTGGCAATTCTCGCGTCGCGGAGTCATCTTCATCGGTGGCTCGGTGTCCGAGGATGATGTGATGGTGGCTGCACTTGAGGCAGGCGCTGACGACGTGTCACAAGACGGTGGACTGTGGAAGGTGATGACTGATCCTTCGGTTGTCTATGAAGTGAAAGACAAACTTGACGCCATTGGACTCGACGTACAGTCGGCGGAGAGCACGATGGTCTCGTCCAACATCATCGATGTCTCTGACACAGATGACGCGCGGAATATTCTGCGCATCATGGATGCATTAGAAGACAACGATGATGTGCAAGACGTGTATGCCAACTTCGACGTCGCCGAGTCCATCATGCAGGAGGTGGGTTGATGGCAGTCTCGGTCGGAGATGTCGCTCCTGATTTCACGCTCCCTGGTACGGGTGGCACTTACACGTTGTCCCAATTTCGAGGCCAGGCGGTGGTGTTGGTCTTTTATCCAGGTGATGACACTCCAGTGTGCACGAAGCAATTGAACACATACAACGATGACCTGTCTGAATTCACCCAAGTTGGGGCACAGGTTCTCGCTATTTCGGCTCAAGACATGGCAAGTCACGAAACGTTTGCTTCGAAACATGGGTTTGGTTTTCCACTGCTGGCAGACACAGATAAGTCAGTCGCGCAGATGTACGGCACGGTCGGCCCCTTGGGGTTTCCGCGTCGAAGCGTGTTCGTCGTGAATGCCACCGGTGTCGTGATGTACGCCCATCGGGCCATCGCCGGGCTCACGTTTCGGCCGGTCTCTGAGATCATCGAAGCGATATCGAAGTAATAAGGGGGAACTGGTGCTCCAGATGCACCGTGTCTGATTGGTGCTCCAGATGCACCGTGTCTGATTGGTGCTCCAGATGCACCGTGTCTGATTGGTGCTCCAGATGCACCGTGTCTGATTGGTGCTCCAGATGCACCGTGTCTGATTGGTGCTCCAGATGCACCATGGGCCGGGCCCCCGCCAGTACAATACGAACTTGTGTTCGCCCCGTCGTCCTCTGCGCAGCCGAATCTCGGGTCCGGTGGGGCCGTGCGTCGAGTATTGGGCGTTGACCCTGGCCTCACGCGGTGTGGCTACGCGGTTCTCGAAGCCCGCGGGGCGACAGTGATGGGTGTCGTCAGTCTCGGAGTCATCACCACGCCGCGCGACCATGAAGTTCCTCGCAGGCTTGCAGAGCTGCACGAAGAACTGACCGCGTTGTTCGATGAATACGAACCTGCCGAAGTCGCCGTCGAGCGCGTGTTTTTTCAGAACAATGTCCGCACTGCGATGTCGGTCGGCCAGGCAAGTGGTGTGGCGTTGTCTTTGGCAGCACTGCGAGGGCTGAATGTGCAGCAATACACACCTAGTCAAGTGAAAGATGCGGTTGCCGGGTGGGGTGGCGCTGACAAGTCGCAAGTACAGCGCATGGTTCAAGCTCGGCTCGGACTTTCGCGTCCACCGCAGCCAGCCGATGCCGCAGATGCCGCAGCTATCGCGCTGTGTCACATTGCGTGCTCGAGCTCGCTGCTCAATGCTCACCGTCCGCAAGGTGTCGCATGATTGGGTCGCTACGTGGATTGGTTATTGAACGACTCCATCCAAACGTTGTGTTGTTCGAGGTCGGTGGCGTTGGCTACCTGTGTGCGGTTACCCCGGCAACCTTCGCCGAACTTGAACCCACCACCAGCGCGTTTCTTCATGTGCATCACCACATTCGTGAAGATGCACAGACTCTCTATGGCTTTCTCAGTCGTGACGAGAAGGAAACATTTGAGCTACTCATATCGGTGCACGGAGTGGGTCCGTCTTTGGCGCTTTCGATTCTTGCGGTTCATTCACCACACTCTCTGGTCGACGTCGTCGCAACTGCAGACTTGTCTGCGCTCACATTGGTGCCAGGTGTCGGCAAGAAAACTGCCGAGCGATTGCTGGTCGAATTGAAGAGCAAGATCACGAGCAATGCTCTCGACGACATCTCAGGGCGGACAAGTTCACCTGCTTCCATTGTCGGTTCCGTGAGAGAGGCACTTGTTGGTCTCGGTTACGGCAACGACGAAATTCGCGACGTGTTGCGCGACATCGGCTCAGCCGGTGATGCAGAGTCATTGTTGCGTGACGCACTGACGAGCCTGGGGGCACGTCGTGCGTGAGGAATTTCTCGACCCGGGCCTACATCATGATCACGAGGCGTCTGAAGAAGCCGGTTTGCGTCCGCGCCAGCTTGACGAATTTGTCGGTCAACAAGAGCTGAAGAATCACCTCGACATCGTTTTGGGTGCTGCTCGTCAGCGAGGTGAAGCAGCTGACCACATTTTGCTTGCGGGTCCTCCCGGCCTTGGCAAGACCACCATGGCGGGCATTGTTGCAGCCGAGATGGGGGTCGCGCTTCATGTCACATCAGGTCCGGCACTCGAGCGCGCAGGCGACCTTGCCGCCATACTCACCAAGTTGGGTCATCGTGATGTGTTGTTCATTGACGAAATTCATCGCTTGTCGCGTGTCGTCGAAGAAATTCTGTATCCAGCCATGGAAGACTTCCAGCTCGACATCGTCGTAGGTAAGGGGCCCGCGGCCTCGTCGATTCGCCTTACTTTGCAACCGTTCACGCTTGTCGGCGCCACGACTCGCACCGGAATGATTACGGGTCCACTCCGCGATCGGTTTGGTCTCGTTGCACGACTTGAGTACTACTCAACAACAGAACTTGAACTCATCGTGACGCGGGCCGCTTCGATTCTCGGTGTCACCATCGAAGCCGCCGGTGCCAGTGAGATTGCTCGGCGAAGTCGAGGCACACCCCGCATCGCCAACCGACTTCTCCGACGCGTGCGCGACTTTGCAGAAGTGCGTGCCGACGGTCGCATCACCACACAGGTTGCACTGCAGGCACTCGAGCTGTTTGGTGTCGATGACATCGGGCTTGACAAAGTGGACAGAGCAATTCTGAAGGCATTGTGCACGCAGTTTTCTGGCGGACCAGTTGGTCTATCGACACTTGCAATTGCAGTCGGCGAACAGCCCGAAACCATCGAAGACGTGTACGAGCCGTTTCTCATCCAAAACGGTCTCATCCAACGAACGCCACGTGGTCGCGTAGCCACCGATGCCTCGTGGCGTTATGCGGAGGCGCCGTAGCCTTGTCTCGTGCAGCTGAGTGACATCAACTACGAACTTCCAGAGTCACTCATTGCGCAACGTCCGATAGAACCGCGCGATGCCGCACGCTTGCTAATCGATCGGGGGCCTGCTGAGCCCGAGCACAGAAGTGTGCGTGACCTCACCGAGTACCTACAAGATGGTGACCTACTTGTCGTCAACGACACTCGAGTGTTACCGGCTCGGCTCAATCTCACGCGTACAACCGGAGGAGCAGCCGAAGTGTTGCTTCTCGAACCACTCACTTCCGACCATGTGTCGTGGGAGGCGCTCATTCGACCAGCACGAAAGCTGAAAGAAGGGGAGCATCTCACCTGGTATGGCAAGCCTGTAGTTCGGGTAGGAGAGCGACAAAGTGCAGGCGACACCTTTCGCATCGACATTCTCGACGCAGACCCTCTTGCGCGTATTGCATCGTCTGGAACAATGCCGCTTCCACCTTATATACGCGCATCCATTGAAGATCCAGAGCGCTACCAAACCGTCTATTCGCGCGAGGCGCGATCTGCAGCAGCGCCAACAGCAGGGCTCCATTTCACAACCGATCTACTTGCGTCACTCGAAACCCGGGGCGTACGGGTGGCTCATGTTGAGTTGGTCGTTGGTCTTGACACGTTCAAGCCAGTAACGGCAGAAAACCCCCTCGACCACCGCATACACAGTGAGATCTATCGCGTCGGTCAGGATGTTCTGGATGCTTGTGCGTCTGCCCGTCGCGTCGTTGCTGTGGGCACCACCGCTACGCGCGCACTCGAGTCCGCAGTAACTAGCGGTCGACTCGATGGTCGAACCGAGTTGTTCATCACGCGTGGCTACGACTGGAAGATTGTCGATGTGTTGATGACGAACTTTCACATGCCGTGTACATCGCTGTTGTTGTTGGTGGATGCTTTTGTGGGGCCTCGGTGGCGCCGGCTGTACGACGTGGCCATCAGCGAGAAGTACAGGTTTTTGTCCTTCGGCGATGCAATGTTGCTCGACCGGCACCTGAAGGCAGACAGCTGATGCACATCGCCACATTCGAAGAGCAAGCTCGAGATGGTTCCGCGCGTGCTGGCACCGTGACGCTTGCTCGCGGCACGTATCGCACACCGTGTTTCATGCCGGTGGGTACGCGCGGAGCCGTGAAGTATCTGAGTGCCATTGATTACGAGGCACTTGGTGCAGAGATTGTGCTTGGCAACACCTATCACCTCATGTTGCGTCCCGGTGCTGAGATTGTCGAGCAGATGGGTGGCCTCGGGGCATTCGCTGCATGGAAAGGTTTGACGCTCACTGACTCGGGTGGCTTCCAGGTGTTTTCTCTCGATCCGAAAGTTGACGATGACGGCGTGACGTTTCGCTCGACATATGACGGCTCGACTCACCGTTTCACGCCCGAGATCGCCGTCGATGTGCAGCAACGTATTGGTGCGGATATTCAAATGGTGCTTGACGTGTGTCCACCATTGCCCTCGTCTGCTGATGTTGTTCGACTTGCACTTGAGCGAACAAGCGCATGGGCGCAGCGAGCAAGAAACAGTCATGTGCGGAAAGACCAGAGTCTGTTCGGCATCGTGCAGGGTGGTATCAGCGAGGCGATGAGAGCCGAGAGCGCGAAGCGCACAGTCGAGCTTGAGTTTGATGGCTATGGAATTGGTGGACTGTCAGTCGGCGAGACTCGTGCCGAAATGTTGCCGGCACTCGCTGCAGCCATCGAGCACTTGCCGGTGGAGAGACCTCGCTATCTCATGGGGGTGGGTGATCCTGCAACTCTCGTGGAGGCTGTGGCCTTGGGCGTCGACCAGTTCGATTGCGTGCTGCAGACCAGACTTGGGCGACACGGAACTGCATTGACGTCGAAAGGCAAAGTTCACTTGAAGAACGCGGCCCACAAAGTCGTTGATGCACCTATTGATGAGACGTGCTCTTGTTGGGTGTGTGAGCGGCACAGTCGCGCCTACGTCAGACATCTTTTCCAAGTTGGCGAGCCAACGGCTAGTCGTCTGGTGTCGGTTCACAACATCGCATGGACCCTGAATCTGATGGCAGACATGCGGCAAGCCATATGTGACGGCACGTTTGAGGCCCTCCGTGCCGACATCCTGACCGTCTGGGGATAGTGCTGCACCTATAGGATTCGTCCTCGTGCATCTCGCAGTTTTCGCCTCTGGTTCGTCATCAAGCAACGGGGGATCAGCCCTCTTTCAGCTGTTCTTCTTCGGTGCCATTTTCGTGGCCATGTACTTCTTGCTTCTTCGGCCTCAACGTCGTCGTCTGCGCGATACCCAGAATCTGCAGAGCAGCCTCGCAATCGATGACGAGGTCGTGCTGTCATCTGGCGTCATCGGTTTCATCTCCGCCATCGACGGTGATGTGCTGTGGCTCGACATCGCTGAAGGTGTCGAAGTGCGTGTCTTGAAGTCCGCAGTGGCTCGCAAGATCGACACAGCACGCGAAGCAGCCGGCGGCGAACCCAAGTCGGACGAATCCAAGTAATCGACGCTCCATGCGCCGCAGACTTCTTGTTCCTCTCATCTCGGTTTTCGTCGTCGCCTTTGGCGGTCTGACGGCAAATTTGCTCGCTGGCAATTCGCCCGCACTCGGTCTCGACTTGCAAGGTGGTGTCTCGGTCACGTTGCAGCCGGTGGGAGAGTACGAAGCAAATGCACTCGACGTTGCTGTCGAAATCATCCGTCAGCGCGTCGACTCTCTTGGTGTCGCTGAACCCGAGATCATTCGTCAAGGCGGAACGGTCGTCGTCAACCTTCCTGGCGTGAAAGATCAGCAAAGCGCTCTCGATCTAGTCGGACGAACTGGCGAGCTGACATTGCGTCCCGTTCTGCAGATGGGTACTACAGCCACCACCACGACTGTTGCCGGCGAGACAACTACAACCGTCGATGCAGTGACCTCGACAAGTGTCGCTGAGCAGACAACCACCACCGCGGCTGATGTCGCCACCGGTCCTGGAAGCGCACGACGTGCAGCAACCACGACTGTTCCGCCAACCGATTCATCTGTGCCCGTCGCTGATGACAGTGCAGTTCCAGCAACTACCTCGGCGCAACCACAGTTGGCCGAAGGCCAGGAGATTCTCGCCGACAAAGACGGCTCTTTCGTGTATCTCGTCGGCCCTGTGGCAGCAACCGGTGAAGTGTTCGAAAACGATGCGAGTGCGGAAATTCAAAATGGTTCGTGGGTCGTCGTCGTCACACTGCGTAGTGGCGCGGTTGGCGAAGATCAGTGGAATGCCGTTGCTGCTCAGTGTTTCAACAAGGAAGAGACATGCCCCAGCCAGCAACTTGCAATCGTGCTGGACGGAGAAGTGATTTCGGCGCCAGCAGTGCAAGAACCCACGTTTACGGGTGGAAGCGTGCAAATCAGCGGCGACTTCACTGAAAGCGAAGCACGACAACTCGCCAAGATCCTCGAGTTCGGTGCTGTTCCCGTGAAGTTCGATGCGCCGACAGCGCAGGCCGTGTCGGCAACTCTCGGTACCGACTCACTTCGCGCAGCCGTGGTGTCTGGTGCTGTTGGCGTGTTGCTGGTGTTGCTGTATCTCTTCCTGTACTACCGCCGCATCGCTTTGGTGGTCCTGCTCGGGTTGGCTGTGTCTGGGTCACTTCAGTGGAGTGTCATCTCTTGGTTGTCGCGATCAAATGGTCTTGCTCTCACGCTTGCTGGTACCGCCGGAATCATCCTCTCGGTCGGTGTCACCGTCGACTCATATGTGGTCTTTTTCGAGAAATTGAAAGACTCGCTTCGTTCTGGTCGACGCTTGAAGAACTCTGCCCAACGTGAATTCACAGCTGCGTGGCGCACCATCTTGGTGGCTGACACGGTGTCGCTCATCGGCGCTGCAGTCTTGTGGTGGCTCACGGTCGGAGCAGTTCGCGGGTTTGCATTCTTCTTGGGTCTGTCAACTCTCATCGACATGGTCATCGCTTACTTCTACACACGACCCATGGTTCTGCTGCTTGCGCGCACGCGTTTCCTCAATTCGGCAAGTGTGCTTGGTGTGAAACGAGTCGAGTCTGATGTAGCGGCAGGGGGTGCATGATGGCTGGGCTTTGGAATCGTCTTTACACAGGCACGACCACGGTCGATTTTTATGGCAAGCGCAAGGTTGGTTTCATCTTCTCCGCAGTACTCGTCATCATCACCTTGGGGTCATTGATCGGCCGAGGTGTCAACCTCGGCATTGACTTCACCGGCGGTATCGCGTGGGAAGTGAAGCAGTCAGCTGAACTAACTGTGGATACGGCACGCGAGGTGCTCGAAGCAAACAACATCGAAACTGCAAACGCCAAAATTCAAACAATTGACTCTGGCGATGCAGCTCGTGTTCGAATCCAGGTCGAAGATCAGCCCGAGAATGTCGCTTCTGCAGTGAAGAAGTCTCTCGCAGACAAGGCTTCTGTCGATGTCAACGAAGTCAGTCAATCATCGGTGAGCAGCACTTGGGGTCGCAGCATCACGGAGAAGGCCGCGTGGGCGCTCTTGTGGTTCTTCCTGCTCGTGACCGCCTTCATCGTGTGGCAGTTTGAATTCAAGATGGCTGTGGGTGCGCTTGCGGCAGTTGTCCACGACATCATCATTAGCGTCGGCGTGTACTCCTTGAGCGGCTTTGAGATGACGCCAGCAACTGTGGTGGCGTTCCTCACGATTCTTGGTTATTCGCTCTATGACACGATCGTCGTGTTCGACCGTGTGCGTGAGAACACCGAGATGTACTCCGGAAGCAAGGTGTCCTATGGCGACATCGTGAATGTGTCCATGAACCAAGTGCTCATGCGCTCTCTCAACACCAGTATCTCTTCGCTTTTGCCGGTCGTTAGCCTGCTCGTGCTTGGCTCGTTTGTCATGGGTGCCGTCGCGCTTCAAGAGTTCGCCATTGCTCTGCTTGTCGGACTTGCGACCGGTGCCTACTCGTCCATCTATATCGCGACGCCGCTACTTGGCGTGTTGAAAGAGCGTGAGACCAAGTACGCCGCCATGAGAGGCGAGCTGTCTCGTGGCGCCGACATGGGACGCATGATCGCACGCGGAATGACCACAACCACTCGCACGCGTTCCGCAACTGCCAGCGAAAAACCGGCAAGTGAAAGCACGCCAGTGGCTGAATCGTTGGTCGATGCCTCGGTCATCCTCAGTCATCCGCCGCGTCCGCGCAAGAAGCGCCAACGCTGAGCCCAAAGCTCGCCGGTAGCCTTGGCTCATGGCGACCGTTGACAGAGTTCTCCCGTGGCGGAGACACCACAGTGCGCCCATCGAGGAGCTAGCTCCGCTGCTTACTGCTTATCGTTCGCGACATCCGAAAGCCCCTGTCGCTCTCATCAACAAGGCCTACGAGGCAGCCCGAGAAGCGCATCAACAGCAGCATCGCTCGAGTGGTGAGTCATACATCAATCATCCGATCGCTGTCGCACGAATCGTCGCCGACCTCGGCCTTGATGAGGTGTCACTTGCTGCCGCCCTCCTGCACGATGCTTTAGAAGACACAGAAATCACGCTTGATGATGTCGAGCGGGAGTTTGGTCAGCAAGTAGCTGCCATCGTCGATGGTGTCACAAAGCTCGATCGCCTCCGGTTCGACTCACGCGAAGAGCAACAGGCAGCCACCATGCGCAAGATGCTCGTGGCGATGGCAAAGGACATTCGCGTGCTTGTCATCAAGCTGGCTGACCGGCTTCACAACATGCGCACGCTTGCCGCTGTTCCACTCGACAAGCAACAGAGAGTCGCACAGGAAACACTCGACATATATGCGCCGCTCGCGCACCGCCTAGGAATGCAGGAGATGAAGCAGCATCTCGAAGACTTGTCTTTTGCGTCGCTGTACCCAAAGCGATTCGCCGAGCTCGATCACCTTGTCGCAACGAGAACGCCAGAACGCGATGTCTATCTCGCACGTGCAGTTGCTGAGGTGAGAAAACGCCTGACAGGTGTCGGCATCACGGCAGAAGTCACCGGACGTGGCAAGCACTTGTGGAGTATCTACGAAAAGATGGTCCAGAAGGATCGAGAGTTTGACGAAATCTTCGATTTGGTTGCTGTGCGCATCATCGTCGACAGCGTGAAAGATTGTTACGGCGCACTCGGATCGATTCACGGGCAATGGAAGCCGGTCGTTGGTCGGTTCAAGGACTACATCGCGATGCCGAAGTTCAACTTGTACCAGTCGCTTCACACCACGGTCATTGGTCCTGAAGGTCGACCTCTCGAGGTGCAGATTCGTACGAGGGAAATGCATCACCGTGCGGAGTGGGGTGTTGCCGCGCACTGGGCATACAAGGACGGAACGGACCCTGCTGACATCGATTGGCTGGGTCGCATCATCGATTGGCAATCTGAGACCGATGATCCGACCCAGTTCATGGAGAACCTCAAGTCCGATCTTGAGCAGGAAGAAGTCTTTGTCTTCACCCCGAAGGGTCGTGTGATTACTCTTCCCGTCGAATCAACGCCCGTCGATTTTGCGTATGCAGTGCACACCGAAGTTGGGCATCGTTGTATTGGCGCACGAGTGAACGGCCGACTCGTGTCGCTCGATCATCGTCTTCGCTCTGGCGACTCGTGCGAGGTCTTTACCTCGAAAGTTGAAGATGCTGGTCCATCACGCGATTGGCTCGGATTTGTGGTATCGCCCCGAGCGCGCAACAAGATCCGTCAGTGGTTCTCGCGTGAACGTCGTGAAGATGCCATCGAAGCTGGCCGAGAAGAACTTGTCGCGGAGTTCCGTCGCGAGGGACTTCCAGTGCAGCGCATCTGGGAGTCTGATGCGTTTCTGCGTGAAGTTGAGTCACACAATTACACCGAGCTCGATGCACTACTGGCGGCAGTGGGCGAGAACCACGTGTCAGCAAGAGGGTTGGCGCAACGCGTGGCTCGCGCGATGCGTGGTGATCATGGTGACGAACGCCTGTCGGTCACCAATCGTGTTGACCGCATCGACCATGGTCGCCGTGGTGCGAGCGGCATCCATGTCGAGGGAATGGATGATGTTCTCGTCAGGCTCTCTCGATGCTGCACGCCCATGCCTGGTGATGAGATCATCGGCTTTGTCACAAAGGGGCGTGGCGTCAGTGTTCATCGCGACGACTGTGCAAACGCATTGTCACTATCGGCTGACCACTCCGGTCGCCTCATCGACGTTGAATGGTCTGGCCCAGTTGAAGGTGCTCGTTTCAGGGCTGGTGTCGAAGTAGTGGCACTTGATCGTTCGCGGCTGTTGCGCGATGTCTCGAATGCATTGTCCGACCAACATGTGAACATCGTGGCGTGCAACACATTGACTGGCACCGACCGTGTCGCCAAGATGCGCTTCGAATTCGAACTCGCAGACCCGAATCATCTCGAATCGGTCCTGCGTAACATCAAGGCAATTGACGCCGTCTACGACGCTTATCGCATCGTTCCGGGCGGGGGCGCGGACTAGCCTTCGCACGTGCCCGTCTTCCAAACAAGCCCTGGTACCAGGGACATCATGCCGCCCGAAGCGGCACGCTGGAGACGCTTCTCAGATGTGTTTTCGACCGTCGTTGAAACCGCCGGATATTCCTGCATCATTCCGCCGATGTTCGAGGACATCGGTGTCTTTCGCCGCTTGGGTGAAGCTACTGATGTCGTCACCAAGGAGATGTACGACTTTGAAGACAAAGGCGGTCGCCACGTCGCGCTCAGGCCAGAACAGACCGCCAGTGTGTGTCGCGCATTTGCTCAGCACCGTCCCCCGACCCCTTGGAAGGTGTGGTACTCGGGTCCGAATTTTCGCTACGAAAAGGCTCAGGCAGGTCGTTATCGCCAGTTTGATCAGGTCGGTATTGAAGTTCTCGGAACCGATGATCCGGACATCGATGTCGAGGTCATTTTTCTTGGCTGGGACTTTTATCGACGATTAGGGCTGTCGAACGTGACGCTGATGTTGAATTCGCTCGGCGACACGGACGATCGGCAGCGTTACGTCGATGCTCTGGCGACCCACTTCAACGACCAGAAGACAACCTTGTCCGAAGAGGCACAACGCACGCTCGAGAAGAATCCATTGAGGGTTCTTGACTCGAAGCGTGAACAGGACAAAGCGGCAATCGACGGTGCACCTTTGCTCAAGGATTTTCTCGGTGATGACGCTCGTGTCCACTTCGAGCGCGTGTGTGAAGGTCTACGAGAACTCGAAGTGCCGTTCGTTGTTAATGACCGACTCGTGCGAGGCCTCGACTACTACCGCCGAACAACGTTCGAGTTCGTTTCCACTGCGCTCGAATCTTCTCAAAATGCCGTCGGTGGCGGCGGGCGCTACGACGGGCTGGTCGAAGAGCTTGGTGGTCCTCCAACCCATGGCATCGGATTCGCGCTTGGAGTTGACCGAACCTTGTTGGCATGCGATGCCGAAGGAGTATTCGGATCGTCATCTGATTCGGTTGATGTGTTCGTGGTCGATGTTGTCGACGGTCGACATGCGCGCGGTCTCAGTCATGATCTGAGGCGCCATGGCTTTTCTGCGGATCGAGCATTTGATGGTCGAAGCATGAAGAGTCAGATGAAAGCGGCCGACCGAAGTGGAGCGAAAGTCGCAGTCATCGTGGGCCAAGACGAGGTGTCAGCGGGAACATGCGTCGTCCGTCGCCTTGATTCTTCTGATCAGGTTGTCATTCCACGTGCCGACCTCGTTGACTATCTCGGGTCTATCGGACTCAAACCCTCTACTGAAACGGCGTGACACCATGACGCAGCGCTATGCGGCGACGACCTTGCGAACCCACACCTGTGGCGACCTGCGCTCTGAGCACATTGGGCAGACCGTGTCTTTGTGTGGATGGGTGGCCAAGCGGCGCGAGCATGGCGAGAAACTCGCCTTCGTCGATCTTCGAGATTTTTCCGGCGTTGTTCAATGTGTCGTCGATAACGACGTTGATGTGCGCAGCGAATGGGTTGTGCGAGTAACTGGCGTCGTGCGTGCTCGTCCAGCCGGCACCGAAAACTCGACTCTGGCCACTGGCCAAGTAGAAGTGGGTGAGTGTCGTGTGGAGGTGCTGAACATCGCCGAGCCACCACCGTTCCCGATTGACGCACGCGCAGACGAGGTCGACGAAGGAATTCGTCTACGCCACAGATATCTGGATATTCGTCGCGAGCGCATGCAGCGAAATCTTCGAGTTCGAGCACGAGTCAATTCGTCAATTCGCGCCGCAATGGAAAGACAGGGCTTTGTCGAGGTGGAGACACCATTTCTTATGCCGTCGACACCAGAGGGCGCCCGTGAGTTTCTTGTGCCATCACGTAAAGAACCTGGATCGTTCTTCGCCTTGCCGCAATCGCCGCAGCTGTGGAAGCAGTTGCTGATGGTCGCTGGTGTCGATCGTTACTACCAGATCGCCCGTTGTCTTCGAGACGAAGACCTCCGAGCCGACCGTCAGTACGAGTTCATGCAGCTCGATGCTGAGATGTCATTTGTGACACAGGACGATGTACTTGCAGCGATCAGCGAAGCCGTGATGGCCGCTGCAGAATCTGTAACTGGTGTTCGACCACCAGAGATTGAGCGCATCACATGGCGCGAGGCGATGGAGCGATTTGGTGTCGACAAGCCGGACCTTCGTTTCGGGATGGAACTTGTGGAGTTGACTGACGTCTTTTCTGCGACAGAGTTCAAGGCATTCGCCGGAGCTGCGTCAATTAAGGCGATACGTGTGGATGCGGCGACATACCCAGAGCAAGCGGCGTACGGTCGAAACAAACTGGATGCATTGACCGACCGTGCGAAGAAGTTGGGGGCGAAGGGCCTCGTGTGGTTGAAGGTTGTTGCTGACGGACAGGTTGAATCGCCTGTCGCCAAGTTCTTGTCCGACCTCGAACGGTCGGAACTTCTTGCTCGTACACACGCAACCGAGGGTGACTTGGTACTTGTCGTAGCTGACGATTGGGCGACGACATGTGAAGTGTTGGGACAGCTTCGAAATGACATTGGGCGTCCGCCTGTGCATGAAGGTCCGTACCGTTATGTGTGGGTCGTCTATTTCCCTCTATTCGTCGGCGCCGATCCCAACACGGGGCGTCCCCGTCCAGGACACCACCCGTTTTGTCATCCTCATCCCGATGACATCGACAAGTTCGAATCTGATCCGTTGTCGGTGAGGGCTCTCGCGTACGACCTGGTATTGAACGGTTGGGAGTTGGGAAGTGGTTCGATTCGAATTCACGAGCCTGAACTGCAGCGCAAGGTATTCAATGCTCTCGGAATTTCTGACGAAGAAGCAGATCGTCGCTTCGGATTCTTCTTGCAGCCCTTTAAATACGGAGCGCCACCGCACGGTGGTTTCGCATTCGGTATTGACAGGTTGACGGCAATCCTCGCCGGCGAGGAGAACATTCGCGAAGTCATCGCATTTCCGAAGACTCAAAGTGGCGCAGACCCGATGACGAATGCACCGACGCCAGTCGATGCTGGCCAGCTCGCTGAGTTGGGACTTCGACTTCTGCCACCCCCAGCTCAGTGACTGACATGAGCGGTGAGACGCTGTTTGATTCTGCAGCCGCAGATCGACTGCGTGAACGTGCACCGCTTGCTGCTCGCATTCGTCCGCGCTCTCTCGACGAGGTCGTCGGGCAAGAGCACCTAGTGGGGGTCGGCCGCCCATTGCGTTTGTTGGTCGAACGCGATGCGCTCACCTCGGTTCTGTTTTGGGGACCACCCGGTACTGGCAAGACAACTCTTGCTGAAGTGGTCGCGCTCACCACCTCTCGCCACTTTGTGCGACTGTCGGCCGTCTCGTCGGGTGTCAAAGAAGTCCGAGAAGCCATTGAAGGCGCACGAGAGAGACTCGGAATCTCAGGTCAATCAACCATTGTGTTCATTGACGAAATTCATCGTTTCTCTCGAAGTCAACAGGATGCATTGTTGCCGGCGGTCGAAAACGGGACGATTACACTCATCGGCGCAACCACTGAGAATCCGATGTTCGAAGTGAACTCTCCGTTGCGCAGTCGATCGACTCTGTTTCGCCTTGAGCCGCTTTCTCGAACAGCTGTGACAGCGCTCTTGCACAGGGGCCTTCACGCGCTCGGCCAAGATGCGGAGTTTGGCGCCATCGAACTCATCGCAACTCGCTGCGTGGGCGATGGTCGAGCAGCATTGACGGCCCTTGACGTCGCGTCGGCAATCGCCGGTGGCGGCTGCATCACACTTCTGGCTGCTGAGGCGGCCCTGTCAACAAGTGCACAGCGATATGGACAAGATGATCACTACGACGTGATCTCTGCTTTCATCAAGAGCATCCGTGCATCACAGGTCGATGCAGCTATTCATTGGTTGGCTCGAATGCTTGAGGCAGGGGAAGACCCGCGGTTCATTGCTCGCCGGCTCATCATCCTTGCGAGCGAGGATATTGGCCTCGCCGATTCACAGTCGTTGGTCATCGCAGTTGCTGCTGCCCACGCACTTGAACATGTGGGTTTGCCCGAGGCGCAGCTGAATCTGGCACAGGCTGTCATTCACCTGTGTCGCGCGCCAAAGAGCAATGCCGTTGCTCAAGCAATCTGGACAGCGCGCGAGGACATACGTCATGGTCGAGTGGGAGAAGTACCCGCACATCTCCGTGATGCGCACTATTTGGGGGCGAGTCAGTTGGGGCATGGAGATGGATACATCTCGCCCCACGATGACCCTTCGGCGGCCGAGCATCTGACGTGTGTGCCCGAGGAATTGCGGGGTCAGCGGTACTACCGTGAGGGCCAATGACGAAGAGACTCTTCTGGTTCGTGCTCGGTGTGCTCAGCGGTGTGGCACTTGTGTCGTGGAGCAAGAAAAAAGCCAACGCGGTTGCCGACAAAGTTGCAGATGCACTTACCCCGGAAAATGTCGTCGAAGTGGCTGCGGAGGGTGTCGTGCGCGTCGTTCGCAGGTTGGGCGAGGTCATCGGTGCGGCAATGGTCGCTCTGTCGTCGGCGTGGAGCAAAACAGACACCGAAGGACAACCGGTCGACCGATAAATTGACGGTCTATGTCATCAGGCCAGTCACCGCGCTCCGCTGACGACCTGAGGCGAGCGTTCTCCGGATTCTTCGAATCAAAGGGTCACACAAACGTTGCGTCAGCAAGTCTCATTCCTCATGATCCGACATTGCTGTTCACGGTCGCAGGCATGGTGCCTTTCAAGCCGTATTTCGTCGGTGATGAGGTCGCCCCGTACAGCAGGGCAGTCAGTGTGCAGAAATGCGCGCGCGCTGGCGGAAAGCACAATGACCTCGATGAGGTCGGCCGCACCACGCGCCACTTGGTGTTCTTTGAGATGCTCGGAAACTTCAGTTTCGGCGACTACTTCAAGAGTGACGCCATTCCGTGGAGTTGGGAATTGGTCACGGAAGTGTTCGGATTGGATGGCGACAAGTTGTGGATCACCGTTCACGACAGTGACGATGAAGCTGAACAGATCTGGCATGACCAAGTCGGTGTACCGATGGAACGCATTCAACGACTTGGTGACAAGGACAACTTCTGGCAGATGGGCGAGACCGGCCCATGTGGTCCATGTTCAGAGATTCACATTGATCGTGGACCGAGTTACGGTCCAGAAGGCGGACCACTCAATGATCCGACCGGCGATCGGTTCCTTGAGTTCTGGAATCTGGTCTTCATGCAGTACAACCAGTCGTCAGATGGGTCTCGTACTCCACTTCCGCGGCCGAGCATCGATACCGGTGCCGGCGTCGAGCGCATTCTCGCTCTCATGCAAAACGTCGGATCAGTGTGGGAGACCGATGTTCTCTATCCGCTCATCGAATCTGCGCGCTCACTAACCGGGGCTGCATACAAAGTTGGTGATTACGGCGACCGCGACAGCTTCAGCCTCCGCGTGCTGGCCGAACACGCGCGTTCAGCCACCATGCTCGTCAATGACGGGGTGTTCCCATCAAATGAAAATCGTGGATATGTACTACGACGCATCATTCGCCGTGCCGTGCGCCACGCCTTCTTGCTCGGCACCGAGAAGCTCGTGCTACCCGACATGGTTCGCACTGCAATCGGCATCATGGGTAACGCCTATCCAGACCTGCGCAAGAACGAAGACTTCATTGTCGGAGTCGTGGCCAATGAAGAAGACCGCTTTCGTCACACCTTGAAGACAGGTCTCGGAATCCTTGAAGGTGACATCTCTGGTGGAGGCAAGTTGTCGGGCACATCGGCGTTTCTCTTGCATGACACATACGGCTTCCCGCTCGAGCTGACTCAGGAGATTGCCGGCGAGCGAGGAGTTGAAGTTGACGTTGTTGGCTTCGAGGCAGAGATGGCGGTGCAACGTCAACGGGCACGCGACGCCAGAAAGACGGCGACGACAGACGAAGAAAAAGTGTCGCATTACCGCTCGATCGCGGAGCATCATGGCCCCACTGATTTTGTTGGCTACCAGTTGAACTCGTGTGAGGCGACGATTATCGCAGTGTTGCCCGGAGATGAACACGGCACTGTCGAAGTGTTTCTGGACCGCTCTCCTTTTTATGCAGAGAGCGGTGGACAGGTGGGCGACACGGGTTCGGTGAGTTCAGCGCAATTCTCTGGCCAGGTGATCGACACCACGTTTGCGGTTCCCGGAGTGCGACGCCATGTCGTTCGTGTGCAGTCAGGTGAGGTGGTCGAAGGCCAGGCGGTGCAGGCGTCTATCGACGTCGACTCTCGAGCAGCGACACGGCGAAACCACACAGGCACCCATATCTTGCACTGGGCGCTTCGCACGGTGTTGGGAGAACATGTGAAGCAAGCCGGTTCATTGGTCTCGCCCGACAGACTTCGTTTCGACTTCAGTCATTACGCAGCGGTGTCTGATGCTGAACTACGCCAGATTGAGCGTCTTGCGAACGAACAAATACTTCTCAACGACGATGTCACGGCGTGGGAGACCAGCAAAGAGGAGGCTCTTGCAGCGGGTGCCATAGCCTTCTTTGGAGACAAATACGGAGATGTCGTACGGGTTCTCAGGGCGGGCAGTTCTGTCGAGCTGTGCGGTGGCACTCATGTCAGCGCCACCGGCGACATAGGCACAATCAAAATCATCGGTGAGAGCTCGATTGGTTCCAATCTGAGGCGTATCGAAGCCACGACCGGAATGAACACCGTCGATGCAATGCAACGCCATGATGCACTGTTGTCGGACATTGCCGAATTGGTTGGTGGCACAGCCGAGGTCGCAGTCGAAACGGTCGGACGCAAACTTGATGAACTAAAGGCTGCGCAAGACGAAATCAAACAGTTGCGTTCGAAATTGGCACAAGGACGTGCTGTTGACATCGCACAGAATGCTGTCGATGGTGTCGTCGTTGAACGAGTCGACGGAATGGCACCGAATGACTTGCGTGATCTGTGTGTGGCGGTTCGGCAATCTGGCGCCCGAGTCGCAGTGCTCGGGGGAGTGAGCCCGAGTGGCGGAGTCAGTCTCGTCTGCGCGATCACGAAGGATGTCGATTGTCAGGCTTCTGACGTGTTGCGCGATGCCGCAAAGTCAGTGGGTGGCGGTGGTGGTGGCAAAGGCGACGTTGCCACTGCCGGTGGCAAAAATGCGGAAGGCCTCGATGCAGCATTGGTCATTGCCAAAGACAAGGCACGCGCTGCGCTCGGACTGGCATGAGGGTCATCGGGCTAGACCTCGGCTCAAAACGAATCGGAGTTGCAATTAGTGACTCGAGTGCGACTATCGCAACACCGTTCACGGTCATCAACCGCAGTAAGAAGCAATCAGAAGATCATCGTGTGATTGCTGCTCTCGTTCGTGAGGAGGAGGCAGAAGCCATAGTCGTCGGACTCCCGCTTTCTATGTCTGGAGACAAGGGTCCTGCTGCTCGGGCTGCCGTCGCCGAGAGTGAAGCGTTGGCTACCGTTGTTGATGTGCCGGTGCACCTTCACGATGAGCGTCTGACCACCGTGGCTGCAGACGCCCTGCTGATGGAAGCGAAGATGAAGGCTCAGGCTCGACGTCGCGTCGTCGACAAGGTCGCGGCTGCGGTCATGTTGCAGTCGTGGCTCGACACACGAAAGCATGTTCTCGATGACGATGATTCGTCGGAGCCGCAGTAGTGGGGGGCGTCTCGGGCGATCCGTTGATGCCGTCGAACGATCCTGATTGGGTGCCCGACCCCTGGGACAATCCACAACGGGTGAGCGACGACGACCTCGTAGAGCTCGCACCGGTTGGCAACAGGTGGCATGGCGTCATCAAGGTGATTGCCGCCGCCATGGTGTCATTCGCTGTTCTCGCTGGTGTGGCTGGCTTCTGGTTGCTCCGGCAACTCAATCCCGGAAGTATCGCCGAAGTACCTGTGAACTTCACAGTAAATGAAGGGGAGACCGTCGCCAGCATCGCTGCACGTCTTGAACAAGAGGGAATCATCGTGAACGACAGAGTGTTCCGGTGGTATGTGAGTCGCAACGGGGGTCTTGAGGTGTTGCCGGGCTACTACGCATTAAAGCCCCGCGACAATGCCGGAAACGTGATGAAGGTGCTCGGAACTCCTCCGGCGCAGACCTTTATCAAAGTGACGTTTCCCGAGGGTTACACGGTCGATCAGGTGGCAGGCCGCTTGGCTGAAGAGGCTCCGTATATCTCTCGAGAGTCAGTCATCGAAGCTTCCCGTGGAGGAGCTGTTGCTTCAACATTTGCGCCCGTCGGGACAACTTCGCTCGAAGGGTTGCTGTTCCCAGACACGTATCAAGTTGCTGGTGATGACAACGCCTCATCTGTCTTGTCTCGAATGGTTGCATTGATGGAGCGTGTTGGTCGCCAAGAGGGACTCGATGTCGCGAAAGAAAAGGTCGGACGGAATCCCTACGACGTGTTGATTATCGCGTCGATGATCGAACGTGAGGCAAAGGTTGAAAAAGATCGCGCTCTGATTTCAAGAGTCATCTACAACCGACTTGCGGCGAAGATGAAACTGGAAATTGACGCCACGTTGTATTACGGCGCTGATCCGGCCGCAGCATTCAGCGACCTCAAGCGTGCGGACACCGAATACAACACCTACAAGCGTGCCGGTCTGCCACCAACGCCCATTGCAAATCCTGGGCGTGCCTCCATTCAGGCCGCCCTCTCGCCGGCACCGAATCCGCTTCCGTCAGACCCCATATGTCGCGATTTGCCGCGCAACACACCCTGCGAATATCGCTATTACGTACTTGCCGATGATGACGGCTCTCACGTTTTCGCGGCGACCTACGAGCAACACCTTAAGAATGTGGAAAAGGCGAGGGCTGCAGGTCTCCTCGGCTGAGAAGATGTCTTCGTGATGAAAGAGCAGATCATTCGCGCCGCCGTCATCGGTAGCCCCGTGGCTCACAGTTTGTCTCCAGCGATTCACAATGCAGTGTTCGCTGATACCGGCCGAAAGTGGACATATGAAGCGGTGGAGGTCCAGAAGGATTCACTTCCCAGTGTGTTGCAGCGACTTGCTAATGAGAACTTCCGTGCGCTCAGCGTGACGATGCCGTTGAAGGAAGTCATTGGCGCGCAGTTGGCAAGGACCGACGATGTTGCCACCACACTGGCTGCCGTCAACTGCGTGACGCATCGTGACGGCGGATGGCACGGCACGAATACTGACGGCGATGGATGTATCAATGCTCTGACATTCCACGGAAACCTGTCGTGTGAGGGATCACGAATGTTGTTGACAGGGGCAGGGGGCACGGCGCGAGCGATTGCACTGGCGGCAGCGCGTCATGGCATGACGGTTCGTGTCCTCAATCGCACGTTGAAACGTGCGGAGAACCTGGTGGACATGGTTCGTGCACGCGTTCGAGATGCAGACATCGCCAAGTTGGATCCTCGGGAGAAGGGGTCATTCGATGTGTTGGTCAATGCAACCTCTGTTGGCATGGGATCAGCGGTGAACGGAGACGACGCATTGCCGGTGTCTCGTGACGTCATTGGTCGCTGCAAGGTGGTACTCGATGCCGTGTATCAGCCCCTTGAAACTCAACTTCTGAGGTGCGCAGCAGACAATGGCGCAGTGGTGGTGGATGGTCTATGGATGCTCGTTCATCAGGCGGTACTACAACATCACTGGTGGTTCGGACACGAAACCAGTTTTCGGGTGCCCGATCATGTCGTCATGCGTTCGGCCGCAGAACGCGAACTAGAACGAAGGCGCCAGTAGCCTGACATGGTGCTGAGATATCTGACAGCTGGTGAATCTCACGGTAAAGCGCTCACGGTCATCGTCGAGGGACTCCCTGCAGGTCTGCCCGTGCTCGCCAGCGATATCGAAGGTGAGCTTGCACGCCGTCGACTCGGGTACGGACGTGGCCCCAGACAGAAGTTCGAACAGGACGAGATCACTCTCGTGGGCGGAATACGACATGGTCGAACGCTTGGTTCGCCTGTTGCCATCGAGATTCAAAATTCTGAATGGTTCCGCAGCGACAAGTGGCACGACGAGATGTCGCCAGCGCCTGGAAAAACCGCCCAACTTCTCACCCAGCCGCGACCTGGGCATGCCGATCTCGTCGGTATGCAGAAGTACGGGTTTGACGATGCACGTGACGTGCTTGAGCGAGCGAGCGCGCGTGAAACCGCTGCTCGTGTCGCTGCTGGCGCTCTTGCCAAGTTGTTGTTGTCGCATGTCGGGGCATCGATCGTCAGTCATGTCATTCAAATTGGTGATGTCCGTTCGTCGTCTCCTGCGTTGCCATCCCTGGCCGATCTGGAACGTATCGATTCTTCAGAGGTGCGTTGCTTCGATGATGCCGCTGAGACCGCAATGATCGACACCATCAAGGCTGCGGCCAAAGATGGTGACAGTCTTGGCGGAGTGGTGGAAGTTGTCGCCCACGGCGTGCCACTTGGTCTTGGTAGTCATGTGCATTGGGACCGCAAAATCGACGGACTGCTTGCGCAGGCAATCATGAGCATTCAAGCGGTGAAGGCCGTCGAGATCGGCGACGGTATGGCAGTGGCGGGAATGCGCGGAAGTGAAGCACACGACGCGATTCATTGGGATGAAGCGTCGCGCTCATACCGACGTGAGACACATCGTTCCGGCGGGACCGAAGGTGGCATCACCACCGGAGAACCACTCATTGTCCGCGCAGCGATGAAGCCACTCGCGACGCTCAATCGACCCACGATGAAGACAGTCGACATGGTCACCAAAGAAGAGACGGTTAGTTTCAAAGAACGCACCGACGTGACCGCTGTTCCAGCCCTCGGAGTCGTGGCTGAAACGATGGTTGCGTTGGTGCTCGCCGGAGAGGCGCAGCGGAAGTTTGGCGGGGACTCACTCCGTGAATTCATCCACAACGCTTCGTCATTCGCTTCAACGCTCACGGATTGACCGCATGGTGCAGGTGCTCAACCGGCACGTCGTGTTGGTCGGTATGACGGCCTCGGGAAAGACGAGCGTGGCCAACGAGATTGCACGACGTCTTGACATTGTGAGTCTTGACACCGATGACATGGTGCAAAAACTCGACGGTCGAAGTGTGCGAGAGATCTTCGCACAGGATGGTGAAGTTGTGTTTCGTCAACGCGAATCGCAGGTGCTCAACAATGCGTTGTCTGAGGAAAAACCAACGGTCATAGCAGTCGCCGCTGGCGCGGTCACGGTGGAGGAGAATCGCGCTCGTCTAGCGGAGGCTGCGCAGTGTGGTCGCGCCGACATAGTTTGGCTGCGCTGCGATGTCTCGGCTCTCGTGCCGCGAGTCCAAGCTGAAGGACATCGTCCGCTGCTCGACAACGATGCTGCTGGTACGTTGCAACACATGGCAAGCACGCGAACGCCGCTCTACGAAGCCGTCGCAACACGTTCAATCGATACTGATGGTCATGATGTTTCCAAGGTCGCGGAGCTGATCATCGATCTCGTCTCAACGGAGTCTGAGACATGAGCGATGTGCGCACTGTGAGAGTGGAGTTGGGCGACCGCTCGTATCCAGTCGTCGTCGGGCGGGGCGCAAGGCACGAACTTCCCTCGCTCATTCCGAACGGCTCGCGCCGCGTTGCCATCGTGACCCAAGAGTCAATTCCGGCCGTACTTATTCCCGCATTCGCGGGTCGCGACGTGCACCGCTTCGTCATCGGTGACGGCGAAGATCATAAATCCTTGTCGACCATCGAGGAGTTGATGCGAGGTTTTTCCCGTGCAGGTCTCACTCGCACGGATTGTGTCGTAGGTGTCGGAGGTGGTCTCGTCACCGATGTGGCCGGTTTTGCTGCAGCGTCCTACCACCGAGGTATTCCCGTGGCGCACGTGGCGACCACGTTGCTCGCAATGGTTGATGCAGCCATCGGCGGTAAGACCGGTGTCAATATTCCAGAGGGAAAGAACTTGGTCGGTGCGTTCTGGCAACCGTGCGCCGTCGCATGCGACACAGATGCACTCGACACATTGCCAGAGTCAGAGAGTCGTTGTGGGCGTGGAGAGATGGCTAAGTACCACTTCATCGTTCGTGAGGATCTCAGCACGCAGTCTCTGGAGGAGCGCATTGCTGCTTGTGTTCGCATCAAGGCTGAAGTTGTCGCCGGCGACGAGCGCGAGTCTGGGCGACGTGCACTGCTCAACTACGGACATACCCTTGCGCACGCAATTGAGGTCAACTCCGGATGGACGATTGCGCACGGAGAGGCGGTCGCAATCGGACTTGTGTTCGCGGCCCATTTGGCGCACGTCCTCGGTCGCATTGATGATCGCCGGGTCGCTGACCACTACGCAGTGGTGAAGGACACCTATGGGTTATCGACAGCGCTGCCGAAAGACCTCGATGACGATGCCCTTATTGAGTCGATGAAGCGTGACAAGAAGGCGCTTTCTTCACTCACCTTCGTGCTCGACTCTCGTGACGGCCTCGAAGTCATCGAGGGCATCGATGAAGCAAAAATCCGCGACGCGCTGAAGGCGCATCGAGGCTACGGTGTGTCTTCATGAGCGCCGGATTGGTCTTGTTGTTGCATGGTCCCAACCTGAATCTTCTTGGTCAGCGAGAACCACAGGTGTACGGCTATGAGACCTTGGAAGATCACGAAGCACGAGTTGTTACTCAGTTGAAGACTGCTGGGTTCGATTGCCAGACGCATCAGAGCAATAGCGAAGGTGACATCATCGACAAAGTCCACTCTGCACGAGGAACCACAGTCGGAATGATCATCAACTCTGGCGCGTTCACCCATTATTCGTGGGCTTTGCATGATGCTCTCCGGTCATATTCGGCCCCAATTGTCGAAGTGCATTTGTCGAACCCGAGTGCTCGCGAAGATTTTCGGCACACGAGTGTCGTTGCGCCCCTGGCTGCTGGCACCATCTCCGGTTTCGGACCACTCAGCTACGACATCGCAGTTCAGGCGCTCGTTTCGCTGCTCTCTTCGAACCGCAACTCGAATTCGTAGGAAGACGTGAACCTTCCGGCACTTCGAGTCACGGATCGACTCGAACGGTTGTGGAAATGGTGTGATGCGAATGATGTCGCCTGTCTCTATGTTCAGTCGTTGTCCAACATTCGATGGATGACGACATTCAGTGGTTCGACCGCCACGGCCGTTGTTGACGCGTGTAGGCGACAGATTCATCTGTTGGTTGATGGTCGATACGTCACTCAAGCTAAAGAACAATGTGCTGCAGCAGGCGCACCTGTGAATGTCTGTGTGCTTCAGCAGCCGAGCGACAAGCCGGACGCCATTCGCAAGATCGTCGGAGCGGGCGACATCGTGTTGGATCCCCGTGACATCACAGTCGCTGAACATCAGCAATTGAACGATACGGTCACCACTCGGCTCCGCCCGCTGAATCATCCGTTCGGCACGCTTCGCCGCAAGAAGGATGAGGCTGAGATAGCGCGCATTGCTCGTAGTGCCCTCATTGCAGACGCGGCCTTGCGTGAGGTGTGTGCTGACGGCTTGGCGGGCAAGTCCGAACGTGAGGTTCGGAATCGTCTCGATGCACACATGCTGAGCAGTGGGGCAGACCGCACATCGTTCGACACCATCGTTGCTGGTGGGCCCAACAGTGCGATGCCTCATCATCGACCCGCTGACCGTGTGATCGAGGCATCTGATGTCGTCATCATCGACATGGGTGCAGAGGTCGACGGTTATCGATCGGACATGACACGCACGTATGTCCCCGCGACTGCATCGAGTGAGATTCGTCTGTTTGCAGATGTTGTTCGTGAGGCACAGGCACTTGGTGTTGCGTCCATGGGGCCCAGCGTCGATACGTACGAGGTGGACGCAAAAGTGCGGGCCGTTTTTCGGGCTCACGGTGTGGAGGAACACTTCTTGCACGGATCGGGCCACGGAGTTGGTCTCGTCATTCATGAAGAACCGCTCATCAACAGGCGACAGCACGCGATCTTGGAGAGCGGTGAGGTGGTGACGATGGAGCCAGGGCTCTATCGTGTGGGCGTCGGTGGAGTCCGAATCGAGGATTTGGTGCTCATTACGGCCGACGGACGAGAAGTCCTCACCCACAGCCCCAAGGAATTGTCATGCCCGCAATAACGACCAACGACTTGAAGAACGGCATCACGCTCGAGCTCGATAACGGTTTGTTCACCGTTGTCGAATTCCAACACGTCAAGCCGGGCAAAGGCGGTGCGTTTGTGCGCACGAAGCTTCGCAATCTTCGCAACGGCAATGTTTTCGACAAGACCTTCAATGCCGGCGTCAGGGTGGAGCAGGCCATCCTCGACAAGCGCGACATGCAGTTCCTGTACAAGGACGGATCTGATTTCGTGTTCATGGACACCGAGTCGTACGACCAGATGCACGTGGCGCCGACTGCACTTGGTGATGCCGCCAACTACCTCACCGAGTCGATGATGGCAATCATCGCGCTCTACAACGGTGACATCGTGTCTGTGGAAATTCCGGCAGCGGTTGAACTCACGATTGCGGAGACTGAACCGGGAGTTCAGGGCGATCGTGTGTCTGGTGCGCGCAAGCCCGCAACACTCGAAACTGGCCTCGTCATCCAGGTGCCCCTGTTTGTGAACATTGGCGATCGAGTGAAGGTCGACACCCGCTCAGGTGAGTACGTCACTCGCGTCTGATGGCTTCTGGCAACGGGCACGAGCGTGTCGACGAACGAAGTGACGCGCGCGAGCAAGCGTTGATCTTGCTTTATGAATGTGAGCAGCGCTCAGAACACTTGACGAGCGTCGTCAATCAGCATGCCGCAATTTATGTTGGGCTCACCAAGGAGCTCGCCGATGGCGTAGAGCAGGGTCGCGCAGATATCGATGCCCTCATTGCATCCCATTCGAAGGGTTGGACACTCGAGCGAATGCCAGCAATAGACCGAACGATCCTCCGTATCGCCACATTCGAGCTGGTGTCACGGGTGGACACGCCGGTCGCAGTCATCATTGATGAAGCTGTCGAGCTGGCAAAGCGTTTCTCTACCGATGACTCGGGTCGTTTTGTCAATGGCGTCCTCGCTGCGGTTGCTCGCTCAGTTCGCTGATCGCACGTCGCGGTCCGATGCGTGCCGTCGGTTTGCGCCGCGCGCTGCCCTCGTAGCCGCTGTTTCGTGGTTCTTCATCTGGACCGCGTCTCGAACGGTGTCGATACACGATGCCTTCGGCACGTCGGCCTACGACATCGGAATCTTTGATCAGGCAACCTGGTTGCTGTCTCGCTTCGAGGTGCCGTTCGTGACCTTGAATGGCATGAACAGTCTTCGTGACCATTTTCAACCCGTTCTGTTTCTCTTCGCACCTTTGTACTGGGTAATTCCAGGTGCGTCGACACTTCTCGTGGTTCAGGCTGGTCTGGTGGCCAGTGGGGCAGTGGTGGTGTACTTCTTCGCTCGAAGTCGACTTCAGAACGAGTGGTTTGCTTTTGCCTTTTCTGCTGCATGGTTGCTGAACCCAGCGGTGTCGAGGTTCTCGTTTGAGAACTTTCACCCCGACGCTATGTACGGCCTTTCTGTGCCGCTCGCGTTGTACGGCGCTGTTGAGCGGAAATGGAGAGTCTTTGCGATTGGCATCTTCTTGACCCTGCTGGTGAAGGAAGACGCGATGGTGATCGTGGTGCCAATCGGATTGTGGGTGGCATGGCGAAGTGATCGGATGAAGGGATCATTGACCGTCGTTGCATCTGTGGCGATGACCGCAATCGGGTTCTATGTGGTTCAACGTGAACGCTTGGGCGATCGAATTCCATTTGGTGGGCCATGGGGTTTTGTCAAGCAGACATTCACGAAACCTGGTGACGTGTCGAAGTATCTGATCGGAGATAACAGGCCGTTCTACATCTGGCAGATGCTCGCACCATTCGGGTTTGTCCTTATCGGTGCCCCAGATCTGGTGATGATCTCGGCGTTCGTCTTGGCCGCAAATATCGTCAGCAACTTTTGGTACCAGTTCAACATCGAATTTCACTACTCACTGATTGCAGTACCAGCCCTGATGTTTGCGGCGGTTGCTTCTACTGCCAAGGCGAGGGTTGATCAGCGCAAGTGGTTGGTGGGCATTGTGTGCGCGTGCACACTCTGGACCTCCGTGCTGTGGTCGCCATATTCGTTCGCCCAACGACCCATTCCTCGAGCGATTGTCAGTGATCCACGAAACATTGCTGCTCGCGACATCATGGGTCGGGTGCCCGATGACGCAGTTGTGACGGTGTATCACGTGTTGTCGACGCACATGTCGAATCGGCGCGAGGTGTATTTCTTCCCCAACCCGTTTCGAGTCTTCTATTACGGCCCCGACCCAGCCCTGAACGACACCCGTCGACCAGAGGCAGACTCCATCGAATACGTCATTTTGCCGGTGCTGAAAGAGGCGGTCGTCGAAGAGGACTGGAGGCGGGTGGAAGCCGAGTTCCAACTCATAGAGACGAACGCCTATTGGCAACTCTTCAAGCGCACTGACAGTTGAGGTGCAGCTCTTTACAACTGCAGATTGTCCGTGTAGAGTAGGCATCGCCGTAAATTGAGTCCTGTGAGGCTCGGACGGGAGGACAACATGGAAACATCTGGAATGACGCGCTGGGCCGTACCCAGCGCTTTTTTTGTGCGAAGCATCACGGTCTCGTCGACTCGCTGATGGCTGTGGATCGTCGGGCCGAGGTCTTGTCGGCCACCGATGTGGGGCGCGCTCTGACGCGCGTTGCTCACGAAATCGTCGAGCGCAATTCAGGAGTCGCTGGACTCGTCTTGGTCGGCATGCAGCGTGGCGGAGTGTGGATCGCAGAGGAGCTTGCTCGCTGCATCTCTCGCTTTGAGGGACAGGTGGAAGTGCCTGTTGGTTCCATCGATGTGTCGATGTATCGCGACGACATCGCCCTTCGACCCGTCGTGCCTGCTGCAGTCACTGACATTCCTGTCGACATCACAGGAAACACAGTGGTGCTCGTCGACGATGTGTTGTACACGGGTCGCACCGTGCGTGCAGCGTTGGATGCGCTACTCGACCACGGCCGACCACGAGCGGTACAGCTGGCTGTTCTCGTGGACCGGGGACATCGCGAACTGCCCATTCGGCCGGATTTTGTCGGCAAGAACATTCCCACACATCTCTCTGACGAAGTCGATGCATCGATGACTGGTGTCTTCGTCGTCTCAACGTCGATTGAGAAAGCAGCAGGAAAGAGGGCGGCGTCGTGAAGCACCTCTTGTCCATCGAAGAATTGACGACTACGCAATTGACATCGCTTCTTGATCTCACTGACCATATGGTCGAGATCAGTGGGAGACCGGTGCCGAAGGTCCCTGCACTTCGTGGCCGAACTGTGGCAAGTGTCTTTTTCGAGGAAAGCACTCGTACTCGACTGAGTTTTGAAACTGCCGCCAAACGACTCTCGGCCGAAACGATGACTTTCAACGTCGGCACCTCGAGTGTGAACAAGGGTGAAAGCCTGCGAGACACGATTGAGACTCTCGCAGCGATGGGGGTTGACGCATTCGTGGTGCGACACAAGTCGAGTGGTGTGCCACGCATGATCACAGAATGGACTGATGCATCGGTGATTAATGCGGGCGACGGCTGGCACCAACATCCCACGCAAGCCTTACTTGATTGTCACACCATCACGCGGTCATTCGGCTGCGGAAATGATTTGTCCGGGCGTACCGTCGCCATTGTCGGAGATGTGAAGCACAGCCGCGTGGCTCGGAGCAACATCAGGGCATTCACGATGCTCGGAGCAGAAGTCGTGCTTGTCGCACCACGGACACTCTTGCCACCAGAGTTCATCGACTGGCCGGTGCGCACCGCTGATGCCCTCGATGATGTGGTTGGTGACATCGACGTCCTCTACCTACTGCGCATGCAGCGCGAACGCATGGACGCAGCTCTCGTGCCGTCACTGGGTGAGTACTCAGCGCGGTTCGGCCTCACTTCGCAGCGAGCACGCCAGCTAAAGCACGATGCGCTTGTGTTGCATCCTGGGCCGATGAACCGCGGAGTTGAAATCCTGGTTGATCCTGCAGACCTTCCTGGGTCTCGAATCCTTGAGCAAGTGCGCACTGGGGTCAGTGCGCGTATGTCGGTGTTGTACACGGTGTTGAGCGGCGGCTCGGTGCCGCCGACGGGAGGTGCGGAGTGAAGTCGTTTGTGTTGAGGGGCGGGACGATCGTCAACCCGGATGGAAATACGGAAACTGACGTGGTGGTGCGCGACGGATTCGTCGTGGCGGCAGATCAATCGCACGGCGACCTCCCCGTCATCGATGCGACCGGTTGCTATATCTCCTCTGGCTTTGTGGATCTGCATACACATCTTCGTGAACCGGGCAAAGAAGAAGCCGAAACGATCGAAACTGGAAGTCGTGCGGCAGCACGCGGGGGATACACCGCAGTTGTCGCGATGCCGAATACTGACCCTGCGCAAGATGCCGTACATGTGGTGGACTTCGTTCGCTCCAGAGGAGAGCGCGTGGGTTTGTGTGAAGTACTTCCTTCGGGTTGCATCACCATCGGTCGCATGGGCCAGCAGTTGGTTCCTTTTGCCGCACTGGCAAAGGCCGGGGTTCATCTGTTCACCGATGATGGCAATGGTGTACAGGACCCGCTGATTATGCGTCGCGCTCTTGAATACGCAGGTGAGCTAGGCGTGGTCCTGGCACAACACTGCGAGGTGGCACGTCTCACCGAAGGTGCTGTGATGCACGAGGGAGCGTGTTGTTCAAGCCTCGGTCTCCCTGGGTGGCCGGCACTTGCCGAAGAGTTGATGTTGCACCGCGACATTGAACTCGTGCGACTGACCGGTGCTCCGATGCACTTCTTGCATCTTTCGACTGCTCGAAGCGTTGAGATGGTGCGTCAAGCGAAACTTGAGGGCCTTCCGATCACTGCGGAAGTGACACCGCATCACCTTTCTCTGGTCGATGAACTGCTCACTTCATTCGACACGGTGTTCAAGGTGAATCCACCATTGCGCACACGTGGAGACATTGAAGCACTAAAGGGCGGAGTGCTTGACGGAACCATTGATGCAGTGGCCACCGACCATGCCCCACATAGTGACCACGCGAAAGAGCAACCACTCGATGCTGCGCCCCCTGGAATGCTCGGTCTTGAGACTGCGCTCGGAGTCCTCAACACATCGATGACTCTTTCGCCACGTCGAATTGCCGAAGTACTCAGCTGGAATCCGGCGCGCATCGCCAACGTCGCCGACCGACAAGGTCGACCGGTGGTCGTTGGGGAGCCGGCAAATCTGGCCGTGTGGGACACCACGAGTGCATTGGTGGTCTCACGAGATCATCTCGTCAGCAAGAGTCGGAATACTCCATATGACGGAATGACTCTGCGCGGTCGAGTGCGACACACGGTGTTTCGCGGTGAATTAGTTGTCAAAGATGGAGAGGCACTCAAGTGAAGAATCAACGAGGCGGCATCGAAATTGCAGCTCTTGTGCTCGAAGACGGTTCGGTCTTTGGAGGAGAGGCCATTGGCCATCGGCCGTCTTCTGGAATTGCTGCTGGGGAAGTGGTCTTCAACACCGCTCTCACGGGGTATCAAGAAGTCATCACTGATCCTTCGTATGCCGGACAGATCATCACTTTCACAACAACTCACATCGGTAACTACGGCACCACGCAGCTCGACAATGAGGCCAAGGCACTGCATGCACGTGGCGTGATTGTGCGCGATATGGCTCGCCGTCGAAGCAATTGGCGCAGCGAATCTGATCTTGATGCCACGTTGACGGCGGCGAAGCTTCCCGGCATCGGTGGCATCGACACCAGACGTTTGACTCGGCTATTGCGAGATGCCGGATCATTAAAAGGTGCTTTCGGCACCGCAGACGAGGCTTCATTGCTGGCCGCGGCTCGAGCAGAGACCGGCACGGGTGGAGTTGACCTCGTGTCCACCGTGACCACTGCGAAGCCGTACACCTACGGTGAAGGTCGCTTCTCAGTCGTTGCGTTCGACTTTGGTATCAAGACCACGATTCTGAAATGTCTCGCCGACATTGCAAGCGTCACAGTTGTTCCTGCCGGAACAAGCGCAGAGGAGGTGCTCGCACTGAAACCCGAAGGTGTGTTCTTGTCGAATGGTCCGGGCGACCCAGAGATGGTGACGGGCGCGCCACGCACCATTCGATCCATCGTCGAGGCTGGTGTGCCCACGTTTGGCATTTGCCTCGGACACCAGTTGTTGTCGCTCGCCTTTGGTGGTCACACATTCAAGTTGCCATTTGGTCATCATGGCGGAAATCACCCTGTGCGTGACATCGCCACGGGCACCGTCGAAATCACAAGTCAGAATCACAATTTCTGTGTCGACCCAGATTCACTGAGCACCGTCGCGGATATCACTCATGTCAATCTGAACGACAACACCAACGAGGGAATGCGACTGAAGAAGCACCGGGCCTTCAGCGTGCAATATCACCCGGAAGCAGGGCCTGGTCCCCATGACAGTCGCTACCTCTTCACGAGGTTCGCAGATCTGATGGAGAACAACTGATGCCGCGTCGTACAGACCTTGAATCGATTCTCATCATCGGATCTGGACCGATCGTCATTGGGCAGGCTTGCGAGTTTGACTATTCAGGCACTCAGGCGTGTCGAGTGCTGAAGAGTGAGGGTTACCGAGTCATCCTCGCGAATTCGAATCCGGCAACCATAATGACGGACCCAGATTTTGCGCATCGCACCTACATCGAACCTCTCACGCCGGAAGTTCTGGCAAAGATCATTGAACGTGAGAAACCCGATGCGATTCTGCCGACGCTTGGTGGTCAGACCGGTTTGAACCTCGCTATGTCATTGTTCGAGCGCGGCCTTGCCGGGGTGCCAGGAACGCCAGAGTTGATCGGTGCAAATGCTGAGGCCATCGCAACCGCCGAAGATCGCGACAAGTTCAAAAAGGCGATGATCGAAATCGGTCTGTCGGTGCCACGAAGTGGTATCGCTCATTCGATGGAAGAAGCCCTCGAAGTGGTCGAGGACATCGGACTCCCAGTCATCATTCGTCCCGCTTACATTCTTGGCGGTCGAGGTACCGGAATTGCGTCGACACGCGAAGAATTCCTGAAGGTGGCCGGTAACGGACTTGATGCCAGTCCGATTCGCGAGATTCTCATCGAGACATCCATCGTCGGCTGGAAAGAATACGAACTTGAAGTTATGCGTGACCGCGCAGACAACTGCGTGATCATCTGCAGCATCGAGAATTTCGACCCCATGGGGGTGCACACAGGCGACTCCATCACGGTCGCTCCAGCACAGACACTTTCCGACTATGAGTACCAGCGCATGAGGGATGCTGCGTTTGCGTGCATTCGTCGTGTTGGGGTCGAGACCGGCGGGTCCAATGTTCAGTTTGCAGTCAATCCTGCGAACGGGGACCAGGTCGTCATCGAGATGAACCCGCGCGTGTCCAGATCATCTGCACTGGCCTCGAAGGCCACAGGTTTTCCGATAGCCAAGATCGCTGCCAAATTGGCCATTGGTTACACACTCGATGAAATTCCCAATGACATCACTCGCATGACGCCAGCAAGTTTTGAGCCGACTATCGACTATGTGGTCACCAAGATTCCTCGGTGGGCATTCGAGAAGTTGCCCGGAACATCGGGGGTTCTCGGGACGCAAATGCAAAGCGTCGGCGAGGCAATGGCGATTGGTCGAACATTTCCGGAGAGCTTGCAAAAAGGTCTGCGCAGCCTCGAACAGGGGCGTCTGGGTTTGAACTGCGATCCGGCAGAGGCTCAATACGACGCACTCCCCGACGATGAACTGTTGCGCCGCACCACGATTCCGACACCAGAGAGAATCTTCCAAGTTGGCGAAGCATTGCGGCGTGGGCTCGGTATCGACCGTCTGCACGAATTGACGGGTATCGACGTGTGGTTCCTTGACCAGATGCAGATGATCATCGATGAGCGCCATGTGATTGAAGGTGCATCAGTAGATGAAATCGATCGAGGTCAGTGGCGACGTTTGAAGCGACTTGGCTTTTCGGATGCTCAACTAGCTCACATCTTGAACACAGATGAGCTCATCGTGCGTACTGCACGAGAATCTCACGGTGTCGTGCCGACTTTCAAGACGGTCGACACTTGCAGTGCCGAGTTTGCTGCTGAGACTCCGTATCACTATTCGACGTACGAAGATGAGAACGAAGTCAAACCTTCAGACAAGGATCGCGTCATCATTTTGGGTTCTGGACCCAATCGCATCGGTCAAGGTATCGAGTTTGACTATTGCTGTGTTCATGCGAGCTTCGCGCTTCGTGACGCAGGGTTCGAGACAGTCATGGTGAACTGCAACCCCGAGACGGTCTCAACCGACTACGACACATCTGATCGTCTGTACTTCGAGCCACTCACGCGTGAAGACGTGCTCAACGTCGTTGCCGCCGAGACGGTTGCCGCGGGCGGAAAATCGCCGCGCATCATCGTGTCACTCGGCGGTCAGACCCCACTCAAACTGTCTGGCTTGCTTCCGCGCGAGTACATCGCCGGAACCTCGCCAGATTCCATCGACTTGGCGGAAGACCGAGAGAAGTGGAACTCCTTGTGCACGCAATTGTCGATTCCCCAGCCACCTGGTGGAACTGCGCTCACCTTTGATGAAGCCGAAGCCATCGCGCGACGCGTCGGGTATCCGGTGTTGGTGCGCCCGAGCTACGTGCTCGGTGGGAGAGCAATGCAGATCGTGCACGATGTCGATCACCTGCGGCGAGCAATGGATGAGTTGG